>JAZRXM010000047.1:0-18437 GCA_045600205.1 Oscillospiraceae bacterium | reverse complement strand
CGTAGTATTGACCGCAGTAGTCTTTGCTGTGGTCGATGTCGTAGTATTGACCGCAGTGGTCTTTGCTGTGGTCGATGTCGTTGTATTGACCGCTGTGGTCTTTGCTGTGGTCGAAGTCGTAGTATTGACCGCAGTAGTCTTTGCTGTAGTCGAAGTGGTTATATTGACCGCAGTGGTCTTTGCTGTGGTCGATGTCGTTGTATTGACCGCTGTGGTCTTTGCTGTAGTCGAAGTCGTGGTATTGACCGCTGTGGTCTTTGCTGTAGTCGAAGTCGTGGTATTGACCGCAGTGGTCTTTGCCGTGGTCGTTGTCGTTGTATTGACCGCTGTGGTCTTTCCTACAGTCGTGTTGGAAACCTTAACTGTTGTAGTAACAGGCGCAGCCGATGTTGTTGCTTTGGTAGTTGTGGTAGGGGTAGATGTGGTGGTCGTTGTTGTCGTGGTAGTGGTAGTCGTTGTTGTGGTGGTTGTTGTTTCCGGCACAAAATGTGTCGGATCAAGCACAGGTGCATCATCCTCCCCGATGATCTGGAAAAAACATTGCTCTGCCTCTGTACTGTTCAACAGCTTGCATACGGTACCATCCGCGAACTGCGAGGTGCTTTTTGCTGCCGCATCCGATTCAGGGTCGCCACCGCCGATGCCTGCATAAACAGACTGTCCGGCAAGATAATAGCAATTGACCGCTGAAGCGTCAGAATCCAGAAAACCGACCAGACAGCCGCGTGAAGACTCAAAGCCGCTGAGTTCACCTGTCAATGTTTCCAAGACACGATAGCTTCTGGAAACGCCGTTAAAATAGCAGCTTTGCAGCTTTGTGACCGTTGCGCTGCCGCAGATACCGCCAAGGTTTTCTTTTGCCGAAACATCGCAGCCGGAATAGCTGGTACGCATTCCGCCGCCTGCGAGTTCTCCGCAAATGCCGCCGACATCAAACATACCGCCAACGGTACCGAGCGAATAGCTGCCTGCAAATTCAGAAAACACGGCTCTGCCGCAGATACCGCCGACATAATCCTCACCCTTTACGGAAATATCCGTATCCGAGGAAGAAATGCTGCCATTGATCACAATACCGACCAGACCGCCGACATTCTGTACGCCCTCCACGCTGCCGCTGAAATGGCAATTTTCAATAGAACCGCCGTTCTGATATCCGCAGATACCGCCGATTTGTTTGTTGCCAAGAATCGTGCCTGTGCCGCTGCAATTGCTGCAAATACCATCCAATGCATAACCGCAAATCAGACCGACACAGTTTTTGCCTTGCATATAGCAGTCTTTCAGCTCCAGATTCCGGATCTCCGCATTGGAGATCTGCCCGAACATACCCACGCGAATGGAATTTTCCTGCACGCAGTATAGTCCGCTGATGCTATGCCCGTTGCCGTCAAAGATGCCCGAAAAGCTGCAATCCTCCTTGACACCGTCCGCATCGGTATCTGCATAGAATCCGATCGGATTCCATGCCGTCAGTGTCGTTTCGGATGCCTCCTGTGTCACGGTTTGCAAAACATCCTTTTGCACCGTAATGTCCGCAGTCAGCACCGCATTAATTTTCGTATTGCCGCCATTGACCTGCTCTGCAAACCAGAACAGCTGCTCCGCTGTCCCGATTTCATAGACCGCATCCGCCGTTCCGTCTGCATCAAGATCATAGTCGTCAGAATTCAGAAACGCAGTCAGTGCTGTGTTGCAGGTATCGCAAATGCCGTCCGCATCCGCATCGATATGCGCCGTTTCAACAGGCATATCATCAGCCGCAGATGCCGCCGATCCGATACATCCCGCCGCAATGAATGCAGAGAGCGTCATGCACAGCAGACTTTGTTTGAAGTTTCTCAAGTTCAGTTCCTCCTTCAGAATCCGCACACGCCAAAGCCGCTTGCGGAACAAACGGCTTTGGGTATGTGAAGAGAATTGAATGAAATTCGTTTATGCTTTTGGATTCGCATCCTCTGCATCAGGAACATACGCCTCCATCGAAACGCATCCGCTGAATACATATTCGCCGATTGCAACATGATCCGGCAAAGTCACCGATTGCAGTGCAGTACAATCCATAAATGCGCCGTCTCCGATACTGGTCAGCTGGCATTCATCGGTATTGGTGATGATGACTTGCTCGATCACATGATTGCTGCGGAATGCATCTGCTGCAATTTCGCTCACGCCGCTCAGTTCGACAACCTTTTCCTGCATAAAGCAGCGATAAAGAATCCGATTGCCAATGAACAGGTTAGAACCTCCATCCTCATAGTTCTGCTGGAATACGGTACCGCGGAAGCAGTCAATACCCGCAGATTCCAGATATTCGGTCGTGAAACTGTTCAGACCTTTGCAGTTTACAAAAGCGAAATCTCCGACATGAGTTACCGTAGACGGGAGCGTGATGCTGAAAGAGATATCAGTCGGTTTTTTCATCAAAGGAGTGCCGTTGCCGATCGTTTTGACAGGTAATCCCTCAATATATGCGGCAACATAGAGATACGAGCCTGAGCGGAAATCTGAAGGCAGCAAAATGCTGTCGATCACAACAGAATCATCCTCAACATGATACAGGAAATCTGTCGGCTTGAAGTGGATGTTCGCATTTTTGCTGAGTTCCTGAATGGAATAATTTGAACTGCATGAAATGGTTATCGCTTTTTCAGCCAACACATAGGTATCGGAATCTGCATCCTTGGCAAAGCCGATGCTGTGTTCATTGAAACTGTAATCTCTGCTCGTAACAAAAATTTCCGTCAGATTCGGGCAATTCAAAAAGGCATCCGAGCTCAGATAAATATTTTGCTTACTCTGGAACGTCACCGATTCCAATGCGGTACAACCGTCAAAACAGTTGTTATATACGCTTTGAACACATTCAGGGAGCACAATTTCTTTCAGAGATGTACAGCCGCTGAAGGCGTAATCATTCAGTGAATTCAGACTCGTTGTCAAGAAAGTCACGGTTTCCAAAGCGGAACAGCCACGGAATACGTCACGATACAGATAAGACAGAGTTTTCGGTAACGCAATGCTTTTCAAAGCAGTGCAGTTCATAAAGCATCCAGCATCCATATAAGAAAGCATCTTCGAGAACTGAATGTCGGTCAATGATGTGCAATCCATAAACACATAATCATCGAGTGTCGAAATCTGAGTATCGGAAAGATCCACGGATTTGAGGCTTGTACAACCTGCAAAAGCATAACTGTAAATGGCTGACAAGGAAGGCGGGAAAGTGATACTGACCAAAGCAGTACAGTCTTTAAACGCATAGTCACTGATGCTTGTGACACCAAGCGGGATCTCAAACTCTTTCAGTGCTGTGCATCCTGCAAACGCATAGCTGTTGATATAGGTGATTTTCGTATTCGGCAAGGATTCAAGGGAAGTGCAGTTTTCAAACGCATGGTCACTGAAATAAGTCAGGTTTTCGAGGAAATCCATTGTTTTCAGACTGGAGCAGCCTGAGAAGCACCCCGAACTGATCGAACTGATCTTCTTGCCATATACCGCTTCCAGTTGTTTGCAGTCACGGAACATATCGGAATTCAGATAGGTAACTGAATCAGAGAATGTAACCGTTTTGAACTTGCAGTCTGCCAGACAGCCTTCCGAAAAAGAAACGGAATAACCTCCGATTTTAGCAGGTACTACCAGATCTTCAATCGTATCATCGCAGCCGCAAATGTAAGCGGTACTACGATCAATATAATACCGCAGACCGCTTTCCGCGTCCGTCAGGATCTTGGGACCGTCCTCAGGATTCTTTTCCTCCTCGGGAATCGGAATGATCTCAACAGAATAGCCCTGCTTCCGCGCACTGTTTTCTGCCGCAGTACCTTCCAGGATACCAAGTAACGTTGTTTTTGCAAAAGCATCCTCGTAGATGTAGCTGACAGAGGACGGAATTTCCACATAGGCAAGCCCGGTACAATTCTTGAATGCTTCACGGTTAATAGAACTCAAACCGGAAGGCAACAGAATCTCTTTCAATGCAGTACAATTCTCGAAAGCACCGCTGCCGATCGAAGTCAGTTTCTCGCTCAAGGTCACACTTTCAAGGGAGGTGCAATTCGAACACAGATAATACGGAATACTTGTCACACCGCTCGGGATCGTGAGCTCTTTCAGAGAAGTACAGTCACGGAACATACCGCTGTCGATGGACTGGAGATTCTCGGAAAGCTTTACGGATTCCAATGCAGTACACCCGTCAAACACATAGCTGCCCATGCTGCAAACAGAATCCGGTATCGTGATTTGCTGCAAAGCGATACAATTTTCAAACACGCTTGACTGAATGCTCTGCACATTCAGCGGAATGCTGATCTCTTTCAGAGAGGAACAACCCTTGAACATTTCCTGCGTAAGAACGCCAAGGCGTCTGGAGAATGTAACGTTTTCAAGATTTTCACAATCCTGGAAGCAGCGATTACCGATATTTTCCAAAGAATCCGGCATTGTCACTTCCGATAAGTCACAGCCCTGGAATACATAATTTCCAAGCGTTTTCAGCTTTCCATGCAGCTTCACATCTTTCAACGCAGCACATTGATAGAATGCACCCGAAGAAATGCTTGTCACAGAAACAGGCAAATCAATGGATTGCAATGAATTACAGTATGCAAATGCAAAATCCGGAATGGTGGTCATCTTGGAATCCCAAGCAAAGGAAACCGATTCCAATGCATCGCAATATTGGAAGGAATAAGTACCAATCGAGGTGATATTCTTCGAAAATGCAACAGATTTGAGGGAATCACAATGCATGAAAGCATTTTTGGAAATCGAGGTCAGCGTACTCGGGAAACGGATCTCCTCCAATGCGGAGCAATAGCTGAATGCATCATCCGAAATGACCTTTGTGCCCTCAGGCAGATCAACTTCTTTCAGAGCAGTACAATGCGAAAACAATCCCTGCGGAATGTGCGTGGTAGCACCGGCGGGTATGGAAATTTTCTCCAACTGTTCGCAGCCGTAGTAAATGTTTTTACCGATGGTCCACGGCATCGGGAGAGTCAGTTCGATAATGCCCGTATAGGAGAAGCAGTAATCGCCAAATGACTGGGGTTTTCCAAGGAATTGGAAATCCTGAATATTGGTGCAATTTTGAAAAGCGTTTTTACCGATGGTAATTCCGCTCTGCAAAACCTGAACGGCATCCAATGACGTGCAATTTCGGAACGCATTATCACCAATCGAGGTAACAGTCAACGGAATATCAAATTGAAGTTTTTGACAGTATGAGAAGAAAGATGTGGGGATGGCAGTCAGTTCGCCTTGATAATCCACATAGCGCAGCGAAGAACAGCCGGAAAACAGACCGTTCGGAAGTTTGTAATCTGCAATATCGCCAGTAAAACGAACGATTTTCAGATTTGGACACGATGCAAACTCGTACTCACTCAGAACATCAGTCGGTTTCAGCGTCAGCGTTTCCAGCGATTTCAAACCAGCCAAAGCGTTCACATCGTAGGTTACCGCATCCGAAAGAGCAAATTCTTTCAGCGATACACCATAAAGAGCATATGAACCCAAATGCGTCAGTGCAGAGGGCAGTTTGTCCAGATGCAGCGCGTTGGAGTAATAGAATGCCGACGAACCAATATCGGTCACCGCATCTGAGAAATTCAGCGTTTTCAGTGAAGAGCAGTATGAAAAAGCATCATTCGGGATCACGGTGACGGCTTCAGGGAGCGTGATCTCGGTCAGCGCAGTACACTCTCTGAATGCGCCCTGACCGATCTGCTCCACTGTATCAGGAAGCTTGATCTCTGCCAGACGTGTACAGTACGAAAATGCAGATGCCCCGATACCGGTCACATTTTTCATAGTAATGTTTTCCAATGCGGTACAGTTTGCAAATGCGTAAGTTTCAATGGTTTCCACCGTATCAGGAAGCACAATGGAACTGATTTTCGTATTGTTGTACAGGAAATATGTCGGAACGGATTTCAAGCCGCTTGGGAATGAAACTTCCGAAAGATTCGGGAAATAGCGCAGGGAGCAGCTGCCAAGCGATTCTGCCTTACCCTTGAACAAAACGCTTTTCATATTCGAAACAGTCGCAAACACGTTGCCTGACATTTTCAGATCACCGTTGCAGGTGATTTCCAAAGACTGCATATTCGGGCAGCTTTCAAACTGTCCGTCAGAAATCACGGCGTCTGCATCCATGATGAGCGAAACGGAAGTCAGTTCCGTGTTGCCGGAGAATGCACGTCTGCCGATGTTTTTCAGCTTGCCGGCAATCGTAATTTTCTGCAATTTGCTGCAGTAGTTGAAAGCATACTCTCCGATTGTCGTCACAGACGCAGGAAGTGACAATTCTGTCAGTGAACCGCAACTCGAAAAAGCACTGCTGCCAATCACCTGTACTCCGCTTCCGAAGGAAATCTCTGTCAATGTTCTGCAGGACGAAAATACGCCGGTTCCGAGCGTTTCAAGCGAATCGGGCAAAGAAACGGATTTCAGGGAAATACAACCTGAAAATGCGCTATCTCCAATTGTTGTGACGCCTTCAGGAATCTCAACAGATGCAAGTGAGTCGCATGAAGAAAACGCAGATTCCCCTATTTGCTTGAGCGTGTCAGGGAAAGTAACGCTTTTCAGCTTCCGACAGTAATAAAAAGCCCTTGACGGTAATTCGGTCAAACCACCATCAAAAACGACCTCCTCCAGAGCTTCGCAGGAATAGAACGCCTCAATCGGAATGGATTTGACGGTTGACGGAATAGAGAGCTTTTTCAAAACAGTGCTGTAACGGAAAGCGTAGGCGGCAATTTCCACCACGGGAACGCCGTTGATGCTTTCAGGGATCTCAATTTCGCTCTTACCGCCCAAGTATTTCACGATCTGAATGCCGCCATCCACTTGTTTATACGAAAATCCGAGTTTTTCGTCCTCAATGGTCGGTGCGGTGGTGGTGGTAGTGGTCACCTTGGAAGTGGAAGTCGGAACAGTCGTGACTGCCGTAGTCGCCTTGGTTGTAGCAGCAGCTTTTGTCGTCACTGCCGGCTTGGTTGTCGCCGCCGTGGTCACGGATTTTGCTGCCGTTGTCGAAACAGGGGCGGTCGTTTTTACAGTTGTCACAGTGGTTTGGGCAACAGTCGTCGTCGTGGTCGCTTTCGGGGCAGCGGTAGTTGTTACCGCCGCCTCCGAAGCATATGTCATGGCAGTGATCTGCTTTTTTGCAGAAATACTGCCGTTTGTCTGCCATCCGACAGCGAAAGCATCTGCACCGCTGACATTGAGCATCATTGCCAACGCCATGCCGGCAGCAAACATACGCTGTTTGGTTTTGCCTTGATATGAAGAATCATGCATTGGGTGTTACCTCCTTCAGTTGGGATTCGAGGAACTGTTCAAAGGTCGGCATCTCGTCATCATCATCCAGCAACAGGCTGTACGAATAATATTGCAGAATGAGAACGGCATCTGTTGTATCCACAATTTCATTTCTGTCCACATCGGCAACGTCATGCTGAACGCCTGTATAGCTGTTCTCCATTTCGCTGATCTCCGAAGCATACAGCTTGAGTGCATGGATTGCATCCACAACATCAATTTTGCCGTCAAAGTTCATGTCACCGATCTGACGTGCATAAAAGCCGCCGTTTGTCAGAACAATGGAAGTGGTGTTGTTGAGCAGATTTCTGTCCTCAACCTTGGTCGATACCTTCACATCCACAAAATCGTGGTAAATATTACCGAGCATCATTGCGCCATCCAGCGTATAAATTGCACTGGTGTGCGGCGCGATATCCTCCGTCAGCATCGTAATGGTCGGTGCATCCGCCTGCTGCGGCTTCACCTCGATCAGTGCATTGGTTGCGACATTGCTGTTGTTGGTCAGAATCAGTGTAACCTGTGTTTTGTCCTCACCAAGATACAGCAATTCGGTTTCGATTGCAATATCGGTCTTGGTCAGATTTACTGCCGCGGTATTGTTTTCGGGAGTTGTATCCGTTTGTTCCGTTTCGACTTTCAGCGTATAGCTGACAGGTCCTTCCACGGTACCGAGTTTTGCATTGAACAGATACCTGTCATAGTAGCCGGAATCGAGAGCTGCCTCAATTTTCTCGGATGCAAGAACCTCGCCGGTTTCATCCAGAAGCGATACCGTAAAGGCATCCACAGTCTGTGTGCCGGCATTGGTGACACAGAACGAAATCGGGAGTTCTCCATCTGTCACTGCCAAACCGCTGTCAAAGCTGACGCTTGAAAGCATCAGGTCGTCATGCTCACAGAACGTACCGCAGCAGACATCATAGGATTCATATTCGCCCTCTGCCGCAACCTGCATCGCGGATATCATCGTTTCGCCGCCGCAATCTGCTGCAAGCATCATAGCATAGTTGGTTCCATCCTCCGCCTGACTGAGGATGATCGGTGCGGACACGGTTTTGGATTCCGCGTCATACCGGCAGGAATACAGCACAGATTTTTCCTCGCAGGTGCCAAGGAACAAGATCTGACCATTGACAATACTGTAATTACTGTTTCCGCCGTATTTGCGAAGATTGAACAATTCCACAGGCGTATTGTCCTCTGCAAGCGTATACAATTTTCCATCCTGTACCCAGACAATGGATTTTTTGCCGTCCTTGGAGAGTGCTGTATAGGAAAGCGCAGAGATCAGACCGGTTGCAAGGACGGTTTCTTCGCCGTCCATCGGATGCAGCACCAACTGAGCACCTGAGAGATCCTCCGGTGCGCCGTCAGGATTCATCGTATACAAGATCGCAGGCTTGCCGTCTGCTGTCTGCACATAGGCAACATTCAGCATATTTTCCACTGCAATGCTGTCCGTCGCGGCAATGATGCCGTTTTCGGTAATTTCAGCAGAACGGATGCATTCCGTATAGTCCATATCAAAATAGTCATTGCCCTTGCGGGAACGCCATACCAGATTCAGTGTGCCGTCCTGCGATTCCATAAACTGGAGATCTTCTGCAAATGTATCGGGTGCTTCGATATCCAGTGCCTGATACTGTGTAAATCTGCCTGCCGCAGCATCAAACGTCATGGTTGCAGCCTGCATCTGCATTGCGTATGCATTCAGGTCCATGGTATTGGCATCATCAAACACAGCCTTGGATTCCAGATATGCAACATGAATACCGTCTGCTGCTGCATAGAGTGTCGGATAGTAGTCTGCATTGTTGTTATCGTCTACATTATGCGGCGCACTCCATGTACGGTTCTGCGCATCGTAGACCGAATAAACCAGATGTGCGGCATTGCCCTCGCCGCGGGAAATATCGTTCTCGCTCCACATCAGGATCACATTCTTGCCGTCCGAGCAAAGAACAGGAACCATACCGGCGTCCGCATTTTTCAGCAAAACAGTCATTTTGTTTTCATCACCGAGTTTGCTGCTCCAAACAGAGGGCTCCGTGGGATTCGAAGCGGATCTTGGACGGAAGAATGCAGACATCGGGATCATAATTCCACGTGGTCTGCCTTGCTGTTGCAGTTCCTTTTCCCGATCCTCATCATAATCATGACCTGTTTGCTCTTTATAAAGCTTCTTGTATTCCTCAGCGGACATACCGAGTTCCATTGCTTCATCCATCGTCATTTCTTCAGGCGGATAGAATTTCTTGGTGAACTCAAAGATCGGGAATTTTGCCTTGAAATCGAAGAACTCTGCCTGAATGCCGCAAACTGCACTGAATTCCACTGTTTTCAGTCCAAGCTTTGGTAATAGCCAGAACGAGATATCCATTTTCGGCAAACCATAAACACCGATGCCACCTATACCCTTATATCCTGCCATGATCTCCAACGGCAATGTTGTATACAGATCGAAATAGACACCGCTGTCGTCCCAGCCCTTTATGGTACTGTAAGCCACTTGGAAATTCAGGGAAGCAGAAACACTGAAACCGATAGAACCATAAAACGGATATGTACCGATTTGTCCCGATACAATATTACCTGAAGCTGTTGCAGCAACAAATATGCGTCCCAAAAAGCCCAATTCTCCTGTTTTCATGTCTATGGTGCCCTCAAAATATGCACCCAGACTGATAGCAAGAATACCATCACCAAATTTCCACTCGACAACCTTTTTATAATTCCAGGTGTCCTTTGTCTCCTTGGGGATTCCGTATGTCGGTTCTTCACCTTCCATGAAAAACGGCTCCAAATTAAATGGCGGCAGCACTTCGTCCTCTGCCGGTGGATCAGGATCATCCTTTCTGACGCGCTTTGCATTCAAAAGAACCGAAAATTTATTTCCGGACACAGTAACCACTGCACTGTTGCTGAAAATTGCGGGGAATGTAAAATTGATCTTCTTTCCGCCCACAAACATAACATTTGCCGGCACGGTCACTTCACAGCTCAAATGGGATACGACCTCATTCATCGCTTCTTCGCCTTTTTCTTCGATGAACTCCGTGCGATCCTCTTCAACCGTGATCATCAGAGTCTGCGTAATGTAGTCACCTGTTGCAGCATAGCAGCGAAGTGTCAGCTTTTTTCCGGGGGTGAACTGCGTTGCAGGGATCTCATCAAAGGATGCAACACCGTTTTTCACGGTTGCCTTTTTCATCGAGTAGTCGCCCGACCGCAATTCGTACTCCACAACGTCATCCGCACCGCTGATGACCAGCTTGTACTTGTACGGATCATTTTCAAAGAACGAATACGGACGAACCAGTACATTTTCCTTATACTTGCCATCCTCATAAAGGCTTGCGCAAACCGGTTCCAGATCCAAACCGTTTGTTTCCGCAGACATCTTTACGATCTGGTGTGTAGAATTCGTACTGCGCGGGAAGTGGAAATCATAATCGTTATAGTCACGGAAGCCTTCCAGCTTTGCCGTCACGATATATTCCGTTTCATCAGATGTACGCGGCACAATGACTCTGCCCTTTTCATCCGATACACCGGTAAAGTACTCGCCGTTTGCTTCACCGCGGCGGCGCATGGAGAATTCCACGCCCGAAAGTGCCTTGCCTTTCTTGTTCTGGAACGCAAACATATACTGCGTTTCCTTGTCAAACGCAATGCCGTAGAACAGGGAATCCTCATCTGCAAGCGCAAGCGGCTTCACATTGACCTTGACCTTTGCACCATTTGTATATGCAAAATCCAAGGTGTCCTTCATCGCGTAAAGATAATCAAACGTGTAAACATACGAGAAATCTTTCAGGAGATAGGTCACGCTGAAGGTTTCTCCCGGATTCAGGGTTTCAATCTCATTGGATGGTTTTCCCTCCATGATCCGCAGAATATTGTCCGTTCCTGTCAGACAGTTTTGGGCAATCACGAGATCATTGACATTGAAATTCCAACCTTTTCCGATCATCCATGAGAAAATCGGACCAACATCCGCACTGACATTGTAGATCGGAACGTTGGATACGTTTTTGATGCAGAACTCAAGCAGCATTCTGTCATTGACAATGGTAGAATCCACATTGAGTGTAATATCCATGGCATTCATACCGTTGACATGGATACTGCTGTCTGCTTCAAAAGTACGGAAGATCTCCTCATTGAACACGGAAAGTCTGCCGTAGAAATCAGCGGAAATGGGATAATCGCCTGCAACATCACCGCGCAGGATCCAGGAAACCTTGCGGCTCTGCTGACCGGGGATATCCGAAATGGATGTGACCTGCTTGGAAGAACCCTGTGCCGATTCCATCAGTGTCAGACCCTGCGGCACATTGAGCGATACCATGCAGTCTTCCAAAGTATACTGCGATGCCGCATTGTTCATGATGATCATATCGACCTTGAACATTTCTTTCAGCATATGCACTTCGGTCGGAATTCTCATCAGAACGACCGTATCCACATCCGTTTTATTCGGCTGATGTACGGTATAGATTTGATAACCGAGCTTGCGGAACTCCTCAGGGATCAGAGAAATACCGCTTTTCTCATCATAGATGATCGTGATAACATCGTCGCAGTCAGGATCCTGATATGCAAGCTGTACTTCAATGCGGACAACCTGCGAGTTGGCAGGGTCTGCAACAGGAATGCCTGCCGCTTTGATCTCAGACAGTGTCATACGGGTGATCTCGAAGCTGGCACTGACCAGTTCATTCTCTACGACCGCGAATTCCTCGATATTTTTTGCACCTGCGTATACGGTGCAGGTTCTGGTTTCAGGGAGATAATTGGAGCCGAGTACACCGATCTCATGCGTACCTGCGGTTGTCCAGATCGTGACAATACCATTTGCGTCAGTTTCATACTCCATCTGTGCATCGCTGCCGACATCGAGATAAACCGAAGCATAGGAAGCGGCATTGCCGTCTGTTGTTTTGACCGATACGGTCAGGGCAGCAAGTTTGGATTCTTCCTCAACCGAGATCTGTACGCTGACAGAATCCGAGAAGCCGCTCTGATTGGTACAGGTCAGAATTGCGGTATAGCTGCCTGCCTTTTCGTACTTGTGCTTGAATTTTGCAGCCGTAACAGAGGTTGCAGTATCACTGGTGCCGTCACCGTATTCCAGCACCACGGAATTGATTTCCGCTGCTGCGGTACAGCCTGTTGCATCAAAGTAGTACTCTGCGCCGAGCTTCTGTGCAACATCGCATTGCAGTACGGCTTTTGGCAGAGATGCGACCGTAATTGCCTTGCAATCCACATTTGTGGTATTGCCGTTGCCGCGGACTGCAATGATACGGTAAACATACGAACCACTCTCGGTGATGCGGGTATCCGTTGCTGTATAAGCAGTCTGACCCGCAACGGGTTTAATAGACGTCAGGCGATATTCTTTGCCGTCGTTGACAATGCGGTTGACATAGAAATAAAGTGTATTGGTTACATCCGGGCAGTTGAAGGAAATCTGTACGTGGTTTTCCTCACAGACTGCCGCAGCATCCTCGATCACAGTAAAGGTGTTATCCACAGGGAAAACATCCAGACGCGGCTCAGTAGCGTTCTCTGCGCCGTCGACCGCGACCGTGCGGAGCGTGATGTTTTCTGCCGAATAAACCGATTCAGGCAGAAGCACTTCGAAGCGTCCGCTCTTATGGCTGGTGTTCCATACACCATCTGCAACGGTCAGAACGGTCCATTCGTCGCTGCCATCCACTGCGTATTCTACAGTCAGATGATCCAGATAGACCTCGTCTTCGGCAAGGATCTGGATTTTGTGGTGTGCCTCACAAACAACGCCCTCACTTGAGAGATAGACCTGCGTAATAACAGGCGGTTCGGAATCAGGCTCCACAACAATAGAGATCGGCTCGCTAAATTTGCTCTGATTGCCTGCGGCATCCAATGCGGCAATGCGGTAGCGGTAGGTCTGCTCTGTTTCGACCTTGGAATCGGTATATTGACGGTAATTGGTATTGCTGAATACCGTAACAAAGTTGCCGTCCTCCCCGACTGCACGCTGCAGCGTATAGCCGCCGATGACGTCCCCTTCGGGAGCTTCCCAGTTCAGGATGACCTTGCTGCTTTTCTGCTGCGCATAGAATACCGTTACGGCATCAGGCGGAGTGCAGTCAGCAGTGAGGGTCAGCACAGGGCAATCCTCATCTTTGGTTCGGTTATCGTAGATATCAATGCCGCGAGCACGCAGATACAGCGGACCATCTACGAGATCAGAGAATGTCACGTAAAAACCGGTATCGGAATAAAAGCCCTTGCTGTGCCATTCCTTTTCATCCTGCGAATATTCCAGCTGATAACGTGCAACGCTTGAGTCGTCCTTGCCGTTCACCGAAACATACACTCTGACGCCATTTGTCACGCTGGCACTGCCACAGCGGAAATATGTCACAACAGGCGGTGTGATATCCGTTGTGGTGATGAATTTCAAAGGCTGAGAATACTCACTGATGTTGCCTGCAAGGTCGATTGCGGCAACACTGATGATATAAGTGGATTTTGCCACCAGACTGCTCAGGTTGATGCCAAGATCCTTTACGGAATAGCTCTTGGTAGTGCTGCCTGTGGTCAGCAGCACACTGAACGATGCAATATCTTCATCTGCAACATCATCCCAAGCAACGGTTGCCTGTGTGGCATAAAGTGCGGTCAGATGAACATTTTTCACCGTTTCAGGAGGCGTGTTATCGATCATCATGGAAACCACATTGGTACCGTTGCTGGCATTGCCCGCATCGTCATACGCCATGGCTTTGAACTGATAGACGCCGTCTTTGTAGTCCTTTGTATTCAGGTACCAGACGCCCTTATCGCCATCCTGCGTAAAGAGTTCTTCCCATTTTTCGCCTGCTTCATCCGAAATCAGGCAGGCAACTCTGCTGACGCAGTTATCATCGGAAGCCTCAATGGAAAAGACGCATTCACCGCTGATACGGCTCGCGGATTCCGGATAGAAGTAGGTAATGCGCGGAATTCCCACATCAGAAGTCGGTACGATCTTCTCAATGTTGCTCTGTGCTCCAAGCATACCGATCTCATCAACAGCAACCACATAGTAGCTGTATTCTGCATCTGCGCTCAGGTTGCTGTCGGTATAATCCAGCGTATCGCGTCCGGTGACATTCGCCACACAGGTGAATTCTTTTTCATCTGCCGCCTTGCGGAAAACCTGATATCCGACAACATCTGCTTCTTCTGCGAGCGTCCAAGTCAGCTTGGCAAAGCCGCCGCCTGCATAGCCGACCAGTTCGACCGCAGCAGCACCCTTTGTTTTCACAGATACAGTTGTTTCCTTCTCATCGCTCACACCGTCTGCGTCGGTTACGGTCACAAGCACCGTATACTTCCCGTCCGTCAGCTTGGACAGATCCAGATGATGCGCGACTGTCGAAAGCGGAGCATCCTGAAGCGGGATCTTCTCGGAATACTTCAGGGTATCACCGCTGTAAAATGCAACATTCATCTCCGAAAGAAGCATGGTCTGCTCCAATTCGGTCACGATCTCATTGCGATCTCCGCCGATCACAACGCTCGGAAACGCAACGGAACGAATCACAGGAGCAGCTGTCTTTACGGTCAGCGGAATGGCTTTGTCGGTCGTATTGCCCTCCGCATCCACCGCACAAACGGTATAAACATATTCCGTATCTGCGGTCAAACCCGTATCGAGATAGTAAAGTTCATTGGTTTCACCGACCTCCACATCATTGCGGAACAGCTTAAAACCAATGATCGGATTCTGCGTAAACGGAGAAACCCAGTTCAGCAGGACACTTTTGCTGCTGATACCCGATGCAGTCAAAGAAACGGGTGCGACCAGTTCCGAAACATGAATATTGGAAAGAGCTGTTTCGGAGGAATAGAAGTGGTTATCCGATGTATAGACGTTGATGGTATCACACGCGATTTCACAGTCACCGGATGTCTTAGCATCTGCTTTCAGGACAAAAGATGCGATCTTACCGCGCTGTGCATCAGGCTGCGCAAAGCTGCCGTAAAGCTTCACGGCATTCTGAAGCTTGACGCATTCTGTTCCCTCAGCAGGATGGATCTCCTCCAATGTAAAGCCTGCGGGCAGACGCACCACCATATCATAGGCAAAGATATCCTTTTTCCAATCCACAATGGAAAGCTCGACCTGCGTACTTTCGCCTGCAAAGCAGCTTGCCTTGGAAAAGGCAAGTGTGATGTTATCTTCAGAAATGGTGCAGTGATCCTTCGGGAATGCCTTGACATTTCCTTCCACATACTCCTGCACCCAACGATAATCTGCTGCATCGACAACATAATCGTGGTTGACATCCGCGCGGGCAACAGCTTCCTCGCACTCATCGCCTGCAAGAACTGTTGCAACGTTTTCCTGCAGCAATGCGCCGATCTCCGTGAGGTCTGTTTCGTTGATTTTTCCGTCGCCGTTATAATCGCCGAAAACAGTTTCCTCCGCCGCAGATACCATAATGTTTGGAATCTCTCCGAACAGCATGACACCCGCCGTCACTCCGCAAAGGAATTTGGTAAATGGGCTTCTCATAATCATTTCCTTTCAAATGAAAATCTCGCAGGCTGTAAAAAACAGTGATTCCTGACTGCTGACGGAATCACTGTTTCTCACCTGCTGAACGTCCGTTCAAATATCTGATGCACCGACCGCATCTTTTTTCAAACGGCTGTTATATATTATACCACAAACGAAAATATTATGCAATATTTCAGGTTCACGAATATCCCAAAAGATTCCGGATAGAAATCGTACACTCACAACAAAAAAACGCCCTTTTGCATATACACAGGGCGTTTTTCTATTTCAATTTATATCAGGATCAACCGATTTTTTTCTTGGGCAAACGGTCCAATCCAACCAGCAGATAACCAACCGCAACAAAGCCGATCATCAGGATGCCGACCCACTTTGCCAGTCCACCCCACCCGATCTCGTCCACATTCAGGAAGAAGTAGGGGTACTTCATGATATCCTTGTTTGCAGGGTCAAGCGTAACAAACGGTGCGCGGATAAGAATATATCCCACATAAATCAGCGGAACTGCCAGCGAAAGCAGTGGGTCATACCATTTGACTTGTTTCCGTTCATAGAACAAAACCCAGTCACCAATGAACAGGATCGGTAGGACAATATGCAGCAAAACACTCGCAATTGCGAAATTATCCGCAGGATTTCTGCCTTCTGCACCCGCCAGCATGAAATTGAACACGCAAAACGTCAGCAAAATCATGATAACGCCCATGTATTTCAGCTTTGGGAACACCGTACTGTGCGGACGTTCTTTGTGCTTGACCGTTTCAACCAACTCTGCACCCATCATGCACATACAGAAATAATTACTCAGGTTGGTGAAATGAATGTACCAGTTATCGTAGTAATCATAGCGGAACAAACCAAGACTCGCCAGAAACGCGATAATGGACAGCGTAAAATATGCGGTCTGATACATCAGACGAAAGGTGTAATTTTTCAAAGATATTTCATCCTTTCAAAAAATGTCATGCTGTTATCATAGCATATTCGGTCAGATTTTGCAAGAGGAATACCGTATTTTTTCAAAACGCCGGACAATTCTATCGGCAACCGCTCTTGACAAAAGTAAAAAAATGTACTATAATCACAGTAGCAAATGTCCCATCAAATGAAAAGAGGGTATCGCTATGAACGAAGTATTATCCGCCATTGAGGCAAGAAGAAGCTGCCGTTCCTATCTCTCCGACATGATTTCCGAGGCAGAGATCAATGCCGTTGTCCGCGCAGGCACCTACGCCGCAACAGGCATGAACCGTCAATCCCCGATCATCATTGCTGTAACAAATCAGGAAGTACGCAACAAGCTTTCCAAGCTCAATGCAGCAGTCATGGGACAATCCAACATGGATCCGTTCTATGGCGCGCCTGTTGTCCTGATCGTACTTGCAGACAAATCCATGCCGACTTACATTTATGACGGCAGTCTGGTCATGGGCAACCTGATGCTTGCTGCCTCTACACTCGGACTGGGAAGCTGCTGGATTCATCGTGCCAAAGAGGAATTTGAAACCGAAGAAGGAAAGGAAATCCTGAAATTACTCGGTATTACAGGCGATTATGAAGGCATCGGTCATGTGATTCTGGGACGCCCAGCCGTACCCGAAGCCGCAGCTGCACCGCGCAAGGAAAATTACGTCTACTACATCAAATAACATCACAAGCAGAAAAAATCCCGCACAGTATTTCAAGCTGTGCGGGATTTTTGATTTATCTAATAATTCTCATCATAAAATCGTACAGATCCAAGAGATTGACAACGCCGTCACGGTTGAAATCGAGTGTACTCAGAATCACATTGGTCAGATCGACTGTGATATCTTCCGTGAGGAAACGGCACATCAGAACCGCATCTGCAATGGACTCTCTGCCATCATTGTTCCAGTCACACATCAGAGGTTCCTCCACGGGCGTGGTGGTCGTTGTAGTGGTTGTGGAAGTCGTCGTTGTTGTGTTGGTAGTCGTCGTGATTCCGTCCGTTATCGTCGTCGTCAAATCGTTCGTGGTAGTCACAAGCGTCACATTGCTTGCCGTGGTTGTAGTCGTAATCGTACCCACGGTGGTTGTGGTGGTCGTAACCTTTGCAGCCGTTGTTGTGGTAGTAGTGACCTTTGCTGCTGTCGTCGTAGTGGTGACCTTTGCTGCCGTTGTTGTGGTAGTGGTGACCTTTGCTGCTGTTGTCGTGGTAGTTGTGACCTTTGCTGCCGTTGTCACAGTACCATTTGAAGTGGTTGCCGTTGTCTTTGCAGTAGTCGAAGTGGTTGTTGCTGTTGTTGCGGTACCATTTGAAGTGGTTGCCGTTGTCTTTGCAGTAGTCGAAGTGGTTGTTGCTGTTGTTGCAGTACCATTTGAAGTGGTTGCCGTTGTCTTTGCAGTAGTCGAAATGGTTGTTGCGGTTGTTGCGGTACCATTCGAAGTGGTTGCCGTTGTCTTTGCGGTAGTCGAAGTGGTTGTTGCTGTTGTTGCGGTACCATTCGAAGTGGTTGCCGTTGTCTTTGCGGTAGTCGAAGTGGTTGTTGCTGTTGTTGCAGTACCATTC
>JAZRXM010000046.1:0-12356 GCA_045600205.1 Oscillospiraceae bacterium | reverse complement strand
CTACCAGCTTACAAAAACCTCGGTAACATTTCGTTATCGAGGTCAGCTTGCAGATAAAGTTGTATCTGCGATGCATTCATAATGGAGCACCGCAAGGCAAGCCAATGAGTTTGCAAGCAAACTCATCCAAACCTCGCCAGAGGGTATGAGATACCCTTTGGAATCCCATGATTGAAGCAGAAATAAAAGGCTTCTATATGAAAAGCTTTACTCGAAAAATCGAGTAAAGCTTTTGAGTTGGATGCCTTTCAATATGCAGATACTTTATTCGTTGGTGAGAGCGCGTTCATCACAGTATTCGCATACCATATGTCCGCCTTCCTCCAAGAAACGATGCGGCAGATACGGCTCTTTCAAAGAGATACATTTCGGGTTGACACAGCGCAGATGCTCATCGTCTGTACCGTGCATCAGTGCAGGGATTTCTTTCATTTCCAGCATGGTCAGAATCAATGCCATGCGGATGTACATTCCATACTGCGCCTGCTTAAAATACAGCGCACGGGGGTCGTCATCCACGGCAACTTCGATCTCATCCACGCGGGGCAGCGGGTGCAGTACACAGAGGTCCGGCTTGGCTTTCTGCATTTTCTTCGGCGTCAGACGGTAGACATCCTTTTGTGCGAGATAATCCGCCTCAGATGCAAACCGCTCACGCTGAATACGGGTCATATAGAGCACATCCAGTTCTCCGACGACATCATCCAAGGAGCTTTCCATGCGGTAGGAGCAGCCGTGCTCCTCCAGCATTTTGATGATATAATCCGGAACACGAAGTTCAGGGGTGGAGATCAGTACAAAGGTGTTGTTTTCGTAGCAGGAAAGCGCTTTGCACAGGGAATGCACCGTTCTGCCGTAGAGCAGGTCACCGCACAAACCAACCGTCAGATGATCGAGTCTGCCCTTTTCCATACGGAGCGTCAACAGGTCGGTGAGGGTCTGGGTCGGGTGAAGATGTCCGCCGTCGCCTGCATTGACGACGGGGCAATCCGCGCTGAGAGCCGCAGCTTTTGCCGCACCTGCCATCGGGTGACGGATAATCAGGATATCTGCGTAGGAACTGACGACTTTGGTGGTGTCCTTGAGATTTTCTCCCTTGGCGACCGAGGAACTCATCGGGTTATCAAAGCCGATGATGCTGCCGCCCAGACGAATCATTGCGGATTGAAAGCTCATCTGCGTGCGCGTGGACGGTTCATAAAAGAGCGTAGCCATGATCTTTCCTGCACAGGCTTGTACATATCGCTGCGGGTGGCTGTAAATCTCAGCACCAAGCTGGATCAGTTTGTTCCACCATTTGACGGGGTAGTCGTTCAGGTCAATGAAATGCGGATATCTGGTTTCCATATGAACTTCCTTTCCGATTCGGAGGGATTTGTATTCCGTACCGCTGCGCGGCACACATTTAGTCTATTATAGCGCAAATTACGCTTGCAGTCAAGCATTTCGGGAACATTTATCAGTGGAAAAATCAGGGCATGGCAAGCGCCTCCATACAAAGGGTACGGAGGCGCGAAATGCATAATCAGATCTGTGCGGAATAGTTGGGAGCTTCCTTGGTGATATAGATATCGTGCGGGTGGCTCTCCTTCAGACCGGCACCGGTAATGCGGACAAATCGTGCCTTGTCATGCAGCGTGGGGATATCAACACAGCCACAGTAGCCCATACCGGAACGGATACCGCCGCAAAGCTGGAATACGGTATCGGCAAGCAGCCCCTTATAAGGAACACGACCCTCAACACCTTCGGGAACGAGCTTCTTGGCACCCTCTTGGAAGTAACGGTCTTTCGAGCCGCACTCCATAGCCCCCAGAGAACCCATGCCGCGGTATACTTTGAACTGTCTGCCCTGATAGATCTCGGTTGCACCGGGAGCTTCCTCACAGCCTGCAAACAGGCTGCCCAGCATGACGCAGTTTGCGCCTGCTGCCAGAGCTTTGACAATATCACCCGAATACTTGATGCCGCCGTCTGCGATGACGGGAATGCCGTGCTTTTCAGCGACACAGGCAGCGTCATAAATTGCAGTGATCTGCGGAACGCCGATACCTGCAACGACACGGGTGGTGCAGATGGATCCGGGTCCGATACCGACCTTGATGGCGTCTGCGCCTGCTGCGATGAGAGCTTCGGCTGCTTCTGCAGTTGCAATGTTGCCTGCGATCAGCGGGGTGTTCGGGAATGCTTCCTTGACCATACGGATGCAGCGCATGATGTTTTCGCTGTGACCGTGTGCGCTGTCCAATACCAGAACGTCAACCTTGGCATCAATGAGTCTGCCTGCACGCTCCAGAATATCCTTGGTGACACCGACTGCGGCACCGCAAAGCAGTCTGCCGCTGGAATCACGGGCGGAATTCGGGTATTTAACGGACTTTTCGATATCCTTAATGGTGATCAGACCGCGGAGCATACCGTTTTCGTCCACGATCGGGAGTTTTTCGATTTTGTGGGAGCGAAGGATCTCCTGTGCCTGCTCGAGGTTTGTGCCAACGGGTGCAGTCACGAGGTTTTCTTTGGTCATGACCTGACTGATCGGGACATTGAAATCGGTCAGGAAACGCATATCACGGTTGGTGATGATGCCGACCAGTTTGCCTGCCTTATCAACGATCGGCACGCCTGAGATCTTATATTTGCCCATCAGTTCATCTGCATCATAGACAAAGCGGTCTTCGGTCAGAGAGAACGGGTTTGCAATAACGCCGTTTTCGGAACGCTTGACCTTATCGACCTCATCTGCCTGCTTTTCGATGGTCATGTTCTTGTGGATGATACCGATGCCGCCCTCACGAGCAATTGCAATTGCCATTTTGGATTCGGTAACAGTATCCATTGCGGAAGTCATAATCGGCGTGTTCAGGTAGACATCACCTGCAAGACGGGTTCCAAGCTGAATCATGTTGGGGGTGACGTTTGATTCTGCGGGAATCAGCAGGACGTCATCGAAGGTCAAGCCCTCTTTTTGGAATTTCTGTGCGCTTTCAATCATTTTTCTTCTTCTCCTTTTCTACCTTAATCCTTTGTCAGCATCTGACAAAGTGCCGTTAAGTCTTCGCGGTCGTAAAACTCAAGTGTCAGGGTACCTTTCTTCTTGCCGGAATGCACCTGCACTTTGCGTCCAAGATGGTTTCCGAGGCTGATTTCCATTTCCTCGTAGAATACGGCGTCAGCACTCTGGGTTTTTGCTGCGGGAGCGGGTGCATTCTGACGCTGTGCGATTTGTTCAATGTCGCGGACGGTGATTTTTCCTTCTGCGGCGCGACCCGCACATTCGATGAGCAGGTCGTTATCCTTGATTGCGGCGAGTGCCTTGGCATGACCTACGGTAATCGCGCCGCTTTCGAGGTAGCCCTGCACCACTGCGGGCAGATTCAGCAGGCGGAGGCTGTTGGCTACTGCCGAACGCGAGCGTCCGACAATTTTGGCAATTTCCTCCTGCGTGAGATTGTATTGTTCCATTAAAGTGTGGTAGC
This sequence comes from Oscillospiraceae bacterium, assembly GCA_045600205.1. Classification (GTDB taxonomy): domain Bacteria; phylum Bacillota; class Clostridia; order Oscillospirales; family Ruminococcaceae; genus Firm-04. Next base: position 8,877 of record JAZRXM010000046.1, on the reverse strand, counting down.
CGACGGCTTCTTCAATGGGGTTGAGGTTTTCACGCTGGAGGTTTTCAATCAGTGCCAGCTCGTAGACCTCCCGGTCTGAAAGTTCGCGGATGATGACAGGCACTTCTGTCAACCCGACGCGTTTTGCGGCTCTCCAGCGGCGTTCTCCTGCTACGATCTGGTAGTGTCCGCCATCCAGCGGTCTGACCACGATCGGCTGGAGCATACCGTGCTGTTGAATGGACTGTGCCAGCTCAGTGATCGCTTCGTCATCGAATTTTTTTCGGGGCTGCGAGCGGTTCTGTTCGATTTCCGTCAGGCGGAGTGTCTGGACGGTCTTGATTTCGGCGGAGTTATCCTGAAACAGGTTGTCCAGCCCGTTTCCGAGTCCGCGCCCTCCTTTTGGCATGGCAGTTCCCTCCCTGTATGTTCTGTTTGGGTGTGCTTATATCTGTTTATTTTTTCCCAAAAAGCAGATGCTTTCTGCGGTTTTCAAGCTCAATCGGTTCGCCGAGCATCTCATGCCCAAGCAGTTCGTATGCCTCTGCGCCCTTGGAACCGCGGTCGTAGTAAAAGACGGGTCTGCCGTGGCTCGGGGCTTCGGAAAGTCGGACATTGCGCGGGATTTTCGTTTCGAAGACTTCTTCGGGGAAATACTTGCGGACTTCCTCGACGACCTGAAGCGAAAGATTCAGGCGGGGGTCAAACATGGTGAACAGAATGCCCTCGATACGCAATGCACTGTTATATTTGGTGCGCACGATGCGGATGGTTTCGTAAAGCTGCGAAAGTCCTTCGAGCGCGAGGAATTCGGCAGTCATGGGAATCAGCACGGTGTCCGCGGCAACCAGACTGTTGAGGGTAATCAGACTGAGGGAGGGCGGGCAGTCAATGAAAATGTAGTCGTAGTCGTCCTTGACGGAGAGAAGCTGCATTTTGAGTCTGCTCATGCGGTTATCGAGTTCAATCAAATCAATTTCCGCACCTGCCAGAGCCGATACGGCGGGCATAATGCTGACATTTTCGAATTCTGTTTTCAGAATTGCTTCCTGTGTTCGGACTTTTCCGACCAGAACATCATAACAGGAGCAGGTGAGGGATTTTTTCTGGATGCCGAGCCCTGTGGTCGTGTTGCCTTGTGCATCGGTATCCACGCACAGCACTTTTTTACCGCGCATACCGAAATAGCCTGCCAGACTGACAACCGTCGTGGATTTGCCGACGCCGCCTTTCTGGTTTGCAAATGCAATGATTTTTGCCATTTCCGATGCCTCCCTTTTCTGAATCCGATATTCTTTATAATTATAGCACACGGACTGCGAAAAGTAAAGGGGCAATCGGGGTATTCGCGGCGATTCGTGGAATTGACCATATGAAGTATAAAATTCGGGGATACAAATTGTCAGATAGGTTTCTGAACGACTGCTTTTTATTCAGATCGCGGACAGATCAAGGGAAAACAGACGGATTTGTTAGTGCATAGATATATTGCACAAAACAAATTCGCATTTTCCGTCAAAACATAGAAAATGCGATTATCTCTTGCAAGATCATTTACCTTGTGGTATAATACAGTTACATTAAGTGTGTACGCCGTGCAAAAATCTTGTCGAGAATAGACATTGTTTTCCATCCGAAATTTATCTTATCAACGGAGCTGCACAAGAAAAAGCGTACCCGCCTGTAAGGAGAGATACTATGAAACAAGTAGAAACCGGCAAAATCAAAAACATCGTACTCGCCGGCCACAGCGGCTGCGGCAAATCCGCACTCGCAGAGGCTCTGCTCTTCAAAGCCGGCGCGACCGACCGTCTTGGCAAAGCTGTAGACGGAAACACCGTATGTGATTATGACGCAGAAGAAGTAAAACGTCAGTTTTCCATTAATCTGGCACTGGCGAACTTTGAATATGGCGACTTCAAGATCAATCTGTTGGATACTCCGGGTCTGTTCGACTTCGGTGCTGCAATGAATGAAGGCTTGTACGCAGGCGATACCGTTATCATTTGTGTATCCGCAAAATCAGGTGTACACGTCGGCACCAAAAAAGTCTATCAGATGGCAAAAAAACTCGGCAAGCACATCATGTTTGTCATGACCAAGATGGATGACCCCAATCAGGATTTTTACGCATCGCTTGCTTCCCTGAAAGAAGCATTCGGCGCAGCAGTCTGCCCGGTTATCGTCCCTGAGATCGAGGGCGGCAAAATGAAGTCCCTGATCCACCTCGGACGTATGAAGTCCTATACCTACGACAAAAAGGGCAATGCCACTGTCGGAGATGTCAAGGATGGCAACATTGGTGAAAAGGCAAACGTCACGGCGGCACAGCTCCTCGATGAACTGAGCGAGGCTGTTGCGGAAACCAGCGACGAGATGATGGAAAAATTCTTCGAGGGTACGCCCTTTACACAGGAGGAAATCAGCCACGGTATTCACCAGGCAATGCGTACCGGACGTGCAATGCCTGTCTTTACGGTTTGCGGCGGTACACTGGAGGGCGTTGACCTTCTGCTTGAATTCCTGAAGTATATGCCTGACCCGACCAGCGTCGGTGAACTGAACGCAACCGATAAGAGCGGCAAGGAAGTCAAAATTGCTGTGGATTCCTCTGCACCGACCTCCGCTTTCGTATTCCGCACCGTTGCTGACCCGTTTGTTGGTAAAATGAGCTTTATCAAGGTCATTTCGGGTGTTCTGTCCGCAGATAAGGAACTGGTGAACGCGACCACAGGCGCAACAGAGCGTTTGGGCAAGCTGTATAACATGGTCGGCAAAAAACAGATCGAAGTACCGAATGCAGTTGCAGGCGATATCGTTGTTGCAACGAAAATCCTTGCCAATACAGGCGATACCCTCTGCTCACCGGAGCGTGTTGCTGCATTCCCGCAGATTCAGTACCCGCAGCCCTGCTACCGTATGGCAGTCAAGGCGAAGGCACAGGGCGATGAGGCAAAGATCTCCTCGGGTCTGGCAAGATTGCTGGAGGAAGATAAGAGCCTGTCCTTCGGCATTGACAAGACAACCAAGGAGCAGATTCTTTCGGGTCTGGGCGACCAGCATCTGGATATCTGTGTTTCAAAGATCAAGAGCAAATTCGGCGTGGATCTCGTACTGGAAGAACCGCGCATCGCATACCGTGAAACCATCCGCAAAAAGACGGAACCCATCGAAGGCAAGCACAAGAAGCAGTCGGGCGGACACGGTCAGTTTGGTCATGTCAAGATCATTTTTGAGCCGACCCAGAGCGAAGAACTCGTGTTTGCTGAGGAAGTATTCGGCGGCGCAGTCCCGAAGAACTTCTTCCCCGCAGTCGAAAAAGGCTTGCAGGATTGCGTCAAGCACGGCGTATTGGCAGGCTGCCCCGTTGTCGGCTTGAAGGCAACGCTTGTGGACGGTTCGTATCACCCGGTTGACTCCTCCGAAATGGCGTTCAAGATTGCCGCTTCGCTGGCGTTCAAGGAGGGTCTGAAACAGGCTAGCCCCGTTATGCTGGAGCCGATCGGTTCGCTGAACGTTAAGATTCCGGATACGAAAAACGGCGATGTCATGGGCGAACTGAACAAGCGCAGAGGTAAGGTGCTGGGCATGGAGCCGTGCGAAAATGAAGCCGGCATGACTGTGATCTCCGCAGAAGTGCCAATGCGCGAAATGCACGATTTTGCAATGTATCTGCGTCAGGTTGCCAAGGGCATGGGCGAATTCTCATTCGAATTTGAGCGCTACGAGCAATTGCCCGCAAACCTGCTCGATGAGGTCGTTGCAAGCGTCAAGACCGAAACCACAGAAGAAGAATAATTAACCAAGACGCCGCGGCGAAATGCTGCGGCGTCAGCTTGTAGATAAAGTAGTATCTGCGATGCAGGCACTCCTTTTACGAAAAACTGTCGAATGCTTGCAAATCGCACGGAAATGTGATACAATATATTCTGTGCAAAATCTGATATACAGAAAGGATTCCTGATTATGGATCGTACCGAACTGCAAGCGAAAAAAGACGAATTTATTTCGATTTTCAAAGAGAATATCACCCGCGCAGGCGCAGATAAGCTGCTCGATTACCTGCTTTCCGAGGAGAGCGATTTCTTCATCGCGCCCGCAAGCACCCGCTACCACGGTGCCTATGAAGGCGGTCTGCTGGAACATTCCCTCAATGTCTATCACTGCCTGAAAGATTATCTTGCTCGTCCGCGCTGCAAGGAACTTTACGGCATGAATTATTCGGAGGAATCTGTGGCAATCGTGGCGTTGCTGCACGACCTTTGTAAGATGAATTTTTACACCGTGGACTATCGTAACAGCAAAAATGCGCAGGGCGTCTGGGAAAAAGTGCCGTATTATAAAATTGACGACCGCCTGCCGTATGGTCATGGGGAAAAATCGGTATTCCTGATTCAGTTCTTTATGCATTTGCGGAAAGAGGAGGCATTCGCAATTCGTTGGCACATGGGTTTTTCCGGTCCGGAAGATGCCAACACCGTCGGAAAGGCTTTGGAACTCTATCCGCTCGCTTTTGCGCTTTGCACCGCTGATATGGAGGCTTCCTACTTCGTAGAGGGCTCCGTAGAAGCGTAAATAGATTGTGATATTCGACAATTGCATGCTTAAAAGCGCGAAAGTATCTTGTTTGTTTTACCTATTGACAGACAGCATCTGCTGTGCTATGATAGAAGCAATCAAACGAAAGGAGTCTAAATCTCATGCTGAAATCCGCGCTGTATTATGCAACCGAATATCTGTATTATGGCTTTTTCTATTATCAGATGGATGAGGTCAGTTTCGGTTTGCCCAGCGCATCTTGATCGCAGCAGAGAGGACGAAAGTTTGATACAAGCTGCATAACGTAAAGGATACGCGCCCATGGTCAGACCGACTGTGGGCGCGTTTTTGGATTTGAAAGGAGTATTTCCCATGATTGTTGTACTGAAACCAAACCCCAATGAAGCCCAGCTGGAAAGCCTGCTGAACTGGCTGCAAGAAAAAAACATTGATGTTCATAAGAGCGTTGGTGCTTCTACCACGATTCTCGGTCTGGTCGGCGATACCGCTACGATTGATGCAGACCTCATCTCTGCACTCGATATCGTTGAGGATGTCAAGCGCGTACAGGAGCCGTATAAGCACGCAAACCGCAAATTCCATCCCGATGCGACCGTTGTCAAGGTACGTGATACGCAGATCGGCGGCGGCAACCTTACGCTGATGGCAGGTCCTTGTTCGGTCGAAAGCGAGGAGCAGGTCGTAGAGATCGCAAAACGTGTAAAAGCAGCAGGTGCGAATGTTTTGCGCCGCGGCGCATTCAACCCGAGAACTTCGCCTTACTCTTTCCAGGGCATGGGTACCCGTGGTCTGGATCTGCTGAAAGTTGCCCGCGAGGAAACCGGTCTGCCGATCGTCACTGAAATTATGGACGCAGAGCAGATCCCGAACTTCAAGGACGTGGATATCATTCAGGTCGGTGCAAGAAATATGCAGAATTTCGACCTTTTGAAACGTCTGGGCAGACAGGAAAAGCCGATTCTCCTGAAACGCGGCTTGTGCGCAACCTATGAGGAGTGGCTGATGAGCGCGGAATACGTCATGGCAGGCGGCAATCACAATGTCATTCTCTGCGAGCGAGGCATCCGCACTTTCGAAACCTATACCCGCAATACGCTCGATATCGGTGCAGTACCCGTACTTCGCCGTCTGACACATCTTCCGATCATCATTGACCCGAGCCATGCGGCAGGTAAGGCATGGCTGGTTCCGCAGACCGCTCCCGCGGCAGTCGCAGCAGGCGCAGACGGTCTGATCATCGAGGTACACAATGACCCCGAGCATGCGGTCTGCGACGGTCCGCAGTCGATTCGTCCCGAAACCTTTGATGCGCTCGCGGCTCAGCTCCACGCGCTGCATCAGTTCATGGCAGAGCATCCTGCTCCGGTGGTGTAAGCGTATGAAAATTGGAATGATCGGAATGGGATTGATCGGCGGTTCTTTCGCAAAAGCGACAAAAACACGTACTGCCCACGAGGTTTTCGGCTTCGACCTCGATAAAGATGTGATGCTGATGGCAAGACTTTCAGGCGCAATGGATGCCCCTTTGGACGATGAAAAAATCGCAGAATGTGACCTGATTCTGGTTGCGCTGCGCCCGCAGGCTTCGGAAATATGGGTGGCATCGCATCTGGAAGAACTCAGCAAAGGAAAATGTCTGGTTGTTGATATCTGCGGCGTGAAACGCGGCGTCAGCAGTGCTATCTCGAAACTTGCGAAAGAGCATGGTTTCCGTTATGTCGGCGGTCACCCGATGGCAGGAAAAGAGGTCAGCGGATTTGTCAATTCGACCGATGCGCTGTTTGACGGTGCGTCTATGATCCTGACGCCTGACGAAACTGTTGATATGAAAACGCTGGAAATGCTGAAAAATTACTTCATCGACCTTGGTTTTGCAGGGTTAACATTTACAACCCCCGAGGAGCATGACCGCATTATTGCGTATACCTCGCAGCTTGCGCATATCGTCTCCGGCGCGTATGTCAAATCGGAAACCGCGCAGAAACGACGCGGTTTTTCGGCAGGCAGCTTCCGCGATATGACCCGTGTTGCACGTCTGGATGAGGATATGTGGACGGAGTTGATGCTCGCAAACGCAGACAATTTGAGCGCGGAATTGCAGACGCTCATCAACAATTTGCAGTGCTATCTCGATGCAATTGAGGCAAAGGACGCAGATGCGTTGAAATCCTGCCTCAGAGAGGGACGCCTTGCAAAAGCAAACGCAGGCGGAAACTAAAAGGAGGCGGATTCCCGTGAAAACGATCGAGCTGTCCTTGCAGGACGGACAACGCTGCCCGATTCGAATTGGCAGCGGACTGCTGAAAATCAGCGGCGAATTGCTGAAAGAGGAGATGAAACCTTGCCGCGTGATGCTCGTAACAGATGAGAACGTAGCCCCGCTTTATCTCGATACTGCTAGAAAATCGCTGGCAGATGCCGGCTTTGCCGTACACGAGATCATCGTACCCGCAGGGGAGCAGAGCAAATCACTGACTACGCTGGAACGGGTACTGGAAGCAATGGCAGCTGCCCATCTCACACGGACAGATTTGGCGGTATCACTCGGCGGCGGCGTCATTGGCGATCTCACGGGTTTTGCGGCGGGCTGCTATCTGCGCGGAATTCGTTTTGTGCAGCTCCCCACCACATTTTTAGCGGCTGTGGATGCCTCTGTCGGTGGAAAAACGGCGGTCAACCTTGCACATGGCAAAAATCTCGCGGGACTGTTTCATCAGCAAAGCGCGGTTTTCTGCGATACAGACACGTTTTCGACTCTTGGCGAGGTTCAGCTTGCAGACGGTGCAGCAGAAGCGATCAAGACCGGAATCCTCGGAGATACGTCGTTATTCGAGATGCTTGAGCATGGGGATTTGCTGGATAATATGACTGAAATTGTTGCAAAGTCAGTTGCGTACAAGTCAAAAATTGTGGCGGAGGATCCGAATGAACATGGTGTCCGCAAATTATTGAATCTTGGTCATACAGCAGGACATGCAATCGAACTTGCCAGCAAATACGAGATTTCTCACGGATTTGCTGTTGCAGCCGGTACGGCAATAATGTGCAGAGCTGCGGTAAAACGTGGATATATGGAAAAATACGAAGCTACACGCATTTTGCAAGCATTACAACGAAATGGTTTGCCGATAACGACTGAATTCGATGCGGAAATGCTTGCTGAAATTGCACAGACGGATAAAAAAGCAGCAGATACGTATATTACTGTAATACTCCCGAAACAAATCGGAAATTGCCAAATGGAGAAAATTCCGCTTACAGAGCTAAAATCTCTGTTTGCGGACGGAATGGAGGACAGCAAATGGATGTGATTTGTCATCCTTCTGGACTTCAAGGTGAAATCAACGCAATTCCGTCGAAATCAGATGCACATCGAAAACTGATCTGTGCCGCATTGTCTGATTGCCCTTCCGTTTTGAAAATCTCCGCGCCTTACTGTGATGATATTGCGGCGACAATACGTTGCTTGGAGGCACTTGGCGCAAAATTTGGTCAATCAGCAGACGGCTTGCATATTATACCAATAAACGTTCAAAATAGATGTAAACACGTTGTTCTGGACTGCGGAGAAAGCGGCTCGACGTTTCGCTTCTTACTTCCAGTGGCTGCTGCACTTTGCGATTCGGCAGAATTTCGCGGCAGTGGACGACTGCCTAATCGACCGATTTCAGAATTGGCAAATGTGATGGAAGAACATGGCGTTGCATTTTCATCGTATCATCTTCCATTTTCGATATCCGGGAAGCTTCACGGCGGAAGTTATGAAATCGCTGGAAATATCAGTTCACAGTATCTGACGGGATTGCTTTTGGCATTACCCTTATGCAGTGAAAATAGCAAAATCATCGTAACTACGAAGCTACAGTCACTTCCGTATGTTGAAATGACTTTGGATTCTCTCTATCAAAGTAAAATTTTGATTGAAAAGAATGAATTTCGAGAGTTCTTGATAGTTGGAAACCAGAAATATCACGTAGATTCAGAGATTCAGGTGGAATGCGATTGGTCGAATGCTGCATTTTGGCTTGGAGCAAACTCAATCGGGAATCAAATATATTTGAACAACCTGAACACGGATAGCAAGCAGGGAGATAAGGAAATTTATTCGATTCTGCAATCTTTTTCAGACTCTAATAGTGATATAGCTGTTGATATGGAACAAATTCCTGATTTATTACCGATTCTTGCGGTATGTGCTTCTTTTAGAAACGCCAAAACGCAATTTGTGAATGCTTCACGCTTGCGATTAAAGGAATCAGACAGAATTGCATCAGTCGCTGCGATGCTACGAGCGATAGGCGGAAATGTCGAAGAATTTCCAGATTCTATGTGTGTTTG
>JAZRXM010000045.1:0-17648 GCA_045600205.1 Oscillospiraceae bacterium | reverse complement strand
TCTGGTAATATATAAACATCGGGTGAACAACCACCCGAAATCATCGAATCCACCTCATCTCACCACGCATCACACTACTATTTCACTTGTTCAGCAGCACAGGCGGATGCCAAATCCTTACATTGCATTGTACTAACATCTTCGCTCGCCGATGCTTTCTTACTACTACATCTTTCCTTGCATCGGTATTCTCAATCCCCGCTGCCTGCTTCTGAGAACGTCTTTCCCAATATTCCCCCTCATCCCTCCTATATCCTCCCTCCCTTCCTTTCCATTTCACTTGTTGTACAAGCCATGCGGACGCACTTCACTTCACTCCGCTGACCGATTTTCAGCTTTCGTTTCACTTACGGTCGGCAAATCCAACACCGCGGTTTTTGTACAGAGCATCGCACCACAGTTTTTCAACAGTCGTAGCTGCGAGGTGGATCTCGGCGGTTTCCCCGCGTGTACGCACACACGCATAAGGCACTTTCCAATTTTTTTCCTCCACCACTTTTTCTGTTTTGATGTCAGGCAAGGGTGACCACAAACGGTCACCCAATTTTTTTGCCCTTTCGGACAAAATGGTCATAAGCGGAAAATGATAATTCCGCATTCGCTGATACGTTGTTTTTCACTTGATTTCATCATGAAAATGCTCCAAACGCATATACATGAAAATGTAAGAGAACAGAAGCAATCGGGAGAAAACAAGACGAAATCTCAAAATTGGCATTTTGACCCGTGCAGGTCGCTTTTGCTTTTTTTCATCTCTTACGGTATACTGTAATTGTCGGATGAGGATATCAACCGAACACAATTCATCATACAGTGTCAATACACATTTGAAAGGATGTTACATTTATGAGCAAATCCAAAGCAGGTCGTATCACAGCGTTTGCAATCGGTGCCGTTTTAGCCGGCACGGTATTTCTCGCCTCAACTACCAGCGTACCTGCGGGTCACACGGGCGTTGTCGTTACGCTCGGTAAGGTCAGCGACACGACGTTCAGCGAGGGCTTCCACCTGAAAGTCCCGTTTGTACAGAGTGTTGTGCCGATCAGTAACCAGATTCAGGTCTATGAGGTCGATGCGACCGCTGTTTCCCGCGACCTCCAGACCGTCAGCAGCCGCATTGCCGTCAACTTCAATATTTCTTCCGCAGAATCGGCTAAAATCTACCGCAACATCGGCGCAGATTACCAATCTGTCGTTCTGACCCCTGCCGTACAGGAAAGCGTCAAATCCGTGACTGCAAAATATACCGCAGAGGAACTCATCTCTGAACGTGCTGCTGTCGGTGAGCAGATCAAGGAGATCCTGAGCAGCAAGGTCGGCGAATACGGTATCATGATCGAAAAATTCAACATCGTGAATTTCGATTTCTCGCAGGAATTCAATGCCGCAATCGAACAGAAGCAGGTCGCGGAACAGAACCTCCTGAAAACCGAAACCGAGCAGAAACAGGCAATTGTCGTCGCAAAAGCCGAGGCCGAAAAGAAGGAAATCGCTGCAAAAGCTGAAGCAAATGCGATCCTTGCAAAGGCTGAGGCGCAGGCCAGTGCGAACCAAAAGCTCAACGATTCCCTGACGGGGCTTGTTCTTCAGGACAAGATGCTCGAAAAATGGGACGGTGTTCTCCCGAAAGTCAGCGGCAGTGATTCCTCGCTCCTGCTGAATATTGACGATGCTTCCGGCATCGCTGCAAGCACTGAGGATTAAGTTTTCCTCCAGTAACCTTTTTCTCCTGCCGCAGAATCCCGGCGGAATCTGCGAGATGTAAAACCACGGTTCATCTTACAAATCGTGGCTTTACAGTTACCTCCACCTCACATACCCTTTGATGCTGCCCCCGAATCGCTGACGGATTCGGGGGATTTTTTTCGGGATTCCGTCAGTTGTCAAAAAAATATGGGGGAACCCCTTGGTAGGGTTCCCCCATGCCCCTCCTGACCTGTTGTCAGGAGAGAAGAATTTCGCCGTCTGCGGAACAGCTCGCTTGCGAGATGTTTTCGTCCAGAGGTGCCGCCTCTGGTCTCTGCGATTTTTTGAAAAAATCGAGTAAAACTTTTGAGATGGATGCCTTCTGATGTGCGACGAAGGCACCCTCAATCAGTAATACGTGCGATTTTTTGCAGGATCAATGTCGTGTCGGATGCGTCATGTACGCCGTCACCATTCATGTCCGCTGCCTTTAATCCGCTCGCGCTGATGCTGACTCCCTCAATTTCCTCCAGATAACGCTCCAGCAAAACCGCATCCGCGATGCTCACTTTCATGTCACCGTTTACATCGCCCGCTGTGTTCGTGATCGCCGTCAGCTCATTCGCTTTCGCATACGCTTCAGCCGTGGAACCCTCATGGCATTTTATCGAAAATCCTTCGCTTTTCGTCAGAACGTAAATGTGCGTGTACTGTCCTGTCAGCGTGAATGTGTTGAGATATCCAAACGCCTGCTCCCCAATCTTCAGGTTATCTTCCAGCACCGTGACCTCTTTCAATTCCTTGATCGTGATGAAAGATCGGTACGCGACCTCCTTGACACCTGCAGGAATCGTCAGGGATTCCAACGCGGATTCGCAAAATGCTTCCTCTTGCACGATTTCCAACGTGCTCGGCAGTGTGACCGATTTCAGATTCGTACATTTCTTGAACGCCTGCTTGCCAATCGTGGTGCAGCCCTCATGTATCGTTACGGACGTAATTGCTTCATTTGCTTTGAATGCATAGCCGCAGATGGTTTTGACCGTATCCGGAATCTCAACATCGCCCTCTGCTTCGTCTGCATTGATCAGCAATCCGTTGACGATGAACATTCCCATCGTTTTCGGGTGCTTCGACAGCCAAGGTGTGGTATCAAATGCTTTGTCGCCAACTTCCATTAACGTACTCGGCAGCACGATGCGATAGCATTCCTGACATAAACTGAATGCATCCTTGCCGATGGTGGTGACGCCCTCGGGGATGATGATTTCTTCTACGTAAATGGCATGCTTGAAATCCTCGAAAACAGACTCGCCGATGCCCGTGATCCCTTCCGGAAATTCAATCGTGAACGGCTCAACTTCCTCGTGGTCATTCGTATGGATCAGGATGATGCCCTCCTCCTCCTGACGCGCTTGTTCCTTTTCCTTTGCGTTGCTTCGCTCATCCAGTATGTTGTCGATCACCTTGGAGGCGTCCAGTACAACGCCGTTGACGATCACAAACGGATTTTCTGCTTTTTTTGCCTCGATCCACGCAGTCAATTCAAAGGCATTCGCGCCGATGTACGTGACTGTTTCGGGAATGTCCAGCTCTGCAAGCAACGGACAATCAGCAAATGCGTGGTTTTCAATGCTCGTGACACTGCTCGGGATGTTTACGGCTGTCAATTTCTGACAGTGCCAGAATGCACCGCCGCCAATTGTCGTGACCGAATCGGGAATCGTGACGGCTGTGACGTTGGTACGGAAAAACGCCGTTGCCGCAATCACTGTGACGGGCAGATCGTCGATTTCTGACGGAATTTCAATCGCTTCTGCCGTATTGGTACATGCGGTGATCTCGATATGGTCGTCATCCACGATCTTGTAAGTCAGGTCGCCGTAGGTCAGCTTTTTCGTATCCGCTGCCGAGGCAACCACGTTTTTTGCTGTCGGTATGCACAAATTCGCTGCTGTCACCGTAGCGGTCAGCAGGCAGAATACCGCAGCAAGCACTGCTTTTTTGTTGGTCATATTGGAAAATGCCCCCTCCTGCAAATTTTTGCAGTTCTATTATACCGCATTTCCACACAGATTGCAAGAGGAATTTCGAATATTTTTCGGATGCTGTACGCTCACACAATTATAACGTATATCCGCAGGTTATTTATGGATATTCGATGAATGAAAATATGCCGGAAAAGAGCTATTTACTATTTTGTGTTTGATTTTTACAAGCGGGTGAATTCTGCTATGCTTTCGGGTTTCGCAACGCTGCACGGAGCAGGCAAAGAATCAGGAAAATGCGGGAGTACCGTTATTCCATTCTCTCGTTTTCAGACTTTTTTCAGAAATTCCCCTCCCTTCCTTGACAGATAAACGAAAATATGGTATGATATAAAAGTATTGGTATGCGCTTTTGTTGACGCATTCTCCACGTTTTTCTACTTTCATTCTTCAGGAGGCTCCCTACATATGGAAATTTTGCACGCGATTATTCAGGCTATCATTCAGGGTCTGACCGAATTTCTTCCCGTTTCCAGCTCCGGTCATCTCCGCCTTTATCAGTCCATGACCGGTCAGACCGTCGAGGAAGGCACCTTTTTACTCGTCATCCTCCACCTCGGTACCCTCGTTGCTGTCTTTATCGCGTTCTGGGATACCATCTGGCCTTTGATCAAAGAGTTTTTTGCCCTCGTAAAGGACGTTTTTACAGGCAAATTCAAGTGGTCTACCATGAACCCAGAACGCCGCATGATCCTCATGCTCATCATTTCTTTGGTCCTGCTCGTCCCCTTCTACCTCATCAAAGACGTTTTTGAAAGCATCAGCCTGCTCATTATGGCTCTTTGCTTCCTCTATACTTCCGTGATCCTGTTCTTCGCTAACCGCGTCAAGAATAACACCAAAACCATCGGCGAAATGACCGTCAAGGATGCCATTGTCGTCGGTTTGTTCCAATGCGTTGCGCTGTTCCCGGGCGTTTCCCGCTCCGGCTCCACCATCAGCGGCGGTCTGTTCTCGGGACTCGATAAGGAAACTGCCGTGCGCTATTCCTTTGTCCTCGGCATCCCCGCGATCCTCGGCGGCTGCCTCTCCGAACTCGGTGACGCGCTCGACGGCGGCATTGTCGTCAATATCCCCGCGACACTCATCGGATTTGTCGTGTCCGCGCTCGTCGGCATCGCTGCTATCAAACTTGTCAAGTGGCTCATCAAATCTGATAATTTCCACGTATTTTCCATCTATACGTTCCTCGTCAGCATCTTTACCTTCGGTCTTTGGATCTATCAGCACTGAGTTTTTTCGCTTTCCGCCCAGTTTGATATAGAAAGAAAGGACGCAACTATGGCTCAAACTCGCAGCTCCGCAGGCGGCTCAACAAAAAAAAGAACAGCCTCTGCGTCAGCAACAAAAGCTAAACCAACCCCGCCAAAACGCAAACAGCCCGCGCAGACCCGCAGCGTCACACCCCAAAAGCCTACACGCCGCACCGCTGAGGTCAAACAACAGGCTCCTGCTGCAACCGCGCAAACGCCTCCAAATAATCAGCTGCGCTCTGTGCTGCTGTTTTCTTCGGGTATCCTCGTGCTGCTGTTTGCATGGGTCAAGGGTACGAAGGCCTGGGCAGCGATGAATACCGTGCTGCTTGGTCTTTTTGGCATCAATGCACGTTTTCTACTGCCCGCTATCCTCATTTATACCGCGTTCCTCGTCGGACAGGACAAAAGCCAGCAGGCCTCCAGACGCGCTCTGTGGGGCGTTCTGCTTGCCATTTTTTGCAGCGGATTTGTCCAGATTTTCTTCGGCGAAACCGCTTGGAATGACAATTTTATTACCACTGTCCGCAACCTTTACGCGGAGGGGCAGGCTCTGCACGGCGGCGGTCTGCTGTCCGGCATTATCGCTTGGCCGCTCGTTGCCCTGTTTGACGACATCGGTGCAAGAATTGTCATCATTCTGCTGATTTTTATCGGGCTGATGCTCCTCACGAATCTCGGCGTTTCCGAACTGTTCCACTACTGCGGAAAACCGTTTGTATGGTTCTGGAACGGACTTGAGAAAATCGCAAGCCGCGAACTCATTTACTACGAGGACGAGGAGGAAGCCTATGAGGATGATGCGCCCCTCGCCGACGAACCCGTAAAGGACGAGGATGACGAGGAGGAGGTCACCTTCTTCCCGCAGCTCCCGCGCAGAACCCGCACCAACAAACGACGTCAGGATGACGCCGCAAAAATGCTCGATGAAAATACCAATCAGTTGGAACTGCTCCCCGAAATCTACCGCAACATTGAAGTCGATGTTGCAATTTCCGATACAGACCCCACCCTCACACGCGAGGAAACCAATCAGCTCTCCCATGAGGAAATCCCTGAGGGCATCTTCGATGCGAAAATGTCCGAGGCGGAGGAACTCGCTTTGCAGGAGATGATCGCAAACGCCGAAAACAGCCGCCCCGATGAACAGGCGAATGTTCTGCCGTGGGCTACTGACGATGAGGACAACGATGAGGGAATCTACGAGGAAAACCAAGAGATTCCCTATATCGCCCCGCCGCTGACACTGCTTTCTCATGTGGATAATACCGCGAATAATGAGGAAAAATCTGCGGAACTTTACGAGAAAAGCAAGCTGCTGCGCGATACGCTCGCCAGCTTCGGTGTCGAAGTGCGCATCGTCGGTATGCGCAGAGGTCCCAGCGTCACCAGATACGAGATCCAACCCGCCGCGGGCGTCAAGATCTCCAAAATTACCGCACTTGCTGACGATATCGGCATGAACCTCGGCGGCGAAAAAGTCCGTATCGAGGCGCCGATCCCGGGAAAACCTGCGGTCGGTGTCGAGGTCGCAAACAATACCAAGGACATTGTTCCGATTCGCGATATTCTCGAATCTGCTGAATTTCAGGAGTCCAAAAGCAAGCTGACTTTCGCAGTCGGCAAGGACATTGACGGCAACATCATCCTCGGCGATATCGCAAAAATGCCCCACATGATCATCGCGGGTACTACCGGTTCCGGTAAATCCGTCTGCACCAACTCCATCATCATGAGCGTGCTGTTCCATGCATCGCCTGAGGAGGTCAGACTGGTTCTCATCGACCCGAAAGTCGTCGAATTTGCACCGTATGACGGCATTCCGCATTTGCTCATCCCTGTCGTCACCAACCCCCAGAAAGCCGCCGGTGCCCTCAACTGGGCGGTCATTGAAATGGAACGCAGATACCAACAGTGCGCACAGTACGGCGTGCGTGACCTCAAAGGCTACAACACCCTCGCCGAGCGCAACCCCGAAATCAAAAAATTACCGCAGATCCTCATCATTATCGACGAGTTTGCCGACTTGATGATGTCTGCTGCAAAAGAAGTCGAAACGGCGGTCATCCGCATTGCACAGAAAGCGCGTGCCGCAGGTATTCACCTCATCATCGCTACCCAGCGTCCGACCGTGGACGTCATCACCGGCTTGATTAAGGCAAATGTCCCCAGCCGTATCGGTATGTCCGTCAAATCTTCTCAGGATTCCCGCATCATCCTTGATTGCTCGGGCGCCGAAACACTGCTCGGTAACGGTGACCTGCTGTTCTATCCAAACGGCTGGCGCGAGCCGAAACGTGTACAGGGCTGCTTCTGCTCTGACTCGGAAGTCGAAGCTGTTACGAGCTTTTTGAAGAATAACGGCTCCTCTGAATACGATGCGGAAATTATGGAAGCAGTCGAGCAGAACATCCCGACCGCAAAAGGCGAGAAACTCATTGACGACGACAACAGCGATCAGCCGACCGGCGACGAGGAACTCATCCTCCGTGCTGCGGAATACGCCGTGGACGCAGGTCAGCTTTCGACTACCGCGCTTCAGCGCAGACTCAAACTCGGCTACGCAAGAGCCGCCCGCATTGTCGATTCTCTCGAGGAACGCGGCGTGATCGGTCCCTCGGAGGGCGCGAAACCCCGTCGGGTCCTGATGTCGCCGCAGGAACTCACCGAATGGAAACTCCGCGTGGCATCCAAAGGCGCAAAGTTTGAGGAATAATTGCAGGGGAGGGGAGTATCACGGCAAAACAGATTGATACCAAAACACAAGTGATTGCTGTGTTTTTCAGATATCTTGGGTTGACACTGATCTGGCATCTGGTGATGTCCGATTTGCAGAAAAGACTGCCAAATCCACTTCCCTACGTGATTTTTATCGCACTCGTCGTTTCAGCCTACTGGAAACCCGCAGTGAAGTACCACGTTCAGCCAGCAATTTGGCTGATCGGCATCCCCGTGTGGGTCGTCTATCTGCTGGGATATGATATGTATTGTCGTAACAGCTTGCAAATCCAAATCCCGAATGCGCCGATTTTCCTCTGCGCCATCGTCATTCCCGTGGCGTTCTGCCTCTGCGGGATCGTCATTCATTCGGTTCAGGTGAAAAGATGGAGACAAGGAAAATGATACGCGAAATAACTGTATCTGCTGAAAAACAAGCAATCGTGCGCAAAGAGGCGCACCGCAAAGGCATTGGCAGAACTTTGTTCAATGCTGCCAAAAATCGTGCAAAAGCAAGCGGATACGCCTTTTTACAGGTCAAAACCGTCAGGATGGGCGTTTACCCCGACTACGACCAGACCAACCGATTCTACCTCGCACTCGGTTTTCAGGAGTTTGAAGTCCTGCCGATCTGGGATGAGGCAAATCCATGCCAGATCTATGTCATGGCAATTTAAAATTACGAAAGGACGCGATTTTCTATGGGCGATTTTTTACCCGTGACCCGAGCAGAACTTGATGCGCTCGGCATTGTACAGCCGGATTTTGTCTACATCACCGGCGATGCCTACGTTGACCACCCAAGCTTCGGTGTCGCTATTATTTCCCGCGTCCTTGCCGCAAACGGATATTCCGTTGCAATTTTACCACAGCCGAATTGGCGTACCAACGAGGATTTCATGCGCTTTGGCAGACCAAAACTCGGCTTTCTGGTCACCGCGGGTAATATCGACAGCATGGTGGCGCACTACACCGCTGCCAAGAAAAAACGCTCCGATGATGCCTACTCGGCTGGCAACAAGGCGGGTAAACGCCCCGACCGTGCGGTGATCACATATTGCAGAAAAATACGCGAAATCTACGCAGATGTGCCGATTCTGATCGGCGGTCTGGAGGCGTCGCTGCGCAGATTCGCTCACTATGACTACTGGGATGACGCCGTCAGACCCTCCATTCTCGTGGACAGCGGCGCGGATATCCTGATGTTCGGTATGGGCGAACACAGCATCCTTGAACTTGCAAAACGCCTCAAAAACGGCGTACCTGTGCAGGAAATCACCGATGTGCGAGGGACCTGCTATCTCACTACGCCCGACAAGACCCCATTCGGCTGCGCGGAATGCCCCTCTTTTGCTCAGGTTTGCGAGAAAAAAGAGGCATACGCCAAAGCCTGCCGCATTCAGTACGACCAGCAGGATGAGGTCAGCGGCAAACGCATTATTCAGCGTCACGGCGACAAAATGCTCGTACAGAACGAACCCTCGATTTCCCTCACGCAGGAGGAAATGGACGCCGTCTACGCGCTGCCCTACGCTCGCACCTACCACCCCATGTACGAATCCGAGGGCGGCGTGCCTGCCATTCAGGAGGTGCGCTTCTCCATTACGCATAACCGCGGCTGCTTCGGCTTCTGTAATTTCTGCTCGATCGCTCTGCATCAGGGCAGAAAAATGACCACGCGAAGCGAAGAATCCGTCATCGAGGAGGCAAAACTCCTCACTACGCTGCCCGATTTTAAGGGCTATATCCACGACGTTGGCGGTCCGACTGCCAATTTCAGACATCCATCCTGCGAGAAACAGCTCGAACACGGTCTGTGCAAAGGCAGAAAATGCCTCGCGCCGACGCCTTGCAAAAATCTTACGGTGGACCACAAGGATTATCTCCGTCTGCTGCGCAGAATCCGCGAGATTCCTAAGGTAAAACGTGTGTTTATCCGCTCGGGCATCCGCTATGACTACCTTATGGCGGACCGCGATGAAAGCTTCTTCCGCGAACTCGTGCGGTACCATGTCAGCGGACAACTGAAGGTTGCGCCGGAACATTGTGCCCCCGCTGTCCTCGATGCGATGGGCAAACCTCACATCGAAACCTACAAGAAATTCCAAAAACGGTTTTATGAATTGACAAAATCCATGAACCTCGAACAGTACCTTGTGCCCTATCTGATGAGCTCGCACCCCGGCAGTACCGTGCGCGATGCCATCGAACTTGCGTGCTTTTTAAAGCAGGAGGGCATCCACCCCGAACAGGTGCAGGACTTCTATCCGACACCGGGCACCATTTCGACCTGTATGTTCTACACGGGGCTTGACCCCTACACCATGCAGCCGATCTATGTGCCGCGCACCACACAGGAAAAGGCGCAGCAGCGTGCTTTACTGCAATATTTCAAGCCCGAGAACGATGCCGTCATCCGCGCTGCCCTCATCAAGGCGGGACGCAAAGACCTCATCGGCAGTGGTCCGCACTGTCTGATCCCTGCACAGCCACCTGCAAAATCACGTAATTCCACGCAAAACCCGAAAGGAGGCGGCGCTAATTGCAAGCCGAACTCCAGAAACTTTGCAAAGAACAAGCCCGCGCCCGCCGCAAAGAAACGTGGCGCAAAGTAAGAATTCCGCTGATTTTTGGAATTCTCGTATTTGCGGCGGTTTGCTGCATCCTGCTATGGCAGAAGCACCAACCTGTGCAGCGCTGCGCAGACCGCCTTTCCGTCAGCTTTCTCGATGTCGGACAGGGCGACAGTACCCTTATTTATACCGCAGATGCCGCAATTCTGATTGATGGCGGCTCCTACGAAACAGGCAATCGCGTCACCGATGCGCTCTCGAAGCTGCACATTTCACGCCTCGATGCCGTCATCGTGACGCACCCCCATGCCGATCACATCGGCGGTTTGCCGCTCGTGCTTTCGGAAATCAACGCAGATACGCTTTATATGTCGCATTTCCCTGATGCACTGTTCCCCACGGGCTACTCCTTTGAGGCGTTGCTCGATATGGCAGAACAGAAACAGATTTCCGTTGTTTACCCAAACTGCGGCGATACGCTCACGTTTGGCAACCTGAAACTTACCATGCTGACGACCGATCACTCCGCTGCCGCAGACCTCAATGACTGCTCTTTGGTTTGCCGCGCAGAGTACGGTGATACGTCGTTTTTGATCATGGGCGATGCCGCCGGAGCAGAGGATACTGCGCTGCTTCAGGATGGATGCATCGCAAAAACCAACGTCCTGCGCTGCGGGCATCACGGAAGTGCAAGCTCGACCTCGGATGCGCTGCTTGATGCCGCTGACCCCGATTATGCCGTCATTTCCGTTGGCGCGGTCAACGACTACGGACATCCCGCGGAATCACTGCTGAAACGCCTTTTTGCACGTACCGACAACGTTTTTCGCACAGATACCGATGGCACCATTCTCGCCGTTTCGGACGGTCACACCATACATTTTACTACCGAAAAGTGAGGTAATACGTCAATGAAGCTAACAGAGGATATCATTCGACACAAAAGCATCGATATGTACGACAATACCCTCGATTTGGAACTCATTGATTCTGTGAAGGAATACAATCAAATTGCGGAAAAAATGATCGTAAAATTGCGCAATTCCAAGAGAATCCACACTGGAATGATCTGGATGAATCTGTTTTCGATTTACACCCTGCTGATTCAATGGAATCTGAATGTGTTGTATCGAAGTGAATTTGTTGCTTTATATGTGATCATTACGGTGCTGTTTTTGATTTCTATTCCCGTTTTCCTGATTTGGAAGAAGTATCTTTGGGTTCATACCATTTTTTCTGCGCTCTTGCCGATTCTTTCAACTGCATTTGTGCTATATCCGCTCGGCAATTTTCTGCTTTCGTATTTATATTGGAAATCAATGAAACCTTGCATGGAAACACGCGGATATCCTGAATTTTCACAAATTACGATCCGATTTTTGTCGGGCAATGCGCCCACCGTGCAGAATGCCCGTGATGAGAGCCTGAGAGGAGGAACAGGTATGCTGATTGTTGATAGAATTGAAGAAGATACGATCGTTTTGGAATGCTCAAATCCCGCTTCGGGTGAGGTCTATGAGCAGAATATCCCGCGTACATGGGTGCTTGGGGACGTTCATGAGAGCGATGTCCTCTGCAAAACTGCGGACGGCTACGCTGTGAATGAAGCCGAGACCCGCAAGCGCAGACTCAACAATGCCTTGCGCCTGCAATCTTTGGATGACAAAAATGAACGCTGATACGATTATTATTGGGGGCGGCGCGGCAGGCTGCCTTGCTGCTGTCACCGCTGCCAGACGCGGCAGGCAGGTACTCCTGCTGGAGGGCAATGACCGCATCGGACATAAGCTCTCGATTACGGGAAAAGGTCGATGCAACGTCACAAACGCCTGCGACCTCGAAACCCTTACCGCAAATATCCCGCGCAATCCGCGCTTTCTTTACTCCGCGTTTTCCAACCTCATGCCGCAGGATGTCATGGACTTCTTTGAGGCTGAGGGCGTACCGCTCAAAATTGAACGCGGACGGCGCGTGTTTCCTGTCAGCGACTGCGCCGCGGATATCGTCAATGCGCTTAAAAATGCGATGCAGCAGGCAGGCGTACAAATCGTTTACGCCCGCGCAGAGCAGCTTTGTTTGCAGGACGGCGTCTGCATCGGTGTGGTGGCTGACGGCGTCGAATACCGCGCAGAATCGGTACTGATTGCAACAGGCGGCGCGTCCTATCCGCGCACAGGTTCTCACGGCGACGGCTATCGGCTGGCAAAACAGGCAGGGCATACTGTGGTTGCACCGCAGCCCTCCTTGATTCCGCTCGAAACAGTCGAAACCGCTCCGCAGGAAATGCAGGGGCTTTCCCTAAAAAATGTCAATCTCACGGTGTTACGCGATCATAAAACGGTGTTTTCCGAGCAGGGCGAGATGCTCTTTACCCATTTTGGCGTTTCAGGTCCGCTGGTGCTTTCTGCAAGTGCCCTCATGGACGCCGCAGACGCAAAATCTTATCGTCTGCTGATTGACATGAAACCTGCGCTCTCCCATGAACAACTCGATGCGCGTTTGCTCCGCGATTTCGCCGAAATGCAGAATCGCGCACTCGGCAACGCACTGCATAAACTCCTGCCCGCTTCCATGATCCCTGTCATGATCGCGGCGGCGGGACTTTCCCCTGAACTGCGCATCCATGACATCACCAGAGAACAACGGCTCACCCTCGGTAAAAACGTCAAGGCGTTTCCACTGACGGTGAAAGCCATGCGCCCCATTGCAGAGGCGATCATCACCAGAGGCGGCGTCAATGTCCGCGAAGTGAAGCCCAAAACCATGGAATCCAAACTCGCTGCGGGACTGTTTTTCGCAGGCGAGGTGCTCGATGTCGATGCCTTTACGGGCGGCTATAATCTGCAAATCGCATTCGCCACAGGTTATACTGCGGGAATGTATCTATAAACGGAGGTTTTCCTATGCATACGGTCAAAATTGCAATTGACGGCCCCGCAGGCGCGGGAAAAAGTACCCTTGCCCGCCGACTCGCTGCAAAGCTCGGCTATGTCTATGTGGACACGGGCGCAATGTACCGCACCATTGCCTACTATATGCTCCAGAAAAATGCCCGGACACCCGATGAAATCACCGCGCTGCTGCCGACGCTCAAGGTTTCCATTGCCTATGGCGACGACGGCGTTCAGCACGTTTACGCGAACGGCGTTGATGTTTCTGCGATGATCCGTACCCCTGAGGTTTCCATGGGTGCTTCCAAAGTATCCGCGATTCCTGCGGTACGCGCTTTCTTGCTCGATACACAGCAAAACCTCGCAAATACACAGTCTGTTGTCATGGACGGCAGAGATATCGGTACGGTGGTGCTGCCTGATGCGCAGGTCAAAATCTATCTGACTGCTTCCGCTGAAAAACGCGCAGAGCGCAGATTCCTCGAATTGAAGGAAAAACAGCCGGAAAATGCTCCGACCTACGAGGAAGTGCTTGCGGACGTCATTGCCCGCGATGAGCAGGACATGAACCGCCCGATCGCACCGCTGAAACAGGCGGAGGACGCTGTGCTCGCTGATACGGGCGACCTCGACCTTGACCAGTCCGAGGCGTTGCTCCTCCGCATTTGTAAGGAGAAACTCGGCACATGAACGCTTTTTATCGCTTTGCGCTCGGCGTGGTCCGTGTCGTATTCCCGCTCTGGTATCATATTGACATTCAGGGAAAAGAAAATATCCCGCAGGATGGCGGCTATCTGTTTATCTCCAACCACAGAAGCCTCGCAGACCCCGTGCTCATCGGAATGCAGACCAAGAAAATTCAGTTTTCATTCCTCGCAAAACAGGAATTGTTCGCAAAACCAATGCTTTCACGCCTGTTTACGAAACTCGGTGCCATTGCCGTGGACCGCGGTGCAGGCGATCTTTCCCCGATCGAGGAACTCAAAATACGCCTCAATAACGGGCATAATGCCTTGATTTTTCCGGAAGGCACCCGCTCTAAGGACGGCACGCTCGGGAAATTCAAAACAGGTGCTGCGCTCCTCGCCGCTCAGACAGGCGTTCCTGTTGTTCCCGCAGCAATCACCTTTGAAGGAAAACTCCACTTCCGCAGCAAAATTGTTGTATCATTCGGCAAACCATTCGAGGTTTCCGTTTCAACCCCTGACGACCCACAGCCCAAAGAACTCAAATCTGTAAAGCTTGAAATGACGAAAGCTGTTTCCGATCTGCTCCCCCCGCTGCTGACTGAGCAATCGGATGACAGGACGTAAAAACTGAAAGGAGCCGTTTTCTATGAGAAAGCGCGTTGACTATGGCAGCCTTGTCCTTCTCCTCGTAATCCTGATTATTGGTATCTTCGGCGTCGATTCCATTCGCAGAAAAATCTCTGCGATGCGCGGCGATAAGTCACCGCTGGTCATCAACAGCGTCCGTCAGGGCAACGATCAGCCTCGCGAACAGTTGGACGCTGCATACCACGACCCCAGCACAACGACACCTTATGTGCCCTATGACCCCAACGCCACCCAGAGCGATACGACTTTGCCCGTCGGCACACCCATTGACCCCTCTGCAATCACGCCAAGCGGCAACAACGCTGAGAATCAGAACATTTCCCTCGCTTCGTCGGATATCCATAAAGGCAGCCTGATTCTCGTGGACGCAACCCATCCGTTGGCAATTCAGGTCGATAGTACGCCGTTTTTGAATATCAAATACGACCACTTCCGTCTGCCATCCAAGAATCTTACCATTGCCAACGAAACCATCGACAGCGTGGTTGCCATGTTTAACGATTTCTTCAAGGAGTCCTCGCTCGGCAACGTCATGATCTACGCGACCATGAATGTTCCGACTGCCGCACAGTACAGCGCGGTGATCCCTGAACGCGCTACGGGTCTTTCGCTCGACCTCGCAATCTGGGATGAAAGCAAAAGCAGTCACTCGCCATTCCAAGGCGACGGCAACTACGTTTGGCTTGCTGAACACGCTGCCGATTACGGCTATGTGCAGCGTTTCACCGCAGGCAAGGAGTCCAAAACAGGGCAGGAAGCACTCAAATGGCATTACCGCTATGTCGGCGTGCCCCATGCAGCCTATATGAAAGAGCATGACCTCTGTCTGGAGGAGTACCTCGAAACCCTGAAAACTTCGTATCCCGCAAATGGCGATCATCTGAAAATTTCTGCGGGCGGCAAGGATTATGAGGTCTTCTATGCGGCTTCTACCGGCGCATCTACGACCGTTTCCGTACCCGCAAACCGCGAGATCATCATTTCCGGCGACAATATCGGAGGCTTTATCATCACTGCTTCCCCGAAATCTGCTGAGGAATAAGGGTATTTCGGCGTCTGTGGAACAGCTCGCTTGCGAGATGTTTTCGTCCAGAGGCGAGTTTTTGTAAAAAATCGAGTAAAGCTTTTGAGATGGATGCTTTTCATTTCTATCACGGGATTCCAAAGGGACAACGTCCCTTTGGCGAGGTTTGGAGCGGCGCTCCATTATGAATGCATCGCAGATACTAGTTTACCTACAAATTGAGCTGACGACCGCAGAGTCGTCAGCTTTTTTATGAAAATGAAAAAAATCTGAAAAAAGTACTTCCCTTTTTCGCAGAAATCTGCTATAATAGATATGATATCTGCGCATATGCGGAAAAGGCGTATGCAGCATAAAACAGGAGTGAACAGCATGAGAAAACGGATTCTTGCCGTGCTGATGTCCGCGGTGACTACGGTGACTGCCGTATTTGCAAAACCGCAAACAAAAGCATCTGCACTGGTATTCTCACCAAACAGCATGATACAGAGCGAAGCAGCCGTGCTGCTGAATATGGATCTCAACGACAATAAAATCGTCTACGAAAAGAACGCAGATATGACCGAATATCCAGGGTTCCTTGCACAGGTGATGACCGCGGTCATCGTGCTCGAAAACTGCAATGATATCGGCAAGGAAACCGTTGAGGCAAGCAAGGAATTGTTTGCGCCGTTTGCCGACTACGAAAATCAAATCGATCTGCGATATGCGAACATCGGCGCAAAAGATACGCTGACTGTCGAAGATCTGCTCTATGCCATGATGCTGACATCCTCTTGCGAGGCTGCCGTGATGCTGGCTGACCATTTTGGCGGAGAGGAAGCTTTCGTACAGAAAATGAACGATAAAGCGCAGCTTTTGGAGATGAAAGATACCCGCTTTACCAATGCTACGGGTCTTTACAGTGCGCGCCAGCTGACTACCGCCCATGATATGGCAAAGCTGCTGCAATATGCGATTACCGTTCCGATGTTCGAAACAATCTCGTGTGCCGAAAGCTATACGCCTCCGACCGCTGAAAGCCTCGGCAAAACAAAGGATTGGAATTGGGAGCATTCCAATCTGCTGATCGACAAAACAAGCGAGTACTTCTGCAACGGTGTCCGCGGTATCAAAACGGGCAATTTGCAGGAGGGCGGCAGAAATATCTGCTGCAAGGCATCGCGCGACGGCAACAATTACCTGCTGGTCTGCTTGAATGCGCCGCTGAAAGATGAAAACGGCAAAAATCATTATTACCATCTGGAAGACGCCAAAACAATCGTAAACTGGGCTTTTGACCACCTCAGTTTCAAGGAAATCCTGACAAAAAACACGGAAATCAAGGAGTTGCAGGTCGAAAATGCTGACGGCGTCGATTACGTCATCCTCCGACCCGCAGAGGAGTTCTCGTGCATCTGGTCGGATGCAACCTCGGAATCGTCGATCCAGCGCATTATTCAGACGGAAGAACATGTGAAGGCTCCGATCGAAGCAGGCGAAAAACTTGGTACGATTCAACTGAAATATTCGGGCGAAACCCTTGCCACCATTGATCTGGTCGCTTCAAATTCGGTCAAACGCTCGTTTATGAAGTATAATTTGAGCATTATTCCGGGATTTTTCCACTCAGGTTATCTTGGCGCTGCGTGGAAAATTGCCTTGGTACTGTCGATTTTGTATTTTGGTCTGTGCGTTTATTTCTTTGCGCGGTATAAGCAACAGCGTAAACGCAGAAAACAAGCAAATGCGATGAAAAAGAATATCTAAAACAAAAGACTTCGTTCAGAAATGAGCGAAGTCTTTTTCTCTGCCCTGAATTGTAGTTCCTCTCTGTGCCGCAGACAGGATGATGGGGAACCCCTTAATAGGATTCCCCATACCCCTCCTGATTGGTTGTAAGAAGAAAGGAGTGTTTCGCGATCTGCGGAGCGCGACGAGGACTCCGCCCCTCGACCCTGCAAGCATTTGAAAAGGCTTGCGCGAAACTTTTGTGACAGTTCGCTTGCGAGATGTACGCTTCGCGAAGATGTAGCCGCTTTATCTCATGATGATGCCTTTGCTGCGGCAGTCCGCTTTGACCTGCGGAATCGTCAGCTCGCCAAAATGAAACAGCGATGCTGCTAATGCTGCGGTTGC
>JAZRXM010000044.1:0-103389 GCA_045600205.1 Oscillospiraceae bacterium | reverse complement strand
TACAATGCCGACCGTGGAATGCTCTGTAATGACCTTCTGTGTTCCGAGTTCCGCCGCCATGTTGAACGGCACAGCCTCCGAAAACCACGGCGTTTTGACCATTCTGGGTGCTTCTTCCTCAATGTACCCAAGGCTGCTCGGGACAATATAACCAACGCAGTCGATCATGCGGATGCGGCACTGTGCGCCCTCGGGCAACGAAATCTGCACGGCTTCTTCGGGTACAAATTTCGGCTCGGTGGTCATGATGGTTTTTCCGCCCGCACTCTGCGGCAATTCGTCTACGGCACGGTCACGGCGCGGCTGTTCTGCGATATTGGGGATCACCAGCGTTTCCATAAAACGCTTGATCAGCGTGGATTTTCCCGTGCGGACAGGTCCCACGACGCCGATGTAGATATCGCCGCCCGTGCGCATGGCAATGTTGCGGTAAATGTCATTCATGCGATGTTTTGCTCCTTTCGGCTCACCGTACAATCGGAATCAGCAGCATTTGCGGCGCGGTGAGAATATCATCACGGCAATCATTTTCCTCCATGATGGCGTTTGCAGCGGTGTGATAGCGTTTGGCGATCTCCCATAGCGATTCCTCTGCCTGCGCAAAATACAGCCGCAATGCATAGGCATCTTCCGTTTGTAAACGGGTATCGGCATCCGCTTGAACATCGGAAAGAAGCATCGTATCTTCTGCATTTTGCTGGTTACCACACAAAAGTAGTTCCACTTGCAATGCAACCGTATCTGCCGCCGTCAGTGTATAAGTACAATGCTGCACCGTAACATCGGTAGCAACAACTGCGGCATTACAGGGCAGAGAAACTGTTTCCGTATGGGACAGCAGCAACGGCATACCCTCGGCATCTGCGGCAAGAACACTGCAATTCAGCGTGCCTTGCAGTACGGGACTGCCGTTTTCATCTGCACCGCAGGCAAAGCCGCTGCCCGTACACCATGCCGCATATACCTTTGAAAGCACTGTATCAGGCTGCGCAACCGTGACATTTTCGGAAAGCCGCTCCTGTACAGGAATCGGCGTAGTCAACAGCGGTACGGTTTCGCTTTGCACCGCCACCGGATGTACCGTGGAATACACATCGCTGACCAATTCTGCTGCCTTGCAGTGCATCGCCTCGCAGGAAAGCAAAAGCTGAATATCCAGATGCAGCTTGCAAAAATCGCCGCCCTGCTCCGCCTGCGGAGTCAACAGATATTCCGTCACCTCGCCGCGGACGCTGCACGGCATCTCATCGGAAAGACCCTCAGGCTCCAGAATCTGATTCAGCGGCAGCGAAAATGCAAGCGTTTCTACGCCGCCGCCTGCCGTTGTATACAGCACAGAAACCGCCAGCTCGCCTTTGACAACTAATTTGCCTGCAATCGGACGCGTTTCCGTGATTTTCACCGCAATATTTTCCCGCAGCACCGATAACAGCGGCGATTGTGATGCAGGAATCGCAAAATCCTCGGAAAGCGTACAGCGTTTCTGGCTGCGCAGAATTTCCGAGATATACTGCACAGGCATGGTACGGCACTGCGTATGCAGTCCGGAAATATCTGAAAGTACTTGCTTTTTCGCAGCGGTGTCTGCGCACAGATTCACTCTGACCGCCCCGCGGATATCCATTCTGCGACTATTGACCGCTCGACAGTTGATATAGGACGGCTCAGCAGTGCAGCGCAGGCGTACCTCTTTCAGCGGCAAATCGCTGCTCCACGGAATTTGCTTCTGATAGTCCAGTTTTTGTGTGATCACCTGAATCAAGGGTGTTCCCTCTGCAAGATACCAGACCGTGACCCTGACACACAGCGACAACACCAGCATCCCGCCCTGCAATTCGTACCGCGTTACGGTCGGCTCGGCAGTACACGAAAGCAGACGGAAAAAGTCAGGGTAGTAATCAGGCAGCACGTAGTCCAGCTCTACACTCTGCTCTTGCACGGTATCCAGCAATTTCTCCGCTGTCAAGACCGTTTCGCGGCGCAGAGTCAGTTCATTTGCAGTATCCATAAATCTCCTCCAATGACGCATTCGGTTGATATACTATATGCCGCCATGCTCAGAAATAGAACGAAACTGCTGTCCATACTCAGGTTGCCTCGTATGCGGCAGCCGGTGTATGCTGCGGCATCAACGTAAATGTGTTGTCTGACGCATCTAAAAGATACGATTCTGCGCTGTTTTGCAACATCTGTTCTGCCAACAGCGTTTCCACTTTCTGCGTCAAATGCGTGCGGATGCCTCTTGCCCCTGCGTGCGGTACATCTGCACCCGCAATCAGTTGCGCAACGGCTTTTTCCGTCCACAAAAGTCCGTATCCACGCGATTTTGCCGTTTCCTGCAATCGGGTGAGCTGCCGCACTGCGATTTGACCATAGTCACGCTCCGTTAAACGGCGAAACACGATCGCGGCATCCAGTCTGTGCAGCAATTCCGGGCGCAGAGCCGTTTTCACTGCCTCCATGACCCGCTCGCGCTGTGCATTTCCCACAGATTCCGCATCCGAAAATCCGATGCAGCCGCTTGTAAGCTGCTCCGCACCAAGATTTGATGTCAGCAGAATCAGCGCATTCGAGAAATCAGCCTTGCGTCCCTGCCCGTCGGTCAGCACGCCGTCCTCCAGAATTTGCAGCAAAATCCCAAGTACATCAGGATGTGCCTTTTCAATTTCATCAAACAGCACCACACTGTACGGCTGCGCCCGCACCTGTTCTACCAAAGTGCCGCCTGCTTCATAGCCCACATATCCCGGAGGTGCGCCGATCAGCCGCGATACTGCGTGTTTTTCCATATACTCCGACAAATCCAGCCGAATCAGATGTCCGTCATACAGTGCATTGGCAGCCGTCTTGGCAAGCGCGGTTTTTCCTACGCCTGTTGCGCCCAGAAACAAGAACGCGCCTGTCGGTCGGCTGCCCGCCCGCAGCCCCGCCCGATTCCTTCGAATCGCGCTGCAAAGTGCTGCAATTGCCTCATCCTGCCCGATGATTTCCGCTTGCATCTTCGATTCCAACTGCATCAGCATTTCACCCTCCGAGCGCGTCAGCGTTTGCGCAGGCACGCCTGTCATAGAGGATACAATTTCTGCAATCTGCGGCACAGCGACCTCCGATGCAATCTCTGCGCTGTAATGTCCCAACCGATTCGCTGCGCACGCTTCGTCCAGCAAATCAAGAGCTTTGTCAGGCAGCGCACGGTCATGCAGATAACGCACGGACAAATCAACCGCAGCTGCAATCGCATCCTCGGAAATGGAAACCCCGTGATATGCCTCATACCGCGCCCGCAAACCACACAACATCGCCTTGGCATCTGCCGCAGAGGGTTCCTCAATACGCACAGGCTGAAATCTTCGGCTGAGTGCAGCGTCTTTTTCAATGTGTGCGCGGTATTCGGCATCCGTCGTCGCACCGATCATTTGCAATTCCCCGCGTGCAAGGCGCGGTTTCAGAATGTTGGCGGCATCAATCGCGCCCTCTGCGGCACCTGCCCCCACAATGATATGCAATTCGTCCACAAACAACACCAGATGCGGCTGCGCGACAGCTTCATCCATGCAGGCTTTCAAGCGCTCCTCAAAATCACCGCGATATCGCGCACCTGCCAGCATCGCTGACAAATCCAATGACAAAATCACGCAGTCCCGAAGCGCAGGCGGCACATTTCCGGATAAAATCCGCTGTGCAATTCCTTCAACAATTGCGGTTTTTCCAACGCCTGCCGCGCCAATCAGACATGGATTGTTCTTGCTCCTGCGCAGTAAAATCCGCATCACACGCTCGACCTCCTGCTCTCTGCCGATCAGCGGGTCAAATTGCTCAGCGGCATGAGGATCAGTCAGGTTTTTGGCGTATTTACAAAGATTCGGACAGCTTTTTTCGTCAAATGACACAGTGCCGCCTGTATGCTCTGATATGGGCAGCTGCGCATCGCAAGCACCGTAAATTGCAGCAAGCGATACGCCCATTTGCCGCAGCAACGCCGTTGCACCTGTATTCTGCTCCTGCAACACTGCATAGAGCAAATGCTCCGTACTGATTTTCACATCCCGATTCTGACGCATCAGCGATGCTTTTTGCAAAATTCGCCGCAGAGCAGGGGTCTGTGCATCAGAGGTCAGGCGCACCGCTTCCCCTTGCCCGACTTCGTGGATCATCGCCTGCCGAAGCTTTTGATATGTGACGCGATTGGTACGCAAAATTGCCGCACCTACATTGTTTCCGTCCGACAGCATGGAAAGCAGTAAATGTTCGCTCCCGATGAACGTATGCCCGAGCCGCTCCGCCTCATGCAGTGCATCCTCCACGATCTGCTTCGCTTTTTCCGTATACTCCTGCAAAATCATCCCTCCGTAGCCATATGGTCATTTGATACCATTATATGCAGTAAAATCGCGCATTTGTTTGTCCGCAGATTAGTATGGGCAAATTTTCAGTATGGTATACAGGAGAGAAAATTTCTTGTCACCGATTACGCATCGCCGCATATGATAAGACCAGAAAGCCGCTTTCCACGAAACGGTAGTGTGCATCGCGAGCGCACTGCCAAAATCTCATTCCTACATGAAAAGGAGTATGTGCTATGTGTGGAAACAACTGCAACAACTACTGGTGGATCATCATTCTGATTGTACTGTGCATGCTGTTCTGCGGCGGAAACTGCGGCTGCGGAAATAACGGTGACTGTGGCTGCAACAGCTGCGGTAACAACGGCTGCGGCTGCTGATTTTCTCCCGCTATCTGACAAACTGCCCGCAAAGGTGTATCCTCTGCGGGCAG
The DNA here is from genome assembly GCA_045600205.1 of Oscillospiraceae bacterium. Taxonomy (GTDB): domain Bacteria; phylum Bacillota; class Clostridia; order Oscillospirales; family Ruminococcaceae; genus Firm-04. The sequence goes on along the minus strand of JAZRXM010000044.1, from coordinate 98,613 downwards.
CTTTTTATATGTCGATATCAACGTATCTCCAATGAATATCTTATGTTTCTCTATCACCATTTTGAAATAGCAACGCATAGATCACTGCGGTCAGCGGCACACTCAACAGCATCCCGATTGCCCCGCAAAATCCGCCTCCCAACACGATCGCAGAAAGCACCCACGCAGGCGGCAGACCCACCGAGCGTCCCACGATCCGCGGAAAAATCAAATTGCTCTCTATCTGCTGCAAAATCACAACAAATACCACAAACCAGACCGCTGTCATCGGTTTGACCAGCAACAAGATCGCAGCGCACGGAATCGTGCCAAGAATCGGTCCGACATAGGGCACAATATTCGTCACGCCGATGATGACACTGATCAGCACCGGAAACGGCATCCGCAGCAGCAGCATGCCCAGAAAACACAGCACTCCGAGAATGCCCGCCTCCGTCAGTTGTGACCGCAAAAACTGCGCAAATGTGTCCCCGACAAGCTTTGCCGTCCGCGCCGTTTTCTGTACGCGATCCGGCGATAATATCCTTGCTGCAATGCTCCGAAGCTGACCTTGTAGCCGCTCCTGATCCGCAAGCAGATACACGGAAAACACCGCACCAATACCCACATCCAGCAGACAGCCGAGCAACCCCGCCGTATACCCGCAGGCAGCCTGTACAATAGACGGAATCTGCTTTTGCAGCAGCGAAAAGACCTCGTCAATACGCTCCTGCGAAAGCCATGCAGGCAATCGCAGTCTTGCCAGCAATGAACCGAGATTATTGCCGTAAAATTGCAGATTTTCTGTCAGCAAAGCAACCGATTCGCATAACTGCGGCAGCAGGATACAGACAATGCCCGTCAAAATCAGCAAGGTCATCGCAACGGTTGCCGCAATTGCCAGACAACGCACGGTTTTCGCGGAAAAACTGTGGCGGCGGGCAATATCCCGCTCAAAGCGGCTGCACGGACGATTCAGCACCAGCGCAAACAAAATCCCGAGCAAAAGCGGACGCAGCACGCGGAATACCGCACGGACTGCCGCAAAAAATCCCTCATAGCGCAAAATAACAAACGCTACCAGCAGCAATGCCGTACCGCTGCTGACAATCAATCGGAAATACGCATTTTTCAGGATGGGAAACCGCTGCTTTTCTATCACGCCGCGCACCGCCTTTCACTCAGGATTATGTAGCGGTCAGATGCGAACCTGAAGCTGATTCATCATGGATGCCAGTTTATCCCATGTTTCACGGTCAACCACACCCGTCTGCGGCAATTGCGCGATCCGCTGAAATTCGCGCACGGCTAAATCGGTTTGCGGGTCAAAATCAGCAGTCGGGGTCACTTGCGGCAGATTTTCATACCGCCGTGCCAGTGCCTCCAGCAAAATCTGAATCAGGTAGACAAGTTCGCCGCTGTCGCCGTTTTGCAGGATAAATCCGCCGCTCGGAAAAATTACCAGCGGCAACGGCAAATCTGTCAGCTTGTGATAGGTATCGACAATGTTGTTCCACGTATTTTCGTCAATTTCGCCCGTCACAGGCAAGCCGTATGCCTCCTGAAATGCCCGTACCGCCAATGCCGATTCGGGCGTGTATTCCTCAGACGGCACCACCGCGGGAATCCGACTGTCACGCATCGCAATTTCATAGAGCAGACCAAGAATTTCCTGTATATGCTCTCGTTTCTGTTCTTCGTTATACAGCATAGTAACCCCTCTCTTTCATCGGATGACATATCCGGGTGCCTGATACGGACGCTTTCCGCTGCCGCATTTACTCTCGGCATATGCGCCTGAAATCGCGTCCCATGTCACGACGCCAACCACGCCTGTCACATTCAGCCCGTATTCCTTCTGAAACGCCTGCACGGATGCTTTTGTCAGCGGTCCGAAATAACCCGTGTCACTCACGGCAGGAACAGCAGGGTCAACCTGCGAAAGATAAGTGAGGTACTGCTGCAAAATCCGCACGTTCTCCGAGGTGACGCCTTCGCGCAGCACCTGATTCGGATAAAGCCTTGCACACGCTTCTTCGGGCTGCGATGCCAGAATACCAGCATAGGCAGCGTAAAGGTCATTCCACGTTGTCCTGTCCATGATGCCCGTTTGCGGCAGCCCGAATGTCTGCTGAAAAGAACGCACGGACGCTGCGGTTTCCGTATCATATTCGCCTGAAATCACAATCGGCAGCACTGAGGCATAGTATGCCCCGACAACCGCCAGATAATACTGAAATGACCGCACATGGATACCGCTGTCGCCAGCTTGCAGTACTTCCGGGAAATCCCGCGTGATTTCCTCGATTTGCAAGCCCTCCGACTGCAAATCCGCCAGATGCTTGACGCTTGTGTAGATGTATGATAGCTGATACCACGTTGCTTCGTCCACTTCGCCCGTTTGCGGCAGATTGAAAATCATCTGAAATTCCCTGACGGCTGCGGCGGTTCTTTCATCGTAAATGCCGTCAACTTCGGCAATTTTCGGAATTTCGGGGAAATTTCTGGAAATGCGATTCAGCTGCGTCTGAATCGTCTGGACATCTGCCCCGACTTCGCCCTCCCGCAATACCGCATTCGGATAAGTGGGGGAGGCGGTGCGAATTTCCTCCGCCTTGACCAGTTCGATGTTGTCGCCATAATACGCCTGCAAAATCTCAAACGGCGTTTTGCCCTCATTCGCAAGCGTAACCGTTCCCCACTGCGATAATCCTGCACAATGGACCGCTACGCCGTCACAAAAAGCAGCAAACATCGGCTCAACATTGCCCTCTCTGCGAATGTAGTAAGGGAACAGGGAATCCACAAGATTGCTTACATTTTCGAATATCTCCCTGCCGTATACAAACGCCTGATCATACTGCGTGGAACTGGTGATGTCAAACGCATAGCCCCGCGAACGGTACCATTCGGTATAAATGCGGTTGAGAACATACGACACAATCACATAAATATTCGCACGGATGGCATTCTCAGGCCATGTAGGGTAAATTTCGCTGGATGCGACATTTTTGACATACTCAGGGAAAGATACCGTGACCGTTTCCGCATTGGAATCGGGTGTGCCGAGATGGACTGTCACGGTTTCAGGGATAAATGGTGCGCCTGTCAGCAAAAGCCCGCCCTCCCTTCACATCCGCGGCATAGGATTGGAAAACGTGACGGCATCCGCAGTTCGCAAATCATCCATACCAAGCGGCAGGGGAATCATATCAAACCGCTGCATCGACACAATATTCGGAAAAACAGGCACATTACGGCTGCGCTCCCGATAATATCCCGCCGCATAAACCGAGATGTCATAACGGTAAGATTCAGGGCTGCGCTGATCGGCTGAGGGCGGCGGCGCAGGCACGGATACATTCATGATCTCGCCGCTTTGGTTGCTGACCTGCATGGAAATCAGCCGCTCCTTGCCATCAGGGAGTTCCTGCGTAATGACAACAGTAGCATACGGCACGGGTTTTGCGCCCTTGGCGGTAGTCACACTGACACGCAAGGTACCGCTGTGTTCCTGCGTTGAAACCGCCGTATCTTCAGTATATTCCGTTTCCTGCACTGCAATTGGCGCAGGTGTCAGGAGCGGTGATGCGGCAGGCGGTTTGGGCGGTGGTGTCATATTCTGAGCACGGTACATTCGCAGCAGCTCATCCTGATAGCGTTTTGCAGCATCCTGAAATTCCTGCTGATTCATAAAAAATCATCCTCCTACATGAAACTGTATGATTCAGTCTATGCAGAAGGATGATAAAATATCCATCGGAATCCCGTGATTAAAATAGCGAGTTCCGCGAAGCGCATCAAAAGCTTTACATTTCCGATACATCGCGCTGCTTCCACAACAATGCCATGATAATACCGATTGCAAACACAATTGTCGTTGCCAAGCCGCCCTCTACACCAAATGCACCGCCGTTGATCCATTTGCCATTCGCATCAGCCTGAAATTGCAGAATATTCACAGGAATCCGCATTCCGCTTACCTCAATCCCAAACAGATTTCCCTGCGCAAAATTCCACAGCGAATGTAACGCCGCCACCATCCAGATGCTGTCTGTCCGCAGATACAAAATACCAGCAAATATCCCAAACAGCGTCAGATTGATGATTGCAAGCCCCGATATGTTATCATTGCCGAGGTGCAGCACCGCAAACACAATCGAACTTCCAATGACCGCAGCCCACGGCTTTTGATGTACTCCAAAACTGCTCAGCAGAAATCCGCGGCACAAAATTTCCTCGCTGAACCCCTGCAACAGCCAACCGCACAAGTATACCGCGATCATCCCCCACGAAATCTTCTGTACTGCCCCTCTGTTCTGCATTGTACCAAACAGGCACGCAATGCCCACAACTGCCGCAAACATCCCGACACCCAATACCACGCCAACCAGATAATCACGAATCACCTTTGTTTTGCGAACACCCATTGTTCGCAGAGGACGCCGCTCACCCAATCGACAAAATAGAATCACGGCTGTCGTTTCAATCACCGTCAAAAACAGATTTTGCAGCGTTTCATGTTCTGTTTCACCGAATATCCGCCCCAGAATCAACATCAGTACGCTTTCCATGGCAATACACACGAGCAAAATCGCACAGAAAAACAACGCACAGCGTTTGGATACCCGATGCCCCTCCTGCTTTCGGATCCGCTCAAAAATCGGCTCCGTCTGCTGCAAAGAAAAATCTCGTTTCATATCTCGCACCTTCTCACAATACAGCATTCGCCGTATAAGAACAGCTCTTATACGGCGAATACAAATTCAATGATTTCAGGAATTGAGCAGCTTCTTCTTCTGTGCTTCAAATTCCTCTTGCGTGATGACGCCCTCGTCATACAGTGCTTTCAGTTTTCGGATCTCATCCGCAACCGATACCTTTTCGGAGCCGCTGTCCTTGACCGAATCAGAAGATTTCCACATATTCAGAACACTCTTTTGCTCCTTGGGTTCTTCCATATCCTCAGGCAGATCGTAAATGCCCTTTGCGTGATTCTTTCGCAGCAGAATGACCATTGCATTCTTCTTCCGATCCTGGAAGAAAATGAAGATGCACGCACATACACCCACGATCAGGAGGAAAATACCGTAGCGCAGACCAACAGGCGTGAATACCAGCTTGACAGTATGCTCACCGGGTGTCAGATCAACGCCGATCATCGCCTGGAACAGTTCGCGGACATCCTGTTTCTGACCATCCACGTATGCAACCCAGCCCGGCTCATACGGAATCGAGGTCATCATCAACTGGTCCGCTTCTGCGGTGATCTTGCCCTCCAGAATTCTGCCCGTGTTCTTGGTCAGATTCCACTGGTTGGTCTTGAGCTTGTCGATATCCTGCTGATACAGCGTGTGATTGAAGTGATAGAAGAAGAAGTTCTGGACGATCGTATACTTTTCCTTGCCCGAATCATCTGTCAGCAAAGTCATACGAAGCTGAAGCTGTGTGCCGGGTTCATACGAACCAAGGCGCAGAATGTGGTAATTATCCGTTTCGAAATACGAGCTGACAAACTTTGCAGGACTGCCGTCACGGTTGTTACAGGTCGGCTCATCCAGATTCCACATATCTGCCAGCCACAGGTTGACCTTGCTCTGGTTCTCTGTCTGGAAGAACAGATAAATAGGCTCTGTGGACTTCGCTTCAATGAAAATGTCCACGGTCGGGTCAGCTGCATTCGGATTTGCACGGTAGTTGGTTTGTGTACCGTAAGGCTCAGAATAGACTTCATTCAGACGCATTGCCTGTGTCACTGTGATCGGCTCGAAATACTCGTGCCATGTATCAAATCCGCCCGTGGCATTGTCAAATGTGGTGTTGCCCGAAACGGTACTCAGCAGAATATTCTGACTGTTGAACGGGTTATCGTTGCCAAACGAACCGACTCTGGTAATATCATTGCTGACCATATAGCCGATTGCAAGCGCATCAGGGTTCTTATATACATTGACTTCCATATCCTTCTCGCTCTGATCCTTACAGGTATGCGAGAACTGGAATTCGTAATCAGGATTCAGCGTGGTTTCATTGGTGCCATTATCCAACACGTACTTGATACCGAGAAGTGAGTCGGAGATCGGCGTGTTGCCCTCGTATCTGGAATAGTAGCTGCTGCTGACATATCCCATTGCCCCGATGAACTTCAGGCACTTGGCATTCATCACGGAACTGGAATGCGTAATGCCGCGCAGACCAAAGCCTGCATTATCATTGACGGTACGGACATAGGTCTTTTCGGAACGATAGAAGCTGTCATCGAATTCTTCCAGCTGATCCACCACATCTCTGCCCGTCTGCACATACTGCATATAGGATTTCTTTGTGGAGTAGCAGACCTCATCGTGGATATCGTTGAATTCGTTGACCGCATTCCATGTCAGTTCACCGAATACAATCAGCATCAGCGTGACCGTCAGACCAAGCCGCGAGGACTTTTTCAGGTTTTTCAGGCTCAACAGATACAAAATGCCGACATATACACCGACAAACAGGATCGTTGCCCAGACACAGGTCACAATGTCGATATACTCATTGCCCTTCATGTCCAGATATTTCTGATTGTACGCAAGGAACATAATGGCAATAATGCCGCCGTAGGATACCAGCAGCGGAATCTTCTTCACACCGCGGATCGCACGAAGCGTCATCGCCGCCATGCACAGGAAAATAAAGCTGAAAATAAAGGAATAACGGAAAGGCAGCCAGTTCGGAACCTGTCCGCCGTGCCAACGCATATCAATCGGCTTGATCCACATACTGAAGAACATGACCAAGCAAAGGAAGCCGTAACCCAGCTTTTTGCGGAATTCAATATGCGTGTTGCAGAAGAACAGCGGAAGCGTCAGGAATGCAAGCACACCACAGTAGATCTCAGGCTTGCCGCTGACATTGACGGAATTATACTGGTTGATGCTGAGCTGCGCAATAAACTCCAGCGGAGAGAACTGCGTTTTAAAGCTGTAATCAGGCTGCGTAAAATCAAATTTACCCAGCGACAGCGCATTGTAAATCGGCAGGATCATAAATGCGGCAAGGCACATCGCAACAACCGTTGCACCCACCATGCGCAGAATTACAGGCAGCAGATCCTTGACATTGAACTTGATCTTGTCCGATGCAAAGCAGACGTAGTATACAAAATAGATTGCCGTGAAAATACAGCACATAAAGCCGATATAGAAGTTTGCAATGCAGATCGCAGCCAGCGGAATGATATAATTCAGCTTTCTGCCGTCATCCACCAGATATTCCACGCCCAGCGCGATCAGCGGCAGGAATACCAGACCATCCAGCCACATCGGGTCAATGGTCTGAATGACACCGTATGCGCACATACCGAAGCAGGTTCCCAGCGTCACGGAAATCAGCGGAGATGCATGCTTGGATTTGCGCAGATAGTAACACATGGTTGCCGATGCCGCACCCAGTTTGCACAGAATCATGATCAGCATACTGGTCAGAATCATTGTGCGCGGCAGCAGCATGACGATTAACGTAAACGGACTTGCCAGATAGTATCCGATGATACCGCTGTAATCGCCCGAAAGGTTTCTTGTCCAGTTATAGAGCAGACTGCCGTCACCCCAGAACGCATCGCGGATTGCCTCAAAGTAGTAGATATACTGTCCATTGAGGTCCAGACACAAAACCGAGCGTTCACCAAAGGGTGTCAGCCCGAAAATTGCGTAGGCGATGTAAAGCAGAATCACCGGAACAAAGAATGCCATGACGTAGCACCAGTTGCGCCCAAACCATGCCTGTACGCCCGCAAGTCCCTTCGGCTTGACGGTCGGCGGCGCAGTTTTGGCTTTTGTAGCTGCAGATGCCATTATTGAAGTCCTCCAATCTTTTTCTGCGAAAGGCTGATTCCCCGCCTCCCACAAATTGCATACCTTACTATTATACTATATCCTTTCCGTTTTGACAAGTGCTTTTTCGTTTTTTCTCAAATTATTCTCCGCTACGCTGCTGCAAAAGCAGGTATTGCATGATATGATTTACCAATTTCTGATTATCCGCAGATAACTCCGCCCAATCAGAAAGCAAATGGTTTTCCGTTTCCGAAAAATGATCGGAATGCTTCTGACCACTCAGTTCTGCGAGGTAATCAAGGCTCACATGATAATATTTTGCAAGCAGAATCGCCCTTGAAAACGGCATTTCGCGCTCCCCGCTCTCGTATTTTCCATAGTACTGCGCCGTTGTACCCAGATATTCCGCGAGTTCCGTCTGTGTTTTGTCCGAATCTTCCCGCAAATCGCGAATGCGCTTATAAAAAGCCATATGTGACACTTCCTTTCAAAAATATTTTATCACAAATGACTGAAAACTATTGACAAATGTGTCATAATAAGTTATAATATAGTCAGCATCAATCAGATGTGATTGATGACTATAAATGAAAGTGAGAAATTTACTATGGGAATGTTCGACAACGTCAAAGAAAAGGCACTACAAGCTGCCAACAGTGCAAAAGAAAAAGTCACAAATGCTGTAGATGAATACAATTCAGAAGAAAACATCGCAGCAAGAGCAGAAAGACAAGCTGAAAAGGCTGAGAAAAAAGCCGAAAAAAAAGCCGCTAAACAGCGAAAACAAAACTATGTTGGATACGCAACAGGCTCCCATTTTCCAATTGGTACAAAAGTTTTTCTCTGTGAGGATGATGAAAACTCAAAAATTTTAGAACTTGAATCCCCTAACGGAGAAATTTATATTCTTTCAACTGATAAAGTTGCAAAGGTATACCCTCCAGTTTTGGGTGTAATTGATATACCCAAAGCTGGCTTTATGGATGCATTGCAAGGTCATGAATATGGCAAAACAATGTCAATAATTCACGGTGCCAAATATCAAGTTGACCTAACAGACGGCTTCTCTGTCATGCTTACAATTATACTAGGAGAACCGATGTATAAAGTAGAACGTGTAATTTACTAAGCTTCCATCCCGACCCGCCTTGAACGACGGGTCGGTTTTTTTTTGTTTTCCATCCAAAACGATTGACAAAAGCTCCGTTTTGCAGTATACTATATTTTGTATGGTTATGTCCGCATAACCGCTTCCAGAAAATTTTTGTCTACACGAAAGGAATCCTGATACTCATGGAATGGACAGGTCTGAATCAACTGCGCGAGATGTATCTCTCGTTCTTTGAAAGCAAAAATCACACCCGCATGGACAGCTCTTCCCTGATTCCGAAGGGCGATAACTCCCTGCTGCTGATTAACTCGGGCATGGCTCCCCTCAAGAAATTCTTCCTCGGTCAGGCTGTGCCGCCCAATGTCCGCGTCACCACCTGCCAGAAGTGCATCCGTACCCCTGATATCGAGCGCGTCGGTAAAACTGCCCGCCACGGCACGTTCTTTGAAATGCTCGGTAACTTCTCCTTCGGCGATTACTTCAAGACCGAAGCCATCGAATGGGCTTGGGAATTCCTCACCAAAAAACTCGAAATTCCCGCTGACAGACTCTGGATCACCGTTTTTGAAAGCGATGACGAAGCTGAAAATATCTGGATGAACAAAATCGGTGTGCCCAAAGAGCGCATCATCCGCCTCGGCAGAGAGGATAACTTCTGGGAGCACGGCTCCGGTCCCTGCGGTCCCTGCTCCGAGATCCACTTCGACCGCGGTGAAAGCTATGGTCCGTTTGAATCCTTTGAACAGGCTTCTGACTGCGACCGCGTCATCGAGATCTGGAACCTCGTGTTCTCCCAGTTCGACAGCGACGGCAAGGGTCACTACGAGGAAATGAAAAATAAGAACATCGACACCGGTATGGGTCTGGAACGTCTGGCTGTGGCGATGCAGGGCGTTGATAACCTGTTCGAAGTCGATACGGTTCAGAATATCATGCAGCATATCTGCAAGATCGCGAATGTCAAATACCACGACAACGAAAAATCCGACGTTTCTCTGCGCGTCATCACCGACCACGTCCGCTCTACCGTTTTTATGGTCGGCGACGGCATCACCCCCGCAAACGAGGGCAGAGGCTACGTTCTGAAGCGTTTGCTGCGCCGCGCTGCCCGTCACGGCAGACTCCTCGGCATCCGCGAACCGTTCCTCTATCAGGTCGCTGAAACCGTCATTCAGGAAAACGGCGGCGCATACCCCGAACTGATCGAGAAAAAAGACCTTATCACCAAAATCATCCGTCACGAGGAAGAAAGCTTTGCACGCACCATCGACCGCGGCATGGATATGCTCGTGGCTTGTATGCACAGCCTGAAACGTGATAAAAACACCGTCATTCCCGGTCAGGATGCATTCCAGCTCAGCGATACCTACGGTTTCCCGATTGATCTGACCGTGGAAATTGCCGCTGAAAACGGTATGACCGTTGACGTTGATGCCTTCCATCAGCTCATGGATGAGCAGAAAAAACGTGCAAGAGCTGACCGCGCATCCAAGGTCAAGACCTCTTGGGGCGGCGACCTTGCGATTCCGAAGGACCTTGCAAAAACCAAGTTTGTCGGCTACGACAAAATGGAAAGCGAAGCAACTGTCCTCGCAATTCTCGCAGATGGTCAGCTTGTGGACCGCATCGAAGCGGGCACTGACGCTGCCGTTATCCTCTCGGAGACCCCGTTCTACGCAGAAAGCGGCGGTCAGGTCGGCGATATGGGCGAACTCGAAGGCGATGGTACCTTCGCTGTATCTGATACCCAGAAGGGCGGCGACGGATTCTTCCTGCACATGGGTACGCTGGAGCAGGGTTCTCTGTCGGTGGGCAGCACCGTGACCGCAAAGGTTGACACGGAACGCCGTATGGCTATCATGAGAAACCACACATCTGCGCACCTTTTGCAGGCTGCTCTGCGTAAGGTTCTCGGCGACCACGTCCATCAGGCAGGTCAGCTGGTCAACGCAGACCGCTGCCGTTTCGACTTCTCCCACTTCTCCGCAATGACCCCGCAGGAACTTGAAAAAGTCGAAGAACTGCTCAATCAGCAGATTTTTGCAGCACTGCCCGTCACCATGGAGGAAATGGCAATCGACGATGCCAAGAAACTCGGCGCAATGGCTCTGTTTGGTGAAAAATACGGCAATGTCGTCCGTGTTGTCCGCGCAGGCGATTCTTCTATCGAATTCTGCGGTGGTACGCACGTTTCCAATACCGCACAGCTTGGTCTGGCACGCATCGTATCGGAAAGTTCCGTTGCAGCAGGTGTCCGCAGAATTGAACTGGCAACCGGCACAAATGTCTTCGCACTGCTCAAATCCGCAGAGGAGACACTTGCAAATTCCGCAAAAGCACTCAAACTCGCAAACTTCTCCGAGCTGCCCGAGAAATGCACGGCTGTCGCAAATGAACTCCGCGAACAGTCCAAGGAAATTGATCGTCTTAACTCCAAACTCGCGGGCAGTCAGCTTACTGATTTGTTCGCAGGTGCTAAGGAAATCAATGGTATCAAGATCGTTTCCGCAATGCTCTCCGATATGAAGCCTGAAACACTCAGAAGCCTCGGCGACCAGATTCGTGACCGCGAAGCGAATGTCATCGCAATGCTGGCTGGTGTCAACGGCGAAAATGATGGCTATTTCTACTGCGTCTGCTCGAAATCCGCGATGGAAAAGGGCGCTCACGCAGGCAAACTGATCCAGCGTATTTCCGCAATTACCGGCGGCAAGGGTGGCGGACGTCCCGACACCGCTATGGGCGGCATCGGCAAGAGCTACATGGTCGATGAGGCACTCGGTAAGCTGCCGCAAATCGCTGCCGAGTTCCTGAAAGGCTAATATTTACGTAAAAAGAGGACGGACGTATGCGTGTAAAAATTCGAGCAGCTCATCCCGAAGATGCAAAAGCAATCTCCCGACTGATTCGAGAAGTACTTCATACGCCCGTTTCTGCTTCTGATACGGCGCAAAAGCTTTCACAGCTCTGCGTCAGTCCCCGTCACCGCATTTACGCTGCCGATGTGGACAATGTTCTCGTCGGATATTTGCATATCTGCGACTTTCATTCGCTCCTTTGTGACCCCATGAAGCAGATTCTATCCATGGCGGTCAACCCGTCTTATCGGCGCATCGGCATCGGTACCGCATTGCTTGCCCGAGCGGAACACTGGGCAAAAGAATCAGGATACATCGGTGTCCGCGCAGATGCTTACCCATATTCCAAGGAAACACGCGCTTTTCTGCAAGCCTGCGGATACAGCGGGGAACCATTTATAAAATTATTTGAACCATAAGGAGGGTTTTCTCATGGATTGCCTATTCTGCAAAATCGCTGCCGGCGAAATCCCCAGCACCAAGGTCTACGAGGACGAGTTTGTTTACGCATTTAAGGATATCAACCCGATCACTCCCGTACATTACCTCTTTATCCCCAAGCAGCACATCTCCGGCGCATCCGAGATCACTGCTGAAAATGCAGAAATTGTGGGAAAAATCTTCACTGCAATCGCAAAGGTTGCCGCACGCGATCAACTCAGCAACGGTTTCCGCGTTGTGACCAACTGCGGCGAAGATGCCGGTCAGACCGTACCGCACCTGCATTTCCACGTTCTTGCAGGCAAACCGATGGGCTGGTCTGCCGAGAGCGGCGTCTGATTGCTCCGTGAGCCTGACTCCAAGAGCCGACAGCGGTGCCCGCACCCATGGCGCAGAATGCTTTTCGGCGGCGTGGACAGCAGGGCTGCTGGCGGCTTTTGCGTTCTATGATAATGGCGTATTTCCTGCAATTATTACGGCTGTTTGCCTCGCGCTGACAGCTGTGTTTGTGACGCTCAGATGTACCGCAAAACAGATTATAGCCAGCCTATTCGGTGTGCTGCTCGCGTGTACATCGTGGACCATTTATAATGGTATGGTGCGACAGCCGCTGCTTGCTTTGGACGGAAATTCCGTTGTATGCAGCGCAAAAATTACGGATCTACGTTATTACAGTATGGACACCATTCGCTATACGTTGCGCATGAATGTGGACGGCATCCGCACGGAAGCGGATTGGTACGCAGGAGAGGAGATCCAGCGATTCCAAATCGGCGACGAGCTGACCATGAATGCCACATTTTCTCGTATCAGCGGTGATTTCCGATATCATTCTGCCCAATATGCCGCAGGTCAGGGAAAGTATCTGCGCGTTGCCAAAGCGGAGGATATCAAAATTACAAAACCATGCGGTTTTTCTATCAAACGAAGCCTACGGAAATACCGCGAAAACATGACTGCACGTATTCGTGCGGCACTTTCCTCAGATGAGGCGGGTTTGCTGCTGGCAATGCTTTTTGGCGACAAAAACTGCCTTTCCGATGAGTCCTCCGCGGCACTTTATCAAACGGGAATTGGTCATGTGACGGCGGTTTCGGGGCTTCATCTGGTGTTTTTTTGCACGCTGCTGACCGCTTTGCTTCGACGGCTGCGTTGCTCTGCAAAGGTACGCTTTGTTTCTGTAATACTCGCATCTGCGCTGTTTTCAATCATGGTCGATTCTGCTATATCGGTTTATCGCGCTGCGCTGATGCTATTATTCGCGCAATCAGCGGAATTGTTTGGACGACGCGCCGATACTTTGCGCTCACTTTGCATTGCGATGCTTTGCTGCACCGTTTTCACGCCATATGTCATCGGATCGGCATCCTTTTGGCTGTCGGTTTCGGGCGTACTCGGCGTGGGCGTGATTGCCCCGTGGATGACACGAAAAATCCGCCTGCCACGCCAAAATTCAAAGATATACCCGCTTGCGTCCGTTGGCAAAAAACTTCTCGGACTGCTCTGTGTTTCGGTGGCGGTATTTCCTGCATCGGTCATTCTCTGCGGAGAATCCTCGCTGCTTTCCCCCATCGGAAATCTCGTAATTCTGCCGTTTGCGATCATCGCACTCTACCTTGGACTGGTGTTTGTCTGTACGGGCGGCGTCCTCACATTTTTGCTTCCCGCCGCGGGATTTTTCTCCCGCATGGCAACTACACTTGCCAAAATGCTCGCAAAACTGCCATATTCGCATATCCAAATTGGCGCAGAACCAATCAAAATCACGCTGTTTTGCTGTGCGGTTTTCGTTTTGCTGACCGCCTGCATCACCAGACACCGTTTGACAACTGCTTTTTCTGTTGTTTTGTGTGGCATGATTTTATCGATTCAGCTTGCTTTTGAGCAATATACCGCCAACAATCAGCTTCGAATTGCAATTGTCGGCAAGGAAAAATACTCAGCGGCGATCATCATGGTGGACGGGCACACTGCCGTTCTGGATGACAGCACCCGTGCGGTTTCTGCAAGCTACGTACACAGCTATCTCGAAAACAACGCTGTTTCGTCATTTGATACGCTATTTTGTCGCTCGCAGACCATTGCCGCCTATCACATGGCTTTTTCGGATATCGGCAGCATCTATATGCCTGATTCTACGTATCTGCGAAATAATCAATCTATCTGCGGCAGTGTACCGGTTTCCTGCGGTACCAACCTCCCGATTTTTCAGACATCCCGCGCAGAATGTTCCATATCTGACGGCATTTTGCACATCAATTGGATGGGACAGGCGTTTGAACTGCCGAAAATTGACTACATCAACCAAATTCTGACCATAGACGCAGATATGAATTATCACGTATCTGCTATCAAATAAGAAAGGATCATCGGACGTATGCCAAAGCTTTCCGCAACCGATACGGTCAAATTGTACAGCGGCGAGAATCCGCCTGCGATCTGCTATCTCTGCGGCGAGGACGGGCTGACCGTTTCGCAGACAGCGCAGCGCATCCTCAAAAAACTCACTGACGGCGATGATATGGCGTACACCGCATTTGACGGGCAGGAACTGGATTTTGACCGTCTGGCAGACGCTTGCGGTTTTTGCCCGATGTTTCAGCCCTATAACGTCATCGTCATCCGCGACCTTGACGCGGACATCCTTACGCCAACCGTAACCGATAGTCTGTTGAAACTCCTCGGTGACCTGCCGCCGCGTGTGGTAGTGTTGGTCATCATTCGCGGGCTGACGGTCTACGAAGTGCGCCGCAACGAACCCGCTTTTACCCCGAAACATAAGAAAATTGCCGGCTTTTTCGAGAAAAACGGCGTTCTCTGCATCTGTGAGAAGAAAAACGTCATACAGCTTGGAAAAGCCATTCAGGATCGCGCCAAACGACATGGATGCGATATTTCCCGCGAAGATGCTGAATTACTCGCAAATCGCTGCCTCTGCGATTCCACGCTGATTCACTCGGAACTTGACAAGCTCATGGCTTGCGCAGACGGCGAACCGATCACCTTCGAGATGATCGACGCACTGACCGTTCAACAACCTGACGCAGACGCTTTCCGTCTTGCACGCGCCGTCACAAGCGGCGATGGCACGACCGCATTTCGGCTGCTTTCCGCTCTCACCGCCAAAAGTGAGGATTCCAAAACCATTCTCGGCTTGCTTTCAATTCTCAGCGGTACGTTTACTGACCTCTACCGCGCAAAATTAGGCGCAGGCTCAGCCAAACAGATCGCTGATATCTGTGCGGATTTTGGATACCCTAAAAACCGCGAATTTGCTGTCAGAAATGCGCTGCGTGACTGTAACGCGATGTCCATTGCACAGCTGCGCACCTGCATCAAGGTCCTGCGCGAAACCGACCGCGCCTGCAAATCCAGCCGTACACCCCCGCTGATGCTTCTGGAACAGGCAATCGTCCGTATGCTCCGCATCAAACGCGACGGTCAGGAGGATCTCCGCTGAATGGACAAACGGAAAATTATCCCCGCAATTGTTGTGGAGGGAAAATATGATAAAATTCGGCTTTCCTCTGTGGTGGACGCTGTGATCATCGTCACAAACGGCTTTCAGATATACAAAAATCAGCAGCAGCTTGATTTACTTCGACACTATGCCAAAACAACAGGGCTTGTCATCCTGACGGATGCTGATGCCGCAGGATTTCAGATCCGAGGTTTTTTGAAAGGCGCAATCAACGAAGGTACG
Source organism: Oscillospiraceae bacterium (assembly GCA_045600205.1). Taxonomy (GTDB): domain Bacteria; phylum Bacillota; class Clostridia; order Oscillospirales; family Ruminococcaceae; genus Firm-04. The sequence goes on along the minus strand of JAZRXM010000044.1, from coordinate 82,707 downwards.
TTGTTTCATGTTTATATCCCCGGCATTCACGGCAAGGAACGACGGAAAACCATTGCCGGAAAAGAAGGGTTGCTCGGCGTCGAAGGCATGGACAACCAGATTTTGCTTGATGCACTGGAACGCGCCGGTCTGTTTAATGAAAATCTCGCAGCAACGAGAGAAAACGATATCACACCAAGTCTGCTTTACGAATACGGTTTGATGGGCAGCGACCATAGTGCTGTCTGCCGCCGCGCTTTACTCAAATCGCTCAGACTGCCGCCGCATCTCTCTGTCAACGGACTTTGTGAGGTGCTCGGCACCATGACAACCGCTGCGGATTTCCCAGCATTTCTTGACAAATATCTCGACAAGGAGGAATCTTGACGTGCCGCTTGCTGACCTCAGATTTGTATTTGGATTTCTACCGTTGCTTTTGCTGATTACCGCATTTGTACCCAGAAAATTTAAGCCTGTACTGCTGGCAGTCGGCGGTGCCGTATACTGCGTGATTGCAGGATGGAAAAACCTCCTGTTTGCTGCATTATCCGCGTGCATCGGTTGGTTTTCCGTGCGCTGCTGCCCCCGCTCCATGACGGGCAGAAAAGCTGCAAAAGCAAAAGCATGGATCTGCATCGACATTCTCGCGCAGCTTTTGCTGCTCTATTTCGCAAAATCAAATTTCCTCCTGACTCTGATTCCGGCTGTACAGTCTGTTTGTGCGATTTTTGACCGCGTCAGAGGCAATCTGCGCGCGCCCTCGCTGCTCAATTATCTCGGCTATTGCTTCTCTTTTCCGCGTGTTCTGGGCGGGATTCCGCTCGATTTTGCTGAACGCAGCGAAATAAACAGCAACCCAAAAGTTTCTATTGAACGCATCGCAGACGGCATCGGTCACATTGTGGTCGGATTGTTCAAATATAATGTCCTTGCGATTCCTGTCGGCAGATTTTACGGAATGATTTGCAGCAAGGAGCCGACACAGTTTTTCACCATGCTGGATGCTTGGCTCGCTGCACTGGGCATCTTTTTCATGTTGCTGTATCTCTTGCAGAGCATTCTGGAAGTGGGACAAGGCATTTTGCTGCTGCTTGGATACAGTGTCCCCGATTGCTTTGACGCGCCGAATCTGGCGTCATCCCTGCGGGAATTCTTCCAGCGGCTTTGGACACCCATGCATCGTATTCTCTCAAAAATCCTCGGTATCACCGATGAAAACCGCGATGATATGAATATTTTGCAGTGGGGTATCCGTGTTGCTGCCGTGTTGCTGCCAATCACGTTTCTGTTGTTTGATTTTTCATGGAATCTCGTGGTTTTTGCGATTCTTGCACTGACGCTCCTGATTGTGGAACGCATTGCAGAACAACGGAAAATTCTGGATATTATCCCTCAAAAAGTACGTATCATCATTACAAATCTATTTGCAGTGATTCTCAGTTTCATCCTGTTCAGCGGACTCACCACAGGACAGTTTAAAGATGCATTCTCACTGTTCGGTACAGGCGGATTCTTGCTCAGCCCATACGCAAAGTACGCACTTTCGTGGTATTGGAGCAATCTGCTGCTTTGTATCCTTTGTGCATTCCCGATTCGCAAAATCCTGAAAAAACTTTGCGAACAACATGAAAAGCTCGAAAAAGCAAGTATCATCGTCATTCCGCTTGGCGAACTTGCTTTGCTCATACTCTCAATTATGCAAATTCTCAGCTCCAATGCAGGGCTTTGAGATCATTTTGAAAGGACGATTCCCTTGGAAATTTTTACCCCGCAACAGTTCGATATTGCTGATATGCACACGCATATTTTCCCATCAAAAATCAGCGAAAAAGCGACACTTTCGATTGGTCAGTTCTACGATATCAAAATGCACTACGACGCAGGCGAAGCCCAGAAACTCCTCGAAGCTGAGCAGGCGATCGGTACAAAAAAAATGTTGGTCTGCTCCGTTGCCACTACGCCGAAGCAGGTCGTTTCCATCAATGATTTCATCGCGGAGGAATGCACAAAGCATCCTGAATTCTACGGTTTTGCTGCACTTCACGGCGATTTTGAGGACATTCCCGCAGAAGTTGACCGCGCCATTTCAATGGGTCTGCACGGCATCAAGCTACACCCCGATTTCCAGAAAACTGCCATCGACAGCCCCGCTTCTTATCGCATTTACGAAGCAATTGAGGGTCGCCTGCCCGTGCTGATCCACATGGGCGACTATCGCCACGACTACTCGCACCCGCGTATGCTTGCCAAGGTCATGCGCGATTTTCCGAAGTTGAAGGTGATTGCTTCGCATTTGGGCGGTTTTGCCGCTTGGGATGAGGCAGAGGAAGTCCTCAGAAGCGGTGAAAATATCCGCTTTGATACCAGCAGTTCCGTTTGCCTGATGTCCAGAGAACGCGCCATGCGCCTGATTGGCGGTTTCGGCATCGACTGCTGTATGTTCGGCTCGGATTTCCCAATGTGGTCACCCGAGGAGGAGGCAAACCGCCTGCTCAGCCTTGGCTACACATTTGAAGATTACCAAAAGCTGTTTTGGAAAAACGCGCAGGAATTCTTCGGATTTTAACGAATCTGCGCGGATTATATCTCAGTAAGGAGTACGATTATGCTGATATCCTGTTCAGGAATCAACAAATTTTATCAGGGCAAACAGGTGTTGAAATCGCTTGCGCTGACGGTCGAAAATCAGGATAGAATCGGTCTGGTCGGTAACAACGGCTGTGGAAAAAGTACGTTTCTTCGTATTTTAATGGATGTTGAAACACCGGACCGTCTGGATACCGAGGAACCTGTCATTTCCCGCGCTACCCACCTGCGCATCGGATATCTTGCGCAAAATGCCGGTCTGGATGGCAGCAAAACTGTGCAGGAGGAGCTAACTGACGCTTTTGCGCCACTTTTAGAGGCTCAGGCAGAAATGCGCCGTTTGGAAACAAAAATGAACAGCGGTCTGACAGCAGATGAAACAGACGAATATTCGCGCCTTTCCGCATATTTTGAAACAAATGACGGTTATCGCACAGACGTCCGCATGAAAACCGTTTTGTTCGGCATGGGCTTCACGGAGGCAGATCTGCCGCGTACTGTATCCGAATTTTCCGGCGGTGAGAAAACCAGACTTGCCCTCTGCAAGCTGCTGCTCGAATCCCCAGACTTGCTGATACTTGACGAACCCACGAATCACCTTGATTTTCAGACAGTCGGCTGGCTCGAGGACTACCTGAAAGACTGGAAAGGGGCACTGCTGATCGTCAGCCACGACCGCTTTTTCCTCGACCGCCTTTGCACCTCTATTTGCGAGCTGGAACAAGGTACACTGACCAGATATCGTGGTAATTATACCGCATTTACGAAACTTCGCGCAGAGTCAAAGGAGCGTCAGCAAAAGGAATATGACGCACAGCAAAAGGAAATTGCCAAGCTGGAGGACTACGTTGCACGCAATCTTGTCCGCGCTTCGACCTCGAAATCTGCAAAAAGCCGTATCAAACAGCTTGATAAAATGGAGCTTGTCGAGAAACCGTTTGCAGAGCAAAAGTCAGCAAAATTGTCGTTTACGTATGCTGTTACACCGCCGCTCGATATCCTCGAAGTCAAAAATATTGATTTGACCGTTGGAAGCGGAGATAGCCGAAAAACGCTCATGGAAGGTATTTCCTTTGCGGTCCGCCGCGGAGAGAAAATCGGCATCATCGGCGAGAACGGTGCAGGAAAATCCACGCTGCTAAAGGTTTTACGTAACATTTTGCCGCATAAGGGTCTGGTCCGATGGGCAGCAGGTACGCGCCTTGGCTGCTTTGAGCAGGAAAGCGAAAGCCTGAACCCATACGCGACCGTTTTTGACGAGTTGCACGACCGCTATCCGACCCTCAGCGACTACGAAGTGCGCAGTTTGTTGGGACAAGTTCGATTAACAGGCGAAAATGTTTTCAAGGAAACAGGCGTAATTTCGGGCGGCGAGCGCGCAAAACTCTGCTTCGCCATCCTGATGATGGAGCACGGCAACGTGCTTCTGCTGGACGAGCCGACCAACCACCTCGACCTTACCACTAAGGAGGTACTTGAGGAGGCGCTTGCCGAATTTGACGGCACAATTCTATTCGTCAGCCACGACCGCTACCTTCTCGACCGCCTCGCGGATAATCTGCTGGTATTGGAAAACGGCACTGTTGATCGCTTCAAGGGCAGATTTACCGCATATCAGGAGCAAATCAAACGAAAAAATGAGGAGGAGCAGGCTGCAATCGCCGCAGAAAAGCAGAAAAAAGCTGTAGAATCTGCAAAAGCAGGCTTCCGTACCAAAGAACAGCGCAGCTTAGACGCAAAACGACGTCAGCAGCAGAAAACGCTGGAACAGGAAACGGAAAATCTCCAGAACGAAGAAACGGAATTGCAGACATCTTTGGAACAGCCCGAAATTCAAAGCAATTACGAGAAAATGCAGGCAATCTGCACCCGACTTGAGGAAATTCGCGCCAGACAGGACGAGATTCTCGAAGAACTCATCCTCTTGGAAGATGAACTGAATAGTTAATACAAAGCTGCTTCGGATTCTTCTCCGAAGCAGCTTTTTGATGTGCAAGATTCTCCTAAAATTCGCGTAAAAAAAGCGTCTGTACTTTGATTTCCTGCGCGATTGTATCTTCCCAAACCATACAGACTATCAACATCACCCTGCGTGATTTCATTCCAATGTTCGTAGCAGGTAAGTGTCAAAAGGAATCCTAAATCCTTTAATACGGGGATACTTTCCGCGCAATCAAAACCGTAAGGATATGCAAAAACAATCGGCTCAAATGATAGTTCACGCTGTAAAAACTCCTGCAAGTGTGATATATCATTCATGAAAATTGCGTGATATCGTGATTCTGATTCATCTTTGCTGATTGCACAGCCTTTACGGTCAGTACGATGATGCAGTTTCGTTGTGTGGTTTCCAAGCGTGACCCGCCCGCTGTCGAGTAGCGCACGGCAGTCCTCCGCTGTCAGATACGAATACGCAGGAACATGACTGTCAACAGGCGCAAGTTCCTCAGTAAACTCACCAACAATGTTCACAACTGCGCAAAAATCATACTGTTTCAACAGAGGCAGAACATAAGCAAGATTGTTATAAAAACCGTCATCGAAAGTCAGCAAAACAGGCTTTGAAGGCAGCGGCACTCCATCCGTTACAAATCGCACTAAATCCTCGGGACTGACCGCCTCAAAATCATGCGCCGCCAGATACTGAAAATCCGCCTCCAACGTTTGTGGCGTGACCGAATATCCTGACTCAGGTCCATTGCGCACGCTATGGTACATCAGCACCAGAAGTTCCGAAGATTCGTTGTTTTGATACACAGAAGCAACTTTTTCATTTTGCGTACAACCATGAAACATCAATATCAAGCGAATGACAGCCAACACCAGCAAATCTATAAACATTAGTTTTAGAAAACGTCGAAAAGACGGAGTTTTTCTTCTTTGACACATACTATTCGCCTCCTGTTGCAATCTATGCGCCGCTGTTTGTCCGAAATCACATATTTCAAAAATTTCCCGCATATACTGCAATATCAAGAAAGGAGTGGCGATATGGTCATCAGATTGCGGCGGGTGCGAAACATTGCGGGGCGTGTTTTGCTTTGTGGAACGGTTTTAGGAGCAATTCGAGGTGCAGTAGCATTGATTCCGCTGATGCAAAGCGTGCAAATCGGTACAAATCGGCTTGATTCTATCGCAGATACGAACATAATCAATACATCTTCCGAACATTGGATGCAGTATCATCTTGCGGAAGGCATCGGCATCTCCACAAATTCGGAAGTAACTGTTGAAAACACAAGTATCAACGATTCTGCGGTGATTTCATGGGAATCTGATGCATCCAAAGCTATGTGGCAAAGCAAACTATATCCCACAGAGAAAACTGCAAATGACGGCAACGTTGTCGAAAAGCATTACGGAAAGCAAGCAGGTACGCAGTTTATATCATTGGAAAAGGCGGGGCAGGTGCGGAACTGCACGTCTTGGAAAAATGCTGATTTGCTTGCAGAATCGAAGATTTTGCCTAATCTTCCGTTGAAAATGGATGGTTCTCCAATGGTGTTGATTTATCACACGCACACAACCGAAAGTTTTGAGCAAACGGAACGCTCTTTTTTTGATGCAGCATTTAACTATCGTACCACAGAACCTGACAAAAATATGGTCATGGTTGGCGATGCAATTGCAAAATCTCTCGTAAATGCCGGAATCGGCGTCATCCATGCAGGTGAAATCCATGATTTTCCTGTTTGGAATAATAGCTATTCCCGCAGTGCAAAAACTGTGAAAGAAATTTTAGCAAAATATCCATCAATTTGTATTGCGTTGGATATCCATCGTGACGCAATCACCGCAAATTCGACGATTTACGCGCCGACTGCTGTGATTAACGGGAAAAAATCTGCGCAAATTATGATTATCTCAGGCTGCGATGACGGCACCATGGGAATGCCGAATTACCGCGAAAACTTCCATTTTGCAAGCTTTTTGCAGCAGCAGGCAGAAGGAATGTACAACGGATTCACGCGCCCTGTCCTGTTCGATTACCGCAAATACAATCAAGATTTAACAACAGGCAGTCTGCTTGTAGAATTCGGCTCACAGGGCAACACTATGGAGGAGGCACGGTATGCGGGAGAACTGTTCGGAAATGCGCTTGCCGAAAGTATCAAGCAGCTTGTGAAATAACATAAACAGGAGGTTTTTATGAAAAAACACAAAAAAAGAGCCGCGCTGCAATACGTGGCTCTTATCTATGGTTCTGCACTGGCACTGACGCTCGGAATGCTGCGCTGTGCTCAAAAAACGCGGCAGGCACTCTATGGCGGACAGCCTGTCATGGCACAGATATCGTCGAAAACCGATGTTTCTGCGTCATATGAAATTACGCTTGGCGGCGGCGAATGGATCTGGAATCTACAACTCCCAACCACGCCGATTTCTGAACAAATCGCGGCACATCTACCGCCTTGTATGGCAAAATGGATGCTGCAATTATTTTCAACAATGGAAAAAGCCGTTCATTAACCAACTGAACGCGAATTTCCCTGCATTTCTGCCAAGGAACGCTGTTCCTCGTAATAGCGATTCAATTCACCGCGGTAAACAAGCTCTGCCTGCGGCAAAAAGCGCAAATCATCAGGGGAATACAAACTTGCCGCTTTTTCCAGCTCTATGCCGCATTCTTCCAGCATATACGCAACAAACTGCGAACAGACAAATTTGTTGCTCAATTCCTTTTCAATTTGCAGACGCACTCGCAGCAATCCCATATAGTTATATGAATAACTTTTGCGGCATTCCAAAAAATGGTCGATCAGTTCCATTGAACGACTGTATTGCCCCTGTGTAACGGGCAAACGGTAGATCTCACAGGGAATTTCCGGAAAATGACCGAGTACACCCTGCCCGATCAGTTCCTCCTTAAAGGTAGCCGGGAATGGAATTGCTGTGTAACTGCGGCAAAAGCTGAACATTTGCTTCAAAGATGCGTCAAGAGAAATGGATGCGTGCGAATAGGGTCTTCTGGTTGCCATACGGATTGCTTTGGCAGGAATGGTATCCGTACTCATCACAATGACGTAAATATAGCAGTTTTTGCGGTTCCTATCCTTCTGTGTATCCATATTCACATTCCTTTCTTTCCGAGGGGAATGGATTTTTGTCACAATGAAAATATTTTTTCAAAAAGGCTTGCAAAAATTCTTTCTGTCTGGTATAATGTTATGGTACGCTGAAAACGTGCAACAATATGCGCCTGTAGCTCAGTTGGATAGAGCGTCAGACTCCGACTCTGAAGGTCGTGCGTTCGAATCGCATCAGGCGTATCCATTCTTTTTTAAAACTTCCTGCCAAACGGCAGGAAGTTTTTTTGTAATTTAAGCGTCTTCTTCGGTTGTAAACTGACTTTCGTGGCGCGTAAAGAAATCAGTACGCGGCGGCAGGAATTTCAGCTTATGGTTTTCACCGACAAAATAGGTGAGCGGTTCAAAAATGGTATCCCAAGACCAGATACGCTCATCCACCTGCAAATACTCGCGGAGCTTTTCGGTACCGATCGGTGCCATCGGATGCAGCAGCACACCCGCAGTACGGATCATGTGGAACAGATTTGCAAGTGCCTGTGCAGTTTCCTCTTTCGGACGCTCTGCGTTACTAAGTGCTTTTGCCATGTATTTGCTTGCATTTCGAATATAGCTGTCCAGAACATAAGTGCACTGGTGGAATGCAAATTTCGACATATGCTCCTCGTAATCGAGAACTGCCTTCTTTGCATCCGCAAGTACCTTTTCTTCAGGAGCGACATTCGGCAGCACACCGTCAAATTCTTTCTGTGTGGTATAGAATGCGGTGCGAATCATACGGTTATAGACATTTGACAGCAACAGACCATCCTTGACGACAGGATCAGCGTCCTCCGGTTTTGCATCCGGGTTATAGGGCTTCGGCATAAAGCTGACACTGCGCTGACCAAGACCCAGTCCCAGCCAGTGCATACGAAGCTGCTCAGGCGTATAGTGATTGAGCAAATCGTCTGCCATGGGCGGCTTGACCGCGCCTGAACTGGATGCTTTTTTATCAAGGAACAGAATGTGGTGGTTCGCCACGATGATCGGCAGCTGCAATTCGCCGTCAGCGGGGGCAGAGGTTTTCTCTGCGGATGCCTGCTGTGCCATCCACATTGCGGGCTCTGCAATGCCGTAGAAATAAATGTTATCCTGTCCGATGAACTGATACACATTTGCTTCCTTGCTGCACCAGTAGTCCTTCCATTCTTCTCTTGCATGACCAATGGATTCGAGATAAGCCTGCGTAAAGGAAATCGGTGCCCAGAGAGATTCCGGCCATACCCAGACGGTCAGACCCTCGCTGCCGGGCTCAAAAACAGGCGCAGGAACACCCCATTCGATATTTCCGGTCAGGCGGAACGGTACCAATGTTTTGCCGGTGCGGTAGCGAATGCCGTTTTCCGTCAGGATACGGCAGGCTTCATCGCAATCAGAAAGTGTCGTAAATTCAATGGTAAACGAAGGCTTTTTTGCCTCCTCCAGATAATTGTGCGCAGGCATGGAATCTTTCAGGGAGAGATATTTCTCCTCAAATTCACGCTTGACGTAAATGACAGGCGGTTTCAGGAATTCCGAAATCGTTTTGCACACAACAGGCCGGACATCCTTGCGCTTTTGCAGCTCTGCGACCCAATCCTGAAGCAGTTTTTCGTAATCACGCAGCTTGAAGTACCAGTTGGTGACAGGGCGCATGGTCGGCGTTTCACCAGTCAGCGTAGATACAGGATTCAACAGATTTTCAGGCATATACTGGTGTCCAAGGTCACACTCGTCTGCATATCCCTTTTCGGAATCGCAGCCCTCTACAGGGCATTTTCCGATCACCTGACGACCATTCAGGAACACACCTGCTTTTTCATCAAAGAACTGCATGGTGGAAATCTGGTTGAGCTGCCCTTTATCATAAAGCGACTGCAAAAATTTCATTGTGACTTCCGCATGGATTTCCTTGGTTCTGCCAAGACCCGATGCACCAAACAGGTTCGGGGAGATGGCATAAGCTGCAAGCGTTGCCTTCTGCTTTTCATGGTTGCTCTGTACAAATTCAGGCAGTGTACCCTCAAATTCGCCCTTTGCAACCTTCTGACGCCAACCCTCTGCGATCGGAGAGCCATAGCAATCCGTGCCGCTGACGAAAATTACATTTTCCTTGCCGATGCGGTCACGGAGAAATCTTGCGTATGTATCAGCAAATACGAGCATTCCGCCCACATGACCGAAATGCAGTTCTTTATTGCCGTACGGCATACCGCCCGTTACAATTGCACGTTTTGGAAATGTCGGGCGCGGTTTTTCAAAAAATTTACCGTTATTGTTCTGATCTGACTTTGCCATATCTCGTTACATCCTTTCGGAAATCTGTTTGATGGTCACACCATTTCAACATAGTATTATAACATATCAGATGCAAAAATGCAAGTATTTCGGAAAGAATTCCCCATTTTTTGATGCATCAGACGCAAAAGATTAAACGAACATAAAATTTTCAATAAAAACAACGTATTTACTGGCATTTTCTCGCTATACAAAATTTAAATTGCCGCTATCGGATATTTGGTACATATTCCAGTTTTTCTGTTCAATGCTTGCTATTTCAATAGAAACATGGTATACTATATTATGTATAAAACTGTGCGTGGGCGAAGTATACCCTTTTGACTGCCGCTCACCTGCACAAATGCCCATTTGTTATACAGAAAAGGATGTGTATTGACTCTATGAATTCCTTTGCAGAGGTTTTTGAAGCCGTCAAACAGTATTGCACCAACGAGGGCGGTCTTGGCGACGTTCCCCGCAAGCTCTGGCTGGACGCACTCGAACCCGTCGGATTGGAAGGAAATGATGCTGTTTTCTTTTGCCAGTCCGAATTCCAGAAGGATGTCATTCTCGGAAACAAGTATAAGAATCTGCTGTTGGAAGCCTTTGAGGCTACCCTCGGATTCCCCGTCAATCTCCGCGTGATCACCGTGGAAGAAAAACAGGCAGCACAGCCTGTTTCCAATGAGCAGATTGACGAACTGCACAACGATCTCGAAAAGAGCTTCGACAACGGCGAATATGCCTACACGTTTGATACGTTCATTGTCGGCGGCTCCAATGAGTTCGCCTATGCTGCCTGCACCAGCGTTGCAAAAGGCGACAGCCCCTATAATCCGCTGTTCATTTACGGTCCTTCGGGTCTTGGCAAAACACATCTGATTCATGCAATTTCCCACGAAATGAAGAAAAATAATCCGAATTTGAATATCATTTACGTCACGGGTGAAACCTTTGCCAATGAGCTGATTGAAGGCATTCAGCTCAAAAAGGATACCTCAAAATTCCATGAGAAATACCGCAGCGCAGACGTCCTCCTCGTTGACGACGTCCAGTTTGTCGGCGGCAAGGAAACCATTCAGGAGGAGTTCTTCCACACCTTCAATATTCTTCATAACGCCGGAAAACAGATCGTTCTGACTTCTGACCGCCCGCCGAAGGATATCAAGATTCTGGAAGATCGCATCCGCAACCGTTTCGAATCGGGTCTGATCGCAGATATTTCGACCCCTGAATTTGAAACCAGAATCGCAATCATCCGCCGCAAGGCTGAACTGCTTGAACTGAATATTCCGGATGAGGTGGCAGAATTCATCGCAAACCGCCTGAAATCCAACATCCGACAGCTTGAGGGTGCCGTCAAAAAACTGAAGGCGCTCAAACAACTTGCCGGCTCATCACCGTCCATTTCCATGGCACAGAGCGTCATCCGGGATATTCTGACCGATGACCAGCCAATTCCGATCACTGTGGAAAAAATCATCGCAGAGGTCGCAAATGTCTATGGTGTTTCTCCTGACGATATCCGCTCCAACAAGCGTGCGTCGCAGATCTCCACTGCAAGAAAAGTTGCAATCTATCTTGTACGCGAGATCACTGAAATGCCGCTTTCTTCCATTGGTATGGAATTTGGCGGCCGTGACCATTCCACCATTGTTTATGCGGTCAACAACATCACCGCAAGCCTCAAACGCGACAGCAATTTGCGGGATACCATTGATACCATTGCAAAAACCGTTCGTGAGGGCAGCGGCAAATAATACGATGCTTTTGTAAAAACTGCTGTACGGTTTCCGCGAATCTTTCCACGTCATGCGCAAAGCTGACAAATCCATCATATTTGACCCGACAATTTAAATTCAACGAACTGGAAAATTTCAATCTGAACACTTGTGCGGTCAACTTGAGGAGCAACCGGTTTTCAACAGTTGTTGAAACTGAAGTTGAAAAACTGCATCGAAAATACGCTGAAATTTCCGATTTCCACCGGATTCAAGCAAAATATTGTTGAAAACCTGCGAATATACTCTGTGTATTCACACTTTCCACTAAGTTTTCAACATTCTTTTCTGAGGTTTCCACATCCTCAACCGTAAAAATCCGTGTTCGGATTCTTTCCACTTTTCCCCAATTTTTCAAAAGTCCCGTGTTGAGTTTTTCGGAGGCGGAATCCCCTGCGAAATGTTTGCAGGAACTTGTAAAATCTTGCTTTCGTGCGCGAAAGTCAACTTTTCCACCGCCCCTACTACTACTACTATTTTTACCTATTAGGTTTAGTAATATTTGCTCTGCATTTTTTGCAAAGCATCGGAAAGGAATCAACTCTATGAAATTCACCTGTCAAAAAACAGACCTGAGTGAAGTCCTGGCAAATGTCGGTAAAGCAACCAGTGTGAAAACACCATTGGAAGCTTTGGCGGCAATTCATCTACGTGCAAACGGTCAGGAACTGGAACTCACAGGCTATGACCTGGAACTCGGTATCCGCACACAGATTCCCGCAGTTGTCACAGAAGAAGGCGTAATGCTCGTGGATGGCAGACTGTTTTCCGAGGTTGTTCGCAGAATGCCCGAGGGAATTCTCTCCGTTGAAACCGATGAGCATCTGAAAGTTACCATTCAGGGCGGCGGTACGGAATGCCAGCTTGCAGGCATGAATGCGGATGAATATCCCGAACTGCCGAGCATTGAACAGCAGCAAGGCGCAGTGATTCCGCAGAGTTTACTGAAAAATATGATCGAGCAGACCATTTATGCCGTTTCTTTGGATGAAACCAAGCCTGTTTTCACGGGTGAACTGTTCGAAGTGGCAGACGATATCCTGAATATCGTTGCACTGGATAACTACCGCATGGCATTGCGTTCTGAGCCGTTGCCCGGACAGGAGCCGATGAAATTCGTTGTTCCCGCAAAGGCTCTGCGTGAGATCGAGCACTTGCTGGAGGAGGACGAAAAGAACGAAAATCCGTGTATTATTCGTATTGACCAGCACCATGCGATTTTTGAGATTGATCACTATCTGGTCTATACCAGACTGCTTGCAGGCGAATTTGTCAACTATCGCCGCTCGATTCCGACAGGCATTAAAACGGAAGTTACCGTCAATCGCAGAGAGCTGATTGATTCCCTCGACCGCTGCTCGCTGCTGATTTCTGAAAAAAATAAGACCGCTGTCCGCTTTCAGTTTGAGGAGGACAGAATACTGATCAGCTGCCAGAATGTTGTAGGCAGCGTGGATGACCAGGTTTCCTGCGAAATGGCAGGCGAAAAAATGGTTGTCGGATTCAATAACCGCTATCTGCTTGACGCTATCCGTGCTGTACAGAGCGACCGCGTCCGTATTTTCCTGACCGCCGCTGACAGAGCCGTTAAGGTCATGGAGGCTGACGGCGACAGCAGCATTGCGATTGTTATGCCTGTACAGGTCAGAAGATAAGCAAAAGCATCATTTTTCAATGAAAGGGTGAGTACTGTGTCACAGAATGTGGAAAAAATCACGCAGGAAATCCATACCGAATTTATCAAGCTGGAACAGCTTTTGAAACTTGCAGGACTAACGGATACAGGCGGTTTTGCAAAAGAATTGATTCAGCAGGGGCAGGTGCTTGTGAACGGAGAAGTCTGCACCATGCGCGGCAAAAAGATCCGCAATGGTGATGTGATTTCTGTTGATCGCTTTGAAGTAACGGTTTCTGCACCTGTCAGTGAAGGATAATATGCGAAAATGCGTGTGTTATCACTGTCCGCTGACGGATATAAGAATCTGACGGAGGTTGCATTGAGAGCGCATCCGTCTTTCAATCTGATTCTTGGCAATAATGCGCAGGGGAAAACCAATCTGCTGGAGGCAATCTGGACTTGTACGGGCTGCCGCAGCTTTCGCGGCTCCAAGGAGCGCGACTGGATTCACCTGAAAATGCCCGCAATGCATCTGAAATTACGTTTTCAGGACAGCAGACGCGAACAGGCAATTGAATTTCATATGCAGCGCGGCGAGGGCAGACAGAAGAAAATTCTGCTCAATGGTGTGCCGACAAATGGCGGCAGCAAATTGTTTGCGCAGTTTCAGTGTGTCGTATTTTCGCCGGATGACCGCGAATATATTCGTGGAGGGCCTGAAAAACGTCGTGCCTTCATGGATTTGTGCGGTTCACAGATCACGCCCGCAATGCTTGGCTGCATTAAGCGGTTTGATCAGCTGACTGCGCAGCGCAATGCCGTACTGAAACAAATCAGTTTCGGAAATGCGTCAAAATCCGATCTTGCTGTATGGGATCATCAGCTTGCCATGCACGGCAGCCTGCTGACCTGTTTGCGGTATGCCTATGTGAAACAGCTTGCAAAGGTTTGTGCTGTGCTGTACAGCGATATGACAGCAGGCAGCGAAAAACTCGCAATTTCGTATCATTCGAATATATTTAAAAACAGCGAGATTCCTGAACGTCCCACAACGGAAATGCAGCAGTATTATTTTGAACAGCTGCAAAAATCCATGGATGACGACATTCGTCTTGGATTTACCGCAAAAGGCGCGGGTCGGGATGATTTTTCCTGTAAAATCGGAGGGCTGTCCGTCCGCGATTATGGTTCGCAGGGACAGCAAAAAAGTACCGCGCTTGTGCTGAAACTTGCGCAGGCGGCGGTTTTCTATGACAAAAAGGACGAAACACCGATTATTTTACTTGATGATGTCATGGGCGAACTGGACGCGCAGCGGCAAAGTCTTGTCTATGATATGACGCAGGATATGCAGGTTTTTCTGACTGCCTGCCACGCGGAGGCAATCGGAAAAGAACAGGAAATTCAAAAAGCATCTGCCTGCTCGGTTTTTCATATGGAAAGCGGAAAACTTTCCACAGTCGCACAATCTGAATGAAAAGGAGCGGATGCCGTAATGTATGTGCATCTTGGCGAAAAGGTGACCGTCCCCGATGCATCGGTCGTCGGCATCTTTGACCTCGAAAATACAACCATCGGACAGGATACCCGCGGAATGTTAGACCGTCTGGCAAAGGAAAACCGTGTGGTCACCGTGTCCGAAGATATGCCGAAAAGCTTTGTGGTCTGCATTGACGATGAAGGCGAAACTGCGTATATTTCGCCAATTTCAGCTGCAACGCTCCGAAAACGTGCCTGCAAACTCTTCTGAAAAAGCGCACGGGATTCGGTCTTTCAAATCGCACATTCGCAAAAGGAGATTTACGTATGGATAATGAAGAAATCATCACAAACCGTCCTGTTACGGAAAATTATGACGAAAGTCAGATTCAGGTACTGGAAGGCTTGGAGGCTGTTCGGAAGCGTCCGGGTATGTATATCGGTACAACAGGTGCGGGTGGACTGCATCATCTGGTTTACGAAATTGTCGATAACTCGATTGATGAAGCACTCGCTGGCTACTGCACGCACATTACCGTAGAAATTCTCGAAGGCGATTTGATTCGCGTTACCGATAACGGACGCGGTATTCCTGTCGGCATTCACCCGAAGGAAGGTATTTCTGCGGCAACTGTTGTTTATACGGTTTTGCACGCAGGCGGTAAGTTTGGCGGCGGCGGATATAAGGTTGCGGGCGGTCTGCACGGCGTTGGTGCATCGGTCGTCAATGCTTTGTCCGAGTGGCTGGAATTGACTGTCTGGGATGGAAAACACAGCTATTTCCAGCGTTTTGAGCGCGGAAAATACAGCAAACAACTGGAAATGACAGGCGATACCGACAAACACGGTACTTCCGTACTGTTCAAGGCTGACGGCACGATCTTTGAAGAAACGACCGTTTACAGCTATGAAGTTCTCCGCAAGCGTATGCGGGAACAGGCATTCCTCAATGCAGGTCTGACCATTGAGATCAGCGATACACGCGACCCTGAGAATATTGAGCATGAGGTCATGTGCTACGAAGGCGGTATCCGTCAGTTTATCGAGCATCTGCACCGCACCAGAGGTCTGGAATCGCTTTCCGATCAGGTCATTTATTTCAACGGCATCAAGGGCGATAATTCAGTTGAAATCGCCATGCAGTATAACGACAGCTATAACGAGCTGATTCTTTCATTTGCAAACAATGTTCACACGGTTGATGGCGGTATGCATGAGGTCGGTTTCCGCAATGCACTGACCAAAACCATCAACGAATACGGCAAAAAATTCGGTCTGCTGAAGGATGACAACAAACTCATGGGCGAGGATGTCCGTGAAGGTCTGACGGCAATTATTTCCGTCAAGCTGACTGACTGCCAGTTTGAGAGCCAGACGAAAGTCAAGCTCGGAAACCCTGAAATCAAGCCGTTTGTGGAGCAGATCGTCTGCGAAAAGCTGATGGATTACCTCGAAACCAATCCGTCTATTGCAGCCGCAATTTTTGAAAAGAGCCAGCAGGCACAACGAGCCAGAGAGGCTGCGAAAAAAGCCCGCGAAACCGCAAGACGCAAATCCGCAATGGAATCTGCATCTTTGCCGGGCAAACTTGCAGACTGCTCTGAGCGTGATACCGAATTTACCGAAATTTACATCGTCGAGGGTGATTCCGCAGGCGGTTCTGCAAAAGAGGGCAGAGATAGACGCTATCAGGCGATTCTGCCTCTCTGGGGCAAAATGCTCAATGTTGAGCGTGTCCGTATTGACAAGGTTTACGGCAACGATAAATTGCAGCCTGTCGTTACTGCACTCGGTACCTCTATCGGTGAGGATTTCGATATCACCAAACTGCGCTACGGCAAAGTCATCATCATGGCGGATGCCGATGTGGACGGCTGCCATATTCGCACGCTGTTGTTGACATTTTTCTTCCGCTTTATGCGTCCGCTGATCGAAAACGGCAATGTGTATATCGCACAGCCGCCGCTGTTCCGCGTGACAAAGAATAAAAAGCACCACTATGCGTTCAGCGATGAGGAACGTGACCGCTTTATTGCAGAATTGACCGCGAATGGCGGAAAAGTCGAAGTACAGCGGTATAAGGGTCTTGGTGAGATGGACCCTGCACAGCTCTGGGAAACGACCATGGATCCTGAAACCCGCACCATGATTCAGGTGACAATGGAGGATGCTATGAAAGCTGACGAAATTGTGTCCATTCTCATGGGCGACAAGGTGCAGCCCAGACGTGAATTTATTGAGGCGAATGCAAAATACGCCGAAAATCTGGATGTCTGATAGGAGCAGGGTATGGCAAAGGAAGAAAAGCTGTTTTCCGTCACAACTGAACTGACCGATAAGGATTTTGAGGAAGTTTATAAGATTTATCTCGAAGCAGAGCGCAGAAACCGCTATGTTCCGCTGATTGTCAGCATTGTGCTTGGCATTATTTGCATTGTGCTGATGTTCACACTGCACAACTTCATGATGATTTTCTACGCAATTGCGTGTGTTGCAGTCGGTTTATCATATTGCTTCATTCCCGCAAACAAGAAGTTTCTGGCAACTAACCGTTTGCAGTATGGTGAAAAACGCGAAATGACGTTTTATCCGCATGAAGTCACCTCGTTTGAGCTGATTGACGACGAGGAGGAGCTTTCTGAGGAAGAAAGAGAAAATGCTGTGACGCATTTCTCCACCTCCACCATGAAAGCGTTTGAAAGCAAGCAGGGCTTCGTTTTTGCGGATGGCGCGATTGCAAACAATTTCCTTTATGTTCCGAAAAAAGGCACGGATGATGAAATTGTCGCAATGCTGATTGATTTTGCAAAAAACCGTTGCTCAGGCGGATATATGCTGCTGGCAACGCAGTCTTTGCTCAATGAGGATGAAGTGATTGACATTGATGACAGCGGTGAGAATGTATCCGCAGAGGGCGTTTGTGAGCAGTACTACGGTGCAAAAAAATTGCGTATTTTCGATGATAACGGAAACCGCATCCATGATTTTGACGAAGATGCGGAAGAAAACGAAGATATGACGGAATCTGCCGACGAAACCTTAGAAACGGAGGAAAGCTTCGATGAATCTGAGCCGGAAACCGAAGCTTGAAAAAAGCTACCACATCCCGTTGCCGATTTTTGACAAGGCATTTCGTGCATATCAGAAAAAATACGTATATCCGAGAAATTATATTCTGATTGCGATTCTGTTTGCAATCGGATGTCTGTATGTGAAAGCTGCTGTGGATGATCCATCCAACAAACTTGCGTATTTTCTGGTTATCATTTGTCTGGCAATGATCCTGATTTTGATTTATAATCCGTTGAAGATCCGCCGTTCTTTGATGCTTTCACTGAAAGAACTGGAAAATGATATCTACACCCTTTCCCTCTATGATGATGGCGTGACGGTGCGTACCGAGGATGCCCCCACAGAGGAAGAAACCGTAGAGCAGATTGAACCCGAAACTGACGAAGAATCGCAGAAATCTGAAGATACCACCAATGCAGACGGCTTCAATGAGCTGTTTGAGGAGGCGGAAATTACGGTTCCTGCCGAACCGATTGCCCCGACAGAATTACCCTTTGGTCCCGGCTTGAAAATCCATGAATATGATGATTTTTTCATTCTGTATCTGGTCAAGCATAATTTTTATGTTGTCCCGAAAAAGGATTTTTCCGAGGCGGAAATTTCGCAGATGCGCAAGGCATTTTCATTGACTGAATCGAAATGATCGAAATCAAAATCCATTGAAAAGGACTTGATATCTTGTACGACACGACAAAATCCATCATGATACGACGCGACATCGAAAAGGAAATGCGCCAGTCGTTCATTGCCTATTCCATGTCCGTTATCACTTCCCGTGCGCTCCCCGATGTGCGTGACGGTCTGAAACCTGTACATCGCCGCATTCTCTATACGATGTACGAAAAGGCACTGACTCCTGAAAAACCTTACCGTAAGTGCGCCGACATTGTCGGTTCCGTGCTGGGTGAATATCACCCCCATGGTGATGCTTCGGTTTATATGGCACTGGTACGTCTGGCACAAAGTTTTTCCATGCGCTATCCTTTGGTTGATGGTCACGGAAACTTCGGTTCCATTGACGGCGACCCGCCTGCTGCTTACCGTTATACGGAAGCAAAAATGACGAAAATGTCCGTGCAGATGCTGACGGATATCCAGAAAGAAACTGTTGATTTCCAGTCAAACTACGATGATCGTTTGCAAGAACCTGTCGTATTGCCTTCAAAATTCCCGTGTCTGCTGGTAAACGGTTCCGAGGGTATCGCAGTCGGTATGGCATCGCATATTCCGCCGCACAATCTGGGCGAGGTCATTGACGGTCTGGATTATCTGATTGAGAATCCCGAAGCAACGCTCGAACAGCTGATGGGCTTTATCAAAGGACCCGATTTCCCGACAGGCGGTATCATTATGGGTCGCTCGGGTATCCGTGCGGCTTACGCAACGGGCAGAGGCAAACTGACTGTCCGTTCCAAGACCGAAATTGTTGAGATCAAGAACCGTCAGTGCATTTTGGTACACGAGATTCCGTATATGGTCAACAAGGCGGAACTGATTACCGATATTGCAGCACTTGCGAAAGAAAAGCGCGTTGAGGGTATCCATGATATCCGCGATGAATCTGACAGAGAAGGTCTGCGCATCTGCATTGAGCTGAAAAAGGATGCAAATCCGAATCTTGTGCTCAATCAGTTGTTCCGTTATACGCAGCTTCAGGATACCTACGGCGTCATCATGCTGGCGTTGGTCAATGGCGAGCCAAAGGAACTGACGCTCAAGCAGATTCTCGAAGAATACCTCAATTTCCAGATCGAGGTTGTGCAGCGTGCAAGTCGTTTTGATCTGAAAAAAGCACGCGAACGCGCACATATCCTGCAAGGCTTCCTTGTTGCACTTGATTTCATTGACGAGGTCATTGAGATCTTGCGCAATTCGAAAAACCAGCAGGAAGGTAAAGATCGCCTGATGGAACGATTTGCAGATACCGACCTGACCACTTTGATGACTGATGAGGCGTATCGCACGGCAATGGGCGTGACCGTTGATCCCTCCGAAGTGCCGTATGCGACCATCGGTCTTTCCGAGGAGCAGGCAGACGCAATTATTGCGATGCGTCTGGGTCAGTTGACAGGTCTGGAACGCGACAAAATTTTTGCGGAAGTCCGTGCGCTCTGCGATAAAATTAACGATCTGCGCGATATTCTTGCACATAAGGAGCGTGTGCTGGGCATCATTCATGATGACCTTGAAAAAATCCGCACGCAGTATAGCGATGAACGCCGCACCGAAATCGAAAATGTCAGCGGCGAAATGGATATTGAAGACCTGATTCCCGTTGAGGATTGTGTCGTCACTTATACGAATTTCGGCTATATCAAGCGTGTGCCGATTTCCATCTATAAAACACAAAAGCGCGGCGGCAAAGGCGTTACGGGCATGAAGCAGCGCGAGGAGGATTTTGCCTCCGAGATGTTTGTCGGCTCCAGCCACGACCATGTTCTGTTCTTCACCAATCGCGGAATTATGTTTGATCTTCGTTGTTTTGAGATTCCCATGGGCGGCAAGGATTCCAAGGGTACAAACATTATCAACATGCTGCCGCTTGCTGAGAATGAGAAAATCGCAGCCATGATGAAAGTCAGCGAATTTGACGACGAAAGCTTTATCTGCATTGTCACGAAGAACGGTAAAATCAAGCGTACACCGCTTCCCGCATACAAAAATGTACGCAAAAACGGCTTGATTGCAATCAAACTGGATGAGGGCGACGAAATTGAAGGCGTCCGTATGACCGGTGGAAAAGACCAGCTCATGATCGCAACGAAAATGGGTATGGCGATCCGTCTGGATGAAAACTGCATCCGTCCGCAGGGCAGAAGCGCGCATGGTGTTCGCGCCATGAGATTGCGTGAGGGCGATGAGATCGTGTCCATGGCAAGAGTTCGTGAGGGCGCAACACTGTTGACCGTTACCGAAAAGGGCTTCGGCAAGCGCAGCGAGATCGAAAGCTATCCGCTTCGCAATCGCGGCGGCAAGGGCGTCACGAACTATAAGCCGGATGATGAGCGCGGATTTGTTACGGGCATCAAGGTTGTTGATGCGGATGACGATATCGTTCTGGTTTCGAGCGACGGCATCCTGATTCGTATTTATTCAGAAGATGTGCGCATTATGGGTAGAATTGCGAAGGGCGTCCGTGTCATGCGCGTATCCGAAAATGAGCGCGTTGTCGCATTTACCCGTACTGTTCATGATGATACTGCCGAGGTCAGTGAGGTTGAGCAGCTTTCCGAGGAGGAGCTTGCGGCACAGGAGCAGGAAGCACTCGCGGAGGAAACTGCGGAAGCGTCGCAGTCTGTTGAGGATGAAATCGTGGATGATGACGAGGATTCTGACGAATCGGAAGAATGATAATTGAGGTGAGCCTGCGTGGAAAAGCAAACATCTGCTGAGATTTTCGATTATTGTAAGCGGTTTGCGGCAGTCCTTGCAGGCAGCCTGTTTTTCCAGATTTTTGTATGGGCAATCTGCGATTTGTTGCAAATCAGTGCCGGGTTATTTATGATTTCTGCACTTTTGACGGCATTGTTGTATCATGGTATCCAACAGGAAGAAAAGACAGGAATATCTCGTCTTAGCGTGTTTTTTGCTGCAATTTTGCTCCCGTTTTTATGTGCAGGATTGATGACAGTGCGAGATATCCTGATGTACCCGGATCTGAATTTGCTTGGCGCAGAGGCAGACGGCGTTTCTCAGTTGCGAGAATTAACGGCACTTTATTCGGCGCGTTTGACGATCAATGGTGTGATTTTACTCGTTTTTTCGCCGATTGACGCATTGTTCCTGCAAAAGCACAAATCATCGGAGGCGAAGCAGAATGATGTCGCAGCGTAAACAAAATATGATCGCATATACGTTGATTTTCGCATTTCAACTGCTTATGCTTCCGACATTTGAATTTTTGCGCGGCGGCTGGATGATGCTGTCTTTGTTGCTCCTTTTTTTAGGTACTGTGGCTTGTTTATCATTTGCAAGTCATGCTCAAACGCATAAAATAAACGAATTATCTGTATTTTTCCATAGTATGCTGTCACATGGTATCCGAATGTTCGCAATCATGGCAGCGGATGTTTTGACGTATTGTTTTGTAAGAAAATATGTTGATTTTGCGGTGCTTTGGCTCGTGTTCGCTTTGTTGACGCTGTTGCTTGCCGGTGCGGTTGTTCTGGCTGTCGGCGCGGCGCGAACCATGCTGTTCAAGGACCGTTAAGATCGGAAGGAAAGGGAAAATTATGACAAATGAAGAGATTCTTGCGCACGTTGACCACACCTGTTTGCGACAGGATGCTCGTTGGGAGGATATTGCGAAAATTTGTCGTGAGGCTGTTGAGTATGAAACGGCATCCGTCTGCATTCCTCCGTGCTATGTAAAACTCGCAAAAGCTGCATTTCCGACACTTCGTGTTTGCACTGTAATTGGTTTTCCCCTCGGTTATTCCACCACCTCCATCAAGCTTTATGAAACGGCAAAAGCAGTTTCAGACGGCGCAGATGAAATTGATATGGTGATTAATATTGGATATCTTAAAAATGAAGAAGATGCTGTTGTTTTGAAGCAGATTAAAGCTGTCAGAAAAGCGGCTGAAAATAAAATCCTCAAAGTGATTGTAGAGACCTGTCTGCTTACTGATGACGAAAAAGTACGTGTTTGCAAGCTTGTGACAGAGGGTGGTGCTGATTATATCAAAACCTCAACAGGATATAGCAAAGCTGGTGCAAAATTGGAGGATATTGCTCTCCTGAAAGCAAATATCGGCGAAAATGTGAAAATCAAGGCAGCAGGCGGAATTCGTACACGCGAGCAGATGGAAGCATTTTTGGAAGCAGGCTGTGATCGAATTGGCACCAGTTCGACCGCTGTTTTGTTTGACTGATGATTCTTCCTTTGCTGTCTGTAAATTCAGCAGATTCGAACTTTTTTCGAGTTTTTGCAATGCCATTGCCTGATGAGAAATCCATTGAAACCCGACGCAGACATACTGTTGAACATTTTTTAACTTATAATATGGTTTCTTCGGTTTTGCAGGAATTTTATGGTATCCCGCACACGTTTTTGTTGCGTGATGAACAAGGAAAACCACAGCTAATACATCCTTTTTTACACATCAATATGGCGCATTGCCGTGGTCTTGCTGTTTGTGCTGTCAGCAGTCAACCCATTGGAATTGATGCTGAACCCCCACGAAAATTTCGTAAATCCGCATTAAAATCTGTCTGTACAACTTTGGAACAACAACAGATACAATCTTCAAATGATGTAAATGCGGAGTTTTCGCGTATCTGGACATTGAAAGAAGCATATGGAAAATGGCATGGTGGAGGGATTCGGCTCCCGCTTGCTGATATCCCTTTTTCTTTATCTGAAGCGAAAATTTCGTTTATTCATGCTGATGCAGACAACTTTTCGTTCTATCAAGGAATTTTCCAATTTAATGATATTCCTTATTCGATTTCTGTTTGTACCGGACATCTAGCTGATTGTACTGTATCACACGCATTTACGAAATTTTATACATCGTAAATAGTGGATTTTGTTTTATACTTGAAAATATATGTTCGGACATCTTGCTTTGATTAGTTATATTGACAACTTGCTTCTCAGAGTGATTTATGTTATATGAAAAGTACGTATCTGAAAGGATAATCGTTATGTATAAAGAGCCGAAGGTTCAAATCATTGCCGCATCAACAAATGGCGAACTTGTCTGTGCGGCGGCGGGTCGAATTTCCACTACGCAGGGCACTTCGCTTGAAATTCTGGATCGGTCGCGTGAAAAGGAAAATAACGGGTCGCTGATTGAAAAAGTCGTAGCTTCAGGGCATCAGTCGCTCGTTGAACATGCGATTTTTTCTCTTGCATTTGATAGTGTCAGCGTTTGTGTTGAGGAGTTTGTGATTGAATTCCGATTGGCTTCTTTTACCGTACAATCTCGAAGATACGTTGATTTTACAAATGTTGGATGCTATCTGCCTGAATTGCCTGAGCATATTTCCTCGCAGTTTGCACAACATATGAATAACCTATTTAACAAGTATGCCGCACTTCTGGAATTAGAGATTCCGAAAGAAGATGCGCGTTTTTTGCTGCCCTATTGTTTTCGTAGTAATTTTTATTGTACAATGAATGCTCGTGAGTTAATGCATATGATTGCAGCAATGTTATGGGGGCGGGGAAGTGTATTTCCTGAATTGAAAAAGCTCGGAGAATCGTTGAAAACACAGTTTGAACAATATTTTCCGAACCTGTTGAATCAGATGCAGTTAAAATATCAATCTGATTCTTTTCGTTATGCGCTTCCTGAGTCGCTGCCTGAAATTATGGATCCAATGGTCTCGGCTGCAAAAACGGAATTGTTGTTTGATACACCAAATGCGCGGGATATTGTATGTTCTGCTGCATTATCCAACTGGTCATATACCAATGATATGAACGTATCTCTTGAAGAAATCGTACATGGCGAACGCCCACGGGAGTTGGAACTGATATCGGCTAACTTTTACATAAAAAATTTGTCACTTGCTGCGGTGACACATTTGGTGCGTCATCGTGTTCAGTCTGTGCTTGTGCCGCATATTATGCAGGCGGTGCAGAAAAACACGTATTTGCTTCCTGATTCAATTGCTTCAAATGAGAAAGCACTTTCCATTTATCAGAGTGCTTTTACAGAAAACACGCAGATGCTTAAAAAACTTCTTTCCGAAGGCTTGCCGATGTATGCGGTGCAATATTTCGCGCTTGCGGGCAATCAGTTGGACGTCACTTGTTGTATGAATGGTCGTGAGTTGCAGCATTTCTTTGCGCTTCGAACCTGTCGCCGTGCGCAATGGGAAATTCGAGCGGTTGCTGTTTCACTTTTGAAGCAATTACGTGCAAAATCGCCTGATGTATATCGGCTGATGGGACCGAGCTGTTACGTAACCGGGAAATGTCCTGAGGGTCGCTTATCTTGTGGTCAGGCACAAATTGTAAAAGATGAATTTTCAAACTAAATTGTGATTTATTGATTTTTGTCGAAAGGAGCAGATACGGTATATGCCTGAAATTCACGTATTACCGAAAGATATTTCGGAACTGATTGCTGCTGGTGAAGTGATAGAACGCCCTGCATCTGTTTTAAAAGAATTGACTGAAAATGCGGTCGATTCCGGTGCAACGCATATTACGGCTGAATTGAAACGCGGCGGTGTGCTGTATCTGCGTGTGACAGATGATGGTTGCGGTATTGCGTCCGAACAGGTAAAAACCGCGTTTTTACGTCATGCTACGAGTAAAATTCAAGAAAAATCTGATCTCGAATCAATCCTGACTCTTGGCTTTCGCGGGGAGGCTTTAGCCAGTGTTTGCGCGGTTTCCCGTACTGAGCTGCTGACTCGTCAAAAGGGCTGCGAACTCGGTACACATTATGTGATCGAAGGCGGCGAGGAAGTCACGCTGGAGCAATCGGGTTGCCCTGAGGGCACGACGATCGTGGTTCGGGATTTGTTTTACAATGTGCCCGTACGTGCGGGCTTTTTGAAGAAGGATACCGCCGAAGGCAATGCTGCTGCGACGGTTTTCCAGAAAATTGCGCTTTCGCATCCTGAAATTTCGTTTCGTTTGATTCGGGAGAATAAGACGGAATTCGTGACTCCCGGGGATGGCGAACTTTTTTCTGCAATTTACGCGATTTTCGGTAAGCAATTTGCCGGTGACCTGATTCCTGTGCATTACGAGGAAGAACAGGGCGGCGGTGGTATCATGGTCGATGGATATGTTATCAAACCGCTGTATTCACGTACAAATCGTGCGATGCAGCTTTTCTTTGTCAATGGACGTGCCGTGCGGTCGGGGACTTGCACTGCCGCGCTTGAGGAGGCGTACAAAACATTGCTGATGACAGGAAAATATCCTGCCTGCGTGTTGCAAATGCAGATTTCGCCTCGCGTGGTGGATGTCAATATGCATCCGACGAAGGCAGAGGTGCGTTTTTCTGATGAAAAGCGCGTTTATTCTGCGATTTATTTTGCTGCAATGTCTGCCTTGACCGCGAATCATCTGATTTATGATTTTCAGTTGCCTGATGTGCCGCGGGATGATCCTCAGAATCCTAAAAACGACGTATCTACAGTACAAAGGAGCGTTATTTCCTATACCCCGAAAAAACCGAAAACAGATTGGTTCGCGCCTATTTCCGGACAGGATTCCAACACTCCCGACCTACTGTTTAAAAGCACGAAAACAGTCGAGAATCCTCAACCTGTTCAACAGATTCAACAGGATAATCCACAATCGAGCAGTTCTTCCACTTTTGATTGTGGAAAACCTGTTCAAAAGGTTGAAAACCCCGTTTATACGGATGTTTCGGATGTGCAAAAATCGGAGAGAAAATCACCTCCTCCGCCGCCTGTTTCGGAGCCGATCATCCATCTCCCGAACCTTGAAAACTACCCTGCTTTGCACGCACAGCCTGTTCCGCAGGCTGTTGAGGAAAAGCACGAAGATACTGCTGTTTCAGAGTTGCAGGAAAGCCCGATTCGGGTCATTGGGGAGCTGTTTGACAACTACATTCTGGCAGAGTCAGGTGAACAGTTTGTGATGATTGACAAGCACGCCGCACATGAGCGGATTTTGTTTGAACGCTTCCGCAGCCGACAGTGTAAAGATCGCCAAACGTTGTTGACGCCTGTGGTCATGCTGTTGACAGCCGCTGAAATTGATGCTCTTCGTGAGCAGGCTGCTGATCTGGAGCGTGTTGGGTTCACGTTTGCGTTTGATGAAGCACCGATTGTAAAACTGACGGGTGTTCCGCTTTCCTGTGCGGAATTGGATCTTGACAGCATTGTGCAGGAGCTTGCGGAGCAGTGTCTGATGCAGTCAACAAGCCCTGACACGCATCTGCTGGATGATTATTTCCATACACTTGCGTGCAAAGCGGCAATTCGTTCTGGCGATCATTCTAACACTGAGGAGCTGCAGGTTCTCGCAGAGCAGGTCTGGGCGATGGATGGTGTGCGGCATTGTCCGCATGGCAGACCTGTGATGTTTTTGCTGTCAAAATATAAAATTGAAAAGCAATTCCAGCGGATTGTCTGAGGCTGCCTGATTATGATAATGACAAAAACAAATGAAAAACCGCCTGTTCTGGCAGTTGTTGGCGCGACGGCATCGGGCAAAACCGCGCTTGGCGTCATGCTTGCGGAGTACTACGGCGGTGAGGTGGTTTCTGCGGATTCCATGCAGATTTATGAGGGGCTGGATATTGCCACGGCAAAGCCGACTCCCGAGGAAATGCGTGGGATCCCGCATCATCTGATGAGCATTTTGCCGCCTGATATGCCGTTTTCCGTTGCGGATTACGTTACGCGGGCAGAGCAGGTAATTGAGGATATCCTTTCCCGCGGGAAGCTGCCGATTGTGGTAGGCGGCACTGGTTTATACGTAGATTCGTTATTAGACCACATTCAATTTCCCGATATTCCTGCCGCGCCTGAAATCCGCGCACGGTTGGAATCCGAAGCAGAAGCACTGGGTCGCACGGCACTTTTGGAGCGTCTGCGTGCCTGTGACCCTGAAACGGCATCCAGATTGCATGAAAATAACTTGCGGCGCATTATCCGTGCGCTGGAAGTATACGAGATTACCGGCATCACGCTGACGCAGCACGCAGTAAACAGCCGTGCGATTCCGTCCCCTTGGCGGGTGACGCGGATTGGCATCGGATTTGAAAATCGTGAGCTGCAATATGAGCGAATTCGGCAGCGTGTGGATTTGATGTTGGAGCAGGGATTGATTGAAGAAGTCCGTGCGGAATATGCGCTTGGCAGACGCCGTGAAACTGCGGCGGCGGCAATCGGTTACAAGGAATTGCTTCCCTATCTGAACGGTGATTTACCGCTTGCAGACTGCGTGGCGACCATCAAGCAGGAAACCTGTCGGTACGCCAAAAGACAGGGAACATGGTTTCGTCGAAATAAGCAAACAATTTGGTTTCACCGCGATAATATTCGTGATAACGCCGAAATTTTTACGAAATGCCAAAAAATGATAGAAACAGACGGCGTACTGTGATATAATATTCAAGAGTAGCCGTTTTTGCGGCGTATTTGCTGTCAAATGAGAACGAATGTTTGATTTTGTAACTGCAAGGCTACTGAGATACGCCGAAAATATATGAAAGAATGAGGCAATGACTATGACTAAGGGTTTGAATCTGCAAGACGTTTTTCTGAATCAGGCACGTAAGGATCGTCTGCCGCTGACAATTTTCCTGACCAACGGTTATCAGTTTAAGGGCGTCATCCGCGGTTTTGATTCGTTTATCGTCATTCTGGAAACAGAGGGTCGTCAGCAGTTGGTTTATAAGCACGCAATTTCGACCATTGTTCCTGCACGCCCGATTGCAATTCTGGATGCGATTGAGAAGGAAGAAGAGTAATCCATGAACGAGATTACAACGCGGATACTGGATTATCTGGTCCTGCTGTTCGCCGTTGTGTTAGCGTCCAGTATCATTTATCACCTGTTTGAGCAGGACTATGAAACAGAAACCGCGATTTACGCAGAAATAAGTGATGTTGCCCCGTTTCAGGGAGTTTATGTCCGTGATGAGGCGTTGCAAACTTATTCCGGAACCGGTGCCGTGCGGTATTGTGTCAGTGATGGCGCAAAAGTGGGCGTCGGCAGCGTAATTGCGGAGATTTATCCGAGCGAGGAACAAATTGATTTGCGCCGCAGGATTGCAGAAAAAGAAGATGAACTTGCTATGCTGCGGAAAATTGAAAACCCCGGTACCAAAGAAAATGCACAGCCTGCGAATCTTTCCACGCTGATTGAGGAGCAGTATAAAAACATGGTTCGTTTCCGTGAACTTGGTCAGTTTCCGTCAATGGTGGAAAGCAAGGAGGAAATGACCGTGCTGATGAGTACATACAACAAGGTGACCAACCCAAAATTGGATTTCACCAACCGTATTACTGCACTGCGCGAGGAGATTGAGCAGCTTTCCATCAAACTGGAAGCGGCTGAGGAAACGATTCGTGCGCCGAAAAGTGCTTATTTTGTCAGCTATGTGGACGGCTATGAGAAAACACTCCGACCCGAAAGCAAGCAAAAGCTGACCACTGAAGATCTTGCACTGATTCGGGATGAAGGTCCGATTGATGCGGTAGTATCTCCGAATGTCATTGGCAAGTTGATCAGCGGATATAATTGGTACATCGTCGGCGTATTTGATAACACCAAGATGCGCCTTTCGGACGGCGACGGCGTGACGCTCCGTTTGGAGTCGGTTGCAGAGCCGCTGCATGGCGAGGTGGAAACCCTGATTTCCGAAGGCAATATCAAGGAAACACGCATTGTGATCCGCTGCGAGACCATGAGCTATGATGTGGTGCAACACCGTACAGAGCGCGTGGAGATCGTGCGGAATACCGTCGAGGGTGTCAAAGTACCCCGCAGTGCCATCCGCTTCAAGGAATTGACGGAAACCGTTGAGGACGAAGCAGGCAATCAGACGGAGGTCACCGATAATTATATGGGTGTTTACGTGCTGGTGGGCGAAAATCCGGAGTTCCGAAAGCTCGATATCGTTTATGAGGCGGATGACTACTACCTCTCCTCGCTGAATGCGGGCGGGAGTTATGTTTCGCTTTATGATGACATTATTGTAAACGGAGTAATGGCTGATGGAAACTGAGCAGATTGCGTCCGCAGAAGCTGCGATTCTTGCACGCATAGCCGATATCCGTGCGCGGATTGCGGCAGCTTGCGCAGAAGCAGGGCGCAGTGTCAGCGAAGTGACGCTGATGGCGGTGACCAAAACCGTACCGCCTGAGCAGGTCAATGTTGCCGTCAGAGCGGGGATCACTTTGCTGGGAGAAAACCGCGTACAGGAATTTCTCTCGAAGCGGGATGATTATGAAAAATGCGCAGAAGTGCAGTTTATCGGACATCTGCAAACCAACAAGGTGAAGCAGATCGTCGGAAAAGTCACGCTGATTCATTCGGTGGACAGCCTGCATCTTCTGGAGGCTGTAGAAAAAGCGGCATCGCAGCAGGGCATTCGGCAGGATATTCTGCTGGAAGTCAATATCGGTGGAGAAGCGTCCAAATCGGGCTGCACGCCTGATGCGCTGCCTGCACTGTTAGAGGCTGTGAAGCAATGTGCGCATATCCGTGTGCGGGGTCTGATGACGATTCCGCCGCCATTTGAAAATGCATCGGATGCGGATGCCTGTTTTGCGAAAATGCAGCAGCTTTATGCAGAAATGCAGCAGCAATCCGATGAGATCCAAATTTTATCCATGGGAATGTCGGGCGATTTTGAAGCGGCGATTCGTCATGGTGCTACCTTGATTCGTTTGGGCAGCGCCTTGTTCGGAGCGCGTGTTTATCCGCCAAAAACCACCTGAAATTGTAAAATTAAAACGTCAATTTGCACGCCAAATGTCGGTTTGGCTGTGTGAAAATAGCTTTTCGTTCGATTTCAGCTATTAAAAATAAAGGAGAATTTAAGATGAGTTTATTGGACAAAGCCAGAAACTTTTTTACCTCTGAGGACGATGAGGGTTACGAAAACGAGCCGGTAAGAGATTCCCGCTATGAGCGTGAGCGCGAGCGCAAGGAAGCAGCCCGCGAGCAGCTTCGTGAGCGTGAAGCGCAGGAAATGCGCGATTCCCGTGAGCCTGCACCGAGAGAGAGCTATCGCGGTAATGAGCGTGATATTGATCCGATCGCAGCACAGAAGCAGGAGCGTGGTAAGGTCGTGAACATTCAGGCAACCGCACAGCTTCAGGTTGTGCTTGTCAAGCCTGAGGTTTTCACAGATGCAAAGCAAATCGCTGACCACCTGATCTCCAAGAAAACCGTTGTTCTGAACCTCGAAACCGCATCGGCAGAGAACAAGCGCCGTATCATTGATTTTCTGGTTGGTGTCGCATATGCAAACGGCGGCAGCCTGAAGCCTGTTGCCAACCTGACCTATATCATCACCCCGTATAATGTCGGATTCATCGGTGAAGATCTGGTCGGTGAACTGGAATCCAACGGTGTCATTATGTAATTGCACCGTCAATTCATATTGAATGAAAGAAGGAGTACGGCAAATGTTGACTGCAAAAGACATCCGCAGAAAAGAATTCGAAAAGGTCAAGTTTGGCTATGATACAGAAGAAGTCAGCAGCTTCCTGAAAAGAGTTGAGGCGGATTATCGTCAGCTGGAGGATCAGGTGAATGAGGCAAATGCCAAAATTCAGCTTCTGGCAGATAAGATCTGCGAGTACAAAGAGGAAGAAGAAGACCTCAAAAATGCGCTTCTGGTCGCACAGAAGCAGGCTCGCCAGATCGTAGACGAGGCAAAGACAAAGGCTGCCAAAATCGAAGCAGATGCGAAGGAACAGGTTACCTCTGTGCAGTCTGCCGCGATGGAGGAGCAGAAAAAACAGCTTGCCGAGATCTCCGGAAAGCTGGATAAGGAAAACCGTGTGCTGGTAGAAACGCAGCGTCAGGTTTCCGCATTTAAAAAGTCCCTGTTCGATATGTATAAGACACATCTGGAAATGATTTCCAGATTGCCGGATGAAATTGCGGATGAAGTGGCAGGCAGCCCTGTGGAAGAGGAGCAGCCTGTCGCCAAGGAAGAGCCTGTTGTTGAAGTTGCAGAGGAGGAAATCGAGAAGGTTGCTGACGAAGTGATCGAGGCAGCAGCATCGGTGGATTCCGCCGCTGAGGAAAAAGCAGAAGCTCCTGTCAAAGAGGAAGTTCCTGAATCTGTGGAGGATGCTGTGGCAGTACTGAAAACGGTCGCAGTAGAGGAAAAGAAGCCCGAAACTCCTGCACCTGTTGTTGCAAAACCGCCTGTCATGACCATCTCCAATGATTTGTTTGAGAATGCAGCGGATGCGCAGAGAATGGCAACGTCTCAGACCATTTCTCATACAGCAGAATTTGATACGCGCTATAATGATTTGAAGTTCGGCAGCCGCCGTGACGACAAAAAACCGCGCAGACGCTGAAATTAAAAGCTACGGGAAGTAACCTTGCTCGGCGGGATCATCCCGCTGTAAGGTTACTTCTTTTATTTTGAGAGGAGAATCCGTAATACCATGACCACGCTGTTTATCGTTGCATATGTCGCTACAATTTTGTTTGCCGTTGCAGATCAGGGCATTAAACTTTGGGTGCTGGAAAATTTGCAAGGGCAGCCGCCGCGCCCGTTCCTGAAAATCGGGAATTTTGATTGGATGCACCTGAATTTCGTCCAGAATGACGGCGCAGCATTCAGTATTTTCAGCGGTTCCAAATGGTTTCTGATTGGTTTTTCTGCGCTGATGACCGTTATCTGTCTGATTGTGATGCAGAAACTCGCCCGCAGACATCATTGGATGTTCCTTGCTTTGCCGTTGATCGCAGGCGGTGGACTTGGCAATCTCTATGACCGCATTTTCCGTGATGGTCTGGTTGTGGATTATCTGGATTTTCAGCTGTTTCATTTTGCGATTTTTAATTTTGCGGATGTCTGCGTGACCGTGGGTGTCATCATCATGGCGTTCTGTATTTTGTTTGTGGAAAAGGAAGAACCTGTTGAGAAGAAAGCGCGTCCGCTGACGATTCTGACGGAACATCCTGTCATGCCGAATGCGCCGACGCTGCCCGATGCGGAACAGGCGGAGAATGCAAAGCAGGCGGAGGACGTAGAACAGGCGCAGAATGCCGAGGAACTTCCCGATGCCTGAGCGTGCAGAATTGACAGTTCCGCAGGAGGATGCAGGAAAGCGTCTGGATGCATGGCTTGCCGCGCAGGAAACACTGGAACTGACCCGTTCTGCGGTACAGAATTTGCTGGAAAAGGGTGCTGTCACGCGCAATGGCGGCAGACCGAAGAAAAACGACCGCCTGAATGCGGGCGATATCATCGCGGTGGAGATACCTGAGCCTGAGATTTTGGATATCCTGCCGCAGGAGATTCCGCTGGAAATCGTATTTGAGGATAAGGAATTGCTGGTGGTCAACAAGCCGAAAGGCATGGTGGTGCATCCTGCGCCGGGTCACTCGGATGGTACGCTGGTCAATGCGCTGCTATATCATTGCGAAGGGCAGCTTTCGGGTATCAACGGCGTCATCCGTCCCGGTATCGTACACCGGATTGACCGCGATACGAGCGGACTTTTAATTGTTGCCAAGACTGACCGTGCGCATCTGGGACTTGCAGAGCAGATTGCCGTGCATTCATTTTCGCGGGAATATGAGGCAGTTGCCTGCGGACGTTTTAAAGAGGAAAGCGGCACTGTGAATGCGCCAATCGGCAGAGATCCCAAGGACCGCCAGAAAATGTGTGTCACGGAGAAGAATTCGCGCCATGCGATAACGCATTATCAGGTGCTTGCGGCATATGAGCGGGTTTCGCACATTTGTTGTCGGTTGGAAACAGGTCGCACGCATCAGATTCGTGTGCATATGAAATATCTGGGGCATCCGATCTACGGCGATGCGGTTTACGGAAAAGCGGTCAAGGGCGTGGAGGGGCAATGTCTGCACGCGAAAAAAATCGGGTTTGTACATCCGATCACCGGCGAGCATCTTTCGTTTGACAGTCCGCTTCCCGAGTATTTTGTCCGTATCCTGAATGCCGCAAAAGATGGTCATATCTGAACAGACAGCATTTCTGCCATATGGCGGGAATGCTGTTTTTTGCTTGACATTCCATTTTTGGCGTGGTATACTGAAAAAGTACTTTTGTTTTTTTAGGGGGATCTTGCAGATGTTCAAAAAATGGTTTGCAGCTTGTATGGCGGTAACAATGTCGGTGGTTTTGACCGCTTGCCGTAAAGATGTGAGCAGTAGTACAAAGAATACGGAGGTGTCGGAATTGTCCGCAGCAGAGTCATCGGCAGAAATGTCAGAGCTTGATTTTACGCTGCCTGAGGGGATTCTGGGAGATGCAAGTCCGTTGGTGCCGAGTACGGTCAATGTGGATAAAATGGCGGTTCCTGAGAGCGAGGGCTTGCAGTTTACCAAGCAGCTGAAGCTTGGCTGGAATCTGGGCAACACCTTTGACGCATCCGATTGCGAAAGCTATACATCAAGTGATTTGGACTATGAATCCGCATGGTGCGGAAGTGTCACCACCACGCGGGATATTGCGGCAATCAAGGCGGCGGGTTTTCAAACGATTCGCATTCCCGTGTCGTGGCACAATCATGTGGATGCGCAGTACCACATTAACGAAGCGTGGCTGAATCGTGTGAAAGAGGTCGTATCCTGGTGCCGCACCTGCGATTTGTACGTAATTCTGAATATTCATCATGATAACGCGGAGGATTTCCTCTATCCTGATTCTGCGCATCTGGAGCAGTCGAAAGGGTACGTGACGGCAATCTGGGAGCAGCTTGCGGCGGCGTTTGCGGATGAGGATGAGCATCTGATTTTTGAGGCGATGAATGAGCCGCGTCTGGTTGGCACGGCGTATGAGTGGTCGCTGGATACGGGCAATGCGGTCTGTCAGGATGCGGTTTCGTGTATCAACACGTTGAATCAGGTGTTTGTGGATACGGTACGTGCGGCAGGCGGAAACAATGCGGTGCGTTATCTGATGTGTCCGGGCTATGCAGCATCGGTGGAGGGGAGCCTGAATGACGGCTTTGCGCTGCCGCAGGATCCCGCAAACCGTGTGATCGTGTCGGTACACGCCTATACGCCCTACAATTTTGCGCTGAACAAAACGGGTACGGATGAGTTTGACTGTGAGAATTCCGCAGATGTCGGCAGCATTACCTCATTTATGGATAATTTGTACGGCAAGTTCATCTGCAATCAGATTCCTGTTGTGATTGGGGAATTTGGCGCACTGAACAAGGATAATTTAGAGCAGCGCGTGGAATTTGCGGCGGTTTATACGGCAGCGGCGCACAGAAGGGGAATTCCGTGCTGCTGGTGGGATAACAATGCGTTTTCTGGCAGCGGCGAAAACTTTGGTCTGCTGTACCGAAAAACCGCGAAATTTCTGTATCCTGAGATTGTGCAGGCAATGAATCAATATGCGCAGTAATGCGTTTGCTAATCGCTGTTCAGGAAAATACGGGGCGTTTTTTTATCAAATCATAAGAAAATCTTCATATTTCCGATAAAAACGACATCCAGCTTTCAGGGCGTTTTCAAAATGATTTCACGAAACGGACACACGGCAGCGGTAAGATAAGAATGTACTCAGGGAGCTGGTATCGAAGTGCTGACAACCATTGGTGCTGACTAAATCGGAACCTCTCCCTTGCAGTACGCCAAGCATATAAATTTTCATGACAATTTCCTTTTCCCCTCTCTTACCCTTTTTTCATGTTTGTGAGGCATTCACCCCATGCTTCATAATAACACACATTCCAACCCCAAAAAGCAGACGGCGCATCATTTCTCACCCCGAATGATGCGCCGTCTGCTTGTATCATGTGAAAAAAACCCGCACCGTGAGTTCTTCACCGTGCGGGTTTTTGATGTGTTTAGTCCTGCGGAACGTGCGATAATACGTAATTGATGAGTTTTGCCTGACCCTCCGCATTGAGGTGAATGCCGTCATCCTCCGCAAGTGCGTTATCGAGGCGCCCTTCATTATTTTTCAGTGCGGTGTTGGTGTCCACAAAGTAGACATTTGCAGTATTGGCAATTTCCAGCAGTCTGGAGTTGTAAATATCAATGTTGCTGTTGAGAATGGGTTTTTTGAGCTTTTCAGCGGAAGCGGTCACGGGCGGAATGGAGAGGATAAATACTTTCGATTCCGGTGCAACTGCCTTGACGTTATCCACGAGGTCGCTGAACATTGCCGAAGCCTGTTCAGGGGAAATGGATGCGAGGGTTTCCGTACCGAACATGAGGTAGACAGGGCAGTTTGCCGCACGCAGAATGCTCAGCAGCAGGAGCTTATCGCCCTGATAGTCGAAATAAGTCGAGCGGTAGTTTTCGAGATTCAGAGCCTCACTCGCAAAGACGTTATCGGCACCCAACAAACCGTTTGTCAGGAAACGATAGGTGGTTGCATCGCCGCAAAATGCAGCTTTTGCAAGGTATTCAGTCGTCAGCTGCGCGCTTTCGGGTACCGGGTTGATCTTATTGGCAACCACAACCTGTGAGGATTCATCAGGCGTACTTTCCACGGGAGCAACATTGGATTCCTCTGGTTGAACGGGATTTTCGGACGTTTCGTTATTATCCTTGACGGAATTTTCCACGACAGAGGAAGCAGTTGGTTTGTTTTCAGCGAGTTCGGGGTGCAGATTTCTGCTGATCATGTATGCAGCAAAGCAGGCAATAAAGCAGAAAATCCAGATAAAAACAATAAATCCCGGTCGAAACCGCAATAGCGGGCGGCTTTTCTTTTTCGGATTTGTTCCATGTACCGTTTCAGTCGGGTGACTACGTCTGACGTTTTGCGGATTGGGCATAGCGCAAAGCTCCTTTTCACGATTTCACGATGATGATATTTCTATTATAACGGAAATGAGCGCATTTTGCAAGACCTTTTTTGAAATTTCTGCAAAATCAGTCCAGCAGCGACAAATTCTGCTTCCATTGGAGAATACGCAAAACAGATGCATTAATGCGGGATTCTGAGATTCTGCCGCTTTTTGCCGCTTTGAGAATGGCATTGTATGCCTCATCGAAATTCGGGCAGCAGAGCAGGTCATTGCCTGCTTCCACAGCTTTGACGGCGGCATTTTCTGTTCCGCAGAACTGAATGATGGCATCCATACCGAGGTCATCGGTGATGATGACGCCCTGAAAACCAATGGTATTGCGCAGCAAATCGTGAACAGCGAAGGAAAGGGAGGCGGGGTTGTTGGCGTCCATGCATTTGACAATGTTGTGGCTGACGAGTACACTGTCTGCGCCTGCCTGAATACCCGCTTTGAACGGTTTTAAATCGGATTCCTGAAAATCAGAGTAAGGGCGGGTGTCGTAGCCCATGCCTTTATGCGTATCCGCGCTGCCGCCGTAGCCTGGGAAATGTTTGAGTGTGCTGCCGATTCCCTGCTGTTTCATGGTGCTGACGACACGGGTCGCATATTCTGAGGTATCCTCCGCATTCATGCTGAAGCAGCGGTTATAGATGTAATCATTTTTGCTGAGTGGGATATCGCAGACAGGCGCGAGGTTGACGTTGACGCCAAGGCTCAGGAGCAGTTGGGCTTTTTCCAGCGTGTCACTGGTGACCAGTTCCCAGCCGCCGTTTGCGTACAGTTGGGCGGGACGCAGAAATTTCGAGGCGCGAAGCTGCGGATTGGAGCTGATGCGTGTGACGCCGCCGCCTTCCTCGTCCACGGAGATGAGGAGCGGAAGTTCGGATAATTCCTGCAAGTTCGCGGTCATATTGCAGACCTGTTGCTTGGATTTGTTCGCAAATGCGTCCGCATAGAGGCAGAGTGCGCCTGCGCCGTGTTTGGCGGCATAGGTGTCCGCACCTTTGGAGTGACAGGAAATCATCAGCATTTGCGCGACTTTTTGTTCCAGTGTCATCTGATCGAGAATTTGTTGCGGCGTCTGGTTTTTGTAGTCCAAGTCTGACGGGGCAGTGGTTGTCGTAACGGTTGTTGGTTTGGTGACTGCTGAGTTGGTTTTGATCGTGGCAATCAGTGCTGTGGATGTCAGCAGTGAGGTTACGGTTGTGGAAATGGTTGAAGACGCCACGGTTGTGGCAGGGATGGTTGTGGAGATCTGTGCAGGTGCAGAAGTGGCAGTGGTGGAACTGATGGTTGAAACACTCGTTTCTGCTGACATTTCACCGATACTGATTTCTGATGTGCAGCCCGTCATGGCAAGGAAAAGTCCTGCACACAAAGCGGCGCAGGACAGAATTTGTTTTTTCATCATGTTCGCTCCTTATGCTTTTTTCTTTATTATACTTCTTTTTCGGAAAAAAAGCAAGCGAAATCGGGTTTTGTGTGTTCAGTCACCGAAAGAAATGCCGATGCGTCTTGCGGTGGTGACAAGCTGATCTTTCGGATCCACAAATTTGGTCAGACCCGCAATGTCCTCCAGTTTATTCGAGGTAATTTTTCCGCCGACCATGGCAACGGTTCTGCCGTATTTTTCCTGCTGGATCAATTTTGCGGCATGGACACCGAATTTGGTGGCAAGAATGCGGTCATAGGCACTGGGTGAGCCGCCGCGGAGCATATGACCCGGGACGCAGACGCGGGTATCCACGCCGGTGCTTGCCTGAATCTGCGCGGCAATGCGGGAGGTTGCGGTGATGATACCTGCCTCCTCGCGTTTCCGAGCGCGGTCTTTCTTTTTGAGGAGGGCTTCTTCTTTATCGAATGCGCCCTCTGCCACGGCGATAATGGAGAAGCATTTTCCGCCTGCGGTGCGCTTCATGACGGCATCACAAACGCGGTCAATGTCGTAGGGAATCTCGGGGATCAGAATGATATCTGCGCCGCCAGCGATGCCTGCGTTCAGGGTCAGCCAGCCGGCTTTGTTCCCCATGATCTCACAGACGAGAATGCGGCTGTGCGAAGCAGCGGTCGTATGCAGGCGGTCAATGGCGTCTGTTGCGGTATCCACAGCGGTGTGGAATCCGAATGTGACATCTGTGCCGTAGATGTCGTTATCAATGGTTTTGGGCAGACCGATGACGTTCAAGCCCTCATCGGCAAGCAGTTTCGAGGTTTTGTGGGTACCGTTGCCGCCAAGGGTCAGCAGGCAGTCGAGTTTCTGCTTCTGATAAGTTTCCTTCATATTTTTGACTTTGTCCACATTGTCATCGCCGATAACGGTCATCATTTTGAACGGCTGGCGTTTGGTTCCGAGGATGGTGCCGCCTTGTGTCAGGATGCCGGAGAAATCGGCGGGCTGCATTTCCTTGCAGATGTTGTGGATGAGTCCGTAGTATCCGTTGGAAATGCCAACAATTTCGACGTTTTCCTCGCCGAGCATTTCATAGCAGGATTTGGCAACTCCGCGGATGGTTGCATTCAGACCGGGGCAGTCGCCGCCCGAGGTCAGGATACCGATACGTTTTTTCATAGTCATTGCTTCCTTTCGTAGGTGATGGATCAGATATTAAAAGACGAGTTTCTGCTTCATATTCTGGCGGATAAACTGTTCCAGTTCATTTGCAGGCATCGGTTTTGCAACGAGGTAGCCTTGCATTTGTTCACAGCCGAGTTCACGGAGCATTTTCGCCTGTTCAGCGGTTTCAACGCCCTCTGCGAGGGTAGTGATCATTTTGGATTTTGCAATATCACCGAGAGCGGCGACCATATTTCTGGCAACCGTATCGGTCGTGATGTCGGCAATCAAACTGCGGTCGAGTTTGAGCGTGGTGATTGGCAGTTTTTGGATAGAACTGAGTGAGGAATAACCTGTGCCGAAGTCGTCCAGTGCAATCTGAATGCCGACATCGCGCAGGCGGGTCATCTGCTCTGCGGAAAGCTCCATGGCTTTGAGGGCAAGTGTTTCAGTCAGTTCCAATTCGAGGAATTCGGGGTCAAGGTCGTTTTTCTCTACCGCGTTGAGTACCTGTTCACAGAGATTATCCTGATAGAAGTCGGTGCTGCTCAGGTTGAGGGACATGACCAGTTCAGGCAATCCGATTTTCTGCCACTGTCTTGTCTGGCGGCAGGCTTCGTAAATTGCATATCGTGTAACGTGGGTGATCAGTTGCGATTTTTCTGCAACGGGGATAAATTCATTTGGCATGACAAGCTGCCCATCAGGACGCTGCCAGCGAATCAGAGCCTCTACACCGACAACTGAGCCGTCAATCAGAGAAATTTTCGGCTGATAGTGCAGCAGTAACTGACCACAGCGGATGGCTTCCGTCAGTTGTGTTTCGCATTCCTTTTCCTTTTGTACACTTTCAAACATCTCCTGCGTATAGGCAGTGATGCAGTTGACAGGGTGGTCTTTTTTGCCTGTGGTGAGCGCAAATTGCGCTTTTTCCAACACTTTCTCGAAGTTTTCGGCATCGCGGGGCATCAGCGCATAGCCCGCAGAACAAGTCAGGGCGCGGTTTGCAAACACACCGACCGCTTGTGTAGAAAGCTCGTGCTGTAATTTTTGCGCCACGCGCACAGGCAGATTTTCGTCTGTGTTTCGGATGATGAGCGCGAAGTTGTTGCCGCCGATCCGCGCACCGAATCCGCCAAGATTCAGTTGGCGCATGACGGATGCCGCAAAGTTTTTCAGCAAAACATTACCGTTTTCGTAGCCGCAGGTGTCGTTGATGAGATGGAAGCGGTCAATATCCAGCACAATGACCCAATAGGAGGAATTCAGTTCCATGGTGCATTGATAGAGTTCCTCGCCCATCAGTATCAGCTTGTTGCGGTTCGGGATACCGGTTGTGGGGTCCTCGTAAGCAAGCTGTTCGATTTTTGCATCTTTTTCTTTTTCCTTGGTGCAGTCCAGCAGCGCACCGCCAATGACCATTTTGCCGTTATCGCTGCGGGATGCCTTGAAACGATAGGTGAACCAACGGTATTTTCCTTCCGCATCGCAGAAACGCAGTTCCATGACATTGACTTCTCCCAGAAACTGCTCCATATTTTTGTTGGCGGCGTTCAGGTGATTATCAAACATCACCAGGTCTGCGGGATAGACTTTTTTACGCAGGTCCTCAATATCAACGGCGTTTCCTTTCAAGCCGAGCATTTTTTGCAATTCCGGTGACGGAAATACGGTTTTACTGCCCTGTTCGCCGATCAGGATGCCGATTTCTGTCAATTCCATACTCAGGGCGTGTCTGCCCTCAGAAGCGGCAAGGCGGCGGGAGTAGCTTTGGATTTCCGATTGCATATTGCGGATATCTGCGAGGTCCATGCCGATGGTCAGGAAAATGGTCGTGCCGTCCTCATCGGTATCCACCGCAGAGGTATTCCAGATGAGATCGTGCGGCGTACCTTTTTTCGCGGTAAAGGAGTACTCCTTATTCTTTGCGGTGACAATTTCCTTGATATCGGTTTCGTTGAATTCTGTTTTGCCAAACAGCCACGGGATCAGGAATTTGGGGTCAAAACCCTCCTCACGGGGGTCCAGTTCGGTGATTGTCAGCAGATTGTCGTTGACGATGACCGTTTTGAGCGCGTCATCCCAGAGAAATGAGGGAGAGGATAGGTTCTTGACCATGTGATTCAGTCTGCGCTGACGGGATTCTGCTTTTTTCTTCTGGGTGTGTTTCCAGTAGAGTGCAAACGCAAAACCGAGCAAAACCGCGACCAGCGCATAAGAATTGAAGATGAGATAGATCAGGTCGCTTTTTTCCTTATGCCAGAACGCATAAGCGATGATATAAGCAGTTGCGAGAGAGAATACGACAATTGCGCCGTAAACGAAAGATTTTTTCAATTGTTGTTTCAAGTTGCTCGGTCCTTTCTGTATGATTTTGTTAAAGATTCTGGCATCGTAGAGAATCCTAGTGTTATTATACCAGTATTTCATGTAATTGTCAATGGATTTTTTGTATTTTGCATCTTATTTTTTCCTCAGATTTCACAAATATTTCACACTATTCTGTTATAATCATTGTATTCAGCATGAGATACTGCGAAAAATATAAGTTTTTTGCATGATAGAAAGGACATCATATATATGAAAATCTTGATCGTGGACGACGAAGCAAATATCCGTCGTGTGGTAAAAGAGTATGCAGAATTTGAGGGCTATCAGACAGACGAAGCAGAGGACGGAATGCAGGCAGCAACAAAGGCAAAAGCAAATGACTATGATGTCATTATCATGGATATTATGATGCCGCGTTTAGACGGTTTTTCCGCTTGCAAGGAAATCCGTAAGACAAAAGATACCCCGATCATCATGCTTTCTGCCCGCGGTGAGGAATATGACAAGCTGTTCGGGTTTGAGCTGGGCATTGATGACTACGTAGTGAAGCCGTTTTCCCCCAAGGAACTGATGGCGCGTGTCAAGGCGGTTGCCAAGCGAAAAGAGCAGCCTAAAACGCAGACGCCGCAGCGACTCGTTTTCGAGGGGTTGGAAATCGACATGGCAGGCAGAGAGGTCTACGTAGACGGCGAAAAAGCCAACATGACGCCGAAGGAATACGACCTGCTCTTTTATCTGGTGCGCAATCAGAACCTCGCCATGACACGCGATAAGCTGCTGGAGGAGGTCTGGGGTTACGACTTTTTCGGCGATGACCGTACCGTAGACACTCATATCAAGATGCTGCGCAACAGTCTGGGAGAGTACCGTAAGTTTATTGTCACCCTGAGAGGAATGGGATATAAATTTGAAGCATAAAATCGGGAAGCGTTTGTCCATGCGGACGCACATCTGGATGTGGTTCATGGTTTTCACCCTGATCGTATTTATTCTGCTGTGGGTTTGCCAGATCATTTTTTTGCAGTACTTCTACGAGCGGATGAAAACCAAAGATATCATCGCAGTTGCGGATGAAATGCTGGAGGAGATCGATTCACCTGATTATCAGCAGAAATTCACGCAGCTTGCCGTAGATAACGGAATGTGCTTTGAGGTGCGTGACCGTTATAAACGGCGTGTTTACTGGAAAGATGTCATGGGCATCAATTGTGTGCTGCACGGCGCGGAGAATCAGACCGTTTCGATTATTGATCTGGTGCGGAAAGAGCCAAGCGGCGTCATTTACGGCAAGGAGCGCAATCCCAGAACCGATTGCGAAATTATGGTATACGCTTGTGTGATTGGCAGTGTGGACAATCCTGACGGCTATCTGCTACTCAATTCACCGCTGGTGCCGGTATCTTCAACGGTGCGCATTCTGAAGCGTCAGCTTCTGGCAATTACGATTTTGCTGTTGCTTGTCGGATTTTTCATCTCTTTTTCGGTATCCAAGCGGCTTG
This sequence comes from Oscillospiraceae bacterium, assembly GCA_045600205.1. GTDB lineage: Bacteria > Bacillota > Clostridia > Oscillospirales > Ruminococcaceae > Firm-04. The sequence continues at coordinate 40,057 of JAZRXM010000044.1, read as the reverse complement.
CCAAACCGATCGTGGAGGTCACCAAAGATGCGGAACAGCTTGCACATGGGCGATATAACATTGAATTTCACAGCGGCGGATACGCAGAAGCGGAGCAGCTTGCAGCCACACTGACCTATGCCAGCCATGAAATCAATCGTGTAGATACCATGCAGCGTGATCTGATCGCCAACGCTTCGCATGACCTGCGTACACCGCTGACGATGCTCAAAGCCTATGCGGAGATGATTCGGGATCTCTCAGGCGATAACCCTGTGAAGCGCAACGAGCATTTGCAGGTCATCATTGAGGAAACCGACCGCCTGAATCTGCTGGTCAATGACATTCTCGACCTTTCCAAGCTGGAAAACGGCAGCATGACGCTCAACCGCACGCAGTTTGACATGGAGCAGCGGCTGACGGAGATCGTGGAGCGATACCGTGGATTGAGCGGTGTTTCGGGCTATGAATTCATCCTGAAAACCGATGGCGAAGCCTCTGTGTTCTGTGATAGCGTCAAGATCGAGCAGGTCATCTGTAACCTGATGAACAACGCTATGAACTATACGGGCGCAGACAAGCGGATCTACGTTACACAGGAGCATATACCGCAGGGCTTGAAAATTTCCGTGCGTGATACTGGTGAGGGCATGGATCAGGAAACGCTTTCCCGTATTTTTGATAAGTACTATCGCAGCGAAAATTATAAGCGCGAGGTTGTCGGTACGGGCTTGGGGCTTTCCATTGTCAAAGCGATTTTGCGTCTGCACGACTATGCATTTGGTGTAGACAGTACCGTGGGTGTCGGTTCGACATTCTGGTTTGTGATTCATGAGGAATCGGGCAGTACGAATTTGTAAAACAACAATCCCTCCCGCAGTCATCGGGAGGGATTGTGTCTGTTGATATACTTTTATTGTGCTTTGCGGGGCTCACCTTTTTTGAGTATATGCAGGAGCAATTCCCAAATCTGAATCGGCAGATACCCGATGCAATAGCTGAGAATATCTTTCCAAGAAAAGGATGTTCCAATCAAAGTACGCAGCAGCGCGTTTTCAATGTGCAGCTTGTCCACGATATGCCATGCCTGCAAGCCTTCTACCACAAAGCAGAACAGCAGCAGGGCAATCGGCAGCAACAAGCCGTATTGGGGTTTGTTTGGCGTGATGATGCGAATGATGCAGTATAGCAGCATGATGACCAATACATCTCCGAGGTAAGCACGAATCCAGTTATCGTGCTGAAAAAGACCAATGTACAGTTCTGCGCCAAACAGCAAAATCGTGCAAATGCTCATAATGATTCGGATTGTACGTGTTTTCATGGTTCAGGTTTCGTCCTCCACAAATTCCAGCACATCGCCCGGCTGACATTGCAGCTCATGGCAGATTGCCTCCAGTGTCGAAAAGCGGATGGCTTTCGCCTTGTTGTTTTTCAGAATCGAGAGATTCGCCGGTGTGATGTCAATTCGTTCTGCCAATTCTCCGGAGGAGATTTTTCGCTTCGCCATCATGACATCCAGATTCACAATAATCGGCATGATAATAGTCCTTTCTGTGGTTGGTTCAGATGGTGAAGTTATTTTCGTCCTGCAAATCCACGCCTGTGGAGAATACATTTTTCAGCACCTGCATAATCAGCCCGAAAAATCCTGCTGCAAAGCTGACAATGAATGCAAGTGAGCGCAGAAACGCAAGATACAGGAAAATGATGGCGATTGCGTAGCAGCACCACGAAATGACGCGCAGCGCGGTAACATTTTCCCTTACGAAAATCTCCTGCTTTGTAATGTGGCTGAGCAGGCTCTGGAGCATCCAGACGGCGGCAAATCCGATGCCGACAGATGCATACAGGCAGATGTTGAGCTGCATTTTAATTGGCGGCTGACCCGATACTGCATCGTACCATTCGGTGCAGATGGGGATACAAAACAGCGCGATGCCCAGCATCACCATAACGACCTTGACCAGTACACGCGCAAGAAACAGGGATTTCGGGAACGCAATTTGCTTGGACATGGGGTTCACACTCCTCATTGGTTTGATGTTGTCTTTAGTATAGCATATAACTTCTCGTTTGTCAATAGAAAATTATCGAAAAACGATAATTATTATTTGAAAGGAACTGGCAAGTATCTATGAAAACACAGAGGATGCGTAAAAAACAACTGCATATTGCTTTGCTGGTGTTGATGCCGTTTGCAGCATACGGTTTGTTGCTGCTTGCAAAATATTGCTATGCTGCATGGGTGATGCCTTTTCTGCCGCCCTGTATTTTTCGCACACTGACGGGATACAAATGTCCGGGCTGCGGTATGACACACGCAGTATTTGCGCTTTGCCGCGGAGATTTCCTGACCGTGTTGAAAGAAAATGCTGCGTTGATATTTGCTGTGCTGCTGTTGCTTCTGTTTTACATAGAGCTTTGGATGGCAGCTTTGGGACGACCGAAAAAAATCATCCCCAGAAGCAGAAAATTCTGGTTTTCCGCTTTGGGGATGTGGCTTGTTTATTCGGTTTTACGCAATTTATTCTGATGTGGGTGCGGGCTCTGACAATGCAGCAGAAGAAATTTCAGAATCTGCATTGGAGCCTATCAAACCGGTTGGAATGTCTATATGCGGGAGGTTACCCTGTTTGTGCATCTCATCCAGGAAGTCCATGACCGTATTGATGGTGAGATCGTATTTCCCGAACAGATCGGTGTACGGCGGCTCCTTGTATTTATTCAGGCACTCAGGCAATGTCTGGTTTGCTTCGTAGGCAGCAAACACCTCGTCCTCGTTCTCCTGAATGTATACATAATCGGTGAAAAAGTCATAGAGATACGGAACGAAATCCTTGAGCGAGAGAACAATGGCAAGCGTAACCAGCAAACTAAGCGATGCCAGTACGATACCCGTGATGGAACGTCCTTTTGCGCCCTGTTTTCTTGCAATAGCAATCAAACCGAAGATGATTGCCAGCGGTGCAAAGAATACATTAGAGCAGCAGCAGAATGCAATGATACTGAGAATGCCGAACACCAGAGCGGCAGTTGCAAATCCCGTTTTTTTTCTGGGAGTTGCTGTTTGCTGAGGTTGCTGCAGCTGCGTGGTGTATGGATTCGGAATCTGATTTTCGTCCATCGTGAAAAGCATCCTTTCTGAGTGAGTGAAACGGCGCAGAAATCAGGCATCCATTTCCCAGTTCCAGTTTCGGACAGCAAGTTCCGAAAGGTCATAGGGGGTGCGCTGATAAACGCAGTAATTGAGCCAATTGGAAAACATCAGATTTGCGTGACATCTCCATGTGAAGATCGGTTGCTGCGCGGGGTCATCGTTGGGGAAGTAATGATAAGGCAGCGCAATGGGCAGTCCTTTTTCCACATCGCGGAAGTATTCATTGGCGAGTGTGGTGCGGGTGTATTCGGAGTGTCCCGTGATGAAATACTGTCTGCCGTTGCGGTTTGCAACAATGTGTACGCCTGCGATCGGGGAACTGGTGAGAATCTCCAGTTCCGACACCTTTTCGATGTCCTCGCGGCGGACTTCGGTGTGACGGGAATGCGGCACATCGAAAATTTCATCAAAGCCCTGAACCAGCAGTGCCTGTTTTTCCACGATATGCGGGAAGATGCCGAACATTTTCTGTTCCAGCGGATATTTCGGGACGCCGAAATGGTAATAAAGACCCGCCTGTGCGCCCCAACAGATATGAAGGGTGCTGAAAACGTGTGTTTTCGACCATTCCATGATCTGGCAGATCTCGCCCCAGTAGTCCACCTCCTCAAACGGAAGCTGCTCTACCGGTGCGCCTGTGATGATCATGCCGTCATAATACTGCGACTGAATTTCGCTGAACGTGGTATAAAATGCGTCCATATGGCTCTGTGCGGTATTTTTGGAAACGTGAGATTCCATCCGCAGCAGAGAAATATCGACCTGAATCGCACTGTTACTGAGCAAACGGAGAAGCTGGATCTCCGTTTCTATTTTTTTCGGCATGATGTTGAGAATCAGAATGCGCAGCGGACGGATATCCTGATGTGCAGCCCGATCGTTGTCCATGACGAAGATATTTTCGTTGAGGAGTGCCTGATAGGCAGGCAACTCAGGTGAAATGCAGATTGGCAAGGTAAGATAGCTCCTTTCTCAAAGCGGGGCACCCCGCCTGAGCAAAAAGCATCAGACAGGGTGGATCTGGTTTTCTGCATTGCCGTGTACACCGTCGAGACCGACTTGCTTATCACGGCGTTTTTCGAAGAATTTGACTGCAACCTGACCAAACTGTGCGTAGGAGAGGACGTCCTCCTCCTGCTGCGTCCATTCGGCGCATTCTTCACGGAGTTTGTCAAGTTCAGGAGCAAGCTTATCGGCAGGACGGCAATCAATTGCCTCCTCATCACCGATGATCTGCTTACGGAATGCGGGGTCGATCGGAACAGGGGTCTGACCGTACTCACCGCGGACAATGCCCTTGAATTCCTTGGTAACGGTCTTGTAACGCTCGCCCATGATGACGTTGAACACAGCCTGTGTACCAACGATTTGGGAGGAAGGCGTAACAAGCGGCGGGTAACCTGCATCCTTACGGACACGCGGTACTTCTTCGAGCACCTCGGTGAGTTTGTCCTCTTTGCCTGCCTGCTTGAGCTGCGAGAGCAGGTTGGAGAGCATACCGCCCGGTACCTGATAGATCAGTGTTTTTGCATCTGCTGCGAGCATCTTGGGGTCCAGCAGACCTTCCTTGATGTACTTGTTGCGCAGTTCCATGAAGTACGGGCGCAGGTCGCAGACGGTTGCGAGGTCAATGCCTGTGTCGTATTCGGTACCCTGCAATGCTGCGACCATGGATTCGGTCGGAGCATGGGAAGTACCCAGAGCAAGCGGGCTCATTGCGGTATCAATGATATCTGCGCCTGCTTCAATACCTTTCAGGAGGCACATGGATGCCAGACCTGAGGTGGTGTGCGTATGGAGCTGGATGGGCAGCCTGGTGTTTGCTTTCAGAGCCTTGACCAGCGATTCGGTGCGGTAAGGTGTCAGCAGAGCAGCCATATCCTTGATGCAGATGGAATCGGCACCTGCGTTTTCGATCTGTTTTGCGTACTTGACATAGTACTCATCGGTGAAAACGTCGCCGGTGGTATAGCTGATTGCGACCTGTGTATGTGCGCCCTCTTTTTTTGCCGCATTGATTGCGGTTTCGAGGTTACGGACGTCATTCAGGGCATCGAAAATACGGATGATGTCGATGCCGTTTGCAACGGATTTCTGCACGAAATACTCGACAACGTCATCGGCGTAGTGGCGGTAGCCCAGCATATTCTGACCGCGGAACAACATCTGCAATTTGGTGTTCGGCAGATATTTTTTCAGCAGGCGCAGTCTTTCCCACGGGTCCTCATTCAGGAAGCGCAGGCAGGAATCGAAGGTTGCGCCGCCCCAGCACTCAACGGAATAGAAGCCGACCTTGTCCATCTGCTCCAGAATCGGGAGCATATCGGAGGTGGGCATTCGGGTTGCCAGCAGAGATTGGTGCGCATCACGCAGCACGGTTTCTGTAATTTTGATTTTTGCCATATTCGTATACTCCTCCGATTAACCGAGGATTGCCAGCGGGTCGCCCGGGTTGACGGAGCTGCCCTTTGTGGTGTTGACGGAGAGAATGGTACCGTCCTCGGGTGCAACGATGTCGTTTTCCATTTTCATGGCTTCCAGTACGAACAGGACCTGTCCGCGCTTGACTGCATCGCCGTTTGCGCATTTGACCTGCAAAATGGTGCCGGGCATCGGTGCGGTGACGGGTGTGCCGTCTGCTGTGGATGCCGCGGGTGCAGGTGCTGCTGCGGGTGCGGGAGCAGGTGCAGCGGCTGCGGGAGCTGCTGCTACAGGTGCGGATGCTGCTGCGCCGCCCAGTTCTTCAACGGCGACGTCATACTGTTTATTGTTCACGGTAACACGGAAACGCTTCATGGAAAAATCCTCCTATATACGTATGATTTACGATATCATGAAATTCAGAACGGGATATTGCTGTGCTTCTTGGGCAGCGTGGATACGCGCTTGCCATCGAGCATATCGAGTGCATCAATGACTGCCTGACGGGTATCTGCGGGGGCAATCACGGTGTCGATCACGCCAAGCTCTGCTGCTTTTTCAGCAGATGCAAGTGTTTTACCGTATTCATCAGCCAGTGCTTTGCGCTTTGCGTTGACATCCTGTGCGCCCTTGAGTTTATCGTGCCACAGGAACTCGACAGCACCTTCCGGTTTCAGCGGGGCAATCACGGCACTGTTCCATGCGAGAACGAGGTCGCTGCCTGCGCCTCTGCCTGCAATTGCGGAGAACGCTGCACCACATGCAAGACCCGTAATCACCGCGATTTTGACGGTGGTAGCTTCTGCGTATGCGCCGCCAAGCTGGGTCATAGCGCGGAGTGAACCTGCCTTTGCCGCATCGGTATCATCGGTGAAGCCGAGGGTATCCAGCACGGTGACGACAGGAATCGAGAAAGCATCGCAGGTGCGGACAAAACGAGCCATTTTTGCAGCATCGTCAGCCGTGATCGAAGCGTCTTTCTTTGCGGTGGAGATCAAACCGACTGCTGTGCCGCGAATGGTAGCCAGTGCGGTCTGTACGCTGTCGCCGTAAGCGGTATAAAGCGGGAGCAGGCTGCCCAGATCGGCAATGCCTTCCAGCGGATTTTCGCGTGTTACGGCTGTTTCCGGTATGTCAAATTCAGAAATCGGTGCGCCTGCAAGGTTATTGGCAGGGAGCATCCGCAGCAGGGCTTTGACCTGCATCATTGCATCGGCGTCATCCTCACAAACATCTGCAACCAGACCTGCTTTTGCAGCGGTTTCCGGTTTTGCGGCATCGGTGCCGTATGCAGGGGTGAGATAAAGCTCAGCTTTTTTCGTTGCAAGGACAAAATCAGCCTCACAAGCCATCAAAGCAGCACTGCCAGCGCATACGCCTGCAATGACTGAAATCTGTGTGACGACACCCGAAAGATTTGCAGCAGTTGCAATCAGTTTGCCGTATGCGGAAAGAGAAGCCGCAGTGCCGTCTACAAACACGCCGTTGGAGTCGTAGATCCCGACGATCGGTGTGCCTGTTTTGGCAGCAAGGGAGTAAAGACGCTTGATTTTGCCTGCTGTATTCTTGCCCATGATACCGTTCTTGATATCGGAATTCTGGGCAAATGCGCAGACTGCCTGTCCTTCGACATATCCGTGTGCGCAGACAACAGCGGCGGGTGCATCCTGCTCCGTGCGGAGTGCATCCAGCTCTGTGAAGGTGCCGTTGTCAAACAGCAGCGAAAGTCGCTCTTTTGCGATTGAATTGGTAGTTTCCATACGTTCTTGCATATCCTTTCATTGAAAGACTTGGAATCTATACCAATCTATTGTATCATAGTTTGGAAAAAAAAGCAAGCCATTTTCCTTGCTTTTTTTTGCGATTTGAAGCAGAAATTGCGAAAATCCCCGCTGATTGCTTTTGTCAGCGGGGATTTCGTATTATATTTTTTCTGATTGGCGTAAAATCTGCTCGGCACATTTGATGCCGTCCACCGCTGCGGACACAATTCCGCCTGCATATCCTGCGCCTTCTCCACAGGGATACAATCCGCTCACGCTCAGGGATTCGAGCGTTTCCATGCTTCGCAGGACACGTACAGGCGAGGAGCTTCTTGTTTCGGGTGCGGTCAAAACCGCGTCAGGACGACAAAATCCGTGCAATCCGTGTTCAAGCTCCGGAATTGCCTCTCTCATGGCATCGCATATGAACTGCGGCAGACAGCTTTCGGGCGGCGCAAATTCCGTTCCGAGCGGGTAACTTGGCTTTACATTGCCAAAATCACGCGATTGCTGCTTTTTCATGAAATCTCCCAGCAGCGTGACGGGTGCTTTACCGCAGCTTCCTCCTGCAAGATATGCAGCGTGCTCAATTTTGCGCTGTAATTCCACTCCTGCTAAAATATCCTCGCTGCCAAAATCGGCGGGGTGAATGCCGACCAGCAGCGCACTATTGGCGTTTTGCTCGGCGCGTGCAAAGCAGCTCATGCCGTTTGTGACTACGGTTCCCTGCTCGGATGCCGCTGCCTGCACCGTGCCGCCCGGGCACATACAAAACGTGTAGACGCCCCTTCCGTTTGGCAAATGTGCCGCCAGTTTATAGCTTGCAGCTCCCAGCGCGGGATGCCCCGCCGCTTTGCCGTAGCACATTTTGTCGATATCGGACTGGAGATGTTCAATGCGGACACCGAGCGAAAACGGTTTTTGTTCCATGGCTAGCTGATGCTCTGAAAACATCGCAAATATGTCTCTTGCGCTGTGCCCTACCGCAAAAATGGCGTGATCCGTGCGGAGGGAATGTGCCGTGCCGTTTTGTTCATATTCGACAGAAACAAGCTTCCCGTTTTGTGCAGTAAAACCTGTGCATTTTGCGGAAAATAATACCTTGCCGCCGTTTTTTTCAATTCGCTGCCTCAGATTCGGAATGCAGACCGCCAGTTTATCCGTGCCGATGTGCGGTTTTCCTTGCCAGAGAATCTCCTCAGGTGCGCCGCAGTCTGCAAAAGTTTGCAAAACCTGACGAATATGCGGGTCTTTTGTGCCGGTATTCAGTTTGCCGTCTGAAAAAGTACCCGCGCCGCCCTCGCCGAACTGCACGTTGCATTCGCTGTCAAGAACACCTGTTCTGTGGTAGGTTTCAATTGCCTTTTGCCGTTCTGCAACGGGCTTTCCCCGTTCCAGCAGGATCGGACAAAGCCCAGCCTGCGCGAGAACATTCGCAGCAAACAATCCGGCGGGTCCGCAGCCGATGATTACAGGCGGATGTTCGGTTGTATGTTTTGGATACTGCGGCATGACAAACGGAACAATCTGCTGCAAATTGTGATTTTTCGAGCATTTTCGTAAAATCCTCGCTTCGTTTTGTACTTCCATATCCACGGAAGCAATGAACTGCACTGATTTTCTGGCATCCACGGAGCGTTTTGCCAGCCGAATCCTGCAAATCTCATTTTCTGCGATTTTTAGCGCATCTGCTGCGAATTTGGCAAGCTGTTCCTCACGATACGATAGTGGCAGCGACAGATTGTTCAGTCTGAGCATGGAACTCCTCCTCGGCATGAAAAAGCAGGGCATCCCATCGGATACCCTGCTTTCAGCATCAAAAAATCAGTTAATGATGGTCTTTTCGGTTTCCTTATCGAAGAGGTGGATCTTCTCTGCATCGAAGACGACGTCGATATCGTCCTGAGCGCGAGCAGTGGACTTCGGGGAAACACGAGCGGTGATCTTTACGCCTTCGCAATCGAGGTACAGATAAGTTTCTGCACCCATCAGCTCGGTGATCTCAACATTGCACTTTACGATACCGGTGGTAGCGTTTGCAAGGTACATCGGCTCGTCGTGAACGTTCTCCGGACGGATACCCATGATAACTTCCTTGTCGATGTAGTGCTCGAGGTCGGGAGTAACCTTGTTCTGCGGCAGGATAACTTCGTATCTTGCGCCACGGGAGCTTCTGGTATCAGAAGAACCGAAGGTAACAACGTACTGACCCTCACGATAGGTGAGAATTGCCTCGATGAAGTTCATCTGAGGAGAACCAAGGAATCCTGCAACGAACTTGTTGCACGGAGTTTCGTAGAGGTTCTGCGGGGTATCGATCTGCTGGATGAAGCCGCCCTTCATAACAACGATACGGTCACCCATGGTCATAGCCTCGGTCTGGTCATGCGTTACGTAAATGAACGTGGTACCAAGACGCTTATGAAGCAGGGAGATTTCGGTTCTCATCTGCGCACGGAGCTTTGCGTCCAAGTTGGACAGCGGCTCGTCGAGGAGGAATACCTGCGGGTTACGAACGATTGCACGACCCAGTGCAACACGCTGACGCTGACCACCGGACATAGCCTTCGGCTTACGGTTGAGCAGCGAGGTCAGGTCAAGGATTCTTGCAGCTTCCTCAACCTTACGTGCGATTTCGTCCTTCGGAACCTTACGGAGCTTCAGACCGAATGCCATGTTATCGAAAACGGTCATATGCGGATACAGAGCGTAGTTCTGGAATACCATTGCGATATCGCGGTCCTTCGGAGCGATATCGTTGACCAGACGGTCGCCGATGTACAGTTCGCCTTCGGTGATTTCCTCCAGACCTGCGATCATACGCAGGGTGTTGGACTTACCGCAGCCGGAAGGTCCTACCAGAACGATAAATTCCTTGTCGCGGATCTCGAGGTTGACATCGGATACTGCGACAACGCCGCCGGGGTATTTCTTGTAGATGCCCCGCAGAGATAAGCTTGCCATTGTGTTGTCCTCCTAAAAATTTCAAAATTTATCATGCGAAAATACCGACGTTCCGCAGACGGACAATCCGCGGTGACGATTTTCCACAAGTATGCGCCTGACCGCATACAAAATGAAACATAGTTAAAACAGCGAACCAACTAGCCTATGCTGTGAAATTCACTTGTAATCATCATACCAGATTTTTCGCAATTGGTCAAGTCAATTATTGCCCAAACTTACGGCTCGTTGTTTATCCAATATGACGAATAATTTTGCTCGCAAAACGCGCAAATACTGGAAAAATTAGAATTTATCAACATCAGGTTAATTTCTTTGTCGGAAATGACGATGTAATCATTTTTTGCTAAATCGGGCGGCAGCGGCAGGCTTCCGATCTGAAAACGGAGCAATGCCTCCACATGATTCCCGATTGCCGCAAACATCCGCTTGACCTGATGGTACTTGCCCTCCTGCAATCCGACCACCGCAAGACGCGGTGCTATTTCGGCGCACTGTGCAGGCAGACAGGCTTCTTCCTTGTCGCCTTCACGGAGCAAAATGCCCTGCTCAAAAGCGGCGGGTGCATCCGTTGAGAGCGAGTCACGGAGTTTTGCTAAATAATATTTCGTGACATGGTGCTTCGGGGAAAGCATCTGATGCGCGAGCTGCCCGTCATCGGTGATCAACAGCAATCCTGTTGTGTCGATATCGAGTCTGCCGCAGGGGGCGAGTTTCGGGAGTCTGTCCTCGGGGCGCAGCAAATCAAGGACGGTTTGTTGTTTCGGGTCCTCGGTCGCGGTAATGACGCCTTCGGGTTTATGCATCAGAAAATAATGAAATTTCGCGTAAGCAACAGCTTTTCCGCAGACTGCAATTGTCTGTGTTTCCGGATTGACTGCGGAATCCGCCTTGCGTACAGGCACGCCGTCTACGGTCACCTGACCTTTGCGGACTGCCGCCTGTGCCTCTTTCCGCGAAAGTGCGGTCTGCTCGGATAAAAAACGATCAAGGCGCACGAAAATGCTCCTTTCGAGGAATCCCGCGGGCGTTTTCGGCATAGGATGTACCAAATCAGCGCACGGGAGGAATTTTCATGTTCGGGAAACGAATCACACGCACATTTTTGCTTTGTATGATGGTAATGATCGCCGCGCTGGGGTGTCTGCGGTATTTTGTCGGACAACCCGCGCCTGAAAATCCGCAGGAAATTCATCTGTCGGATGCCGCAAAACGCGAGGCTTGGCTGAATCTCTACGGCTGGGAGGTCACGCTGGTTTCAGAAACAGTGACGCAGCTTCCCTCATGCTACCGCACGCAGGCGGGCATGGCTTGGGAGGCGATTCAACGGTCGCAGGGGCTTTCGCCGACCGCTTTTGCGGGGAGGCAGGCACAGCGATACCTTTATCATATTGACAATTTGTGCGCAGATACGTACTATGCGGAGCTGCTGCTCTGCGGGGATGTGCTGGTCGGTGCGGTCGGATTTGATGCAGTCACGGGCGAGCAGTGCAGGCTGAAATAATCACTTCTGCATCTCGCTGATGACGCGGATGAAGTCCTCCACATCCGAAAAAGCCATGTAAACAGACGCAAATCGTACATAGGCGACCGGGTCAATGTTGCGCAGACGCTCCATGACCATGCTGCCGATGCGGTCCGGGGAAACGGTATTGACCATTTCGCCTGCCAATTCCGATTCGATTTCGTCAATCATGTTGTTGACGTCCTCCATTTTGACGGGACGCTTTTTGATTGCAGAGTAGATGCCTGCGGTCAGTTTGTTGCGGTTAAACGGCTCAAAAGTGCCGTCGCGCTTGGCGACCATGAGTAACGGACGCTCGACCGATTCAAAAGTGGTGAAGCGTTTTCCGCATTTCAGGCAGTGACGGCGGCGTTTTTTTCTGCCGTCGATGGAGCGGGAATCGACAACTTTGGTGTCGTCCTCGCCGCAGAATGGACAGCGCATAGTGATGATCTCCTTTCGGTTGTTTGTTCTACTTTCTATTTGTTTTGCAGGATATTCTCTATTTTATGATAGTCCTCCGCAAGCTCTGCGGGGGATGAAAAAGCTTCTCTGTATAATTCGAGCGTCATAGTGCCTTGATATCCGAAATTGCGAAGATTCTCTATAAAAGCAGGAATATCAAAGCTGCCCTGCCCGATGCGCAGACAGTCGCCTGCTGTGCCGTGGTCGCTGAGGTGTACGTGTGCAATGTGCGTACCGACCGCCTGCAACGCGGCATCAACGTTCATGTCGGAGCGGATTGCCTGCTTGGTATCAAACGTGAATTTTGCGTCCTCGCCAAGCTGATTGCACATCTCCTGAAGAAATGACAGGTCAGAACCTACATATTTATTTACATTTTCGTGTGTGACCGTGACGCCGTACTCTTTGCCAAGGTCATATAGCTGCTTGTAACGCTCACAATAGAACGAAACATCAGGAATTTTGCCTTTGAGCGCACCGTGCAGGATGTAGATTTCTGCGCCGACTTCGTTCATCAGCGAGAAAATTTGTTTCGCTTGCTCTATAAAATCATCGTATCTGCGCTGATACCGCGAGAACAGCATGAAATATTCATTCGGGGCTGTCCATGGATGTATGGCAGGGATGCGGACGCCATACTGCTGTTGAATGCTGCGGATTTTCTTCGCAAATGCGTTTGTTGCCTCGGATGGTGCATTCAGGAATACCTCTATGCTGCGAATGCTCGTTTCGCAAAGCGTTTGAAAAGCATCCTCTGTCAGCATGGGAAAGAGGCAGGCATTGGATACGGCTGGCTGCATGGCGATGCCTCCTTTTGCGAGATTTTCCTACCATATCATAACACAAAGCACCCTGCGTTTGCAAGGTGCTTTGTATAATTTCAGTGATTTACACAACCCGTTGTTTCCGAAAATCGGGAGTTTTGCGGATTTGTGATAGTTTTTGCCGGTCGGGATTATTTCTCTGCTGCCTTTTTGCCGCGCATTTTCCAAGAGGTCCAAAGCATCGGAGCGAGGCACAGGGAGGAGTAACAACCGACCGTCATACCAACCATCAGCGGGATGGAGAAGCAGAGGATCGAAGTTACGTTGTTGACTGCCGCAAGAATGGTCACAATCAGCATGGTAGTAATGGTGGTGATGGAAGTGCGGATGGTACGGCGCATGGTCTGGCTCAGGGAGATGTTGACCAGCTCTGTCAGCGGAGTGCTGCTCGGCAGAAGCTGCTGATTCTCACGGATACGGTCGTAGATAACAATGGTATCGTTGACGGAGTAACCGAGGATGGTCAGGATAACTGCCATGAAGTTGGAGTCGATCTCAAAGCCGCAGATGATGAATGCGCCATATACGGTGCAGAGGTCGTGGAGCAGCGTGACAACTGCAAATACACCCGCGCTCCAACCGGAGATCTTCTTGAATCGCCATGCGATATAGAGGATCAGGATCACTGCTGCAAACAGTGCTGCAACAACGCATTTTCCGAAGAAGTTTTTACCGGATGCTGCTGCAACGTCATTGGATTGCAGGTTTTCGATCTGTGCATCAGGGTATTTCTCTGTGAACTCGTTGAGCAGCTCGTTCTGCAAATCAACCGTGAACGGCTCATCCATGGAGAACGATACGGTGAAGCTTTTCTGGGCTTCGCCGGTGTAGGTTTCGCCAAGCTGCACATTTACCTGTGTTCCGAGGACATCCTTTGCAATGGATGCGAGGTCGTTCTCGGAAACAGTGCCGCTGTAAGAGTAGTCGGCAATGGTACCGCCCTTGAATTCAATGGATACGCCAACGCCGAAAATGAAACTCGAAAGAATCGAAATTGCTACGAGGAGAATCGAGATGGTGAAGAATACTTTGCGAGTGCCGTAGAAGTCACGAACCTTTACGTTTTCAAGCATGGTCTTGGTATTGTTGTTTTTGCTCATTTCTCAGCACCTCCGTAAAGCTTTCTGTTCTGCAAGCACTTGAACTTCGACAGGGAGGTCAGCATCAGACGGGATGCGACAACGCCCATGATGAAGTTGAAGATAACGCCTGTCAGCAGCGTGAAGCCGAAGGAGTAGATCGTACCCTCGGTGGAAACGCCGAACATGAAGAACAGCCAGTGCAGTGCCTTCGAGAAGAAGCTGGAAGATACGCCGAATGCACCCATGAGGATGATTGCGACGATGATAACGGTCATGTTACCGTCAAGGATGGATGTAAAGGAACGGTGGTAAGCGGATTTCAGAGCGGATTCGAGGTTCTTGCCTGCGTTCAGCTCTTCCTTGATACGTTCGCCCGTGATGATGTTACAGTCAACGCCCATACCGATTGCCAGGATGATACCTGCGATACCGGGGATGGTCAGTGTGCTGGAATCGTAGAAACCGAACCAGCCCGAAATGACTGCCAGCGTACCTGCGACCTGACCGATCAGTGCAACGCCTGCAACAAAACCGGGCAGACGATACAGAACGATCATATAAATAATAATGAGGATCAGGGAGATGATACCTGCGGTCAGCATGATTTTCAGGGCACCGGTACCCATGGACGGAGAGATCGTCTTGAAGGTTTCGGTTTTGAGGTTGAACGGAAGCGCACCGCCGTTGATCTTATCGGCAAGTGCCTTCGCACCGTCGTAATCAAAGTTGCCCGTGATGCTTGCCGTACCGCCCGAAATGACATCGTTGACGGTCGGGTAGGAGATGCAGGTGTTGTCCATCCAGATGGAGATGACGTAGTTGCCGCTATTGGAATCGAGGTAAGCCGAATCCTTGTCAACGGCAGCGGCGGTCGCGTCTGCAAACTTCTGCTTGCCGCTGTCCTTCAGCTGCAAACCGACTGCAAACTCGCCGGTCTTGATCTGTCCGGAGGAATCATATGCGTTGGTGACATAAGCCTGATCAACGTCGGTACCTTCCAGAACGACCTCGCCCTGCGGCTCGATGGTCACGGTACCGTCATCAGCAACGCTCTGGTTGTAGGAATGACCTGCGCGGAAAGAAAGCTTTGCGGTTTCGCCCAGCTCCTTGACGGCAGCTTCCGGGTCGAAATCGGTTTCGCCTGTCTGCCACGGGAAACGGACGATGACCTTATCGTTGCTTTCGTCGATGTAGGTTTCGTAGTCGTTGATGCCCAACTGCACCAGACGGGTTTTCATGACTTCCTGCACAGATTCGAGCTGATGCTTCTCAGCGTCGATGCTGTCATCGGCGGGCGCAAAAGTTACGTCCACGCCGCCCTGGATATCAATGCCCAGACGAATGTCCTTGACACCATTGATATAGGTGGTCGTCAAATCACCGTATTGGTTCTTTATGCCGAATACAGTCGATGCTGCAAAGGCGAGAATCAGAAAGAATACGATGAAAAATACGGGTTTCTTGTTCTTCACTGTGGGGCCTCCTTGCTTATATTCAGTGTGCTTTCTGTCGCAAATTTCCGCGAATCAGGCGGAAAATGGGCAGAATTACGCCATACACTGACAGATACAAATTATTATAGAGCATTTTGCCGAAAATGTCAAGAGATTTCGCATAATTTTCATTCTGCGGGATTGTTTGCGGAGGAGGTGCGCTCAGACGGTCAGTTCCACATCGCTTGCGAGGTCTGCGTTTTTCACAACGGGTGCAACGCATTCACTGAGGAATTCGTTGACCTGCTCGATGCAGCGTCCGATGTAGTTTGCCGGGTCAAGCTTTGCGGAGAGTTCTTCCTCTGTGGTACCGAAAATCGGGTCTGCAACGATACGCTCACAAAGATCGTTCTTCAAGCCCTTTTCCTTGACCTCTGCGCCTGCTGTCATGGAATGCCGACGAATATGCTCGTGCAGTTCCTGACGGTCGCCGCCGCGTTCCACTGCATCCATGATGACATTTTCGGTTGCCATGAAGGGCAGTTCGTTCATCACGCGCTGACGGATGACTGCGGGGTATACCACCATGCCGCCTGTCACGTTCATCATAATGTTCAGGATGGCATCTGCGGCAAGGAAGCCCTCAGCTACGGCAATGCGCTTGTTGGCACTGTCATCGAGGGTGCGCTCAAACCACTGTGTACCTGCGGTGAATGCAGGGTTGAGGCTGTCGGTGATCAGGTATCTTGCAAGTGCGCAGATACGCTCGGAACGCATGGGGTTACGCTTATATGCCATTGCCGAAGAACCGATCTGATCCTTTTCAAACGGCTCCTCCATCTCCTTGAAGGACTGGAGCAGACGCAAATCGTTTGCAAATTTCATGGCAGACTGTGCGATACCCGACAATGCGTTCAGTACCATTGCATCGACCTTGCGGGAGTAGGTCTGACCCGAAACAGGCACGATCGCATCAGGTGCAAAGCCCATTTCCACTGCGATTTTGCGCTCCAGTTCGCGGACTTTTGCGCCGTCACCGTGGAACAGCTCCATAAAGGAAGCCTGTGTACCGGTGGTACCCTTGGAACCGAGCAGCTGCAAACGCTCGATTCTGGTGTCGATTTCCTGTAAATCCATGAGCAGTTCATTTGCCCAGAGGGTCGCACGCTTGCCGACGGTGGTAAGCTGTGCAGGCTGGCAGTGCGTATATGCCAGACAGGGCTGTGCCTTCCATTTTTCTGCAAAGTCACCCAGATTGGAAATGACTTTGACCAGCTTCTGACGAATCAGCTGCAAAGCGTCGCGGGTGATGATGACGTCGGTGTTATCGCCGACATAGCAGGAAGTTGCGCCAAGGTGAATGATACCCTTTGCATTCGGGCATACCAGACCGTAGGCGTAAACATGGGACATGACATCGTGGCGGCGGCGGCGTTCCTCTGCTGCTGCTGCCTCGTAGTCGATGTCGTTGACGTGTGCTTCCAGTTCGGCGACCTGCTCTGCGGTGACATTCAGACCGAGTTCGTGCTCGGCGCGTGCCAAAGCGACCCACAGCTTACGCCATGTCGTGAATTTTTTATCTGCGGAGAAAATGTTCTGCATTTCTTTTGACGCATAACGCGTGCAGAACGGACTTTCATAAGAATTAAGATTCTGGCTCATGGAGATAGCTTCCTTTCCGATTGACGGTATTTTTATGCACGGGGCATAGATGTACAAATTATATCATAGAATAGTATCTTTGTCAACTGAACCGCAGGCTTCTGATTCGGAATTTGGATTGACATTTTCACGGAATTGTTGTATAATGTGGATAATTGGCGACAGGCGGTCTTTCTGTCAATCTTTTTGCCAAACGGCAATAATTCCTATAACCACGAAATCATGTCGGCGAATTTCTACCAATCTGCACAAACATCCCTGTCCGCCCTTGACTTTTCAGAGCTTTTCCTGTATAATTGGAGCTTGCAGGGCATTTTTGTATGCCCTCGCAGATTTTCGGATTTCGACTTATCTTCACTCAGTGTGCAGATAAGGATGTAACATCTACACAAAAGAAAAAGGAGTGACTTTACATGAAAAGAACATATCAGCCGAAAAAGCTGCACCGTAAGAAGGAGCATGGCTTTATGAAGCGTATGGCAACCGCCAATGGCCGTAAGGTTCTGGCTCGCCGCCGTGCAAAGGGCAGAGCAAGACTCACCTATTGATTCATGCAGATGAGGGTCACAATGCGGTTTGTGACCCTTTTCTAATAGCATGAAAGGAGTGCTGATTTGTGGTATTTACGCTAAGACTCAACGAGAACAAAGATTTTATGCGGCTCTATCAGAGAGGTGCATTCTGTCATCTTGGCTCCGCTTTGCTCTATGCGATGCCCAACGGACTCTCCTATAACCGCTTAGGCATCACCGCAGGAAAAAAAGTCGGCTGCGCCGTCAAGCGCAACCGCGCCAAACGTATCATTCGTGCTGCCTATTCTGCCTGCGAGCTTTCCATGCCGATCGGTCTGGATATCGTGTTTGTGGCAAGGCATACGCTGCCTGATGAATCCTCACTGGTGCTGACAAAAGCCCTCAGTGAGCGTGGAATTCGACATCTGGTCGGTGTGAGCGATGGCTCCATTCCCTGTGAATCGGATAAGCGTTCATCCCGCTCCAAACGCTCAGGCAGACAGAATCCTGCCGCAACAATTGGCTGATTTGCCGTTATGCGATATCTTTTTATCGGGCTGATTCGCTTCTACCGGCGGTTTATTTCACCGCTGTTTCCCGCTGTCTGCCGTTACCGCCCGTCCTGCTCTCAGTATGGACTCGATGCACTGCGCCGCTATGGCTCAGTACGCGGTATTTGGCTCACCATGCTGCGGATCTTCCGCTGCAATCCCTTTTCGGACGGCGGATGGGACCCCGTTCCACTGAAATTTGACATCTTAGGCAGACATCACGGAAATTGCCCGCCTGATCCACTTTTTCATACCGTGGAGGGCATTTGTGAGCGTTATGGCATTACGCTTTCACCCAGACAAAAATGGCGGAGCGGCTCCGCTTTCTCATCTCAAACCGATAGACCCGCTTGAACGGAGGAACTCTCATTGAATCTGCTTGGTACCCTGCTTGGTTGGGTCATGCGCCTGATTTATAATGTAGTGCATAGCTACGGCATGACCATTCTGATCTTTACTCTGCTTGTGAAACTCTGTACGCTGCCCCAGACCTATAAACAGCAGGTCAACCAGCATCGTATCGGTTTGCTCAGCAGCAAAATCGAAAAACTCAAGAAATCCTTTGCCAATAACCCCACCAGATTTCAGGAGGAGCAGAATAAACTCTATACGCAGGAGGGTATCAACCCCAGTCAGGGTTGCCTCGGTACCTTTCTGATGCTCTTCGTTCTCTTAGGTGTTTATTCTGTTGTCATGTCCCCGCTGACCTATATCCTCGGTCTGAAAACTGAGGTATCGGAGGCGAAAACGCTTTTGCAGGCGTGGCTGACCACCAATAACATTGTCGATAAGACAATGAACGGCAGACCCGAACTTACCATTATTAAGTATGTTCGTTCCAATCCTGAGATCTTTTCCTCGCTGGGCGGCGATTTCATTGATAAAGTCGGTTCGTTTGAGTACACGTTTTTAGGCTTTGACCTCGGTGCGACCCCGACACTGAGTCCTGATAAATGGACCGCCAGTGCGGTCATCCTCGCATCTCTCCCGATCATCGCATTTATTCTGAACATTGTTATGACGTTCGTTTCGCAGCGTCACAGCAAGAAGATCAACCCCTCACAGGCAAGCATGGGCGGTATGATGAACGCCATGCTTTACCTCACCCCGCTGATGTCCCTCTGGCTTGGTTATTCCTTCCCTGCGGGCGTCAACTTCTACTGGATTATCAACTCCGGCGTTTCTCTCCTTATGACCCTTGCAATTTATGCATACCTCACACCTGCCCGTATGAAGGGCATCAACGAAAAGGAAAAAGAAAAGCAGCTTGCGAAAGGTCCCGGTTGGATGCAGCGTATGATGGAAGCATCTACCGCAATGGCAAATGAACAGCAAAATATGGGCAGAGGCAACGGTGATCCTACCGCTGACGGCGATGACGGAATGTCCCGTAAGGAACGTGCCGAATACGACCGTAAGCTGATCGAAGCCGCTCGCCGCCGTGCTGCTCTCAAATACGGCGAAGCCATCCCTGAATCGGACAACGCCGAAGATACCGAATCCTGAGCCAAGTACCTTTCCGAAATTACTTCTTTACACTCGTAGCTGCACTGACTTATGTAGGAAGGAGAAGAATGCAAATTTGGCATTCTGATGATGAACTATGACGAAAGAATTTTCTGCCGCTTCTCTCGAAGCAGCGAAGCAAATGGCTGCCGAAGCATTCGGCGTTAATGTTTCCGAAATTAAATTTACCGTTCTGGAAGAACCGAAATCCGGTCTGTTCGGACTGTTCGGTAAGACGACCGAATTCAAGGTCCGTGCGGAATATGATCCCGCAGCTGTTCCGGCTCCTGTCCTTGTAGACCCGATTTCTGATACCCTTACTCCTATTCCCGCTGCCGTGACCGTCGAGGACTATGAGCCTGTCACGGATTCCGAGGTCGTCGAGGCAATTGCCGCTGAGAATGACGAACCGAAGCTCGCCCCCGTTGATCCCGTCGTTGGCATGGAAAAAATGCAGCTTGCTGCTGAGTATATCAACACGATCCTCGAAAAGCTCGGACTTCAGGTCAATGCTGAGGCTAAGCTTTCCGAACTCGGCGTTGAGATCGAACTTTCCGGCGACGACGCAGGCGCACTGATCGGCAGACGCGGTGATACGCTGGATGCACTTCAGTATCTGACCTCTATGGTCGCAAACCGCGGCGACCGTGACTATATGCGCATTGCGATTGATACCTGCGGCTACCGCGAAAAGCGTAAAAAGGCTTTGCAGGAACTTGCGCAGCGCATCTCCAAGAGCGTTTTGCGCACCGGCAGAAGTGTTACTCTGGAGCCGATGAATCCCTATGAACGTCGAATCATTCATTCCACCGTTACTGAGATTGAGGGCGTAAGCTCCCATTCTTCCGGCGAGGAGCCGAACCGCAAAGTCATCATTACAAATGATAACCCGCAGGCGGCACGCGGCGACCGCAAGGGTGGTCGTGACGGTGAGCGTCGCGGCAGAGGCGGCAACAACAATCGCGGCGACCACAGAGGCAGAGGCAGTAACGGTCACGGCGAGCGCAGAAGCTCAGAAGGACCGAGAAAGCTCGATCTTTCGACCAGCTTCGAAAAGGATTACAAGCGTCCGAAGCCTGAGGATTCCTTGAATGCAGGCGTTTACGGCAAAATCGAAATTGACTGAATTTTAGGGCGGCATTGATTTGTCGCCCTTTTTCATGGGAGGATAATTTGCGAAATGGAAACCGTAGCTGCAATTTCGACCCCGAATGCAAGCGGCGGAATCGGGATGATCCGCATTTCCGGCGATGAAGCAATTGCAATCGCGGAGAAAGCATTTGTTGCCGCAAATGGTAAAAAAGTATCGGAAATGCTTGGATATTCATGTGCCCATGGTACGATATCCGATGGCGAAACTTTGCTTGATGATGTGGTTCTGACTGTTTTTCGTGCGCCGCATAGTTATACGGGCGAGGACGTCGTTGAGATTACTTGCCACGGTGGCATTTTTCTCTGCCGCAGGATTTTGTCACTGCTTTTTGCACTCGGAGCAGAGCAGGCAGGGGCGGGCGAGTTCACAAAACGTGCATATCTGAATGGAAAACTTGCTCTTTCACAAGCGGAAGCGGTCATGGATGTTATTGCTGCGGAAGGCGAAACAGCTCTGCGGCAGGCGAATTTGGTTAAGAGCGGTCGGCTTTCCAAGCGGATGCGTGAATGTTCAGATGAGATCGCGCAGCTCCTTGCGGCTTTTGCTTACTGGATGGATGACGCAGAGGAGTTTCCTCCTGAATTGAGCGAAGATTCGTTGATTTCTTCGATTGAGAGCATTCGGTGCCGCTTGCAGGCAATGCTCGTTTCTTATCAGAATGGCAAGGTGTTCCGAGAAGGAATTCGCACGGTTTTGCTTGGTTTACCGAATGCCGGCAAGTCCTCCGTGATGAATTGGCTATGCGGAATGAAGCGCAGTATTGTAACGGATATTGCGGGCACCACGCGTGATGTCATTACGGAACAGGTGTATTTTGGCGAATATACGTTACTTTTGTCTGATACTGCGGGTATTCGTGAGGCAGGTAATCAGATTGAAGCCATTGGAATTGAATCAGCTTTTCAGGAGGTTGAACAGTCTGATCTGATACTATATGTAGTTGACGCTAATGTCGGAATTTCTGCTGAAGATATGTTAATTCTTCGTAAATACGAAGAAAAGAAGCTGATTATCCTCTGGAATAAGATGGACGCTTGTGATAGAGAAGCACCTTACATTGATTTTCCAATTGTATCGTGTTCCGCGGTTACTTTTCTGGGTGAACGCGAATTGTCGGCTGCTTTGAAATCGCTGTTTCCTGCCCCTGTTTCGAATGATAATCCAACGATTTTGAATGAACGACAGCGGGTTTTACTCGAATCTGCTGAGAAATTCCTGTCGCAGGCTTTGAGCGATACTAAGGATCATTTGCCGCTTGATATGGTCTATCAAGATCTGGAAATAGCTGCTGATTCGCTGCGACAGCTGGATGGAGATCATGTATCAGAAGACGTTGTCAATCAGGTTTTTTCGCGTTTTTGTGTAGGAAAATGAATGTTCCACGTGGAACATTTTGAAAGGATGTGTCTTTTTGAAGACATTGGACAGTTTTGATGTCGCTGTTATTGGTGCAGGTCACGCTGGAATTGAGGCTGCAGTTACATCGGCAAAACGAGGATGTAAAACTGCACTTTTTACCATTTCACTGGATCAAATTGGTAATATGCCTTGTAATCCTTCTATCGGTGGCAGCGCAAAAGGTCATCTTGTGCGAGAAATTGATGCGCTCGGCGGCGTTATGGGCAAAGCTGCTGACGCATGTTGCATTCAGATGCGCATGTTGAATTTGAGTAAAGGTGCATCTGTCCATAGCCCTCGTGCGCAAGCAGATCGTCGTATGTATCATGCTAAAACAAAGCAGATATGTGAAAATTCCGAAAATTTGCGGATAGTTCAAACAGAAATCGCTGATATTTTGATTGATGAGAATCAATGTGTAACCGGCGTCGTGAATGCATTTGGAGCGGTCTATCCGTGCAGGGCGGTTGTGATTTGCGCGGGAACTTTTTTGAACGGCAGGGTATATATCGGTAAGGAATCGTTGGAAAGCGGGCCTGATGCTTGCTTGCCCGCCCGCTTCTTGTCTTCCAAGTTGTCTGCTCACGGTATACAACTTCGTCGCTTTAAAACGGGTACACCATGTCGTGTTCATCGACGTAGTATTGACTATTCTGTTCTGCAAAAACAAATGGGTGACTCGAATCCCAGGCCGTTTTCGTTTTCCTCTGATGCTTCTGTATATCGAAATGATATTCCATGCTGGATTGCGAATACTAACGAAAATACGCATAAAATCATACGAGAGAATCTGTCGGAATCCCCTCTTTACAGTGGTTTGATTCATGGTGTCGGTCCGCGTTATTGCCCTTCTATTGAGGACAAGGTTGTGCGTTTCTCAGAACGTGAACGCCATCAGATTTTTGTTGAACCGACAGGCATCGATTGTGACGAGATGTACTTACAAGGCTTCAGTACTTCCTTGCCGGAGTATGTACAACTTCAGATGTATCGTTCCGTAAAAGGCTTTGAACATATCGAAATTATGCGTTCTGCATATGCGATAGAGTACGACTGCATCAATCCGCAGTGCTTGTATGCTACGCTTGGTTTTCGTGATTTTCATGGACTGTATGCGGCAGGTCAATTCAATGGCACTTCAGGTTACGAAGAGGCGGCAGCACAAGGACTTGTTGCTGGAATCAACGCTTCTGCGTATGTTTTGGGCGAAGAAGAACTCGTCTTAGCTCGTTCTAGTTCGTATATCGGAACACTGATCGATGATTTGGTGACAAAAGGATGCGAAGATCCATATCGAATGATGACCGCTAGAAGCGAATATCGGTTGTCGCTGCGTCATTCGACTGCCGATGCACGTTTGACACCTATTGGTCGTAAATATGGCTTAGTGAACGATGCTGATTTCAACGAATTTACAATGAAAATGAATCGAATTGCTGATGCGGTCGAGCAAATAGCCGTTAAATCAATTCATCCTGATTCTAAGTTGAATGCTTACCTGGAAGATGTTGGTACAACTGCGCTTTCTGCTGGCTGCAAAATGGAAGCATTATTACGACGTCCTCAGGTCACTCTTGCCGGTCTATCTCAAGCTGTCGATACAACTTTTGACTTGACCGTACAAGAATTGGAAGAAGTAGAACTTCAGGTAAAATATGAGCAATATATTAACAGACAAAACCAGCAAAATCGTCATTTGATGCATCTTGAAGCCGTGAAACTTTCTCCGAATATTGATTTTCAAAGCATCCACGGACTTTCCTCTGAGGCTCGTGAGAAGCTTTCAAAGGTTCATCCCGAAAATCTTGCTCAGGCAAGCAAAATCTCTGGCGTTTCCCCTGCGGACATTTCTATTCTTCTGACATGGCTGAAAGCAGGTGGCGCTCATGCCTGATTTTGGGATATATACAGATGCTTCCGCTCTCTTTGCGAAATATCAGATCTCTCTTTCGGAAAATCAATATCGTTTATTAGATGCATACGCGAAATTGATGATTTCTGAATCAAAATTCCAAAATATCACTGCCGTGACAGACTATCAAGAGATATGGATTCGACATTTTCTTGATTCTGCGTATTTATTACAGTTTCTTCCGAATTCTAGACGCCTTATTGATATTGGGACTGGTGCTGGGATCCCCGCAATTCCGATTGCGATTTTCCGACCTGATTTGCAGGTTTATATGCTTGATTCTGAAGAGCGGAAGGTTGATTTTTGTCGAAAAGTTGTATCTGACCTTGGGCTGTCCGCAGAATGCATCTGTGGTCGTGCTGAGGAACTTGCAAAATCCGCTTCATACCGCGCAACTTTTGATGCAGCAACCTCTCGGGCAATGGCGAATGGCTCGATGCTGACTGAATTATCGGTTCCTTTCTTAAAAATCGGCGGAAAATTGTATGCGATGAAAGGAAAGAACTACGATGCTTCTGTTGAACGGTTCGCTGAAGCTTCCGAAGCTCTCTCTGCTCACATAGAATTGCCGATTCAATCTTATGAAATCGAGGGCGAATGCAAACATCTGATTTGCGTGACGAAAATGTCTGATACTCCTGAGCAATATCCCCGCAGATTTGCTAAAATCAAACGCAATCCCTTATAAAAGAACGGTCCTGATGTTCCACGTGGAACATCAGGACCGTTTGTTATGATATATTGTTCCACGTGGAACATTAAGGCATATCGTAATCTTTCTTTTTGCAGCAGGCGACAAAAAATGGCAGCGCAATCAGTGTTTCAAAGCCGGTTGCCAATGCCGATGCTAGAAAAATGTCGGATTCTTTTAGCTTACCGAACAAAATCAGCACTGCGAGAATATTGCAAACGGAATTGTTGGACGCGTGTGCCAGAGAGGATGGGAAAATCGAGCCGCTGCGCTTGGTAAGCCATGTGTAAACGGAATTCGTGATGATGCAGTCCACGCACATGAGCGCAATACCGAGATACGGGAAAAAGGGGTAATCCGAGCCGAAATTGTAGCCGTATTTGAATAGTGGAGCATGCCAGAGTCCCCAGATAATTCCACCAACAATGATTGCCGGCGCTGTGCCAATCAGTTTTTCGAGGCGGGGCATCAGATAAGCACGCCAACCGAACTCTTCTCCAAACGTGTATAACGCGAAAATGCACACATATCCGAGATTACTGAATAAACCGCAAACAAGTGAAAATGTAGATGTGCCCTCCAGCACTGATGTATTCGTCATGCGGTTACTCAGTATACATCTTACAAACAGAGCGGGAATTGCAACATAAACGATATTCAATAATGGCGCGATCAGATAATACTTGCCTTTTGTGAGAAATCGGAAATGAAGAAACGAATTGGAAAAGCCTTCTTTGGTAAGCAAACGGGTCAGTATATTGGCAATCGCAGGCGAAAATCCTGCAAATATAGCGACGAATGCGATTTGGGGTTCGGTGCTGACTGCAATATTGGTATCGAAAATCCAAATCGGAATCCAGAAAATCAGAAAGGCGAGTATCGTGAACAATACGAGTCGTGCCCATGCAAGTTTCTTATTTGGCATAAGATTCCACTCCTTTCCGATACAACTTACAGGAGATTTTGTAAGAAGTCACGTAGAAAATGATCGTAACGAAAGGTAAAACTGTACTGATGAGCGTCAGAACTTTGGATTCACGCTTTCCGCTGAGAATATTCAAAAAGGCTTCGATGAAGGAATCCATTTCCCCTGACAGGAAGGAAATATCTCCAAACAGCAGGTAAATGATAACAATGAAAAAGAGAAGTAAAATCGGCGCAATTCGTGCGGCGTCCGCATATTTAGTCGAGAAACGGAACATGAATGGTGCTTCAATTGCAAACATGATCAGATTGAAGCATAAGAAAAACGGAATCAAGCCACTTACGGATGCTATAGGAGGACAAATGATATCATGTGCTGCAAATATGATCATGCTGAAAACGTAGAGCGAAAAATTGACAATCAGCGTACTTTCGTACTTCGCTAGGATATGATATTTTGATGAAGCAGGTGTGGAAATGATAAACGATGCCCATGCTTTGTTCTCGTCCGATGAGAGCAGTGATTTGTTCATGGATTGCATGAAGAAAAAAGCTACAATTGCTCCCATCAAATCAAAAGCACATAAAATCACGCTGTTCTCACTCATATCAATTCCATCCGATGCATTGCCAAACCAAGTCATGACGAGTGATAAATTTTCAAATACGATTCCGCAAGCAAGAATTGCGATATATGCAAAGCGATTCAAATATAGATCTTTGTAAAGCAAACCTGTTAATTTCCGCATTTCTTCCGCCTCCATTTCAAGAGAAGTGTTGCGAAGACAAATCCGAGTACCGAAGCTCCAATATAAATCAGAGGAGCAAGTGCCGCGACAGTGTTCAGAAACGGTGTGATTTTGTCAGTAAGATCATGGAGAATATCATATAATAATGCCTCGATTTCATCATCGGTGACGATGCCCTGCTCGTTGAGTTCTTGAAAACGATTCGTCAAATCGAAAAAAAATGTATTTACTTTCTGATAGCACACACCAAAAATCAGAGCCAGATAAATCAGAATTTCGGATGCAGTCGTGATGGTAACATTGATGCCATATTTAAATGGCAGGTATGACAGCACTGTTTCGTACATGGAAACGATTTGGAAAAATAGCAGCGCGCAGATTAGCCCACCGGTACCAAGTTGGGAAAGTGGTTCACCTGAAATCATCGTGATAATCTTTGCCGTTCCGAATGTATACGCCATTACGATGAGATTGAGCAACGTGACAACGATCACACGCGCTCCGGTGAATTTCCACGCAGGTACAGGCAAAGTGATTGAATATCTGGCAAATCCCGATGCAATATCATCCCAGTTCAGCCTTGAGAGCATCGAGGAAGCGATAATAGGGAGCACAAGGGATACCACGTAAAGATATGGATGCATGATCGCATAGCTGTCCTCGCCGAGAATTTCCGGTCGCAGATTGCCGTATCGGAACGAGAGCTGTACCAATGCAATCAACAACAAAAGTACAGCGAATGCGAGTAAATTGAGCAGAATCTTTTTCTTGCGATGGATCCATTCACGGTAAATCAGTCCGCGCATGACGACCACTCCTTTTTCTCGCGCTGGACGTAATACAGCATGATATCCTCCAGCGTGGCAGGATCAAGCACCAGACCTGCGTATTTTTTCAGGCAGGCAGTTTTGTCGGAGACCATGACCTCCGCACCGTAATCATTGAGTCTTGCGCTGATATAATCATCGGGGTCGATTTGCTTATAATCAGTTTTGGAGCATTTGATGATGCCGTGATTTTCGAGGATTTCGTCCTTATAACCGCTGATGAGGATTTTTCCGCGGTCGATAAACGTAACAGAATCCGCAATTTTCTCAAGATCGGAGGTGATGTGCGAGGACATCAGGATGCTGTTTTCTTCATTTTGCAGATATTCGAGGAAAATATCGAGGATTTCATTGCGCACTACGGGGTCTAGACCCGTTGTAGCTTCATCCATGACGAGAAGGTGTGCGTTATGAGAAAGTGCCGCAGCGATTTGCAGTTTCATTTTCATGCCTTTAGAGAACTCTGCGAATTTCTTTTTTTGCGGAAGCTGAAAACGCTCCAGATACGAGTAAAACGTGTCCTGATTCCATTCCTCGAAAATATCCCGCATGATGATTGAGATTTGCCGTGCATTGAATTGTTCATGGAATGGCAGCATATCAAAAATTGCGGCAATATTGCGCTTGATTTCCAACTCGTCTTTAGCGTGGTCTTTCCCGAAAATTTTGATTTCGCCGCTGTCAATCGGGATGATGTTCAGCAGGGAATTGATGGTTGTGGTTTTGCCTGCGCCGTTTTGTCCGATAAAGCCCATGATGCTGCCTTTCGGCACTTGAAAACTAATGTTATTGAGGGTGAAACCGTCGTATTTCTTTGTGACGTTCTTGATTTCGATAGCATTTTCGTAATTTTGGAATTCAGACATAGCGAAAACTCCTTTCAGTTGTTTGTTTGGTCCTCCAGCAGGAGGTCGAGCATTTCATGCAGTTCAGCGTGCGTAATGTGCGCCATGGATGCAGTTTCTGCGACGTTTGCAAGCAGCATCTCGATTTTGCGCAAATGTTCTTCGCGCATGAGTTCAGGGTTTTGCGCTTTGATGAAGCTGCCTTTTCCCGTGACCGACTCAATCATGCCGTCGCGTTCCAGTTCCTCGTAGGCGCGTTTGGTTGTGATAACAGAAATTCTCAGTTGTTGCGCGAGATTTCTCATAGAAGGAAGGGCGTCCCCTTCTTGTAGTATGCCGTCCATGATCATCGCTTTGATTTGATTGACAATCTGCTGATAGATCGGGTCGGCGGAGGAATTACTGATGATGATATCCATAATGCAGGACTCCGTTTCATATTGTATATATACACTAATCACATTATAACAACTCAAGTTGCATTTGTCAACCCCATGTGAGCAGATAAATTGCAGTTGTTACAGCCATCTATTATTTTGAATTTGATGTGTTTATGTGATTTTTGTATGTTCACATCTGAATATAATTAAAATATAAACATTTCATGATAAAAAAGACGGGAGAACCTTTTGCTCAGGTTCTCCCGTTTAAGTCCATTGCAGAAATGCACTATCTGATAAAAAAGTAGTAGATGATGCCATATAGCGCAGAGGCTGCCGTGCCATAGAGGATGACAGGACCTGCAATAGTAAAAATTTTTGTGCCGACACCGAGGATAAAGCCTTCAGTTTTCGCTTCAATCGCAGCAGAGGATACTGCGTTGGCAAATCCCGTGATTGGCACGAGCGTTCCTGCGCCGCCGTGCTTTGCAATTTTCTCGTAGGCACTGATGCCAGTGAGAAAAGCCGCACAAAACACAAGGATAATTGCGGTCCAAGCGGAAGCAACATCCTGCCCCGACACATAAAAATGCAGCAACACCTGACGAATCACCTCGCCAATCAGGCAAATTGCACCGCCGATCAAGAATGCTTTTGTGAGCGTCACAAGAGGGTTCGTGTGTTTTGCAGTTTTGCTGACCATGCGCTGATAGTCTTTGGGTGAGAATTCGGGCATAAAAAATCCGCTCCTTTCCGCGGATATTGTACGCAGAAAGAAGCGGAATATGCAGAGAAAAATCATTTATTCGGCAGAATCTCGGTAATTGATCTGTAGAAAGGATCGCGATGATAAATGTGATACTCGCCGTCAGAAAGCTGCTCTGCGAAATACTCGTTTGACGTATCGCTCAGCATCCAGATTTTTCGCGTGCCAGATTCCGGGAAATCATCGGAATCAAGCTGCGGTGAAAAAGTCCAGTAATCAGAGTAATACGTAAACATTGGCTGATACTGACTGAACGTATCTTTTAGTGCAGAGTGACTTCCGCCCTTGTTGAGGATATCCTGAACAACAGCGAGTGGGGGCTGCGGAATCTCTCCAGTATAGGTAAAGCGATACTGGTCGGACAAAAGAGCGTCCATGAGTTCCTCAGTAAAATTTCGTCCTGCATCCACTGCCTGAAATTGCAGGTTGCGAGTGCCGCTATCCGAGCCATCACGCCGGTAACCGCAGTTAAACAAGGTAAAAATGTAGTCCTGACCTAGCATCATACTGTCACCGCGATTGGGAATCAACAGCTTGACGGAGGTATGCGGTTGAATGGTGGTACAATCTTTTGGAAGCGCGAAAGAACTGTTGCCGACAGGTCGATTTGTTTCTGAATCCGTGAGGGAACATCCCTCAGAAAGCGTAAGGGTATTGTCTGTGCCATTCGCAATCAAAATAACAAGAGTGCCGTCATCATCAAAGTAGGCGTCGAACAGGGTGACATCATTTGCGATGCAGAGTTGGTTCTGAATGTCATCTCTTTTTTTGATAACGGGTTTTGCAGTATCGCAAGTCGCGCGCAGAGAACTGACGTATGACTCGAATACTTGTTCAGTGTCTGGTGTCGGCGGGTTCATGCAGATACTCATTTGCGAAAAGATTTCGTTTGCAGATGCGAGATATCCAGAAAGTTGCAGATTACAGTCCTGATAGCTTTTGACAAGCTGTTCGGTATCTGTGTTGACTGCGGAGGAACTGTCAGAGTTTTCGCTTAAATGGAAAACCGGATTGTTGTTGACAGCACGATGATAGAGGATAAACCCTGTGCCGCCGACAATTGCGAAAGCTGCCGCAGTTGCGAGGAAGGAGCGAAACCGTTTTGTACCGGATTCGTGCTTTGCGGAGAGATTGCGATTCTGTTCAGGTTTTGCAGCGGAAGGATTCGGATTCACAGACCACGAAGCAAACGGGTCATCATCCTGAGTGGGGTGCTGCTCAGAGAAGTTTTCCGTTTGAGACGCAGCAGAGATACGGATTTTCCGCAGTGTTTCGGCACGAAATTTTTGCGATGCACGGATCTGCTTTGCTTCCTCGACATAATCCGAGAGGTAGTCGCCATGATGGGGATCGCGGTTCATCGGGCAGTATCCTCCTTTCTGAAAAGCTCTTTGAGTTTTTGTCGAGCGCGTCGAATGCGGGAAGCGACCGTACTGCGTGGGGTGTGGAGCAGTTCGGCGGTTTCATCGATTGTGTAGCCCTCAACAAAATGCAGGCACATTGGGACACGTACCTCTTTTGGCAGTGTTTGTATCATCGCGAGTAGATCGGGCTCATTGGATTCGGAAAAGGGTTGTGTCTGTGGAGAATTTTCCTCATCCAGTGGTAAGGTACGTGAATGCTCAGCTGATTTGAGGAAATCTTTCGCAAGATTGAGCGCGGTGCGGAGAAGCCATGGAAGGATATGATCGTCTGTCATGGAATCGGGTTCGGCGAGGAGCCGCAAAAAAGCTTCTTGTGTGCAGTCCTCAGCAGCGTGCATCTGACAAGTCAGGTGCCAGACGGCACGAAGCACTGTATCCGCATAGTCCGAAAACGCCTGTTCGACACGGCGTTTTTGCATGGCAGCTCACCCCTTTCATGTGCCTCTGATTAAAATACGAATGAGAAGGCAAAAAATGTTCACCCTCAAAAAATATTTTTTATTTTACTATTTCAGCTGATATAGCGCGTAGCAATAGTGGTCATGGGTTTCCTCCGCAGTGGCGATTTCCTCGTAGTATTCAAAAAATGGCGCAAAATTGTATTTATCCCAGATGGATTCTTTTTTCGGTTCCCAACGTATCACAACAAAATCTGCTTCACGGTTTAAAATGGTCTGTTCCTGAGCCTCATACATTTCGGGCAGCATATCCCGCGCAATATTGACCTTACAGAAATAGCGTCCCTGCGGGAAATCTGCGCCGCTCATCAATGCGAATCCGCCGTCCAGAAAGCCATAGTTAAGCAGCACGGAATTTTCCGGAATTATTGCGGAAAACTGCACCTGCGGATAGGAATTCCACGGTTTTACGAGATAATATGCACAATTTCCGAACAGCAGCAGAGATGCAATCCAAAGCAAACCATACTTTGCGCGAGTAAGTTTTTGGAATCGTTGGGGCAGCACCAGGAGTAGGTGTGCAATTGCAAATGGCAGAAATGCGGCGAGAATCAGCAGATAGTAGCGATAGCGCACGCCGCCGATGAATACGAACAGATAGAGGGTACAAAGCGGTACAAGAGCGACCAGTTTCTCGCGCAGATTCGAAGATTTCAGTGCGTACACAATCACTCCGCCAAGGAGCGGCAGCATCAGAATGGGATTCCAACCGATGTCTTTTGCAAAAAAGTTCAGGATAAATTGTGTAAAGCTGATTTTTCTGGGGTAGAGCGTAGCGTTGGAGAAAAAGTACACATTTACGAGATCATCGAGAGCATTGTTGCATCCGAAATACAAAATCCACGGCAGAGCAGTCAAAAGCATTCCGCCGAGGAAGCAGCAGCCTGCGCGGAGGGCGGCAAGAAAATTGCGGTCGCGCCAAAGGAGGATGCCTGCGCAGAGGCACCATCCGATGTAGAATCCGAGCATGGAAAATTTGATCCAGAGCACTGTGCCGGCAAACAAGCCGTGTATCAAAAAATCGCGCATTTTCATTGGAAATGGCTTTTCTCTGACCGCTTTGAGCAGCGCGTAGAGTGAGAGCATGACGGGAAGCAGACAAAATTCTTCTGCATTGTCACCGCGGCTGTAACAGTACGAGCAGACTGTGATCAGTGCGCTCAGCGATGCGGTCAGCAGACGCTTATGATGTGGCAGATACAGGTCAGAGATTTTTGCAGCCGCTCTGAAAATCGCGTACCAAAGTGCAATTTGTATGAGATACACGCCGAAAAAGCGCAGCGCAGGGAATGCAGCGGCGGGAATATGCAGCAGATACAGCAGCGGCCCCTTTTGTTCAAACACATCGCGGTAGGGAATTTTACCGGCAAGCCACATTTTCGCCACAGAGAGAAAGCAATTCTGATCGACCCATGTGTGCAGCGGAAACAGCGGCGATGTCATGGAGCCGATTGTCATCAGCAAAAAACTGAGCAGCAGCGAAAAAATACGATCACGCTGCCGCTCGAAGAAAGAAATCTGTTTCAAATGTAAGTCCTCATTTTGCCGCATGAATCGTCACGAGCGAAACAGGCGGCAGTGTCAGTGTGAGTTCGGAATCATTCTGTGTGATTTTGTCAGTAAAATCATGCGGAATGACGGTTTCAGGGGCATCAAAGGTGTTGTGTGCATGGTAATCCGCATGGTGCAGGATTTTTGCAGAATACCGTGAAAAATCGGGGGGACTGAGTGAAACGGTTTGCGGAGCAAGCGTCGGGTTGCAGAGTGAAATCAGCATATTTCCGTTCTTTTCCGATGCAATAACGGAAACATCGCCGCAAATGCCCTTGATTTCGTACAGCACCGCATCCTGATGCTCTTGCATCATATCAAAAACGTGATAGGTAGGTGTGAGGAGCATTTTGTCGCCATCCGTAAGAATGAGAGCTTGCAGCACATTGACCGCTTGTGCGAGGTTTGCGAGCTTGACGCGGTCGCAGTGGCGGTGAAAAACGTGCAGGGTCAGTGCAGCGAGCATGGCATCGCGCATGGTGTTCTGCTGGTAGAGAAACGCAGGATTTCCGCCTTCTGTCGGGTCATACCATGTTCCCCATTCGTCTACCACCAGCGCGACTTTCAGTTCAGGGTCATATTCGTCCATAATGGCGCAGTGCTTGGAGATGATTTCCTCCATCTGTTCTGCACCGCGGATGACACCGAAGTACTCATCCTCTGAAAAGTTCGTAGCGTCGCCCTTTTCATCCCAGATGCCGCTCGGTACGGTATAGAAATGCAACGCCAGACCATTTAACATACTGTTGTCCACGCGCTGCAAAATGCGTTCTGTCCAGTCGTAGTCTGCGCCGTTTGGGCCGCATGCGATTTTCATTGTGGGTGCGGAAAGGTCGTAGCTTTTTGCAAAACCGTGCCATTGGCGGTATTGGTCAGCGTAGAAATCGGCAGTCATATTGCCGCCGCCGCCCCAAGCCTCGTTCCCGATGCCGAGAAACGGCAGTTTCCACGCAGATTTTCTGCCGTTATTGCGGCGTTCCTGCGTGATGCTTGTATCAAAATCGGAAGTGATGTAGTGAATCCAGTCTGCCATTTCCTGTACGGTGCCGCTGCCCATATTGATAGCGAGATAGGGTTTGCAGCCGAGGAGTTCGCAGAGGTCGAAAAACTCGTGAGTACCGAAGCGGTTTGTTTCTGGTACATAGCCCCAGACCGTGTTGATATTCTGCGGGCGTTTGTCGGGTGCGCCGATGCCGTCGCGCCAGTGGTAGGTATCGGCGAAACAGCCGCCCGGCCAGCGCAGTACGGGAATATGCAGCTTTTTCAGGGCGTTTACAACATTTTCCCGATAACACCCCGCCTGTTCGTCCCAAATGCCGCCGTAGATGCAGCGACCGAGATGCTCGGCAAAATGTCCGTACTGTTCAGCCGGAATGGTGATTCTGACGTCAGGTTCTGTAATTTTAAGATTATGTTTCATAGAAAATCCCCCTTTGCAAAAAGGACAGCCATGGCATTCCGTGACTGTCCTGATTTTTAATAATACTTGATGTCATCGGCAAGCAATTCTTCGTAGGCAGCGGGGTCTGCGAGAATTTTGCCTGTGCCCTCGGCAACGCAGTCGAGAGGAAATTCCGCGATATAAACGGGCATACCGGTTTCGCGGTTGATGAGTTTATCCATACCGCGCAGGAGAGCCCCGCCGCCGGTCAGGGTAATGCCCTGTTCAATGACATCCGCCGAAAGTTCGGGTGGTGTCATGCGGAGGGTTTCGCGAATCGCATCCAGAACGGTTTGGAGGGGTTCTTGAAGCGCATTGCGGACATCCGCAGAGGTGATGGTGACGTTTTCGGGCAGTCCGTTCAGCAGATTTCTGCCGCGGAGTTCCATACGGTTTTCGTGCTGTTCGGGGAAAGCGGAGCCGATTTCGAGTTTGACGGATTCGGCAGTGCGTTCACCGATGAGAATATTGAATTTTTTGCGTACATAGTTGACAATTGCCATATCGAAAGCGTCGCCTGCCACGCGGACGGATTTCGAAGAAACGATGCCGCCCATAGAGATGACAGCGACCTCACTGGTGCCGCCGCCGATATCGACGACCATGGTGCCGGTAGGCTGGAGAATATCCAGACCGGCGCCGAGTGCGGCAGCGAGGGGTTCCTGCACGAGCTGGACGGGGCGTGCGCCGGCTTTTTCGGCGGCTTCCTTGACGGCTCTGCGCTCCACGGCGGTGACGCCTGATGGAATACAAATCAACACATTTGCGTGAGAAAAGAGCGTTCCGCGGAGAGATTTGCGGATAAATTCCTGAAGCATGGTGGTGGCGATGTCAAAATCCGCAATGACGCCGTCTTTGAGGGGGCGCACAGCGATAATGGAGCCTGGGGTTCTGCCGATGATTTCTTTTGCTTCTTTTCCAACGGAGCAGGCTTGGTCGGTGCGGGTGTTGACCGCGACGACGGATGGCTCACGAAGGATGATACCTTTTCCACGCACAAAAACGAGGGTATTTGCGGTACCCAGATCAATGCCGATATATCTGGTAAACATGGGTGCGCTCCTTACTGTTTGTTCTTCCGAAGATTGAGCGGACATTTTCTGTCCTCTGCCGTGACATTCTGGAAATGTTCGCATTCTTAGTCTTATTGTATCACAAATTGCGGTAGCGGACAATCCTTTTTTTGACATGAAATGATTTTCTGCGATTTAGACAAATTACACAACATAATATACAGCAACTTGCACAACAACGAGGCGATAAAAAATCCGCATGGCTTTTGCACCATGCGGATTTTTGAATCTCAATGCAGATTATTTTGCACGCTCAACGAGCTGAGCATAACGCTTGTTAGCGGAATCCTCTGCCTTAGCGAACAGTTCCTTTGCACGCTCAGGGAAGGAGCGGGTCAGACCGCTGTAACGAGCCTCATTCATGATGAAGTCCTGATAGGAAGCAGTCGGAGCCTTGGAGTCGAGCTGGAACGGATTCTTGCCTTCCTCAGCCAGACGCGGGTCGAAGCGGAAGTTGTTCCAGTAGCCGCACTCAACAGCCTTAGCCATTTCAGCCTGGCAGTTCTGCATGCCGCCCTTGATGCTGTGCATTTCGCAAGGAGCGTAGCCGATGATGAGGGACGGACCGTGGTAAGCTTCAGCTTCCTTGATTGCCTTGAGGGTCTGGTTCATATCAGCACCCATAGCGATCTGAGCGACATAGATGTAGCCATAGCTCATAGCGATGTCAGCCAGACGCTTCTTAGCAATTGCCTTACCTGCGGAAGCGAACTGAGCAACCTGACCGATGTTGGAGGACTTGGAAGCCTGACCACCGGTGTTGGAGTAAACCTCAGTATCGAAGACCATGATGTTGACATCCTCGCCGGAAGCCAGAACGTGATCCAGACCACCGAAACCGATGTCATATGCCCAACCGTCGCCGCCGAAGATCCAAACGGACTTCTTGGAGAGGAAGTTGCGGTTCTCGTAGATATCAGCGCAGTTATCGCACTTATCAGCAACCTTAGCGATCTCAGCGATGAGAGCATCGGTAGCAGCACCGTTCTTTGCGCCGTCCTCAACGGTATCGAGGTAAGCCTGAGCAGCAGCTTTGAGCTCTGCGGATGCGTGATCGGAGGTGAGGATATTCTGAACCTTTTCGATCAGGCGATCGCGGATAGCCTTCTGACCGAGGTACATACCCAGACCGTGCTCAGCGTTGTCCTCGAACAGGGAGTTTGCCCATGCCGGACCACGACCGTTTGCATCGGTGGTGTAAGGAGAAGTAGCAGCAGGACCGCCCCAGATAGAGGAGCAGCCGGTTGCGTTGGAGATATACATTCTGGAACCGAACAGCTGGGTGATGAGACGAGCATAGGAGGTCTCAGCGCAGCCTGCGCAGGAACCGGAGAACTCAAGCAACGGCTTCTTGTACTGGCTGCTGATTACGGTAGCGTCGGTAGCGACATCTGCCTTCTCGGTAACCTTTGCAACACAGTAATCGAATGCAGCCTGCTGAGCTTCCTGAGGCTCTCTTGCGACCATCTTCAGGGAGTTGGTCGGGCAGACGCCAACGCAGACGCCGCAGCCCATGCAGTCCATAACGGAAACAGCGAGGGTGTACTTGTACTCGGTCTTGACGACGGGCTTCGGAGCGAACTTGGTGACTTCCGGAGCAGCAGCAGCTTCAGCCTCAGTCAGAGCGAACGGACGGATGGTAGCGTGCGGGCAAACGAATGCGCAGCGGTTGCACTTTGCACAGGTATCAGCATTCCATTCCGGAACGAGAACTGCGACACCGCGCTTTTCGTAAGCAGCAGCACCCTGCTCGAAGGTACCGTCAACGTGATCGTTGAATGCGGAAACGGGGAGGGAATCGCCGTCCATCTTTCCGACAGGATTCATGATGCCGTCAACCATCTTGATGAGCTTTGCAGGACCGTTTTCGGTGGTCTTTGCAGCTTCGTCAACAGCATTTGCCCAGTCAGCAGGAACATCGACCTTGACGTAAGCGGTTGCGCCGGCGTCGATAGCAGCCTCGTTCATCTGAACGATCTCGATGCCCTTCTTCATGAACTTCTGAGCCTTTTCCTTCATGTAGCCGATAGCCTCAGCCTCAGGAAGGACCTTGGACAGGGAGAAGAATGCGGACTGCAGAACGGTGTTGGTTCTCTTGCCCAGACCGATCTTTGCAGCGAGGTCGATTGCGTTAACGAGGTAGAGCTGAATGTTGTTCTTTGCGATGTAACGCTTGGTTTCAGCATTCAGGTAGTTGCCGATGTGCTCAGCATCCCACTGGCAGTTGATGAGGAATACACCGCCCGGCTTTACGTCGTTGACCATCTTGTAGCCCTTCAGGATGTAAGAGGGGTTATGGCAGGCAACGAAGTCAGCCTTATTGATGTAGTACGGGCTCTTGATGGGCTTATCGCCGAAACGCAGGTGCGAAATGGTGATACCGCCGGTCTTCTTGGAGTCATACTGGAAGTAAGCCTGAACGAACTTATCGGTGTGGTCGCCGATGATCTTGATGGAGTCCTTGTTCGCC
This sequence comes from Oscillospiraceae bacterium, assembly GCA_045600205.1. Classification (GTDB taxonomy): domain Bacteria; phylum Bacillota; class Clostridia; order Oscillospirales; family Ruminococcaceae; genus Firm-04. The sequence goes on along the minus strand of JAZRXM010000044.1, from coordinate 2,169 downwards.
CCGACGGTACCGTCCCCGCCAAGCCCCCAGAACTTGCAGGAGATGGTTCCCTTTGCCGCGGTGTCGGGAGCGGGCTTTTCCTCGAGGGACAGACCGGTCACGTCATCCTTGATGCCGATGGTGAAGTTCGCCTTCGGGCAGCAGGAAGCGAGATTCTCGTACACTGCGAAGATGCTTGACGGAGGAGTATCCTTACTGCCGAGACCGTATCTGCCGCCTACTACCTTGGCGTCAACGCCTTCGGTAGCGAGAGCGGTAACAACGTCGAGATAAAGAGGCTCGCCGAGAGCACCGGGCTCTTTGGTTCTGTCGAGAACAGCGATCTTCTTCGCGGTCTTCGGGAGAGCTTCTGCGAGTTTAGCCGCAACGAACGGACGGTAGAGACGGACTTTGACAAGACCGACCTTTTCGCCCTTAGCGGTGAGGTAATCGATAACTTCTTCTGCAACGTCGCAGATGGAGCCCATTGCAACGATAACACGTTCAGCATCGGGAGCACCGTAGTAGTTGAAGAGTTTGTAATCGGTGCCGATCTTCGCGTTGACCTGGTTCATGTAATCTTCAACGATTGCGGGAAGTGCTTCATAGTAGCTGTTGCAGGCTTCTCTGTGCTGGAAGAAGATGTCGCCGTTTTCGGCGGAGCCGCGAAGTACGGGATGTTCGGGATTGAGAGCGCGCTGACGGAAAGCGGCAACAGCGTCCTGATCGATCATGGATGCGAGTTCGTCATAGTCCCATGCTTCGATCTTCTGGATCTCGTGAGAGGTACGGAAGCCGTCGAAGAAGTTAAGGAACGGAACGCGACCCTTGATGGTGGAAAGGTGAGCAACTGCACCGAGATCCATAACTTCCTGAGGATTGGACTCGGCGAGCATAGCGAAACCGGTCTGACGGCACGCATATACGTCGGAGTGGTCACCGAAAATGTTGAGTGCGTGGGACGCAACACAACGTGCGGAAACGTGAATTACGCAGGGGAGAAGCTCGCCGGCTATCTTATACATATTCGGGATCATAAGGAGAAGACCCTGAGATGCGGTATAAGTAGTGGTGAGTGCGCCTGCTGCAAGGCTACCGTGAACGGTACCTGCCGCGCCTGCCTCGGACTGCATTTCCATGACCTTTACTTTGTCACCGAAAATGTTCTGCAGGCCTGTTGCGGACCAGGAGTCGGTCAGCTCTGCCATTACGCTGGAGGGCGTAATCGGGTAGATGCTGGCAACTTCGGTAAACGCATAGCTTACATGGGCGGCGGCGGTGTTGCCGTCCATTGAGATTTTCTTTCTTGCCATATCTGTTCCTCCAAAATTAGATTTATAGCCATACGCATACATTGTAACACTTATTTTATTAATTGTAAATGGAAATTCGTGAATTTTTTCCGAAAACATCCACTAAAATGGATCTGCCGATTGAAATTTGATGAAAAAAGCGGTATAGTCCATTTAATATTTTTGCCGTAAATGGCAAAAATATCAAATGGGCCGGTTGACTTTTATTAAATAGAGCGATACAATACATTTAATAAAAGTGACGCAAACGGCAAAAAAATTAAATGGGGTAAAGAATTTGGAAAAATATCTATTCTACCCGCTTTGGAAAGCAAGCGAATTGGAACAAAGGCTTCACGAATACGAACTTCAGGGTTGGAGATTGAACAGGGTCGCCTCGTCGTATTACTTTGATTTTGTCGAATCTGCACCGAGGGACGTTGAATACGTAGTTACATACTGTATGGCAAGGGATAACAAGCCGGGTATGTACGAACAAAACAGGATATTACTGTCCGAATACTCCGCAAATGAAATCTCGTCAGAGCAAACGGGACTTCACGTTTTCAGGGTCACGTCGGATAATCGCGATTTGGTTGAGATAAGAAAACAGCGCGACGAGTATTTTAAGCATGTTCTTTTTCAATATATGTTGATCTCACTTATTTTCTTTGCCGCAGCGGCATTTTCGTTCGTTTCCTCGTTTTTGACGCACGACAATTTAATTGCAAAAATAATTACGGGTACCGTTCTTGCCGTTACGTTTTTATATTTTGCTTACAGGCTGTACGGCTATATCGTGCAGGCTCGGAAAGTTAAGCGCACAAATTAACGCTTGCCTCCCTCCGGGCGGGAGCAAACATCTCCGAAAGGAACGATCCGCATTGTACACATTTCT
>JAZRXM010000043.1:0-10304 GCA_045600205.1 Oscillospiraceae bacterium | reverse complement strand
CGCCTTGGAATGTGCCGAACGCAAGATTATAGTCCCATGGAATCATGGACATCTGACCGTCTTTTTCGTAGAGGTAGTAGTTGTGAACCATCTGTCCCGTATAGCTGTCACCGTTGCAGAGAAAATTGTGTACAACAAAATACCGCAGCACCTCGTCCATATCGACAATTTCTTCGAGATTTTCGTACTGACTGAGCTGTTTCAGGGATTGGATCAGCCGCGATTTATCTGCGATAGTAACAGCAGTTTTAGCACTGTTGAAAATATTGGAATAGCTGTCAAAACTGTCATCGGTGTAGTTCAGCTTGACGTCATTGCTGCCCCTGTCGAAACCGCCTCCATCTTTGCCATTTTTCCCGCCGAATATTTCGGATGGGTCAAAATCGGAGGGCATTTTTCCGTTTTCGAAATCGGGTAGATTCCCTTCATCGAACTGCGAGAAATCCATGCCGCCGAAATCGGGCATATTGTTCGGATCAAAGGGCATTTTGGCGTCATCAAAGTTTTCATTGCCCCGATTTTTCATCGCTTCGGGCATCTTAAATTCTTTTCCGTTGCCGCGTCCGCCGCCGAAACTCATGGAATCCGGCTTATACAGGTCACCGTAGTTTCTGCCGTAGTTGCGCTGCAAAAAAGCATCCTCGATTGCCTCAACTGCCAGATACAGTCCCCAGTCTTCGCCGTTGACCGTGATGTAAACATAACTGCAAAGCGGCGCATCCACGCCAAAATCGTGCATCAGAGTGTACGCCATATAATCCTTCATATAGGTGTTGTCCTGAATGATGTTATTGAGGCACAGCTTATCAAGCCCGTGATAACTTTTGGTGTTGTCATACTGGTCAAATTCGATTTTCAGGCTGTACCGCTGACTGTCCATGCTTCTGACGGAACTCAGCGAGGTGTTGCCTTTTGCCCGAATGCCGACATTTTTGATGATTTCTCCGTCAATTACGACATTGCAGTTGGAATATTCCTCAGATTCGCAGGTTTCGATGAAGCCGTCCCAGTCGTTCATGACAATATCCAACTTGTGGACTTTTGTGTTGTCAAACAGGCGGTGTTCATAGCCCATTGCACTTGCCGAAATCCGAACGCCGAATGCCTGCCCGTTGCAGAATATAAAAGCCAACAGAATCGTCAACGCCGTGATGACAACACAGATTTTCTCGATATTTTTACTTGCAGACATGAATCCTCATCCTTATCCCATATAGTCGCCGTTGTAGCTGACCAGCACCGCGCTTTGTACGCCCTGCATATCCGCAAGCGCATTGACAAAATCGGTGTTTTCGTCTTTCAGGCGCACTTCCAGATTGAGTTCCACCTGCTGTTTACGTGCGGTTTTGCTTTTGACCACACAGCGTTCGGTATGATGTATCAGTTCAGCCAGAGCTTTCTTTTCCGTTTCGTAATTTTCGCATTGCAGCACAACGATGTACGGATTTTTGCAGGATTTGCGGTTGACAAATACCAGTAAAATCGCGCCGATGACCACGCTGCCGATGACTGCCAGCGGAATCATGCCTGCCGCAAGAATGATGCCGACCGCAATCGACCAGAACAGAAATGCAATATCCAGCGGCTCTTTGATGGCGGTACGGAAACGGACAATGGACAATGCACCGACCATACCGAGCGAAAGCACGACATTGCTTGTCACCGCGAGGATAACAACTGTGGTGATCATGGTGAGCGCCACAAGCGTTGTGCCGAAACTTGAAGAATACATCACGCCTGAATAGGTCTTTTTGTAAACGAGAAAAATAAACATTCCCAGTCCGAACGCAAGCACAATGGCAATAATCATGTCCAGAATGCTGACGCTCGTTACATTTTCCAGAAAATTGGATTTGAAAATATCACTAAAACTCATTTTTTCGAATCTCCTTATAATATTTCAGCCGTATAAACGACAATGCGCATACTTGGAAAACGCGCCCTCCCGCCTGCCGTCGAGGGACACTGCATCGCGGATAATGTCAGGTAGAAAGGCATCCCACTTGACCTCCAATAGAATCGTATCCGTCACGGGTATGGTCACGCTGTCTGCGTCCAGAAAGTCAATGCAGCGCATTCCGCTACGGATGTCGTAGTCAAGCGTGACACGCACATTGCCCGCAGGAAATATAAACGGTTCTCGCGTGTAGTCAACAATGGTTTTCGGCTGTAGACCCTGTGTTGTCATTTTGGAATACAGTTCTCTGACAAGCGGCGCATCGGAATGCAGCATCCATTCCAGATCACCGTCTACGATCTGCTGTGCCTGTTTCGCGATCAGCGATGCACTTTCCTTGCTGCCAAGACCGCCGGTTTTGCTTTTCTTTTCCAGATGGATAACGGATGTATCGCTGTTATAGTAGCGGATACGGAATTTTTCGCGTCTGCTAAGACCGTTGATATTTTCTAACAGAGCCTTGTCATCCAGGTTGTCAAAGTAAAGGCTTCGGATGTGATACAAGCCGTTCACGGCATGGACATCGGGATACGCAACAGCGCGTAATCGTTGTCGAATCGTCAGCATGTCAGAGCGGTTGATCTCATGTTTCACCTCATGTCTGAAATTCATAGAATCACCTCTTTCCATTGCTTTCATTATATCTGTATGCGCTGAATTGACGCTGAAAGCACCGCCTGTTCTGTGACGGGCAGGTGATGAAACAGAGGTATAATTGATGAAATCGGCATTTTCAGCTTGAATTCAGCGAAATTATGTATAATAGTATCAGGAAGGGTGGAATTGGAATGAAAATCCTGATTGTCGAAGATGAAAAAATACTTGCGGATTCGCTGAAACTGATGCTTTCCTCCAAAGGCTACGAAGTGGATGCCGTTTACAACGGTGCGGACGGAGAAGCCTATATCCTGACGAATGTATATGATCTGGTGATCCTGGATGTCATGATGCCTGAAAAGGATGGGTATGCGGTTGCCAAAAGCGTTCGTGAAAAGCATTGCGGCGTGCCGATTTTAATGCTGACGGCGAAATCGGATGTGGAAGATAAAGTCAGTGGACTGAATGCAGGCGCGGACTACTATCTCACAAAACCATTCGATTCAAGAGAACTGCTTGCCTGTATTCATGCGCTCCTGCGCCGTCAGGGTTCACAGACAAATGAAATCGTATTTGGAAACACGACACTTGATCTGGAATCAGCATCGCTTCTGTGTGGTGAAAAAAGCATTCGTCTTTCGTCCAGAGAATTTGAACTCATGCGGATGCTGATGGTCACGGGAAAGAACCATATTTCTAAGGAAAGCCTGCTGGTCAAGGTCTGGGGATATGACTCAAACGCTGTGGAAAACCATGTGGAGGTCTATATCGGATTTCTTCGCAAAAAACTCCTAAGCATTGATTCTGACATTCAGATCATTGCCGTCCGCAGGCTGGGGTATCATCTGGAGAGCGAATCATCATGCTGAAAAAACTGAAAATCAAATTTATCATTGTGATGATGACAATTGTCACGATTCTGCTTGGTACAGGTTTTGTCTGCATCATGCGGCTGACACAGCAGAATATGGAACGCGAAAGCCTTCAGTTGATGCAAAACCTGACCATGGAAGGCGGAAAACATCCACCGAGCGCACTGCCAAAGAAAAAAGGTGACAAAATGATACTGCCGCTTTTCACGATTGTCGTTAGCAGAGAACATACACTGTCGGCATTCGGTGACGATTTTTACGATTTGTCTGATGAAGCATTCCTGAAAAATCTGATGGAGTATGCAGAGGCTAATAAAAATCAGGTGGGCGTCATCAAACAATATGACCTCAGATTCTATAAATCCAAATCTCAAAAATCCAATCATATCGTATTTGCAGATATATCAGCAGAAAAGGCAATGCTCAAAGCGCTGGCAAAAAACGCAGTTATCATCGGGAGCATCGCATATGTGCTGCTTTTTGGAATCAGTATTCTACTTGCCGAATGGATGACAAAGCCTGTCGAAACCGCATGGAACGAGCAGAAGCAGTTTATCGCAGATGCCTCGCACGAACTGAAAACACCACTGACCGTCATCATGACCAATGCAGAAATGCTTTGCGATGATGTGTACTCGGAAGCGCAAAAAGAAGACTGCAATCGGAATATTCTCTCGATGTCTAAACGGATGCGCGGACTGGTGGAGAATCTGCTGAATCTTGCGAGAATGGACGGCGGTATCGCCAAAAATGAATTTACTTCCGTTGATTTCAGTAAGCTGGTGTCGGATTGCATCCTCCCGTTTGAGCCGCTGTTTTTTGAACGGAATATGGAACTGCAAACGGCTGTCTGTGAGGGTATTTCGGTGCATGGCGATGCGGTGCAGCTCAAACAAATGGTGGACATTCTGCTGGACAATGCACTGAAATATGCGGATGAAAACAGTACAGTCAACGTGAAGCTGACAAAAACTGCGGACTCCTGTGAACTGTCGGTTGCAAGTAAGGGGGCAGAGCTTTCCAAGGCGGACTGCAAAAACATCTTCAAGCGGTTTTATCGTGTCGATAAAGCGCGTAGCGACGGTAGTTACGGGCTTGGACTATCCATCGCAGATTCGATAGTCCGAAAGCATAACGGGAAGATTCATGCGGAAAGCAAAGAACATATCAATACGTTTTTGATATCATTTTCGCCGAAACGATGATGTGAATATTCTCTCATCGTTCCATACACTTGGTGCAGAATGACGCAGCATTTGCTGTGCGTTCTAATAGAAAAGAAGGGGAAGCGTACATATGAAGAACAAACACAAAAGTGCCGCCTTGATCCTTACGGCAGCCATATCCCTTGCATTTCCAATGCAGGCATTTGCAGCGTCAGTCGGGGATGTCAACGCAGACGGCAAGGTATCTGTCGCGGATGCCATTGCCCTCAGCAAGTATCTCACAGGGCAGACGCAAACCGTCGGCGATGCCGCAGCAGCCGACCTGAATAAGGACGGAAAGCTGAATGTTATCGATCTGACACTGTTGAAACGTCAGATCCTGCGCGGAAATACGCCGTCCGCATCGGGGGATAATCTCGTGACAGCGATCCAATACGGCGCATCCGCAGTCACGCTTTTGAACGCAAACGGCGAGATCGTTGCGGCGGAGAACGCCGACAATGTCATCGTGAAAAACAACACCTATGTTACGATTACTAAGCCTTGCGAGGTCGATGTGGACGGCGAATGTGAGAACGGTCAGCTTTGCATCGACGTCAGCAAGGAAACCTATGCGGACGGACAGGTGACCTGTAATCTGCGCGGTCTGACACTTGCAAACAGCAAGGATTCACCTGTATACGTCACATCCATTGACGATGAATTCGTGCTGACTGTCAAAAAAGATACCGTCAACACGATCACGGACGGCACAGAATACACCAATGCAGACGGCGATATGGGTGCGATCTATTCCTGCGACGACATGAAAATCAAAGGCAAGGGCAAACTGGTCGTCAACGGCAAGGCGGCAGACGGTATTGTCTGCAAAAACGATCTGAAAATCTGGAACGGCGATGTGACGGTCAATGCGGTCGATGACGGCATCCGCGGCAAAGACAGCGTGCGTATCGGAGATCCCGATGCAGAAGAAGATGCTTCTTTGCTGGTGACAGTCAAAGCAGAAAACGGCGACGGTATCCGCGCAACGGGCAACGGTGAGGACGAGGGGCTCATCCGCCTGACAAACGGCGCAGTCGATGTCACTTCGTATGGTGACGGCATCTCGGCACAGCAGACACTTGAAGTAAACGGCGGCAATATCAAGATTTACACCTATCAGGGTTCTGCATTCACAGGCACGGCAACAGGCGGAAATCAAGGCGGCGGCTGGGGCGGTTTCGGCATGGACGGCAATTCCAACAAAACCGAACAGAGTGCAAAAGGTCTGAAAGCGTCAGGCATCACTGACGACGCAGGCAACTATGTCAGCGGCGGTGAAATCGTCATCAGCGGCGGACAGCTTGATATTGATTCATCTGACGACTGTGTGCATTGTGCAGGCGGATTGACGATCACAGGCGGCAAGCTGACACTTGCATCCGCAGACGATGCGCTCCATTGCGACAAAGACCTCACACTTGGCACACAGGGCGGTGCTGTCAGCGATTTTGCGATTGCGGTTTCGACCTGCTACGAGGGCGTTGAGGGACAGAATATCTACCAGTACGCAGGTACGGTCGTTGTCAACGCAAAGGACGACGGTTACAATGCGGCAGGCGGTGCAGACGGCTCGGGCAATCAGAATCCCGGCGGCTGGAATCAAGGTGGCTGGGGCGGCTTTGGCGGCGGCGGAAACAATGTCCTGAATCTCGCAGGCGGTCTGGGCATCGTCAACTGTGCGGACGGTGACCACGATGGCTTTGATTCAAACGGCAGTATTTCCATTACAGGCGGATATTTCATCTCCAACGGCAACGAACCGTTTGACTGTGACGGTACAAAGACCTATTCGGGCGGCGTGTATGTCATTGACAAGGTTTCCAGCGGCGGCTTTGGCGGCATGGGCGGTGCAGAGTTTGCATCGAATGTCAAAGCATCCTGCTCGACATCGGCAAACACACGCATCACTCTTGCGGAAACAAACGGCAATGTAATCGTGTCGTTCATCGCGGATAAGGCTGTGACCTCGCTGACGGCAGGCTGTTCGGACACACCCGATGCAGTATTCTACACAGGCGGCACGGTCAGCGGCACACCGATCGAGACGCTTGACGATACGCAGTCCATTTATCTGAGCGGTACGATCAGCGGCGGCACACAGGCGAGCGCATCATCTTCCACGGGCGGCAACCAGAATCCGTGGGGGGGGGACGCTGATATAATATAACGAAATAATCCAGATACTTCTGACCGAGAAGTATCTGGATTTTGTTTTGAGAGCTTGCGGCATCGGGCTTTGCAGAATAGATGTTGAAATCATACCGACCTTCGCTGTTCGATGAACAGACTTGTGTCGGAACGCGGCAGGGGATTGACTTACTTCCTGCTTTATGGTATAATGTAAATAGATTTTACAATATGACCTAAGATAGCAACGCAACAGAATATCTGGAGCAATCGAATGAATCCATGTGGATGAACCCCGTTACAGATATTCTGACAAGATGAAAATGTGAGATGGAAACACGCTGTCTACATAATTCAAAAGGAGAAAGAAGCATGTGCTGCAAGAGAAGAAAAATATCAGTCGTTCGTAGATGCCCTGCTGAACTATGGCGAATATGCAAAGATTTATTTTTCTGCACGAGATGAAAAGCGTGCATATGATAACGCCAAGGATAATCCGAAAGAATATGGTATGCAATATAAAACATACAAAAGCAAACTTTTCCGTGAAGACGCAGGCATTACGGATGAAGGCTATACTGGCACTTCTCTGCTTCTGAAAGATAAAGTCATTCTTCGCCACTACTTCACAGAATGGCAGCCGGGTTCCGAACAGAAAGATGCGTATTGGTACATTGAGCAGGCGTATAACCCGACTGACTTTACGGGACAAATCGGTGACCACTACGATTTTACGATCAATGATTATATCGCAACGGCATTGGATTCCGATGACCGTTATCTGAAAAACATCTGCTGTGCTTTGTATGAGCACGGTCAGGCGGCTTCAAACCTTGAAAAGAATGGATGAGGTGAAAATGATATGAAAGAAACATATATCAGTGCTGAACTTGAAATCGTTGCTTTCGGGAGTGACGATGTGATTACCACAAGCATTCGTCTTGAGGAAGATGAAATGGAAATTCTTTCAATAAATTAAGAAAAATGGCTCTCCAACATTTGTTTTCAGTGTAGGAGAGCTTTTTTTATTAAGAAATCAGTTTTCACAAACATATTCTATGGAGGAATATGTTTGAGGAAAAATAAACAGCCAATTATCGTGAAAGTATATTGACAAGCATAGAACGGGATGATATAATAACAAATGTTACGGTACATCGTTTCCGCAATGCATAGAATCATAGAGGAGGATAATATACAAAGATGAAAGTCCATTTTACCAAAACATTGGCGAGCGTTTTTGCGTGTGTAATTGCCGCGTTAGCTATTCCGCTTGCCCCGCTCACACCGATTCTGGATGCCGTTTCCTTTACGGCTGACGCAGACTCATCGGATAGTTATTTCACCTTTAATCCGGAAACACGAACAATCACCGGCTATTACTCGTCAACGCCTGTGCCGGTTATTATTCCGTCAACGATTGACGGAGTACCTGTTGAAGTGATCGGTGAATATGCTTTCGATTATAAGGATTACGTTGAAACCGTTACGATCCCTGATACTGTGACAACCATTGAAAAAAAAGCTTTTGAAGGCTGCACAAATCTGACCAGTATTTCGATTCCGAATTCCGTGACAAGCATCGGGACTTCTGTTTTCTCTGGCTGTAAATCTCTGACAAGTATTACGCTTCCCGATTCTGTGACAACCATCAGCGCATGGATGTTCTATGAATGCAATTCTCTTACAGAAGTAAATTTTCCTGATACCATCGAAAGTATCGGCGAATTTGCTTTCACAAACTGTACAGCGTTGGAAACACTAACACTTCCGAATTCTTTAAAAACGATCGGTCAGTATGCGTTCGATAACTGTTCTTCGTTGGTTGACGTTTTCCTGCCGGATTCAATCACCACCATTGATGCGTATGCTTTCATTGATTGCAGCGCTCTGGAAAGCATTACACTTCCCGGTTCGCTTACAACCATCAGCAATAGTTTGTTTTTATTCTGTAGCTCATTGAAGGACATTACGATTCCTGATTCTGTGACAAGCATTGAAGCTAGTGCATTTCAAGGATGTTCGTCTTTGACGAATCTGGTGATTCCGGTTTCTGTCACAAGCATTGGCAGCGGCGTCTGGAACAACTGCAAAAGATTCGATACTATTTACTACACGGGTACAGAAGAACAATGGTATGATATCAAATTTGGTGAAAACAACATCCTTGTGCTGACTTACGATAAAGTGTTCAATTATAAATACGAACCGCGTGTGGCACTTGCATTGGACGGCTCGCTGAAAGTATTGTTCCTCTTTGCTGATGATATCACAGACGGCTGGACGGTCAACGGCAAGAAATTCACCACAACACATAAGATCGCATCCTATGATGTTGCTGCAAAAGATTTCATGAAGGATATTGTGCTCGCAAAGAATGGTCAACCTGTTGCTACTTTCAAAGTAGAGGATATCCTTACGAAGTACAAAGATAAAGCCTCTACAAGCAGCATAGCCAAAGCATTGGAGGCATACTGCCAGGCAGCAGCGGCATATTTCGATGATACAGCAACCGTTGAAGATTTTTCTTCTTCCTGGGAGCACATCGAACTCGCAACAAAATCTTCTAATCTCAGCGACAAGATGGCTGCACTGGGCGATAATTACTATGGCACTTCTCTGCTGCTGAGATCCAGCACAATCCTGCGCCACTATTTCACCGATGAAGATTCCGAATTGTCCTATGAACAGAGCTCTGTTCCCGCACATCTCTATGATGACAATGAAAACTATTGTGTCAACGACTATATCTACAAGGTAATGACCAACAGCGAATCGACTGCTGACCTCAAGAATATCTGCGCCGCACTCTATTACTATGGCAAAGCGGCAGCAGATTACTACGAAAACATGAATTCATAAGGAGAATGGATATGGAAGCATATATGAAACCTGAATTGATTATCACCATTTTTCAGACGAATGACATCGTCACAACCAGTGTAGATGAACTTCCGACACAGCAATAATTGCAAAAATGAAGCCTACAAATTTTTGCCCCTCCGACGAGTTCAGCGGGGTGCCGTGTTTTTTGTATATGAGTGATTTGATACGAAACGGTCTTATCACGACGTACCGTCATAAACAACCAAATACCCAACATACAATGAGCCTGTGGGGAACTTTTTAACTCCGCAGGCTCGTTTTTTATGCTCGAATAACGCTCAAACCTGCCTAAATCCCCAATGCACCCCCATGTAACGAAACTGCCAATAAAAAAAACGATAGCAAGAGTAATCGTTTTTTATTGGCAGTGTATTTCTATTTTAGGGCATATACAGCGGATTGGAGCGCACTTTCAGTGAAGTGTGTATGCCGGAGCAAGAACCGCACCTGCACAGGGTTTTGACCGCACGCTGCCGGACTGAGAACCGCACTCTTGCCGGACATTGACCGCATTTCCAACCGACTGCTATAATATTTAGTCTCTCCTCAAGCCAAATAAAACCCGTATAGTATCGACAAAATCGAAGAAAAATGGTATAATAGAAGTGCAAGGGAAAAGCCGGAAAACGAGAAAAAAGCTTGCACTTCGGAGGATGC
>JAZRXM010000042.1:0-46936 GCA_045600205.1 Oscillospiraceae bacterium | reverse complement strand
GTATATCGCGCAACCGATAACATTCCGAAAACCGCAGGCAAGATCATGATGAACACATGGCCCGGCAGAGGCGTCAATGAATGGTTGAATGCATTTAACGGCAAAACGCCGCTGACTGCACGCTATCAGTGGGTCACCTATAACAAGAACGGCAAGAGCGGCAATCAGCAGCAGGGCGGTAACAATGACAATCCGTGGGGCGGCAATAACAATAACCCGTGGGGTGGTAATCAGCAGCAGGGTGGTAATAACACCTCGACTGATACCATGAACAAGAACGCTACTATGGTGGAAGATTTCCGCGATGGTTCCAGCAGATACTTTATCGCATCTGACGGTTGGACCAACGGCAATCCGTTCAATTGCGGCTGGTACAAGAACAACACTTCTCTGAGCAACGGCTGCCTCAGCCTGACGATCGACAGAGATTATTCCGGCAAGTACGCTTATTCCGCTGCAGAGTACCGCACCAATGATTTCTACAGCTTCGGTTATTATGAAACCTCGATGCAGGCAATCAAGAATGACGGTGTTGTTTCTTCGTTCTTCACCTATACAGGTGAATCCGATAACAACCCGTGGGATGAGATCGACATTGAAGTACTTGGAAAAGATACTACCAAGGTTCAGTTCAACTACTACACCAACGGTAAGGGCAATCACGAGTATATGTATGATCTCGGCTTTGATGCCTCTCAGGGCTTCCATCGTTACGGTTTCGACTGGCAGCGCGACCATATCACATGGTACGTTGACGGTAAGCCTGTTTACACTGCATACAGCGAGATTCCGACAACCGCAGGAAAGATCATGATGAATGTCTGGCCCGGCATCGGTGTGGATGACTGGTTGAAAGCATTTAACGGCCAAACGCCGCTGACTGCAAAGTATGAATGGGTAACTTATAACAAGCAATAATTGGGGACAATCAGATTGGGGGATTCTTTTTGAAGCAATTTGTCGGCTATCAAAAGGGAATCAACCTCGGCGGATGGCTGTCGCAGTGCTGCCATACAAAAGAGCACTATGACAGCTTCATCACCGAAGACGATTTCAAAGAAATATCGACATGGGAACTTGACCACCTGCGTATACCTGTGGATTATGATCTGCTGGAAACGCAGGACGGTCAGCCATTGGAATCGGGAATGCAATATCTTCAAAAGGCTGTGGACTGGTGTGGAAAATACGGTCTGAACATGATTTTGGATCTTCACAAAACTGCAGGCTATTCCTTTGATGATGGAGAAGCAGAATCGGGGTTCTTTGAGAGCAATGCGCTTCAGGAGCGTTTTTATCAGCTTTGGGAGCGTCTGGCTGAGCGATTTGGCGGCTATTATCAAAGAGTCGCGTTTGAATTGCTCAATGAGGTGACCGACAAAGCATATCTGGAAACATGGAACCGCGTAGCACAAACATGTGTTGAGCGAATTCGAAAAATCGCGCCTGATGTGCAGATCTTAGTTGGCGGATACTGGAATAACAGTGTGTTGTCCGTTCCTGATTTGCCAATGCCGTTTGATGACAAAATCGTATATAATTTTCATTGCTACGAACCTTTGGTGTTTACGCATCAAGGTGCCGGCTGGGTAAAGAATATGCCCGCAGATTACCGTTTGACTTATCCGAAGTCTGCCTTGTTTTATAAGAATGAAACTGACAGACTGAATACGCAGGGGTGTGGTACGCCTTTGACGACTGCCCCTGATGCTCAGGAAGCGGAATATTTCGAGCAGTTTTTTGCGGAGGCACTGGAAACCGCCCAAAAGCGCAATGTTGCATTGTATTGCGGCGAATATGGCGTAATTTCACTGGTTGATAATCCAAGTACGCTTGCTTGGTACAGTTCCATTCATTTGACTTTTGAAAAGTACAAGATTGGCAGAGCCGCATGGAGCTATAAAAAAATGGATTTCGGTATTATTGATGCGGAGCGGAAAGAAATTTTCGAAGGAATAAAAGCTTTGCTCTAAAATACAAAAGCACCACTTATGAAAATGCATAAGTGGTGCTTTTGATTGTTTAATCGAGATAATCGCGTACTTTTTTACTTCTGCTCGGGTGACGGAGTTTGCGCAGAGCCTTTGCTTCGATCTGGCGGATACGCTCACGGGTGACATCAAATGCTTTGCCGACTTCCTCAAGTGTGCGGCTTCTGCCGTCATCCAGACCAAATCTCAAACGGAGTACCATCGCTTCACGTTCAGTCAATGTGCTGAGTACTTCGTTCAATTGTTCTTTCAGCATGATGTTGGATGCCGCTTCGGTCGGAGCAAGCGCCTGCTCGTCCGGAATAAAATCGCCGAGGTGACTGTCCTCTTCCTCACCGATTGGTGTTTCAAGAGAAACGGGGTCTTGCGCAATTCTCATGATTTCACGTACTTTTTCAACCGGCATATCCAGACGGTCTGCGATTTCATCTGCTGTCGGGTCGTGACCGTTTTCGTGCAGAAGCTGGCTGGAAATTTTCTTGACTTTGGTAATGGTTTCCACCATATGGACAGGGATACGGATGGTTCTTGCCTGGTCGGCAATGGCGCGGGTGATTGCCTGACGAATCCACCATGTTGCATATGTGGAGAATTTGAAGCCTTTGGTGTAGTCAAATTTCTCGACTGCTTTGATCAGACCGAGGTTGCCTTCCTGAATCAGATCCAGGAACTGCATTCCGCGTCCAACGTATTTCTTTGCAATGGATACCACCAGACGGAGGTTGGCTTCTGAAAGACGTTTTTTGGCATAGGGGTCACCGGTCTGCATTTTTTTTGCAAGCTGAGTTTCTTCCTCGGCGGTCAGCAGGGGAACACGACCAATTTCCTTCAGGTAGATCTTGACAGGGTCATCAATGGCAATGCCTTCGGTGGAGAGCGCCATTTCCAGATCATCGGTCATGTCATCGAGACCCATTTTGAGGTCATCGTCGTCGGGGTTGAAATCATCCACGATCTCGATTTGCATATTACCGCAGTTATCGTAAAAGCTGTCGATCTGGTCACTATCAAAATTCAGTTCTTCAAATGCATCACTGAGTTCTCTTGTGGAGATTTTTCCACTGGTTCTGGCCTTTTCGAGCAGATGATCATAGCTTTTCTTATCACTTGACATCGTACATCCTCCTTCATACGTGGGAAAAATTGGTTTCTGTTTATCAAAACCGAAAAACACGGTTTGAATCAAATTTTATCAGCGTTTCGTCTGCGCAGACTTTGTGCCCATTCATCATCGGATTGTTCCTCAACGGGTTTTGCATTTTCATGCTTTTTGAGCAGAATGATGCAATCCTCAACGGCTTTTTCGCTGATGACGATTTCTGCACGGTCAGCCTGAATTCCCGTGATATGCCCCATTTCGTCCAGAGAAAAATCCTCTGAAAAGGCAGAGAGGTCAAACACTTCGCATTTCTCTGCGAAAGAGAGAATTCTCTCATATATGCGTCGATTAAGGTCTGTGACAAATTCCGCAGGGGAGATTCGCTCCGCAACTTTGCCTGTCATATCCGGATTGCGGAACAGGTAGCAGAGGATTTCCTCCTCAGCTTTGGCTTCGCGGCGATGCTGTGCTGCTTCAGGATTGACAGGATCGCGCAGAAGCGGTTGTGTGGTGATTGCACGCCACGTTTGTTTTTTCTGGGAACGTGTCCTGCGGCGGATTTCCTGATCGACTTGTGCTTTTAAAACCTGCATATCTACGTTATATTCTTTTGCAGTTTTGGACATATATACATTGCGGTCAAGTTCGTTTTCAATTTCCGAAAGCACCACGACCGCTTTGTGTAATGCAGTAATTGTGCCGTTTTCGGTTGAGGGGTCAACACCGGTTTTGCAGCGGTCAAGTGCAAAATTTACGGCATCATCGGATTCTTCCAGCAACATACGGAAGCGTCCTGCACCAAATTTTTTGATATACTCATCAGGGTCTTTGGCATCCGTCATGTGCAGGATCTTTGGCTGAATGCCGACTGCACGCAACAGATTGACTGCTTTTGCCGTGGCATTCTGACCAGCCGCATCGCTGTCATATGAAATGACAACTTCCTCGCAGTATTGCCGCATCAAACGGCACTGGTCAGGAGTTAATGCCGTGCCGAGTGAGGCGACCACATTTTCAAATCCTGCCTGATGAATGGAAATGACATCCATGTAACCCTCTGCGAGAATCAGGCGTTTGGACTGCGATTTCTTCGCAAAGTTCATGGAAAACAGGTTTCTTCCTTTTTTGAAAACGGGCGTATCGGAGGAGTTCAGATATTTCGGTTCTCCGTCCTTTTCAATGGTACGCCCGCCGAAAGCGATAACACTGCCTCGTAAATCGAAAATCGGAAAAATTACGCGATTGCGAAATTTATCGTATAAATTGCCTGATTTTGCAGAACGGCTGCACAGATTCGCTTCCAGCAGTTCGTTATCCGTAAATCCGAGCGTGTGCATAGCGTTTTGCAGACCATTCCAGCCGTCACCTGCAAAGCCAAGTCCGTATTTTCTGACGATTTCAGGTTTCAGTTTGCGGTCGGAGAGATACTGTAACCCACGCTTGTCCGCACCGCATAGCTGCTCATAGTAATATTTTGCAGCACAGCGGTTGAGTTCGAGCAGGCGCATTCGTTTTTGTGAAGCACCGTTGTCGTTATCTGCAACGGGGACGGTCATGCCTGCGTTTTCAGCGAGCATCTGAACGGCATCGTGGTAGCTGAGTCCTTCTATTTTCATCAGAAAGGTGATGACATCTCCGCCCGCATGGCAACCAAAGCAATAGAAGTGGGAATCCTGAATTCCTGTATAAACGACGCAAGACGGCGTTTTTTCGCTATGGAACGGGCAGCAGCATTTGAGCAGATTACCGGCGCGTTTCAGCTCCACATATCGTCCCATGACGTTTTCGATTGGGTTTGCCTGTTTGAGCTGATACAGAAATTCCTGCGGCAGCGGCACTGCTTTTCACCTACCTTAACGAACATCCCATGAGCGTGGAATAAAGATTTTTTCGTAATCCCAGATGGCATAATCATCGCTCATGCCTGCGATATAATCACATACAGCGCGGTCAATGTCCATGCGCTCTGCAATGTGCTTGTAATCCGTGGGCAAATCGTCCACATGATGGATATAGTAATCGTAAAGACGCTGCACGAGGGCTTTGGCTTTCGGCTCCTCAACTTTTGCTGCGGAGTTTGTATAGACATTTTCCCGTAGAAACTTGTGCAGATTGTCGTGTGCTTCTCGAATATCAGGGAACATATCAACATTTCTCGGACCATGCTCGATCACAGAGGAAATCATGGTCGTGATGCGCTGTGACTTTGTGTTTCCGAGAATTTCGACGCAGTCGCGGGGCAAATCGGATGCTTTTAGAATTCCGCCGCGAATGGCATCGTCAATATCGTGGTTAATGTATGCAATGCGGTCAGCCAAGCGCACCAGATTGCCTTCTTCCGTGGTGGAAATGCGATTGGTATGGCAGGCAATGCCGTTTTTGACCTGCATGGTCAGGTTCAGTCCTTTACCGTCCTTTTCGATATAGTGAACGACACGGACGCTTTGAATATAATGCTGATATCCGTAAGGACAAATGCTGTTGAGTGCAGCTTCGCCCGCATGACCAAAAGGTGAATGTCCCAGATCATGACCAAGTGCAACGGCTTCGGTCAGATCTTCGTTGAGTCGTAATGCTCTTGCCATGGTCCGTGCGATCTGAGCGACTTCGAGTGTGTGCGTCAGGCGTGTGCGGTAGTGATCGCCGATGGGAGAAAGAAAAACCTGCGTTTTACGTTTCAGCCTGCGGAATCCGCTGCTGTGAAGAATGCGGTCGCGGTCGCGTTGAAATTCCGTGCGTAATGGGCAGGGTTCTTCGTATTTGCTGCGGCGAGCTTCTGAGGCGTGGCAGGCGGCTTCGCATTGATAAGAGTTTTCGATTTGTTCTGTCATTTCACGAACAGTCATGGTGGCGCGGCTCCTTTCGTATATGGGTTTTGGAGTGGCGTATATCATGTTTTCAACAATTGTATATACCGAAACAATGATGAAAAATCCTTTTTTTCCTGAGAAAACGTCAAAAATTCGGCACTGTGCATAAGACAGATGCGGCAAAAAATCGGCATTGTCCACAAAACGAACAATGCCGAAGCAAATTCACGAAAAGAAATTAATAATGGCTGCCAATCCGCCGTAGGAAATAATCAGCATGATGATGGTTGCCATAATCAGTCCGAGAAAAATCGCCGGAACGGATTTTTTCATTTTGACGTGGAGCAAAGCTGCAATCAGACTGCCTGTCCAAGCACCTGTTCCCGGAAGTGGAATGCCGACGAACAGCAGTAAGCCGATAAATTCGTATTTTCGTATGGAATTTGCCTTTTCGCCTTCTCCTCTTGCGATAAGCCAAAGTGCAAATTTTCGCATCCATCCGATTTTACATTTGCTCATCCAGTCCAGAATTTTCTCAATAAACAGCAGAATAAACGGAATCGGTATAATGTTGCCCACAATGCAGATTCCTGCGGCAGTCCATTTGGAAATGCCGAGCAGGGAAGCTGCGAGCAGACCACCGCGCAGTTCGAGAATGGGAATCATGGAAATCAGGAATATGACAAGGATAGGCGGCAAATCGCCAAGTGCAGACGTTAGTTTTCTTGCAAGCTCCTCTGTACCGCTCATTGCGGTCAAAGCCATACAAGCCATGCCGAAATTCATAGGGAAACCGTTCCTTTCGTTTTGATACTTCTCTATTATCGCATAAAACCGAAGATTCGTCAAGGCGTTTTTTGAAAAATGCTGTTTTGCACAAATTTTCCGCTGGATTCGGCAGAAATCAATGAATTGCCCTAATTTTGGGTGCATCCGATCAAAAAAGAGAGTGTTTTGCACAAATCCATCTGTGAGGGCTTTCTTTTTCTGCGAAGATATGATAAAATGGAATGATAAATGCGGTATTGGAATATCTAGACGCCGCGAATCAGAAAGGAATCATGCATATGAGCTTCGAAGTGAAAGATTTACTCAAACGCTATGGCGATAAAGTAGTTGTAGATCACCTTAGTTTTTCGATGGACAAACCCGGTGTTTATGCGCTGCTTGGTACAAATGGCGCAGGAAAAACAACATCAATCCGTATGATTTTGGGAATGCTGAGCAAAGACGGCGGAACGGTAACTTGGAATGGAAAGCCGCTGACGACTTCTGTCTGCAATGTGGGATATCTTGCCGAGGAACGTGGTTTGTATCCGAAAGTGGGATTGATGGATCAATTGCTGTATTTTGCTTCATTGCGCGGCGTATCGAAAGCTGATGCGCAAAAGCGGATCGCATATTGGGCTGATCGTCTTGAGGTCAATGAATATTTATACCCTGAACAGAAAGGAAACAAGGTGATGAAACCGAAGAAAGCAGATCAGCTTTCCAAAGGTAATCAGCAGAAGATTCAGCTGATGAGTTCACTCCTTTCTGATCCTGAATTGCTGATTCTTGATGAACCGTTGTCGGGTCTGGATCCTGTCAATGCAGATATTTTCAAGAGCATCATCCATGAGGAGATCAACAAGGGCATTTACCTGATCATGTCCAGCCACCAGATGGCAACGATTGAGGAATTCTGCACGGACTTGACGATCATGAACAAGAGTAAGTCGGTTTTGCAGGGTAATCTTGCTGATATCAAGAAAAGCTATGGACGAATCAATCTGTTTGTCAAAGCAGAGCAGGAACTGAAATCCTATATGGATGAAGCAGGTGTCACGATTCAGTCGCAGGTCGGATTTTCTTATCAGTGCCGCGTGGAAGGCGAAGAACATGCGAATCGTTTGCTGAAAAAGCTGGTTGCTGACGGTATCACACTGATTACATTTGAACTGCGCGAACCGAGTCTGCACGAGATCTTTGTCGAAAAGGTGGGCGA
Organism: Oscillospiraceae bacterium; assembly: GCA_045600205.1. Classification (GTDB taxonomy): domain Bacteria; phylum Bacillota; class Clostridia; order Oscillospirales; family Ruminococcaceae; genus Firm-04. Next base: position 39,049 of record JAZRXM010000042.1, on the reverse strand, counting down.
AACACATGACGACGAGTAAATCTGACAACGTAAAAACGGTCATGCGCTTCACCCTTGCACAGCATTATAAGGCACTATCCGTGCGCATTCTGCTTGTAGTTCTTGCAGTTTTGGGATTAGCGTCCATACCGCTTTTGAAGCTGATGTTTGCAAATGAAAGTGAAGTCGCGGAAACCGCTGTCACACAGATCTATGTTCGCAATGATACATCTTTTCCGTTTGATATTGCAGAATTCAAATCGGATGAGCGTTTCAGCAAAGTTGAAATGGTGGAAACCGAAACCTCCGATGAATCATTCCGTCAGTTGCTTTCTGAAAACCCGACTTCAGCGGCTTTGACACTTCAGATGGGCGAATCGGGCATGGGGGTTGAGATCCATGTGTTGTATTCTGAAAACAGTACGCTTCAATCGGATGAATTTTATACCATTCGTTCCGTTGCGGAAGATGCGCTGCATCAGTCGCTGCTGCATTCGCTTGCCGTTTCGGATGAACAATTGGAAATCGTCAATGCGGCTACTTTTTCTCAGGTGCAGAGCCTTTCCGCGTATGAAACGGATACTGCGGAAACAGGCGTAGATACGCACGCGATGATGAACTTTGGATACAGCTATTTCATTTTGATTCTCTCTGTCATGGCCATGTCATATATTTTTGCACTGTGCATCGAGGAGAAAAATACGAAGCTGATCGAGTTTTTGCTTGTCAATGTTGATCCGACCGCATTGCTTGTCGGAAAAATTCTGGCGGTTACTGTATTTATTTTGATTGGACTTGGTGTTTTGATCGGCAGCTTCCTGATTTCCTATTTCTTCATGAAGAGTCAGGGCAGTGTAGAATTCCTGAATGATATTCTGAAAGCTACCGGTATCTGGGACGTATTCCATTCGATTCATGCAGCTGATCTGATTCTGACAATGATCGGTGTGACTCTTGGTTACACGATCCTTGCTTTGCTCAGTGGTATTTCTGGTTCTCTTTGCTCCAAAACTGAGGACAGCCAGCAGGCGACGCTTGGTGTTGTTGCTGTCATCATGATTGGTTATTTTGCAGCGTCCTTTTCACCGATGTTCGAAAGTGACGCAGTGAATATCGTGCTTTCCCTGTTCCCGCTGACTTCTATTTTTGTGGCACCTGCAAACTATGTTTGCGGAAAAATCTCTTTGGGGATTCTTCTGCTTGCGTTTGCACTCCAGATTGTCTTTATTCTTTATCTTACCAAACTGCTTGGTCGCGTGTACCGCATGATGGTGCTTTACCGCGGTCAGGTGCCGACACCGCTTCGTCTGATCAAAATGCTCCGTGAAACACGGAAAAACGAGAAGGGAGGGGATTCTCATGCAGCGTAATCCTCTTTCGGGTACGGGGAAAGTTTACCGTTTTTCCCTCAAACAGGCTTGTACCGCAAAGGGATGGTTGGTTTCCACCATTTTGATTGCAGCTCTGCTTCTTGCAGGTATCCCGTTGCTTGTGATGTTTTCTACTTCCAAAACTGAGAACAAGAGTACCGATACTGATGAGGATAGAGCCACAATTCGGCAGGTGATTGTCTGCGATGAAACAGAGGGCGAGGTCGATTACAGCTATCTGACGCAGTCAGGTTACGAAGAAATGACCTATATTTCCGCAACCAGTATGGACGATGCGACTGCCAAGTTGACCGATGTCAACAGTATGGCGATTTTGAGCATTACGAAATCCGATGACTCTTATGTGTTGACGGTTTATCTTGGTGAAGACACGGAAATTTCCCGCAGTGCAGGATCTTCTTTTGCTTCCTTTGTGGAGGAAAATTTTACATACGCAAAGGTGATAAAATCCAAGATTGATCCGCAGGCACTTACACTTCTGACCATGCCCGTTTCGACTGCTTCGATTGAATTGCAGGAAGAAAGTGGAGAAGAGGAACCGAATAAAGGCTTTGTGCAGGAAATGCTTGAATTTATAGTACCTTTCTTGGTGCTGATGATCATGTATATGACTGTTTTGCTGTACGGCAATTCGATGGGACAGTCCATTCTGCTTGAAAAAACGTCTTATCTGATGGATACGATGTTGACTTCCATTCATCCGATGGCATTAATCTTCGGAAAACTGTTTGCCGTTGCGACTTCTGCGGTTATTCAGCTCTTTATCTGGATTGCAAGTGCAGTCGGCGGATGCTTTATGAGTGTTTTCTTCGCTTTCAGAAGTTTCCCTGATACGACAAATGAGGTTGTTGTCGGAATGGATACGGTTATAAAGAATGCAGAGATTTTCTCTATTCCCGGCATTTGTCTTTCTCTGGTGATTATTGCACTTGGCTTCCTGTTGTATCTTTCTGTTGCGTCTGTGAGCGGCTCTCTTGCATCCAAGATTGAGGACCTCGGCAAGACCAACTACGTTTTTGTGTTGATTTTGATTTTCAGCTTCTTTTTGTGCCTGGGATCACCCGCAAACTCCGATTCCATGATCAAAACCTCAGAATGGCTGAATTATTTCCCGTTTACGGCAATTCTCGTATTGCCGGGACAGCTTTTGCTGGGCACGGTTTCCATCAAGAAAGGATTGCTTTGCGCGTTCATCATGTTGGTAGCAACTTGTTTGTTCGTGTATCTTGCGGCGACCATTTATCGTCTGCTGGTACTGTATCGAGGCAATCCGCCCACGCCGAAAGCATTGCTTGAAATGTTGAAAGGCAGCAAAAAGCAGGATAAAGGAGAATCCTCCGATGTCTGATACGACAAAACATGACAAATATGGCATACAGTATTTTACTGCACCTGACACAACTGCATCATGGCTGACACAGGAGCCGCTTCGAAAGCCTCCTGTGTGGTGCAGTGTTGATTTACGTGACGGAAATCAGGCGCTTTCCACTCCCATGAGTCTGGAGGAGAAATTACAGTTTTTCCGTATGCTTGTGGAATTGGGATTCAAGGAGATTGAGGTCGGATTTCCGGCAGCCAATGATACGGAGTACGAGTTTTGCCGTACTCTTATCACTGAAAATCTGATTCCCGATGATGTCACGATTCAAGTGCTGACGCAAGCAAGACCACATATTGTTGCACGTACCTACGAGGCAATTGCAGGTGCAAAAAAAGTGATTGTTCATTTGTATACACCGACTTCTGTCGCGCATCGTGAGCAGGTGTTTCATGCTACTATGGAACAGACCACGGAGTTGGCGGTATATGGAGCACAGCTTTGTGAGGATATGCGTTTACAAGCGACTGATCCGGATGCGATCGTGTTTGAATTCTCACCGGAAGGATTTTCCGCAACCGAGCCTGACTATGCGCTGACGGTATGTCAGGCAGTCTGTGACGTTTGGAAACCAACGACGAAGCGTCCTGTGATTATCAATCTACCTGCGACGGTTGAAGTTTCCATGCCGCATATCTATGCCAATCAGATTGCCTATCTGCGCAATCATCTTGTTCCGCGGGAGGGCATCTGTATCAGTTTGCATCCGCATAATGATCGTGGATGTGCGATTGCGTCGGCGGAGTATGGCATTATGGCAGGCGGTGAACGCGTGGAAGGCACTTTATTCGGAAATGGTGAGCGGACAGGCAATGTAGATCTGATTACCCTTGCGCTGAATTTTTATTCGCAGGGTGTTGACCCGCGGCTGAATTTCCGCAGTCTTTCTGAGGTGTGTGCTAAATTTGAGGAACTGACAGGAATGCAGATCTATGCAAGACAGCCCTATTCGGGGCAGCTTGTTTATGCAGCATTCAGCGGTTCTCATCAGGATGCCATTGCCAAATCGTTTGCCTATCGGAAAGAGCATCCTGACCATATGTGGGATGTTCCCTACCTGCCCGTTGATCCTGATGATTTTGGCAGAGAGTATGAAACCGATGTCATTCGCATCAACAGTCAGTCGGGCAAGGGCGGTATTGCTTATGTCCTCCAGACAACATACGGCTTGAATCTGCCAAAAGAAATGCATCTGTATTTCAGCCGCATGATAAAAGATTTTTCAGACCGTATGAAAACCGAATTGCAAAACAATCAGGTATATGACATTTTCATGTCAGAGCTTGTCAATCTTTCCAAGCCGCTTTTCATTGATAAAATGTTGTTTACACAGACAAACGGAATTCAGGCTGAGCTGTCTTATACTTATCGAGGAGAATCCAAAACGATTTTCGGCAACGGTAACGGTCGCTTAGATGCGGTCAGCAATGCGCTGAAGGATGCTCTTGGAATGGAATACAAGTTGCAAACCTATACGGAACATGCATTGGCTGATGGTTCCGGTGCAAGTGCAGTATCTTACGTGCAGCTTTGCAGCGAAGAACGAGTGGAATGGGGCGTTGGTATCCATTCGGACATTATGACATCGTCTGTATACGCCTTGGTCAGCGCCCTGAATCGTCTGATGATCGACAACCATCATTACAGTTTGTAAAGAAATTGAAGATTTGTCACAGAATTTTCACTTGACTTTTCCTGCCGTTTTATGTATAATAATAGGCGAGGGATAGCATCCGCGCTCTTTTTATGTTTGAAAGGAGGATCATTTTTAATGATTCGTTCAAAAAGAATACTCTGTTTGATTTTGGTTGGGGCTATGACAATGCCCTGTTTTGCATGTAAGCATGAGAAAGATCCCAATGAAGTGTCTGCACCGAACCTTTCCATCGGTAAGGATGGCGTTGTCTGGGACTTTGAAGTAAAGGATGTCGGTGAAGATGCTGATGACCCGATGGTCAAGGAGCAGAATAAGAATCAGACGCCTGCAGTGACGACCTATGTTGCAGATAACGGCGATGTGTTTGTTGCACAGACCGATATCAATGGTGCATCCGTGACTGAGCCGAATGGTGCAGCGGTCACTGTACCTTTTGTAACTGAAACCGTTGCAGCGCCTGTACATGCATACAAGTCATATCAGGCACTTTGGGTGGATACTTCCAAGAAGAAGGACTTCATCTTTGACGGCGAGTTCCTTGTGTTTGATATTGAAGTGAAATCTGATGCAAAAGACGGTGCTTATCCGTTTGAATTCTATTACACGGATTTCTCAAACTATGACGGTGTGACACTGGATGTCAAGACTATTCCCGGATATGTTGTGATCGGTGATGCTGAGATTCCTGAAACACCTGCGTTGGAAAACAATCTGACACTGGTACCTGAATCTGTCAAAGTCAAGGCTGGCGACACCGCAAAGGTGGTTGTCAATGTGAAAAACAATCCCGGCTTCTGCGGCTTCAATGTCTATCTGCACTATGATTCGAATGTCATGTCTGTACAGAAGGCTTATGCAGGATCCGAGTTCTCCACCAAAGCATCTCTGAATACGCAGGGCTTTAGTGACGAAAACTGATCATAGAAAACCGACCGAGAGCATTCTCGGTCGGTTTTTTATACGGTAGCATGATAAAAACGAATGCAAAACTCTGCGCCGTGCGGTGAATTATTTTGAACGGTCAGTTCCCCGTTTTGTCGACCGATGACCTGTTTGGCAAATGCAAGACCGATTCCGTAGCCGTTCTTTGCAAAATCTGAGTTACGGTAGAATCGTTCAAAGATATGTGGCAAATCGGATTCTGAAATGCCGTTTCCTGTATCAGAAATCAAAATTTGCGTATAGACGGGATTTTGTTCTGATACGATGGTGATTTGCCCGCCCTCAGGGGTATGTTCCAGACAGTTTTTCAGAATATTGCTGACGGCTTCGACACTTCGTTCAAAATCTCCGAGAAAAACAGCAGTAGGTTCTGTTTTAGTATGGATTGCAATGTTTTTCAGTTCGGCGGAAACGGAAAATGGTTGGCAGGCTGCTTGTATCAGTTCCTCACAAGATATTGTTTGCCGCTGAAATTGGATAAATCCGGCATCCATGCGTGAGATTTTCAGTAAGGTTTCGATCAGCCATTGCATTCGGGTGTTGAGTGCTGCAAGCTCCTGTACGTATGCAATTCGTTTTTCCGTTGGTAGATCTCGATTGGAAAGAAAATTCACCAACAGCATCATGGATGTCAGCGGAGTACGAAGTTGATGGGAGATATCTTCCAGAGATTCCTTCATAAATGCGTGGGAATCGCGTAGTTTACGATTCTGCTCGCGCAAGGTGATCGTCATTTTGCGAATTTGTGAGATGAAAATGCCAAGTTCTCCCTCGTAGGATTCAGACAGATTCAGATGCTCCTGTCCGCGCAGAACACGGTCGAGTTCATCAGCGATGTCATGCAGCTGTCGCTTTTCAAGATGATGCTGTAATAGAACAAACAGATAGGCAATCAGTAAAAGTATGCCACAGATCAAAGCCAGTTTAAGAGAAACAATCGCACAACTTACAAACACTGCGATGAAAATCAGCGCAAGCACGATACGAACAATTCTTTTTGAAATCATGACGTAAATCTTCCTGAAAATCTGATTCAGACTAATTTGAGTCCACAGCCTTATATCCCAATCCGCGAATCGTTTTGATGATTGCAGGCTGTGCGGGGTCATCTTCGATTTTTTCTCGTAAGCGTTTGATATAGACGGTCAGGGTGTTGTCCGTGACAAATTCTCCGGAAGCGGACCACAACTCGTCAATCAAGGTATCTCTGGTTAAAAGCTGCTCTTTATTGGAAAGAAATATCAGTAAAAGCTTATATTCCAATGCTGAGAGAAACAATTCCTCGCCATTTTTGGTCACAGTGCCGCGTCCGATATCCATGCGGAGTGATTGGCAAACGATTTGATTGGATTGGGGTGTGCTTCGGCGAATTACATTTTTGATTCTGGCTATGAGTTCGCGTGGTCGGAAAGGTTTGCTGATGTAATCATCCGCGCCGACATCAAATCCAGCAACCGTGCATGACTCATCACCGGATGCTGTCAGAAAAATCACGGGCAGATTCTGTTCGCTCTTGATTGCCGCACAGACAGAAAAACCGTTGCCGTCATCCAGTGAAACATCCAGCAGGACTGCGTCAAAGGTTTGTGCATGAAAAATCTCCAGCGCACGTTTTTGTCCTGTTGCGTGGGTGACTTCGAAATGTTCACTTTGCAGAAAATCAATCAGATTTTTTGCAAGTTGGACGTCATTTTCTACGAGCAGTATTTTTGTCATAATCGGCTTCCTTTCTGCAAAATAGTAAACACTGATTCTATTATATCACAATTTTATTCTATTTGCAATCCTCTAATCAGATCGGTTGGGATATTTTGGAAATTTTAGTGAAAAGGTTGACAAATGCTTCTGTTTCTGATAAAATGATGTTACAATCTTTATTTCAAAGGAGTATCGCTATGTCTATTTTGTTTCGAAAATTCACCGCAGCACTTTCTGCATCCGCCATTGCGATCGGTGCGCTAACCGTTTCGCCGTTTTCTGCTTCTGCTGAGAACAAGAAGATTCTGATTCTTGGCGATAGCATTTCCGTTGGATACGGTTTGCAGAAGGATGAGGCAAACTATGGTGCAATTCTGGGCGAAAGCCTTGGCTATGATGTCACAAATCTGGCAGTGAATGGTGCAACCACTTCCGATCTTCTTACGCTTCTTGCAACAGATGATGCTAAGAAAGCAGTCAAAGAGGCTGATTTGATTTGTATTTCCATTGGTGGAAATGATTTGATGCAGCCTGCAATTGAGTTCCTTAGCACCAATCTTGGCATCACTCCTGACAATCTTAATATCAATGATGTTGTGTCAAAGGTTTCCGCATTGGATGAGAGTGCTGTTCAGAATCTTGTCATCAAGTTGACGGGAAAATTACGTGATCCGCTGAAAGCTGCTGCTGCAAATTTCCCGACCATTGAGTCAACGATCCGTGCTATCAACAGTGACACGAAGCTTGTTATGCAGACTGTTTACAATCCGCTGGAATTCTATACCACCAGCTATCAGGGAACGGATTTCTCGGATAAATACAATACATTGCAAGAGTATGTTAATGGTCAGCTGTTGAAGATCAACAAGCCGATTTCCGAGCTGGAATCCGTATCTACTGCTGATGTCAAGGCTAGATTTGACGGAAACGCATGGCTTTACGTGAATTCCAAGAATAAGGATATTCACCCGACTGCTGTTGGTCACGCACTGATTGCTTCGGAAATTCTGGAAACGCTGAAATTGAATGTGAAATCTACGAAAATTGCATCTGCACTGGTGAAAATGGATACCAATTATTTCACCACGTTACCGGATGATGACTATGCTTTGCTGCAGAAGTACATGAAGTATCCGCTTGGCGATCTTGACGGCAACGGTATCGTCAATGAGATTGACGCAACCTTTGTTCTGATGGATGTTGCTTCTGCAATGCTGGACAAGGATTATCTGACCGCAGCGCAGGAAGCAGCCGCAGACGTGAACCACGACGGAACTGTTGATGAGCGTGATGCTACGAAGATCTTGGTGTTCTATGCAAATGATTTGCTGAATGAAGACTCCGACTGGAGAAACATGCTGACAAACAAATAATTATATGATAAATGGCGGTACTCATTGTTTGGAGTACCGCCGTTTTATTATTATTTGAGCATCAGACGTTTCAGCATGACAATATCTTTGGAGTCAATCACGCCGTCCTGACAGAAATCAAATTGTTCGGCAACTTCCGGAGAGGTAAAAGGTTTTTCGCCTGTTACCGCCCGAATCAAACGGATGACCTGAGCAATCTGATACTGTTTTTCGGGTACGGTACCGTCAGGCTCGGTGCCACCGACCAGTTTTCCGCTTGCATATACACAGACATTGTCGCATGGTTTAGCATATTCTGTTCCGCCGACGATGTTGTCATATTCCTCACCGATGTCTTCCATCCCTTTTTTGCTCCAGTCATTGGTGCTGTCCCAATTTTCGCCAAAGTAGTTTCCGAGGATGATCTGAATCTTCTTATTGGAATTGGCAATGGCATAATCAGGCCAAGCCACTTCAATGTAGTAAATATCATCTTTCCACTTTGTCGGACCGCTCAATTCTGCTGCATGGTCTGCGACTTCTGTTTGCACTTGGTCATAGGTGTGCTGATAGACAAAAGATCCCGGAATCTCGGCATTGTTGAATTCCTCGATGCTGAAATAGTAACGTACCGACAAATCTGTATGTGCTGTCAGACAGTCGGTGTTGACGAAGAACGTCAGTTTGGTGACACCTGCGCCGGTTGTTTCAGGTTTTTCTTCGCAATAGCCCGATACCCAGAAATTATCGCCGGAGAACAAATCGGAGTCGTCCTCTGCTTCTTCAGGTGGAAAGTTTTCCTCCGGTTTCATGGAATCTTCACCGAACATATTGTAAAGACCTGCACAAGCTCCGACAAATGCTGCATTGTAGTCAATCGTGACCTCGTTGTAGACCCAGTCTTTGGTGATGTCATTGTGTTCATCATTCTGGTCAGGTCCGCCGACCAAAGCACCATAGAGTACATGTTTCTGCGGCGCAGGATCCTCGCATTTTGTCAGACCCGAAGCTGCTCGATGGTGCGGATATTTTGCAGCATTATCGCCGTATCCGACAACATAGCATCGACCGAGAGAGTTATCGCCAATCAGATATTCCATTTGTCCCAATGCCCATTTGGAGAAAGCGTAGTCCTCATAGGTATCTTTATCGTATTTATCTACGCCTTTGTTGTATTTGTCGTAAACCAACGCTGTAAACTGTACTGCGGTATTATATCGTGCGCTGCCCCATGTATCCAGATAGAAGTAACCTTCAGGTGTTAACTCGCCGATATCGGCATTGATGCAGGCATGGAGGGCTTTTGCTTCCATATACCAGAAGTCAATCAACTCATATTGATTTCTGCCAGCTGCTTTACGATATTCTTCGCAGATATCAGGGTATATTTCTTGGATGCGTCCCAGCAGAATTGAAACGCCATTCCACATATCATTCCAGCAGAGTACATATCCGGGCGGTGCGTAGTAATCAATATATGCAACACAGTTTTTCAGGTATTGATGATCTTTTGTAATCAGATAGAGCCAGCAGGAGGCAAAACAGTAGTCGTCCTCCCATTTGCTTGAGGTGTAAAAACTTGCAGGACCGTCTGCACCTTTTCCGACGCCTTTTTCGTTTCTAGCCGCAAAATCGTACAGTGCCTTAGCGTAATCCAGACATTTTTCGGCATATTCAGGGTCGGTTTCCAGGAAGTTGTAGTAATTGATTGCCAAAGCTGCAGCCGACTCCGAAACATCATCGGTTGTGGGCAGTGCATCTGTAGCAAACCATGCAGGACGGTCCATAGCATCAATTTCAGGGGACTGCCAGTAGGCGTGGTCAATGGCACCGTCACCCACCTGATAGCAGAATGCGACTACCTTGCCGTTTGCATCACGGAATGTAGAACGCATGAAATAATCGCAGAAATAGCGGCAAATGGTTTCTGTATGTGCTGCTTGCCCTGATTTTTCGTAGGCATCCCGAAATTCGTAATATCCCCATGATACGACAGATGCAGCATATGCTTCAGGCAGACCGAATTTGACATGGTCACCTGCATCATGGAAACCGCCTGATACGTCAATGGTTCCATCACCATCGGGGTCCAGTGCTTCGAGATTCTCTTTGATAAAAGAATCGCTCATGTTGGTAGATTTGCTGTCCAAAGGAACTTCGGAATCATATGTATGGCAGTTGCCGCGCCATGACAGTACATTGTTCCCAATGACACCTGTTCCGCACATATTCGCGTCATAAAAGCATAGCGAATACTGTAAAAGCTTTGCCCAGTTCGCATCAATCTCGTTGTAATCCTGCTTATCGGGCGTGGCTGCCGCAAAAGCTGTATTTGAACAGCATGGAGGCAGTGTCACGGATACCGCCGTCATAGCAGAAAGCAGCAATGATAAGATACGTTTCTGATTTCTTTTCATGTGGTAATCCTCCCTCAATCTGGTTTCTGTGCTTCTATTGTAGCGTATTTTCCACATTTTGTCAATAAAAATCCCCGCAAATGTATGCGGGGACATTTTTATGTGAATTCATAGGACTTGACATCAAAAATCTGCATCATGTCGGAGTAATTGGAAAGAATGCGTACACCTTTGAGCGTATTGTTCTGATAATAGCGATAAATCGTATAATAAGATTGGCTACTGTATACGGTACGCGTCATCAGCCAAATTTCGCAGTCATAGTTTTCATCTTCAATGGTAGCTTTTTGTGTGGAATGATATTTTATCTCATAATCGTCATCGGACTCCACACTGAAGAAAAAGGCTCGTAGATTCTGGATACTTTCTTCGGATTTGTCCCATTTGCCAAAATGTTTTTCTTCGATTTGTCCCTCTCCATTGCGGCGCAGAGAATCAGATGAACTCAGGAAAAACTTGTCTTTTCCTGTTTTGATTTTCAGTGTTTCCTCACCGGTTGAGTTGAAATACTCATATTTGGTGACCTCTGAACCGACTTTTCCGACTTCTGAAACTGAATATTCCGCTGTTTTTAATTGCAGGCTGCTATCTGTAGGAATGGAGTCTGCAACAGTTTTGGAGATTGGTTGTTCAAGTATTTGAACATCAGTGACAGATTCACCGTTTCGGTAGTCAAAATCCAAACCAAACAGTGTGCGACGGTAGAAATTGAAGAAATTGTTGTAGAGCAAGAAAAAGAAAAGCAGTACCGCAATGATGATCGGAATCAAGAGAAAAAGCGGAAGACGTTTTTTTGAATAATCTGCGCCGATGGCGTCCTCAAGCGGATGAAATTCTTCTTCTGAGGGTAAATTGAATTCGGGTTTAACAATTGGCGTTTCTTCAAAAAAATCGGAAGCCTGCGGAGCGTCTTTTTTGTCAGACATGGTAGATCTCCTTTCAGGAGTTTTTGTCATCATTGGTGAAGAAATTGAGCGCGAGTGTCAGTACAACAATGACACCGATCACAATGAAGATGCCGAGCATTCCCAGTCCCATGTAGCGCAGATTGCGGACGAATTCATACGGATGAAACTGAAATGGAAGATTGGTTAGACAGAACATATGCATGGCTCCTTTCGTTCATTAGAGGAAGAAGTTCAGGATCAGACCGCCTGCAATGACGGATGCGATCTGACCAGATACATTGACACCGGTTGCCTGCATCAGGATGAAATTGGTGGGGTCCTCTTTGAGTGCCATTTTGTGTACGACACGACCTGACATCGGGAAAGCAGAGATACCTGCTGCACCGATCATCGGGTTGATTTTCTTTTTGAGGAACAGGTTGAGGATTTTGGCAAACAGGACACCACCGGCGGTATCAAAGATGAAAGCGAACAGACCCAGTCCAAGAATCAGGAGGGTGTCCAGTTTGAGGAAATTCTCAGCTTGCATCTGAGATGCAATGGTGATGCCAAGGAAAATGGTCACGAGGTTTGCAAGGACTTTTTGTGCGGTTTCGGAAAGGTTGTCCAGTACACCGCATTCACGCAGCAGATTACCGAACATGAGGAATCCGACCAGTGCAACGGATGCAGGTGCAATTAAACCTGCGATAATGGTGATACAGATGGGAAACAGAATGCGTGTGGTTTTAGATACAGGACGCTGTGTGTATTCCATGCGAATCATGCGTTCTTTTTTCGTGGTCAGAGCCTTGATGATCGGAGGCTGAATGATTGGAACGAGAGCCATATAGGAATATGCTGCGACCATAATTGCGCCGATATAGTTTGAATGGAGTTTTTGTGCGACAACAATTGAGGTCGGACCGTCTGCTGCTCCGATAATTGCAATAGAAGCCGCATCGTTGATATCAAATAGCATGGAAGCCGCACAAAGCGTGAAGAAAATACCAAACTGTGCTGCTGCCCCAAACAGCATCAGAATCGGGTTGGAAAGCAGCGGACCGAAGTCAATCATTGCACCAATACCAATAAATAGGATCAGCGGGAACAATTCATTTGCGATTCCTGCATGATACAAAACGGTTAACGGACCTTCTTCTGCACCTTGGGTGATTGCACCTGAAAGCGGCAGATTGACTAAAATCGCGCCAAATCCCATTGGTAGGAGCAAACTGGGCTCCATATCTTTTTTGATTGCAAGATAGATGAGTACTGCACCAATTGCCCACATTACGACCATTTTCCAGTCGAGATTGAGCAGATTCTGATAGAGAACTTCCATAGATAAATCCTTCCTTTGCAATTGTGGAATGGCTGCAAAAAGAAAAGACTCTTATCGCAGCAGACGGTTACTGATGCGATAAAAGTCTTGCCATTTCAATTTCGTGCGGATATGAAAGCATATCGGGCATGACGACACGAAACACAAAATCGTAATTCCTTTTTTGCAGGCTACTCCCTTTTACCAGAAAATATCATAACATAAATGCGTAAAAAAGTCAACCCTCTGCGACGAAAAAAACAAATCATTTTCTTGACAAGCGTATGGAAAAATGATATACTGAACATAAATTCGATTTTGAACGGAAGGAGAAAAGCAATTGAAGGTTGTACTGGGAATGAGCGGCGGTGTGGATTCAGCCGCTGCAGCCTATCTTTTGAAAGAGGCAGGACATACTGTCGTTGGCGTAACGCTTGTGATGAAACAGGACGTTTTACCCGACATTGACGGAGCAAAACAGACGGCAGAAAAGCTCGGTATCCGCCATGAGGTGTTGGACTGCACTTGCAGATTTAAAAAATTTGTGCTGGATGATTTTGCAAATGAATACCGAATTGGCAACACACCCAATCCGTGCATTGTCTGTAATCCGAATGTGAAATTTGCCGCCATGCTTGATTTCATGCGACAGTTTGGCTTTGATGCGGTTGCTACGGGACATTATGCTCACATCCGAAAAAACGAACAGTCTGGAAAATATGAGCTGCTTCGTGGAAAAGATGCAACGAAAGATCAGAGCTATATGCTGTATCGGTTATCACAGGAGCAGCTTTCGCATATTTTGTTTCCTCTTGCAGATATGGAGAAAACAGAAATCCGTTCGTTGGCAGCAAAAGCAGGTATTCTCGCACAGATTCCCAAGGATAGTCAAGACATTTGTTTTCTGCCGAATGGGGATTATGCCTCATTTTTGACCCTTGAATACGGAATGAAGCCGCAAGAAGGTGCATTTCAATTGGCTGATGGTACAGTGGTCGGTACTCATGACGGACAGTGGAAGTACACGGTCGGACAGCGTAAGGGTCTGGGCATCGCTTGCGGATATCCGGTTTATGTTACAGGAAAGAATGCTGTGAATAATCTGGTTTCAGTTGGTAAAGAGGAAGAATTGTATGCCTCCGAATGCAGAATTGTGAATTGTAATTGGATCACAATGCCGCGGGGACAAGAGAATTTAACCGCCAAGGTGCGTTATAGCCGCCGCGAAGCAGGTGTAAAGGTATCACAACTGAGTGATTCGGAAGCAATCCTTACTTTTTCTGAGCCACAGCGGGCGATGACCTTGGGGCAGTCAGCGGTTATTTACAGCGGTGACTTGGTCATCGGCGGCGGAATGATTGCGCAGGTGATTCGATGAACGAACTGTATCAGCCAATTGCAACGCTTGCGGGCGTTGGCGAAAAGCGTGCTGAGAAATATCAAAAAATGGGGATTTCTACGTCATTTGACTTACTGTACCACTTTCCACGGACATATCTGGACTTTTCTCATCCTGTATCAATGGCAGATGCACCGATCGGGGAGGCCTGTGCTGTAAAATGTACTGTTGTGCGTAAAATGCCTGAAGCGTATGTCCGTAAGGGACTCGCTATTTTTAAACTGATTGCAACAGATGGTGAAACTGATTTTGTTCTTGTGTTCTACAATAATCCTTATACATTCCGTGCGATGCAGGTGAATGAGGAATACTATGTCTATGGCAAGGTGCAGGGCGGCTTTACTAGACGGGAAATGCACGCTCCAATGGTTCAGAAAGTAGCAAATGCACTGCTTTTGCAGCCCATATATCCTCAGACAACGGGGCTTACCAGTGTCATGATTCGCACAAACGTTCAAAAAGCACTGACCTTTGTGACGAATGACTTGGAAACTTTACCGTCTGCAATGCAGGCATCGCACAACCTGATGTCGCTGGCAGAGGCTTTGCATGGCATTCACCGACCCGCAGACAAATCGGAATTGGATGCAGCAAGGCATAGATTAGCGTTTGAGGAATTGCTGTTGTTTCAGCTTGGAACACTGATGCTTCGTCAACGAAGCCGTGTACAGAATGCGCCTGCAATGTCAAAATCTACGACATTGGATGAATTTTATGCAGCGTTGCCTTTCGCGCTGACTCATGCACAACAGGAAGCCATTAACGATATTACGAGGGATTTATGTGATTCTCGTCCTATGAACCGGCTTTTGCAGGGCGATGTCGGAAGCGGCAAGACTGCTGTCGCAGCTGCAGCAGCGGCATTTGCAGCGAAAAATGGGTTCCAAACTGTATTGATGGCTCCAACAGAAATTCTTGCGCAGCAGCATTTACAGACGATGATGGATTTTCTGGCACCCATTGGGATGATCCCCGTGTTGCTGACAGGTTCTATGAAAGCAAAAGAAAAACGTGCTGTCAAAGAGAAAATCGCAGACGGAACAGCAATGGTGATTGTCGGAACGCATGCGGTAATTCAAGAGGATACCGGTTTCCGGAATCTTGGGCTGGTGATTACGGATGAACAGCACCGTTTTGGTGTAGCGCAAAGAGCGGCTCTGGCTGAAAAAGGCGGTCATCCGCACAAACTGGTCATGTCCGCCACGCCGATTCCGCGCACACTTGCGCTGATTATCTATGGTGATTTGGACATTACGGTGCTGAAAGAGTTGCCTAAGGGTCGTTTGCCAATTCAGACGTTTGCCGTCACGGGCGGTTATCGGGAACGTGCCTATACGTTTATTCAGGAGCATCTTGATAAAGGGGAGCAGGCGTATTTGGTTTGTTCCATGATTGAGGATTCTGAGCAGATGGAAAATTTACAGGCAGCAGAAAGCTATGCTCAAAAGCTGAAAACCGGAGCGTTTTCCGAATATCGCGTAGGGATCCTTCATGGCAGAATGAAGCCACAGGAGAAAGAAAAAGTCATGGCACAGATGAAGGCACATGAACTGGATCTTTTGGTATGTACCACTGTTGTGGAGGTCGGTGTTGATGTTCCGAATGCCACGATGATTCTGATTGAAGATGCGGATCGTTTTGGTCTGGCACAACTTCATCAGCTTCGCGGACGTGTTGGCAGAGGTAGTCTGCAAAGTTATTGTATTCTTGTAACGGAAAGTAAAAATGAGGATGCGCGTGAACGTTTGAAAATTATGAGTCGCACCACCAATGGATTTGAAATTGCTGAAGAAGATCTGCGTTTGCGTGGACCAGGTGATTTCTTCGGCAGTGCGCAGCATGGTATGCCGCCTTTGATGCAGGCAGCTTTTTCGGGCGATATGAATCTGGTTGCGGAAACGCAAGATGCAGCAAAACAAATCTTGCAGGCGGATTCTGAACTAAAAATGGGGTGTCACCAGTCCTTGCGCACCGCTGTATTGCAGCTTTTCCGTAAGAATGGAGAAAATGGTCTGAACTAGTCGAATTGCACAGAATATTTATCGATGTAAAAAAACATAAATGCACACCGCCAAATTCGAATTATTTTTTCAAAAGGGGTTGACTTTTTCGAGAAAATGACGTATAATAACATAGTCGCCTGAAGGAAACAAAAACTTCCGAGGGTGAGTGAAAAGAATGGCCTGGTAGTTCAGTTGGTTAGAACGCCGCCCTGTCACGGCGGAGGTCGTGAGTTCGAGTCTCATCCAGGTCGCCATTCTGAATGCCTCTGTAGCTCAGTCGGTAGAGCAGGGGACTGAAAATCCCCGTGTCATTGGTTCGATTCCGATCGGAGGCACCAAATTGCGGATTTAGCTCATCTGGTAGAGCGCCACCTTGCCAAGGTGGAGGTAGCGGGTTCGAGCCCCGTAATCCGCTCCATTACGCGGTGGGGAAATATTCCTGTCGTGCCGAAATTCGGAACAGTAATGTTCCGAATTTTCTTTTGCCTCTGTAGCTCAGTCGGTAGAGCAGGGGACTGAAAATCCCCGTGTCATTGGTTCGATTCCGATCGGAGGCACCAAAAACAACGCCCGATTCTTTCTGAATCGGGCGTTGTTTTATATTGTCTGAAAAGCGGGAGTGGTGCCACGCTTGGAAATTGATACTTTTAGGTCAGGGGCTGCATCATGTAGAATCTGTGCAAATCGTTCAACCGCAAATACTTCTGTTTCAAAATGACCGCAGTCAAAGAGTGTAAAATAAAGGTTTTGCGCCTGCATCCAGATACTGTGCTTGCAATCACCTGTGATGAGTGCATCTGCGCCGCGTGCAAGAGCTGTTTCGATTAAATCGCCGCCTGAACCGGAACACCATGCAATTTTATCAATAACCTTGCCGCTGTCATAGAAACGAAGCGCATGATCTGTATAGATATCTGCAAGTGCTTTGGCGAGTTCTTTTGTCTGCCATGGGTGTGCAAGTTTTGCGGTATATCCTAGTGTTCTGCCACCCGATAGAATTTCGAGTGGTTCAAAATCGCTTGTAAAGCCGATGCGTTCCGCCATTTTTTGTCCAATATAGTTGTTCAGTCCTTTTGGAGCAATGTCAAAATTTGTATGCGCACAAATTGCTCCGATATCATATTTGACAAGAAACCATACAGGATTGTCTTTTGCGATGGATTTCAGTGCATCCCAGATAACCGGATGATGTGAAATAATCATATCTGCACCGATTTCCACAGCTTCTTCGATCACAGGCTTGGTGATGTCAAGTGTCAGAAGTACGTGCTTTTTGTCCTGTCCTTCATTTCCGACCAGAATGCCTGCATTGTCGTAGGATTCCTGTGAGTCAAAGGGCGCAATGGCATCGAGAATATCGTAAATTTGTTTGATCGTCATAGCTTTACTCCTGCATCCATTGATTGATACTACGCATCAGTTCTTTTGTTTTCTCTGCATATGCTGGATTTTCACCTTGCTCCATGCCTGTAACGCGTGTGTTCAGGCGTTCGAGGAGAGTGGAAAGATAAATTTTTGTCAGTGGCTCATTTTTATTGAGTTTTCCGACATGACATTCGGTTTCTGTCAGGGTACGGCATTCGCCGGTATAATGCGCCTGCATGACGGTATAAAGGTGAACATCTTTGACCGCTGTTTCTTTCGTGACCGTGAAACCGTGTTCTGCGAGCCATTGTCTTAGTATTTCGCTGCGTGTCATTGGCTGTAACACCAGATTGGTACCGCGTTCGAGCCATTTTGCTTCTGATGCTTCCAGTATATCGCGGATGGTTTCGCCGCCCATTCCTGCAATGATCGCATCAGTAATGCCTTTGTTCGGTACTTTTTGAAAGCCGTCCGATAAGCAAAGCTGAATGCAGTCCGTAACCTGATAGCGGGCAAGACTTTTTTTTGCCGCTGCTAGCGGTCCGTCTTTGACGTCAGTAGCCAGCACACGCTGACAACGTCCGCTTTTGATGAGATAAATCGGGAGTAATGCATGGTCTGTGCCGATATCGCAGGCATAATCGCCTTTAATCATGGATGCACAGCAGAGTAGTCTAGGGGAAAGCGGAATCATGGCGGAGCCTCCTTCTGGATTTGTACATATTCAGTATAGCATGAATCATAGAATATTGCAAGTGAAGAATCTGTCTTGCGCTTGACTTTTCGAATGAAATCTGATATAATCGATACAATGTGTTGATTTTTCGTGTAGACGAAAGGATATTTGGCAATGGATTGGTCGTTGATGTTTTTTCTGAACAGCATTTTGCTTGGCATGGGTCTTGCAATGGATGCGTTTTCGGTATCGCTTGCGAATGGTTTGAATGAGCCCAAAATGAAAAGCGGACGTTTGTGCTGTATTGCAGGCGTATTTGCGGGCTTTCAGGCATTGATGCCGATGATTGGCTGGGTATGTGTGCATACCATCATGCAGGTATTTACCAAATTTGAAACATTTATTCCATGGATCGCCTTGGTTCTGCTGTTGTTTATTGGCGGAAAAATGCTGATAGACGGTTTTCGTGGCGGGGAAGATGATGAGATCAAGGGTGGTGTTGGTGTTGGAGCACTGATGCTGCAAGGCATCGCAACGTCGATTGATGCGCTGTCAGTCGGATTTACTATTGCAGATTATAATCTACCTATGGCGTTAGTTGCTGCACTGCTGATTGCGGTCGTAACGTTTGCGATTTGTGTCGGCGGATTATTGCTGGGTAGGAAGTTTGGTACAAAATTTGCTGGAAAGGCACAGATTTTCGGTGGCTTGATTTTGATTGGAATCGGCATTGAAATTTTTGTGACAGGAGTATTTTAAAATATAACGCCGTCAGATTTTCATCTGGCGGCGTTGTTTCTTAGTCTTCATTTCCAAAGTAGAATTTGAAGTTGGGGTTGATCTGCGAAACATCCTGCATCAAACGGACGGTCGTGATTGCTTTTTTCCCGCATTTTTCAAACCATGGAAGAACGTTGGTCAGGACAATGCTGCAATCTTCCGTGATATCTGTCAGGCAGTCATAAAGTGCATCCAGATTGTTGCCATACCAGTCCGGAAAATCGAGCTCATGGGAAATCATTTCATGGAATTCGGACATCGTGTTGATCGCGCCACAGTTAATGGTAATGGTCATGATGTTTCCTCCCCGTAAAGTAATGTGAATGTTTCATAGTGGTCATCGGTATAATAAATCAATCCGTCGTTGGAGAAAACGATACGTTTTGCTCCGCGGCTTGATTTTCCGAGCGTGTCAATGTCGCATTCAGTATAGCTTCTGCCTTTTTTGGTCGGCAAATGTCCCTCATAGTTTCCAAAGAACGTGCCACCGATGCATTTTCCTTTGGCATATGGCTCCAGAGAACCGCCTGTCCAGCCGAGTGCCTGTGCTTCCTTTTTGGTGATGAAATTGGAAGGTAATTCACCATAGGTGTGGATATAGAGGGCAACATCCTCTTTGGTAGTGTAGCTGCCGTTGCGGTCAATGAGTACCTCTGCAACGGTTGTGACCTGTGTGGATACAGCAGTTGATTCCTTGGGTACGGTTGTTTCGTAGACTGTAACAGTTGTTGTAACGTCTGAGGATACGATTGCGGTAGTATCCGTACTCAGTGTGGTTGTATCAACAGGAGCGGTAGTTGTTGTTGCATCCTCGATGATGAGGGAGAATTGGTTGTTCTGTGTAGGTGAGTCTGAAACATTGCAGCCGGATAAACTAAACAGAGATACAGCGGACAGCAGTCCGAACAGGAGTTTTTTCATGTTGGAGTCCTCCTTTTGATTTTACTTTATTATACCACAAAGCTTTTGTTTTGTAAAGATTTCCAAAACAGATTTGAAGAAACTAATTTAATCCCCACAAATTGCAACATATTGCACAACCAAATAAAAATAATATGTGAATTTTTATGCAATTAACTTGATTCTTAGAGAGGATTGTGTTATAATAAGCTTAACGGATTCAACCGTACTTAACCAATCAAGGAGGATGTTATATGAACAGAACGAAACAAAAAATGCGGGCTGTCGGATTGGCAGCAGGCATGTTGCTGAGTCTGGGGAATACCATGCCGTTGTATGGTGTGGTCAATGCGGCTGATGTACTGTTTCATGCGGAAGCAGAGGAGTGTACTGTAACCACAGGCGGCACAGTGACTGACAAAGTCTACAATGACGAATTCCCGGGGTTCAGCGGTGATGGGTTTGTATGGGTCGGTGGTTCTGGCGGTGTCAAGTTTGAGGTGGATCTCAAGGAAGGGGCAATGTACGAATTATCCACACGATGCTGGACATATATCGGGGATATTGGTTCTACTCGACTGCAAACAATCGCAATTGACGGAGAGGTTTGCGCAGATAGCTATTATATTCCGAACAAGGGCGAGTGGATGGATTTCAGCTTCGGTTTCCATTATCTGGATGCTGGCAAACACACTATCGAAATCGGTGCATCGGGCGGATGGGGATATATTCTTTATGACACCGTAACATTTGACTATGCTGTGATGCCTGATCTGAAAGTTTCACCAAAAACCTGTGATTCGGAAGCAACAGCGGAAACCAAGGCTTTGATGACTTATCTGACACAGCAGTATGGCAATCAAATCATTTCTGGTCAGCAGGAAATTTATGGTGGCGGCAACGATGGTGACAGTGAACTGGAATTTGAATTTCTGTATGATAATACCGGAAAATATCCTGCGATTCGTGGGTTTGACCTGATGAATTACAATCCGCTCTATGGTTGGGAGGACGGTACCACCGGCAGAATCATTCAGTGGGTTGCAGAACGTGGTGGTATCGCGACCTCGTCTTGGCACCTGAATGTACCGATTGAATTTGAGAATTACAAATTGGGTGACGCAGTTGATTGGCAAAAGTGTACCTACAAGAACTATCAAACCTCCGGCAGTACTTTCAATACAGAGAATATTCTGACGGAAGGTACGAAAGAACGTGAATATTGGGATGCAGCCGTGAAAATGCTTGCGGAACAGCTACTTGTGTTGCAGGAAGCAAAAGTTCCGATTATTCTTCGTCCGCTGCATGAAGCACAGGGCAATTATGGCAGATATGGTGATGGAACATCATGGTTCTGGTGGGGCGACCGAGGACCTGAAGTCTACAAAAAACTCTGGGTTCTGCTGTATACAACCCTGACCGAAACTTACGGTGTCCACAACTGCATTTGGGAGATCAACCTTTATGAATTGGAAAATTCATTCGAATGGTATCCCGGTGATGCATATGTTGATATGGTAGCCTATGATAAATACGAGGGTTCTCCTTATCGTTGGGGTACTGACCCGGCAACTTCTGTGTTCCTGACTCTTGTCAATGACACGGAGGATTCAAAGATGGTATCGCTTGCTGAGTGTGACAGAATTCCTGCTGTGAAAGGAATGGTCAACGAGGGAGCGTGGTGGTCGTATTTTTGCCCTTGGTATGGTGAATACCTGATGAGTGAAAGCAACAACACCATCGCTGACTTGAAAGAAACTTACAATAGCGAGTATGTTGTTACACTGGATGAATTGCCTAAAGATCTTTACGGCTACGAACGCGGTAATGGCGGCAAGTGGGATGTAGATGGTGCATATGAGTGTGAGGATGGAGAAATCATTCGTAATGATGGCACAAATGTCATGGATTACAAGTATTGTTCTGGTACAGGTTATGTGTTTCTGAAAGGCGCAAAGGATGCCATCACACAGACAGTAACCGTTGACAAAGCGGGCGTGTACAATTTGGTGTATGGCTATCAGCAGAACTATGAAAAAGCCGGTAAAACACAGACTTTGGTTGTTAACGGAAAAGAAATCGGTACGGCATTCTTCCCGTTCAATATCATGTTTGAGGAATCAAAACCGATTCAAGTAGAATTGAAGGCAGGTGAGAATACCATTCAGCTTATCAGTGTTGAAGGTTGGACCTATTTTGATTATCTGCTGGTTTCTCCGGCAGATGGTACACCAATCGTTTCAACGACAACCACCGCACCTGCCGAAAATACCAAATTAGCGGGAGATACAGACTGCAATGGCAAGGTTTCCATAGCAGATGCTGTACTTTTGAGCCGATATGTGAATGAAGAACCTGTTACGGTAACCAAAGTGGGACTAGCCAATTCTGAATTGACAGGCGATAATGTTCTGAGTGCAGAGGATGTTGGCATCATTTTAAAAATCATTGCGCGTTTGATTTGAACAAACAGAGCCGCTTCTTGTTGTGAGAAGCGGCTTTTTCGTGTTCACAGCATTTTGAACAATTCCGTCAAATGGATTGACAGTAGGAATAATATGTGCTATAATGTCAACAAGGAGGCGAAATGCCATGATAAAGAAGTTTTTTGGGAAGTTTCAGTATAATGCACCTGTCATTCTGACGTTTACGCTGATTTCATTCTGTGTCCTGATGGTGAACCAGTTAACACATGGTGCCGCCAATACTGCAGTTTTCAGTATTTATCGTTGTGGTTGGCTCAATCCGATGCAGTATGTTCGTATGGTGACCTATATTTTCGGTCATGCGGATTATTCGCATTTCATCAACAATTTTACGATTATTCTTCTGGTTGGACCAATGCTGGAAGAAAAGTACGGTTCCAAACCGCTGATTAAAATGATTGCCATGACTGCGATTGTCACTGCTTTGGTGCAGGTGATCTTTTTTGGAAAGACAGGTCTGTTGGGTGCGAGTGGTATTGCGTTTATGTTGATTCTGCTGAGTTCCTTTGCGAATTACCAGAAAGGCAAAATTCCGATTACGCTGATTCTTGTCGCGTTGATCTATCTTGCAGGCGAGATTGTGGATGGCGTTTTTGCAAAAGATAATATCTCGCAGATGGCACATATCATTGGTGGATTTTGTGGCTGTATATTCGGCTGGGCAATCACAAAACCTGCAAGAGCAGCTGAATCTTCTTCCAATTTAGAGATTTAACAAGGTCGTTTTCGTAGCTCCCAGAATGCGACTGCGGCTGCTGCCGCAACATTCAGCGAGTCTACACCGTTTGCCATTGGGATGATGACTGTGTAGTCCGAAGCAGAGAGGGTGCTTGGTTTGAGTCCCGGACCTTCTGAGCCAAGAATGACTGCGAGTTTTTCAACATTCTGCAATCGCATATCATGAATGGGAACAGAATTCATTGAGAGTGCCATAGCGGCGGTTTGAAACCCGATTTGATGCATGAATTCCACGTAAGCATGGTCATCTGGCAGATAGCTCCACGGAATCTGGAATACAGTTCCCATGCTGACGCGTGCGGCACGCCGATAGAGCGGGTCTGCGCAGTTGGGTGTCAGAAGAACGGCATCCATTTGCAAGGCAGCAGCGCAGCGGATGATTGCACCGATATTGGTCGGATTGACGATATTTTCTAGCACTGCAATGCGGGATGCTTTTGCGCATAGCTCTATGGGAGATGGCAGTACTTTTCGGCGCATCGCGCAGAGCATACCGCGTGTCATAGAGTAGCCTGTCAGTTGTTTCAGTACAGAGGTCGGAGCTGTATAGATTGGTGTATTGCCAAGTGTGCTGAGTAGTTTTTCAGCCTCCAGATCTACATCATCTGATGCACAAAGTACGGATTCCGGTTGATACCCTGCATCAATGGCGCGGGAAATGACTTTGGGGCTTTCCGCGAGAAACAGACCCGGATCGGGCTCATAGAAATGAAAAAGCTGTGTTTCCGAGCAGCTAGTGTATGGTTTCAGTTCCGCAAGGTTCAGATTTTCAATTGGTATGAAGCGGGGCATATGGATCTCCTTTCGGATTATCATTGATTTCTTAGATTTTTACGTCTTTGCACGATTTTTCACGATGAAAAGGGGCATGATCATGGCAGCAAGAACGCAGGGGATGATTTCTGATGCAGTATCTGATGAAATCGTCCGTATCACCGCGGAAATTGCAAAAGAGGAGGGCGCACATAACGTCAATGTGCGAAAAATAATCAGCAGGCTTGGTGTGACGAACCGCGTGTTCTATAATCGTTTTCACAATGCAGATGAAGTTTTGCGAATTGTTTATCAGAATGCAGTAATCAGAATGCGGGACAGTTTTCATTCCGATTATTGCTCCAGCGCAGATTTTTTTGAATATGCGATGGATATCGCGGTGAAAGTACTGGTCAATACCTATGATGTCAAGATGAATTTCTGTTATTACATGTTTGAACATGATTCGCTGACGGAGCACAATCGTATCTGGTGGATGGAGCAAATGAAAGAGGCTCTGGACCGTGCAAAAAAGGAAAATATCATCAAGAATTTAGATACAGAAATGCTCAGTTATTCACTCTGGTGTTTCTGCCGCGGTTATAATGCGGATGCGGTGACCCGACATCTTTCCAAAGAAGAAGCAGTAAAGTATTTCAAATTTGCTTTTCGTTGTTTTTTGGATGGCATTCGAAAATGATAAGAACCGACCAAAGAGGATGTTTCTTTGGTCGGTTTTTTTACGGCATGAGGGTTTGTATCTCAGCTTCCGTCAGTGAACGGAATCCGCCGCGGGGCAGCAAATCATCCAGCTGTACACCGCCAATAGCAATTCGTTCCAGAAAGCAAACGCGGCATCCGACTGCACGCAGCATTCGCTTCACCTGATGTTTGCGTCCTTCGTAAATGATGAGGTCGGCAACAAACGCTGATCCATTCGGGTTTTTGAGATAGCGTTTTTTGCGGTCCGGTGGTAGAAGTTCTGTAATTCCGCTGACAGTTGTTTCTTGTATTAACGTGATTTTTGCTGGGCGACTGACCAATGAGCTCGATTCTAATGTCACGCCGTTTTCAATCAGGTCGATTGCATCTTTCGTCAGCTTTCCGATTGCCGTGATGCGATAGGTTTTGGGAACGTGGCGTGTTGGCTGCAATAGGAGATGGTCTAGTTGTCCGTCATCGGTCAGAAGAAGTAGACCACAGGTATCTATGTCTAATCTGCCGATTGGATGCAGACCATTTGCTATATCAGGCGGCAGCAGATTCATCACGGTTTTTTGTTGTGTATCCGTACAGGCGGTAATGACGCCGGCAGGTTTGTTCATCATATAGTATCTGTGCATCATGTTTTCAAGCGATTCCAGTCAAGATTTGCGAGAATTTCGGCAGCTTTACAGATGTCTTCCCGTTTGCCGAAAGAGGAAAAGCGCAGCCAGCTTTCTCCACCCGAACCAAAGCCGATACCGGGAGATCCTGCAATGCCGTAATGTTCGAGTAGTTTATCAAAGCAATCCCAAGATTTCATTTTATTGGGACACTGTACCCAAACATAAGGTGCATGCAAACCGCCAGTAGACCAGATGCCGTTTGCGTGCAGTGCGTCTTTGATGATATCAGCATTCTGCATATAGTAATCGATATCCTCGTGAATCTGTCGTTGACCTTCATCGGTGAAAACAGCGGCAGCACCGCGTTGTACAATATAGGAAGTCCCGTTATATTTGGTAGTCTGGCGTCGTTGCCAAAGCTTGTGCAGAGAGATGTTTCCCTGCATCAGTTCGCGTGGTACAATGGTCCAGCCGCAGCGGACGCCTGTAAAGCCTGCCATTTTAGAAAGGGAATTGATTTCGATGGCACAGGTTTCTGCTCCTGCAATTTCGTAGATACTGCGTGGAAGTGCGGGACTTCTGACATAGGCTTCATATGCGGCATCATAAATAATGCAGGCATGGTGATTGTGCGCATATTCCACCCACTGATAAAGTTGTCCGCGGGTATAGACCGCTCCCGTTGGATTATTAGGCGAGCAGAGGTAGATCAGGTCTGCATGGATTTTTTCGTCCGGCATGGGCAGAAAACCGTTTTCCTTTGTACCTTTGAGAAAAATGATTTTGCGTCCTGACATCATATTGGTGTCGTAGTAGACAGGGTACACGGGATTTTGCAGCAGCACGACATTGTCCTGTGCAAACAAGTCGCAGAGGTTGCCAAGGTCATTTTTGGCACCGTCACCTACAAAAATATCTTCCGGTTCAATGCTGACATTGTGCTGACGATAATATCGGGCAATTGCTTCGCGGAGAAACGTTTCGCCTTGTTCCTCGCCGTAGCCATGAAATGTCTTATACTGTCCCATGTCCAAAGCTGCGGAGGTCAGTTCGCTGACGACTGCCGGAACCAGCGGTCGCGTGACATCGTTGATACTCAGACGCAGGACTTCGCGGTCGGGGTGCAGTGCCTGAAATTTCTTGATACGCTGTGCAATTTCTGAAAAAAGGTAATTCTGTTCGATTTTCAAGCAGTTTTCGTTGATTTTCATTGGTTGATCATGCTCCCTTGTGATTGCAGGCTGTAATGTGTCTTGCGACATGAACGCCGCTTGCTGATGCATGCGAAAGGGAATGTGTCACGCCTGAGCCGTCGCCAATGACATATAGTCCATGCTTATCGGTTTGCAGGTTATTGTCGAGGGATACTTCCATGTTATAGAATTTGACCTCTACTCCGTAAAGCAAGGTGTCATCATTTGCTGTACCGGGCGCAATCTTATCCAGAGCGTAGATCATTTCGATGATGCCGTCCAGAATTCGTTTCGGGATGACCAGACTCAGATCACCAGGGGTAGCGGCAAGCGTCGGTGTGACGTAACTTTCGGAGATACGAGTTTCATTGCTTCGTCTGCCTCGAATCAGGTCACCAAAACGTTGCACGATCACGCCGCCGCCAAGCATATTGGAGAGGCGTGCAATGCTTTCACCATAGCCATTACTGTCGCGGAATGGTTCGGAAAAATGTTTACTGACAAGCAATGCGAAATTCGTGTTTTCCGTATGTAGGTTGGGGTCTTCGTAGCTGTGCCCATTGACCGTAACAATGCCGTTGGTATTTTCGTTGACCACAACGCCGTGAGGGTTCATGCAGAACGTGCGTACAAGATCTTCGAATTGCTTGGTGCGGTAGACGATTTTGCTTTCGTAAAGTTCATCCGTGAGATGAGAGAACACAGCAGCAGGCAGTTCAACGCGTACACCAATGTCTACTCGGTTTGAACGTGTGGGAATTCCCATGTAGTTGCATACAGATTCCATCCACTTACTGCCGCTTCTGCCAACGGATATGACGCATTTTTCACAGTCATAGGTTTCACCTTTTGCGGTTTCCACGCGGTAGCCATCAGAGATCTCGTCAATTCCGGTGATTTCGGTATCAAAATAGAATGTGATCTTTTCTTTCAGTTCATTGTAGAGATTTTCCAGTACGATGTAATTGATATCCGTGCCAAGATGGCGCACCTGTGCATCTAAAAGATGCAGGTCATTTTCGAAACATTTTTTCTTGATTGCGGTATTGGCAGTCGAATAGAGTTTTGTTCCTTCTCCGCCGTGGGAAAGGTTGATTTCGTCTACATACCGCATCAGATCGAGTGTCTCTTTTTTTCCGAGATACTCGTAGAGTGTACCGCCAAATTGGTTTGTGATATTGTATTTGCCGTCAGAAAAGGCACCTGCACCTCCAAAACCGCTCATGATCGCACAAGTCTTGCATTTGATACATGATTTGACGTTCTTACCGTCAATAGGGCATTTTCTGTTTGCGAGGCTGTGACCGAATTCAAATACTGCAATTTTCAGTCCACTTTGCAGTTTGGAGAGTTCATATGCTGTGAAGATTCCGCCTGGACCTGCGCCAACGATAATTACATCATATTTCATGATATATCCAGCCTTTCAGCGGTTATAGTATGGATTTCATGCAGGGAAAACCGCAGTAATATTATAGCATATTCTGTTGAAAAACGCAATAGAATCTGACATGTCAGGTTCACTGAAATCCAGCAATATGTTTTGTGCAATAGTTTGGCTGAATTTTGCGTAACAGAATCTTTTTTCGCTATTGACAATAAAAAATCAATGTGATATAATGACCACATATGCGCAGAAATGCATCAGGCGCACTTGACAAAACAGGTTGAGTTGTGGTAAAATAGTATGAACGAATGTTCTGACGCAAGCTTTTGAGCAGAAAGGAAATCGGTGTTTCATGCTCGATAAAATTATCATTCGGGGTGCAAGGGAGCACAATCTCAAAAATGTCGATCTCGAGATTCCCCGAAATAAACTGGTTGTATTTACAGGCCTTTCAGGATCAGGCAAGTCCTCGTTGGCTTTTGATACGATTTATGCGGATGGTCAACGTCGGTATATGGAAAGTCTTTCCTCCTATGCGAGAATGTTTCTCGGGCAAATGGAAAAGCCAGATGTGGATAGTATAGAGGGACTTTCTCCTGCGATTTCGATTGACCAGAAAACGACGTCGCGCAATCCGCGTTCCACTGTTGGAACAGTGACGGAAATTTACGATTATTTGCGTCTTTTGTATGCACGAATCGGTATTCCGCACTGTCCTGTTTGCGGTATGGAGATCAAGCAGCAAACCGTAGATCAGATTGCGGATGATATTCTGGAATTGCCGCAAGGTACGAAAATTCAGCTTCTTGCACCGATCGTCCGTGGCAGAAAAGGCGAGTACGCGAAAGAACTGGAACAGGCAAAAAAATCCGGATATGTGCGTGTCCGCGTAGATGGCAGTGTATATGACTTGTCTGAAAAAATCAAGATGGACAAGAATAAGAAACACAATATTGAAGTTATCGTAGACCGTTTGGTGGTAAAAGATGGGATACGCAGTCGTTTAACGGACAGCTTGGAAACGACAACTTCCTTGAGTGAAGGTTCTGTCATTGTGGATGTAATCGGCGGGGAAGAACAGATCTATTCTTTGTCTTACGCCTGTCCTGAACATGGTTTTTCCGTAGAGGAACTGACACCTAGAATGTTTTCCTTTAATAATCCGTTTGGTGCTTGCGAAACTTGTACGGGTCTTGGCGTGTATACGGAATTCGACCCTGACCTTTTAATGCCGAATCCGGATTTATCGATTCATGAAGGTGGATTTAAGGTACTGGGTTGGAATTACGCTGACCCGAAGTCAACTTTTAATATGTATGCTAACGCGATTGCTAAGGAATACGGTGTTGATTTAGATAAGCCGGTGCGGGATTTGACAGAACAGGAGCGCAATCTCTTTCTATACGGCACAGGGGACCACGCTCTGACGCTGCATCAGGCAAAGGAGTATGGAGGAGCAGTATTTCAGCATCCGTTTGAGGGCTTGATTCCGAATCTTCAGCGTCGATATGCGGTTGCTTCTATGCGTGCCAAAGAGGAATTGGAAATCTATCAGGCATCGCATCCATGCCCGACTTGTCACGGCAAGCGATTGAAAGAAGCATCCCTGCATGTAACAGTTGGCGGAATGAATATTGATACACTCTGCAATCATAGTGTCAATGATCTGGTCAGCATTTTTGCTGATTTGAAACTGACAGAACGTGAAATGCTGATAGCCCGACTGATTATTAAAGAAATCAGAGCTAGACTTGGCTTTTTGCAAAGCGTTGGTCTTGGGTATCTGACGCTTTCCCGTGGGGCTGGATCTCTGTCAGGCGGCGAAAGTCAGCGTATCCGATTGGCAACGCAGATTGGTTCTTCTTTAATGGGTGTCCTGTATATTCTGGACGAGCCGAGTATCGGTCTGCATCAGCGCGATAATGAAAAGCTGATTGCTACGTTGAAACGTCTTCGTGATTGTGGCAATACGTTGATTGTTGTAGAGCACGATGACGATACCATGCGAGCCGCTGACTATATTGTAGATATCGGACCGGGTGCAGGTGTTCATGGCGGTCAGATTGTATGTGCAGGTACTTATGATGAAATCATTCGTTGCAAAGAATCGGTCACGGGACAGTATCTCAGCGGAAAAAAGTATGTACCCGTGCCGAAAACACATCGAAAAGGTTCTGGCGATGAACTTGTGGTGTATGGCGCAAAGGAGAACAACCTGAAGAATATCGAGGTTCATTTTCCGCTTGGCAAGTTTATTTGTGTGACGGGTGTATCGGGCAGTGGAAAATCATCGTTGGTCAATGAAATTCTGCATAAATATCTTGCAGCAAATTTAAATCGCGCCAAAGTCCGAGCAGGTCAGTTTGATTGTATTACAGGTCTGGAAAATCTCGACAAGGTAATTTGCATTGATCAGTCGCCGATTGGACGTACTCCGCGCTCGAATCCTGCGACTTATACTGGTGTTTTTGGTGATATACGAGAGCTGTTTGCGCAAACTGCTGATGCAAAAATGCGCGGCTATACCGCTGGGCGATTTTCATTTAATGTTCGCGGCGGACGTTGTGAAGCCTGTGAAGGAGACGGTATCTGCAAAATTGAGATGCACTTTTTGCCGGACGTCTATGTGCCATGTGATGTCTGTAAGGGTAGCCGTTACAATCACGAAACACTTGAAGTGAAGTACAAGGGCAAATCCATTTATGATGTGCTGGAAATGACCGTAGAGGAGGGATGCGAATTTTTCTCTGCCATCCCGAAAATTGCTCGTAAATTGGAAACGTTACGTGAGGTCGGGCTTGGATATATTAAGATTGGACAGCCTGCGACAACGCTTTCCGGCGGTGAGGCACAGCGTGTAAAATTGTCCACGGAGCTGCAAAAACGCTCTACAGGAAGAACGATTTATATTCTGGATGAGCCAACAACCGGTCTGCATAATGCGGATGTTCACCGATTAATTGATGTATTGCAGCGACTTGCAGATGCCGGTAATACATTAGTTGTAATTGAGCATAACCTCAACGTGATAAAGGTCGCAGATCATATCATTGATTTGGGACCCGAGGGCGGCGATGAGGGCGGTTCGATCGTAGCCGAAGGAACGCCCGAAGAAGTTGCAAAGTGTCCGCAATCTTATACAGGTCAGTTCCTAAAAGAATATCTGAAATAAAAAAACGCCTTTATCCGAGTGATACGGATAAAGGCGTTTGGTTTTGTCATTATTTGATAGCGGAGAAAGCCTGTTCAATATCAGCGATGATGTCTTCCACATTCTCCAAACCGCAGGAGAAACGGATCATGCCGGCGTTGATGCCTGCAGCAACAAGCTGCTCATCAGTCAGCTGGCGGTGCGTTTCAGATGCAGGGTGCAGCACACAGGTGCGGATATCAGCAACATGAACAACATTGGATGCGAGCTTGAGGGAATCCATGAAGTTCATTGCGGTGGTTCTTCCGCCCTTGATGACGAATGAAATTACGCCCGAGCAACCGTCAGGCAAATACTTCTGTGCGAGAGCGTAATTCGGATCAGTTTTCAGTCCGGGGTAAGAAACAGATTCCACTTCGGGTCTGTTCTGGAGGTACTCCGCTACTTTCTGAGCGTTGAGACAGTATTGCTTCATACGGACAGCGAGTGTTTCCAGACCAAGGTTGAGGTAGAAAGCGTTGGTTGCAGAAGGATAGCAACCAAAATCGCGCATCAGTTGCATTCTTGCTTTTATGATGTACGCCGCATTGCCAAAGGATTCGACATAGCGAACACCATGATAGCTTTCGTCAGGTTCAGTGAATTCAGGGAATTTGCCGTTATCCCACGGGAATGTGCCACAGTCAACAATGACACCGCCGCCCTGAATGGCATGACCATCCATGTACTTGGTAGTGGAGTGTGTAATGATGTCTGCGCCAAATTCTTTTGGGCGGCAGAGAATCGGGGTCGGGAAAGTGTTGTCGATAATCAGCGGAATTCCATTATCATGGGCAAAATCTGCAAATTTCTGGATATCAAAAACATTCAGAGCCGGATTTGCGAGTGTTTCGCCGAATACGCAACGGGTGTTCGGTTTGACGGCTGCCTGTAATTCTTCACGAGAAGCATGCTCGTCTACATAGATGCACTCGATGCCAAGACGTTTCAGTGTGACAGAAAACAGGTTGACAGTGCCGCCGTAAATAGTACCGGTGGAGATGAAGCTGTCGCCTGCATTACATACATTCAGGATGGCAAGCAGGTTTGCAGCTTGACCCGATGTGGTACACATTGCACCAACACCGCCCTCAAGATCTGCAATTTTCTTCTCAACAGCATCAACAGTCGGATTTGCAAAACGTGAGTAGATGGGTTCAGTAGGCATATCAAACAGAGCAGCGATGTGCTCGGTGGAGTCAAAAGCGTAGGTGGTGGACTGCACGATCGGGACGACTCTTGGGTCGCCGTTACCGGGAGTATAACCCGAGTGCAGGCATTTGGTTTCAATTTTCATATCAAAAACCTCCTTATGGTTTTAGAATAACGAAAGAGATCAGTTACCAAACACGACTGCGTGGACAATACCAAACCATTCTCTGACCCAGTAGGTAGGGAGCAGCGCGGTTTGTGTATCGGCAGATGCAGCAGCAACATTTGTGATGCCTTCTAATTTAGCTAAGTACTGAGCACGCATTTGATGATAACAGTCTGTTGCGATGAGAATTTCCGTTTCGGAGTCTTGAATACAGTCGAGACGTTCAAGAATTTCCTTGGAAAATCGAAAGTTTTCGGAGGTTGATGTGGATTTGTCCTCCATTATGATACGATTTTCGTCAATTCCCTTGGCAGTCAACCATTCATACATACATTGCGCTTCGGAAATGGTTTCATCTGCTCCTTTTCCTCCGGATACCACACAAATCATTTGCGGGTATTGCTGCAAGGCATCGTATGCAACTTCCAGACGTTTGCGAAGCATTTTGCTTGGCACGCCATCACGGACCTTACATCCTAGAACAATGATGGCTTGGGGTTCAAATTGAAGCTTTTTATTCTTGGCAGAAATCATCATAACAGACAGTACTGCGCATAGTAAAACACCCAAAATCAAAAAAACGAAGATTGCAGAGAGGGTAATTTTACCGATCTTATGCTGCCAAGCCACGCCCAGTGCATGAGAAATCGGTTTGTTGAATACAGAAAACGCAAGTAATAAAACACCTGCTGCGATTCCAAACAGATTTCCTATATTCATGATATGGACGCTGATCGGCATTAAAAAAACTGCTATGATGAAAACGGAGATCTCGATAAGCAGAATGCGTAAAACGCTGCTGTGAATTTCAAGCATTGTGTTCACTGTATTCGCGGAGAGCCTTTGCGAGCTGTGCAGGGCAGGATGTTCCTTTGCCGTTACAGTTAATGCCATCCAGACGAGAAATGACCTCATCGATTTTCATGCCCTTGACCAGAGCAGCGACACCTTGACTGTTGCCATTACATCCGCCAATAATCTGAACTTGATTGACAATGCCGTTTTCCACATTAATGATCATTTTGCGTGCGCAGACTCCGCGCGGTACATATTCGAAAATCATTGTTGTTCCTCTCTTATCTATGTTTATGCGTTGCAGATGCGAGCCACACCGTCTTTGATGGCTGCTGCTGCAACTGCCTCGGCAACTGCGGCAGAAACCTTCGGGTCAAACGGGTTGGGAATGACGCATTCCGGGGAGAGCTGATCATCGGATACGCAGTTTGCGATTGCGTTTGCCGCAGCCATTTTCATACCTTCGGTGATATCTGAGGAGCGTACGGAAAGCGCACCTTTGAAGATACCGGGGAAAGCAAGTACATTGTTGATCTGGTTCGGAAAATCGGAACGACCGGTACCGACAACGAAAGCACCAGCTTCTTTTGCAAGGTCAGGCATAATTTCAGGAGTCGGGTTTGCCATAGCGAAGATGAACGGTTTTTCGTTCATGGAGTGAATCATTTCAGGTGTGACCAGATTCGGCTTGGAAACTCCGATGAAAACGTCAGCACCCTTCATGGCATCTGCCAGACCGCCGTGGAGATGTTCTCTGTTGGTAACTTTGGAAAGTTCGGTGAGTGCCTCGGAGGAGAGTTTGTCGCCCTCGCAGACAATACCTTTGGAATTCAGCATCAGAATGTCTTTCACACCGATGTTCATGAGCATTTTTGCAATTGCAACGCCTGCAGCGCCTGCACCGTTGATTACAACGCGCAGATCGGAAGGTTGTTTGCCAGCCAACTTACAGGAATTCAGAATTGCAGCCGAAGCAACAACTGCGGTACCGTGCTGGTCATCGTGGAAAACAGGAATATCGACCATTGTCTTCAGTTTCTGTTCAATTTCGAAGCATCTGGGCGCAGAAATATCTTCGAGGTTGATACCGCCGAAGCTGCCTGCGATCAGTGCTACGGATTTGCAGAATTCATCCGGGTCTTTTGTATTGACGCAGATTGGAAACGCATTGACACCGGCAAATTCGCTGAACAGCGCACACTTTCCCTCCATGACAGGCATAGCTGCAAGCGGACCGATATCGCCCAGACCGAGTACAGCGGTACCATCGGTAATTACAGCAACAAGATTGTTGCGCATCGTGAGATCATAGGAGAGAGAAGGATTCTTCTGGATTTCCAGACAGGGTCTGGCAACGCCCGGGGTATAAGCCACCGAAAGTGCATCCTGATCCTGAATCTTCACGCGGGAGGTAATATTTAGTTTTCCACCCCATTCCTCGTGAGCTGCAAGTGCTTTTTCCATAATGTCCATTGCGTTCATACTTCCTTTCAGAGATAAATAGATAACCCCTTATGCCTTTTTGGCACGTTCCAGCAGTTTCTGGAACTCCTCGGGTGCAGTGGACTCTGCGCCGAGTGGGGAAGGCTGCTGATTATACAGACCGTGGAAATCGGAGCCGCCAGTGACGATGAGGTCGTATTTTTTTGCAATGCTACGGAGCTTTTTGCGCTGTGTAGCATTTGCGGAATAGTGGTCTACCTCTACGCCGTCGATCTTGCCGTCCTTGGCAAGTTCTTCAAGCAATTCCACGTTATTATAGAGCATCGGGTGTGCCATAACGGCAATACCGTGGGCACCATGAATCAGATTGAGAACATGATGAATATCGGGATATTCTCTTGTAACGATGCATTTTCCCTTTTCAGGGTGGAACAGTTCTGTGTCTAATGCGCCGTAGAATTCGAGGGCATAGCCGTAGTCAATCAGCGCACGCATGATATGTACCTTAAAAATGGATTCTGCGCCTTTGCAATGTCTCAGAACACTGTCAGCAGTAATCGGATACAGTTCCATGACTTTCTGGATCATTTCCTTGCTGACTTCTTTTCTGATTTCTCTTGATTTCAGACAAAGCATTTCGAGTCTGTCAGGGTTTCGCGGTGCATAGCAAAGAACATGGACTTTTTGTCCGCGTTCTTTATCCCATGCGCTCATTTCAACGCCCTGAATTGTTTTGACTTGATAGCGTTCTCCGAGGAATTTAGCACGGGAATAGCCGGAGAGAGTATCGTGGTCTGTGATGCATAGTGTATCCACACCGACTTTGGCAGCCTGGCGAATAATTTCCTCGATTCCAAGCGAGCCGTCGGAAAGGGTACTGTGACAATGTAAATCAATCATATCGGCACCTCTTTTCGTGCAGTTGCAATCTATCTGTGGCTGTGAGAAAATACAGCATTCTTATTATATCACAATGCTGAAAAAAAATCAAGTACCATTATATTCTTTTATTTGAAAAAAATGTGTATTTAGGGTTGAAATTTAGTTTTGAATATGATATAATGAAAATAATCTATCTATACATTTATCTTACCTAAATAAAAGGAGTATCATTATGCAGACATCACTTGTTATCATGGCAGCAGGAATCGGCTCACGTTATGGCGGCGGAATCAAACAGCTTGAACACATGGACAACCGTGGTCATATTATTATGGATTATTCGATTCATGACGCCATTGCAGCCGGATTTAATAAAGTAATTTTTATTATTCGAAAAGATATTGAGGCGGACTTTCGTGCAATTATCGGTGACCGCATTGAAGCAGTCTGTAAGGCTTATCATGTTGAAGTTGGCTATGCTTTTCAGGATTTGCATGATATTCCCGTTGAATTTCCGGAAGGAAGGACGAAGCCTTGGGGAACGGGTCAGGCGGTTTTGGCTGCTAAGGAACTGATCCGCGAGCCATTTGTTGTCATCAATGCGGATGATTACTATGGCAAGAATGCATTGAAAAAAATGCGAGAGCATCTGGTTGCCAATCCGGAACAGTTCTGTATGGCAGGATTCATCCTGAAAAATACACTTTCGGATAACGGCGGAGTGACCCGTGGCATCTGTCATGTAGACGCAGACGGTTATCTGACCAATATTGAGGAAACACGCGGAATCGTAAAGACCGCTGACGGCGCAGAAGTTGGCGGAAGAAAGCTTGATGTGAATTCCTATGTTTCTATGAATATGTGGGGCTTTACACCTGATTTTGTCAAGTCGTTGGAGGATGGATTCAAGCAA
The DNA here is from genome assembly GCA_045600205.1 of Oscillospiraceae bacterium. Taxonomy (GTDB): domain Bacteria; phylum Bacillota; class Clostridia; order Oscillospirales; family Ruminococcaceae; genus Firm-04. Next base: position 2,475 of record JAZRXM010000042.1, on the reverse strand, counting down.
TTTTTTGCAGTATCGCAGAATCTTCTGAAGGATGAGTATCTGATTCCGATTTATGTCGGCGATTTGCTGCGTGACAAGAAAATATCTGTCAAGGTATTGGAAACGCAGGATACATGGTTTGGCGTGACTTATAAAGAGGATGCGGCATCAGTGAAAGAAAGCTTCCGTCAGTTGATTGAATCCGGCGTTTATTCCGAGGACCTTTATGGTGATTTATAATTTGTAAATTTGAAAAACGCTGTCTTGTGAGATGGCGTTTTTTAGTGTGGGGTTCAAAATGCAGTTGTTTGAGAAGTTCAAAGGAAAACATAAAATCAAGTTGTGGATACCGATTACGGCAGGGACAGTCGCATTGGTATCCTATTCGGCTATCGCAATTATGTATCTGTCATCGAAAATCAATGTTTTGGGACATGATACGAATGCATTTGCATGGAAAATGAAGTTCGATGGAGCGGAGATCCCTGATTACGCGACGCTTTCCGAGTCGTTAGGGGAGTTCCACCATTTGCATCGCGCGGATCTGGGAGAATTTTCGATTTCGGTAGACCAGTTATCCGAATTACAGGAGCTGTATCCGAAAACCAAGTTTACTTGTGAGACTTTCGTGAATCTATACGGTACATTGTCAGATACGAGGGAAAGCACATTGGATCTTTCCAATTCCTATATCGAAAACGGAGAGCTTCTGCTCGAGGAACTTGTACATTTCCCAAATGTATCCACGGTAGAATTCGGGGATAACACCCTTCCGCTTTCTGACCGCAGAGCATTGGAGGAAACCTATCCTTCCGTCATGTTCAATGCGGTTGGTACTGTGGATATCAGTGGAGTGAAAATACGTGAGGATGAATCAGATGTTCGACTGCGTGTGACCTCATTGAACGTGGATGAAATGATGACGAAGCTTTCAGATTTGCCCGAACTGCGGAGATTATCATGTCATACAGCGGCAATTCCACTTGACAAATGTGAAGAATTACAGAATAAATACCCTGACATTGAGTTTTCGATTGCAGGAGAATTTGAGCTGTACGGCAAGAAATTCCGTGATGATGCAAGAGAAATTGATTTACGCGATGTTACGATTGATGCAGATCTGATTCACAAGCTGGAAACGTTCACCAATCTTTCGCAGGTGGATTTACATGGACAGCCTTTGGAACGTGAGCAAATGCTTGCTCTGGCAAAAGCCTATCCTGATGTGACATTCGGGTGGAATATTGACGTATTCGGAGTCGAAGCGGATTCCTTCTCGACGGAGTTGATCCTGGATAAGCATAAGGTGACTGATCTTGATTGGCTTCGTGAAACCCTGACGCTTTTACCGCGGCTGGAACTACTGCAAATGTGTGATTGCGGCATTTCCAATGAAAAAATGGCACAGTTCCGTGATGAATATCCGCAGATGGAGGTCGTTTGGCGTGTATATCTCGGCAAATGGTCTTTGAAAACCAATGCGATATCTTTCTCAGTGCAGATTTTTAAGTATGATTATAAGCGTATGACCTCGAAAGACATTGAGGTATTAAAATATTGTCCGCATTTGCAGGCATTGGATGTTGGGCATCAAGCAATAACGGATTTGTCAGTCATTGGAGATTATCTCCCTGAATTGCGTATTTTGATTTTGGCTGATAACAGCGTCCGTGATTTGACACCACTTGCAAAACTCAAGCATTTACATTATTTGGAACTGTTTGTCAATCGGGTGACAGATTTAACACCGCTGGCTTCTTGTAAAGAAATGGTTGATCTGAACATCAGCTACAACTACGGTTTGCGTGATGTAACTGCAATCATGGATCTTCCAATGCTGGAGCGTCTGTGGCTGGAACATACAGCGATTCCTTCAGGCGCATTCAAAGAATTGCGCAATATTTACCCCAACACGAAAATTGTATCCAATGGCAAAGGCTCTGTGGATCAAGGATGGCGTACTCATGAACGCTATTATGCAATGCAGGATTCCTATCACAACAATTATCTGAGTGAATCTTTCTCGAAATACGGCTGATTGAAGGGCTGTTTATGGATGAGCAGAAAGAGAAAGCGTATGATAGTCTGAAGAATTCCAAACATTATATCGAATCCAATTGTTGGAAAGATGATTATACCAAAGCACGACGATATATCATCCACATTCCAAAAGGAAAAGTCTCATGTATACATTCCGAAAGAACGTATTAACGATATATTTAAAAGATTCCCATATGGGTCAAGCGACCATATACCATTAGTCTTGGTCTACCAATGCGGCTTGCGAATAGGGGAGGCTTTCGCAGTATGCTGGGAAGACATAGATTTTGAAAAGAATGTTACAATGAAATACTATTTAGTCTCTCCTCATTAAGTCCATAATTTCAAAAGCAAACTAATCGACCATATGAGAGCGTGAAATTCACCAAAAACTGAATGAAGCGCAAAAGCATCGCCGCAAGGCGGTCGATGTTCATTGCAATGATGCTGAGAACA
>JAZRXM010000041.1:0-31093 GCA_045600205.1 Oscillospiraceae bacterium | reverse complement strand
CGTTTCCAACGCTTTCGTCATGGCATCGGTGTCATAATCCCTGCCATATGCTTCTTTGTATTTCTCCTTGTATTCTTCGACAGTCATGCCTTCTTCCAAGGCTTTCTGCATGGTAAACTGTTCTTTTGGAATAATGTTCCATGTACCTGACAAGATCGGCCAATGATACGTAAATCCTAAAAATTCAGCAGCAGCGCCTAAATCGCCCTTAATTTTGACTTCTGTAAACTGAAGAGGAGTCGGAAGAAGTCGGAACAACATACTTAGTTCTGCCGATCCATACGCTCCAATGCCGATAATGCCGCTGAATCCCAAAAGGCCTGATAATGTCAGTTCAGGTTTAAAAGCGAGTCTGATTTCTGTACTGAATCCGCTGACAGTATTGTATTTCAATTCTGCCTCTAAGCCAAGGCTCAGGGTAACATCCAAAGAGGCATAGAATGGGAACGTAGGTGCCTGCCCTTTGAATACGGTACCGCTGGCTTCACCTGCAATGGCGAACACACCCGTACAGGTCGTCTCACCAGTCTTCAGATCCATCTCGCCTTCTATTGTAATACCGAATGAAACAGAAAATTCCAAACCTCCAAAATGCCAGTTTTTGCTTGCTTCAGCAAAGTCAAACTCTTCTTCTTTTTTAATTTTTTTCTTGTTCTTTTTCTTCTTTTCGTTGCCCTTATCTTCCCTTTCAGGTGGATTTTCACCGACTTCTACGGAAATGCCTACGACACCTTCATCATCCCATATTTCAATAGTAGCTTCCATATTCTCATATTCCGGGAATTCAATTTCGAAGTTCTTTCCCGAGAGTATCGGTATAACATCGCCCTCAAATATCACTGGAATCGTAGTGCCATCCAGAATCTGGCTGACCATTGCATCCACATCAGTGGTGATTTTCTTATCAGGGTCACGCAAAATCTTGAATTGTGTACGATTGTCAACGAAGTCGCCGGTACTCGCATATGCACGGATATAAATGAGAGACTCCAGTTCCATTGTTTCAATCGGAATATTCTCCATCAGCACTTTCTCGCCATCCGGTTTTGCAGATACTTTTTTCAGCACTTTGCCGTTCTGCACCAGAGCATACTCCGTGGCATCATATGCGCCGCCGATAGTGATATCAAACGAAAGCGTGTTGCCATGGAAAATAGAAAGCGGGCGCGTCATGACATTCTCATAGCGAATATTGCCGCTTCTGACAATTGCAGTGGTGACTTCCAGATCCAGCGTATTCTTATCGTTTTTCATGAGAATGAATTCGTGCGTCTTGGAAGTACTGGACGGGAAGTAGAAGTCCCAGTTGTGGTAATCGTCATAGCCTTCCAGCTTGGTGCATATCCAGAAATTCTCATCCCCGAATGTACGCGGGATGATGACACGACCTTTTTCATCGGTCACACCCGTAAAGTAATCGCCGACAACACCATACTGATGCACCTTGACGTCAACGCCCTGCAATGCCTTACCCTTACGGTTGCGCACGACCAGCATATACTGCTTGTTCGGATCAAACTTGATACCGTAGAAAATGGAATTGACATCTGCTGTTTGCAGATTGGATACCAACTGAACTTTGACTCTGCCGCCGCCCGTTGCCTGATACGACAGTGAGCCGCCCAGAGCTTTCAGATAGTTAAATGCGTACTGCGGCGAGAAATCGGTCAGTATATACATGACACTGAACGTTTCGCCGGGATTCAGTGTATCCAGTGATTCTGTCCGCTTATCCAGTACTTTCAGAATGCCATCCTTACCGATCATACGGGTTTGCGCAAGGCTGACTGTCGGATGACCAATCGTCAAACCGGTATCCGCAATCTGTGCCAGCACATTTCCGACATCCGTCGAGATCTTATACTGCGGATCGGAGGAAATATTCTTGACACGCATTTCCAGATACATACGGTCTTTGACAATGGTGGTATCCACATTGACAGTGACCTCCAGCGCGTTGGTACCTTCGACAACGATCGGATCTGGTGCCTCGAAATTATAGCGCACCGGTTCATTGAATGTCGAAAGCGTCGCAGAAAAATCAGCGGAAATGGAATATCTGCCCGCAGTGTCGCCGCGCAGGATCCACGAGATCCGATGCTGTCCTTGACCGGGAATGGAAGGAATGCTGACATTGCGCGGAGAAGAATCATCCGCATCTTCCATAATGGTCAGTCCGTTTGGATTCAGCGTCACATTGCAGTCCTTCAGAGAGAAGTCTGCCGATGCATTGTTGATGATGACCATATCCACGCGGAAAAATTCCTTGAGCATACGCACTTCGGTCGGAATGGTCAGCAAAACGATCGCATCGATTTCGGGCTTGGTATAGACCAAATAGCCCTTGGTATTGGATTTGCCTGTTTTCTGATTATAGAGAATGCTGAGTTTGTTATTCGCATTGGGATTCTCGTATTTCAGCTTGATATCAATGTGGATGATATCGGTATTATCAGGATCCGAGGTATCAATACCCGCCTCCTTGATCTCTTCCAGCGTCAAACGGGTAACGGTGAAATGCGCATCCACCAGTTCGTTTTTGACAACGGAGATCTGCTGCACATCATTGATACCCGCACTGACCGCAATGGTTTCGGTGACAGGCAGATATCCGGAACCCAGAACGCCGATCTCATGCGCGCCGCGGGTCGTCCAGAAGGAAAGCTTACCGTTTTCATCCGTTTGGAGTATCATCTGTTCCGGATTGCCGATGTCCACATAGACGGACACACCTGCCGCAGCTTCGCCGTCCAGTGTGCGAACCAGGAGGTTCACCTGACCCAGCATATTGTTTTCCGCAACCACGACATCTACAGAAACGGTATCCGAGAATTCGCTGGCATTGGCGCAGGTCAGGGAAACATGATAGGTACCGGTTTCGGTGTAACTGTGCTTGAACAGTGCATCCTTGACATTGGTCGCAGTTTCAACTTTACCGTCACCAAAATCCATACGAATCGAGGTGATTTCCTCTGCAAGTGTACATTTCGTTGCATCAAAACGATATTCTGCACCGATTTCCTGAGCAGTACTGCATTCCAGCGATGCCTTCGGGAATGCGTGCAGTTCCATGGGATCAAAAGAATATGTTGTGGTATTGGCATTTTTGCGATATGCCACGATGGAATAACGATAGGTTGCAGTCTTTGTAATGTTTTTGTCAAATACCTGGAATGCAGTCTGATTCAGCAGCGGTTCCACGGAGGTGATACGAACAGGTGCTTCATCACCGCAGGAACGCATGATATCAAAGAAAGTCGTACCGGTCAGACTGGGGCATTCCCACTCAATTTGCACGCCATCCTTTGTGCAGGAGATGGTCGGGTTTTCCATTTCCGTTTTGGTATTGTCAATCGCATAGGTGTATGAAACAGTAGCGGAACGGTTACCTGCACCGTCAATGGCAGTGATGCGCAGTTTGAGTTTTGTGCCTGCAAACACAGCATCAGGGAAACGTACCGTGCATTTGCATTCTTTATGGGTATTGTTGTATTCAAAGTTCTTGTCAGTGATCTCTTTCCAGATATCGCTGCTGTCCAGTGCATACATGACCTCCACACCGTCAATATATGCGTTATCCGAGGAAAGAATCTGGAGGGTGCGCTGTGCTTCGCAGACATTCTGCACCGATGCCAGATATACCTGTCCCACCTGCGGCACGATTGTATCAGGAGCACAGGTAATCACATACGGTTTGCAGTATTCGCCGATATTTCCAGCATCATCAATGACCTTCACGCGATATGCATAGGTCACATCGGGCATTGCGGTAATGTCATCAAAGTCAGCCACACTGCCCTGATAGCACAATTCCCATGCGCTGTCGTCTGCTTCTTCCAGTTTCCGTTCCAGCACGTAGCCTGCCACTTCTTCCTCAGCGGACAGATCTTCCCAGAACATATGAATGCCTTTTTGTCCCTGCACGCCATACAGGAATGAAACAGGCTCATGGGGCGTATTATCCAGCATCACGGTTACAATGATGCTTTTTTCAGAAGGTGTGGTATTATAATAGTTGTCCGTTGCCAACACACGGAAATACACAGGACCATCTTCCAGCGGGTAATAATAGTTTGAAAAGGTCAGAATTGTATTCGGGAACGTACTGACATGACGCCATGTTTCCTTATCCTGTGAGAGGTACAGTGCATAGGATTTGATCGTAGAATCGTCGGTTGCCGATACTTTGAAACGGATATTATGCAAATCTTCCGTATTATAATAGTACTTCTTGACCTCACCGTTTTTTTCGTCCACGGTTATGAGCTTCGTAATCACAGGACCGTCCATGTCCTCATTGGTGCAGAAGCGGATCGGGTCAGAATATTCACCGATATTACCGCAGCGGTCCACCGCAGCAACGACCACCTGATACGGCGTATTTGCAGTCAGATAAGTGATCTCATAGCCGATCGTTTTGGAGGTATATGTATTGGAACTGCTTGCGCCTGTCAAAATAATGCGGAATTGAACACGGTCATCTGCTTCCACATCGTCCCATTTGATTGTTGCCTTCGCAGTCAGAATGCTCTCCACACGAACATTCTTGACCTTGTCGGGCGCGGTATTATCAAAATGAACGGTTTTCAGAGTCGTGTCAGGACTTTCATTGCCGGCATCATCGTATGCCTTGGCTTTCAGTCGATACGTACCGTCCGGATACTTTGTAGTATCAAGCGTCCAGTGTGCGGAATCCCCATCGTTTGAGAAAACCTCCGTCCACTCGTCACCGGTTTCGCCTGCGATCAGCAAAGCAACACGCTTAACCTGATTTCCGTCGGAAGCCTGCACTTCCACAAACAGGTTGCCTGCGATCGCACCGACCGTAGTACTGTAATTCGGAATCGAGAACGTCGAGATCATCGGAATGTCCTCATCCAGTGCCGGAGAGAGGGTCACGGGTTCACTCTGCTGGCTTTCCATGCCAAAACAGTTGACTGCCGATACCGTATAGCTGTACTCGGCATGGTGATCCAGATTTTTGTCAGAATAGTTCTGTGCCTGACGACCGTTCACCTCTGCAAGCAGGGTGAATGCGGTTTCCTTGTCGGTTTTACGGTAAATGCGGTATTTGACAACATCCGCTTCTTTACCCACATCCCATGTCAGCGTGATATAGCCGGATTTCGCTTCCGCGGAAAGAGAAACCGGCTTCGGTGCATCCATTTGTACGTCGATCGCGGTTTTCAGGGTCGCGGAAACACCGTCAACATCCTTGACCGTCACGGATACAGAATAGCTGCCCGATGTCAGCTTGGAGATATCCGGATGATGCAAAATGGAAGAATAAGCAGCACCTTTCATGTCAACGGACTCGGTCAGAACAGCTTTTTCTCCGCTGATGAAGGAAACATCCAGTTCCGAAAGGTTGATTTTTCCATTCAGTTCAATGCGCAGCGCAGCCGTGTCCGCAGAGATCTCCTTGTCGATCTGCTCATCAAAGGAAAGCAGCTCGATCTCAGGGGACAGCGTCTTTACCGTCAGCGGCAAAGATTCATCCGTCAGATCTCCATCGTCATCCACGGCAACCACGGTATAGGTATACTCTCCGCCTGCTTCCAGTTCCGTATCACGGAAGCAAGCCTCAGTGCTTTCACCGACCATCTCGCCGTCACGGAAAATCTGATAGCCTGCAAGCGAATCTGACACAAACGTATCCACCCATGACAGAGAAATACTGTTGCTGCTGACACCGTCTGCGGTCAAGCCAACGGGTGCGTAAAAGTCTGCGACCTGAATGGTAGCTTTGTTTGCAACAAAATGATAGAACGTGTTCTGCGATGTATAGACATTTGCCGCGGCTACACCGACTTCGTATTCACCGGAAGCATCCACCTCCGATTTCAGATGCAGCGATGCGACCTTTCCGCGTACCTTTTCAGCATCGTTCAGGGAACCGTACAGGCGCACCTGTCCCTTGCCCAGTACGTAATAACCGCCATCGGTCGGATTCACCGTTTCCGCCGTAAATCCTTTCGGGAGCGTTACAATGATGTCGTATGCATAGATGTCTTTCTTGGTCCAGTCTGCGAATGCGATATCCACCTGTGCAGACGACCCTGCCGTACAGAAGCTGTCGCTGACTGCAACGGTAATTGTTTCGTCAATCTGCCCGCCGAATTCCGCAGGATATGCTTTGATCTTTCCTGCAACAAATTCGCCAAGCATTCGCAGGTCGGCAGCGTCAACCATAAAGTCAGAGTTGACATCTGCCTGATAGTACGTAGGAAAATGCTCCGTATCGTTTTCGTCTGCCACAAGTGTTTCCATGCTTCCTGCCAGCAGAGTTGCGAGTGCGTCCACATCCTCCTGCGTTACCGAGCCGTCCAGATTCACATCTCCGAGCGGCTTGGGGTCGGCGGCAAAAACCAATTCTGACGGAATATAACTCGCCATCATCACGCCTGTCGTCAACCCACAGAGAACTTTTTTGAGTGTTTTGTTCATAGCCTTGTCCTTTCACTGAAATTTGTGTTAAAACAACAGGAAACAGTATACCACAATGTTGTTGAAAAAGCAATAAAAATCTTGCTTATCCGCGATTTCGGCTTGCAAAAAATCTGACATTTTTCAAAGTAAAAATAGAGCATACTGCCGAAAAACTCATAAAAAAATGCACAAAACGCCTTATTTCTGAAAAAATGAGCGTTTTCTCCGCACGCAGAATGAATTTCCGGTCGTTCAATCGTCAAGATTTTATACGTATTTTCATTGATTTTAAATTGTTTCGATTTGAAACAGTAAAATCGCAAAAACTGATAGTAGCATCAAAAAAACCGCTCTGCTTTGAAACAGAGCGGTTCAGGTCGATATTGAGCGATTCCATCGCAGATACATGATTTATTTTGATTTTCTGCATTGATGTTTCAGGAATGCAATGCCGTGAATGATCAACGCCCTGACCGGAAAGCAATCGCACCAGATATGCACGTAAATGCGATATTTCAGACTTCTGACGGATACTTCCTTGCCGTCACGGATGACTGCGGTCAGGACCCCGATGATGTGGCGGTCTGTGATGCCGTACTCCTTGTTCCAGCGATTGTCGCCGCAAATGACGTAATCCTCCGCCCGCACTTTCAGAATACGATGCAGCACATACTGCCCGCTGTCGCGCCGATACAGCGGAACATCGTACTTTTTCAGTCTGCCTGCGGGCTTTTCAATCACCAGCAAGTCCCGATGCTGCCGAATCAGCGGCATCATGCTGTCGCCCACATTCGTATAGATGAGCTTGCCGTTTTTGGCAAGTTCCTCCTCAAATGTTGAATTGCTCATCAATTGCACCGATTCCGCGAAGCTGCTCCAGAATTTTGTGAACATCTGCGGCAGCCACTTGCTCGTCCACATCATATTTTTCCAGCATTTTCGCAACAATTTCCTGTTCCGAGGTATCCGTCTTCAGACATTCCAGAATATATGCCGCAGTCGGATTGCTGCGCACCAGCCCCGAAAAAGAACTGGAAGCATCCACCATAACATGGTCGCTGCCGCTTTCGTAAGTGATAAAAGTATCTTTCAGTTTCATTTTATACCTTCTTTCATACCGTTATAGGCGACCTGTGCCGCCGCTTGCTCCATATTGCAGCCCAACCGATACAGCGGGACTATGCTGCCGATTTTGTCAATCCATGCAAGGGTTTTACGGAGTGCCTGCGGGTCAGCGGGTCTATGTGCCTGCTGAATCAGCATGGGAAACGCCTGCGTTTTTTCAAGCGGCAGGATGCTGTTTTCCGCCGCACGCTCCAGAATACAGATGCCTTTCAGCGGAACGGAAATGTTTTTGCTGAGGTGATGCTTTCCGTCCCAAGGCGTTCCATAGGCAAAAACGCCCTGTTCTTTGATGCGCAGCAGTGGTTTGTCATCATTGACCATCACCGCCCGCTCACCGAACAATTCCCGCCAGAGCCGTGTATGCGTGGATTTTCCCGTACCGCTTTTGGCTGTAAAAAGAAAGCCCTCGCCGTCCACCGCAATGACAGACCCATGAAACAGAATCGTGTCGTAATCCGTCAGCCTGTCCGCAATTTTACGGTAGACCGCCAGCGTTTCCAGATAAGGTGCGGGAAATTCATAAGGCGGCAATTTTTCCTTTTCGCGCTCCGATGCGGATTTTTCACGCTCTTTCGCAATATCCGCTTCATCGGTTTGCACAGAAAACACAGGCTGCTCTGTCGTCTGATACGCCGCACACATCTGATGAATTTCATCAAAAACGGAAGTGATCCCGATATTCTGCTCTGCAAACCGATAAATGCCGCTAAACATACTGTGCTGCCTCCGTCTGATGTTAGTATATTGAATCTATTATACCATTTTTGTACAGTTTTTGCAAGCCTTTCTCCTACTTTTTTCAGAATCGGAAATCGGTATTTTCTACAAATCTGCTCTTGACTTTTATAGCATTCCGCTGTATAATGTTTATCTGGAAACTGTTTGATTGCAAACATTTTTGGAGGTGAAAACAGGTGAACAAATCGTGCAGGCTCACAAAGCAAATGTGCATTCTCAGCAATGCCATTCGCAGATATGTGGCTCGTTCTCCCATCCGTCAGGAAATTGCCAATATTACCGGCACACACGGCTGGATCATCGGCTATCTGATGAACCATGAAAATGAGGACATCTATCAGCGTGATCTGGAACGGGAATTCGGCATCAGCCGCTCCACAACATCCAAAATGCTCGCTCTGATGGAAAGCAAAGAACTCATTGCAAGGGAAAAGGTCCTTTCAGATGACCGTCTGAAAAAAATTGTGCTGACTGATAAAGCAAGGATGGTTGCGGAAAAAATCGATACTGACAACGCCAGCACCGAAGCAAAACTGACCGAAGGTTTTTCGCAGGAGGAACTCGATACCTTCCGCAGTTATCTTGAACGTATGCTGCAAAACATCTCAAATTGAACGGAGGTTCTTAAAAACATGATCAAAACTATTGCGAGATGTATCAGAGAATATAAGAAGCCGACGCTTCTGACTATGCTCTTTATCATTCTCGAAGCAATCATTGAGGCGATTATCCCTTTTATCACCGCAAATCTCGTCAACAGCGTCAAAAACGGCACCGATATGGCATCCGTGCTGAAAACAGGCGGCATTCTGCTGCTGATGGCTGCCATTTCACTTTGCTGCGGCGGTATTGCAGGATTTACCTGTGCCAAAGCATCTGCGGGCTTTTCCAAAAACCTGCGCCACGATATTTTTGCAAAGGTCCAGACCTTTGCATTCAGAAATATCGACAAATTCTCCAGTTCCTCACTGGTCACCCGTCTGACCACCGATATCAACAACGTCCAGATGGCATTCATGATGCTGATCCGAATTGCCGTCCGCGCTCCTCTGATGCTCATTTTCAGCAGCATCATGGCATTTGTGATGGGCGGCAAACTCGCACTGACTTTCGTCATTGTTGTGCCGTTTATGACCTGTGGTCTGCTGCTGATCGCCAAATTTGCTATGCCCGCATTCCGCAGCGTGTTCAAAAAGTACGACCGCCTCAACGAATCCATTGAGGAAAATGTCCGTGCAATGCGCGTAGTCAAGGGGTTTGCGCGTGAGGATTACGAAAAGAAAAAGTTTGGTACCGCCGCAGAAAGCATCTGCAAGGACTTCACCAAGGCAGAGCGTATCGTCGCCCTGAACGGTCCGCTGATGCAGATCTGCATTTACTTCAACATGGTATTCATCCTGAGCGTAGGTGCAAATCTGGTCATCAGCAATCAGGGCAGAGTCATTGATGTCGGTCAGATCTCCGCAATGCTCACCTACGGTATGCAGATCCTCATGCAGCTCATGATGCTCTCCATGATCTACGTCATGGTCACCATGTCCGCAGAATCCGCCAAGCGTATCTGCGAAGTACTGACAGAAACGCCGTCCATTTCCAATCCCGACAATGCCGTCAAAACCGTACAGGACGGCTCCATTGACTTCACCGATGTCGGATTCAAGTACTCCGAAACCGCAAAGAAATTTGCGCTGTTTGACATTGATCTGCACATTGAATCAGGCATGACTGTCGGAATCCTCGGCGGTACGGGTTCGAGTAAATCCACACTGGTACAGCTCATTCCCCGCCTTTACGATACCACTGAGGGCTGCGTCAAGGTCGGTGGTGTGGATGTCCGTGAGTACGATTTGCAGGTGCTCCGCGACAGCGTTGCCATGGTGCTTCAGAAAAACGTCCTGTTTTCCGGTACGATCAATGAAAACCTCCGCTGGGGCAACCCCAATGCTACCGATGAGGAAATCATTGAGGCTTGCAAACTGGCGCAGGCTGATGAATTTGTTCAGACCTTCCCTGACGGCTACGAAACCCACATTGAGCAGGGCGGCTCCAACGTATCCGGCGGTCAGAAACAGCGTCTTTGTATCGCACGAGCTTTGCTGAAAAAGCCGAAGATTCTGATTCTCGATGACTCCACCAGCGCGGTCGATACCAAAACCGATGCGCTGATCCGCGCAGGTTTCCGCAAATTTATCCCCGATACCACAAAAATCATCATCGCACAGCGCGTTGCCTCTGTCATGGACGCAGATCTGATTCTCGTCATGGACAACGGCAAGATCTCTGCAATGGGCAAGCACGAAGAACTCTTGCAGAGCAGCGAAATTTACCGCGAGATCTACGAGCAGCAGACGAATGGAGGTGACGGAGATGCCGCGTAATCCCCAAGGCAGCTACGGCGCACCTAAGAAAAAGGGCGAAGCTCTCAAAAGCCTTGTGCGCATCACAAAAATGCTGTACCACTTCTATCCCCGTCTTGTCCCGCTGATCGCAATCTGCATTATCTTCTCCGCCGCGGTTTCCTCCATGCCTGCACTCTTTGTACAGCGTGTCATCGCTGACATTGAAACCTATATGGTATCCGGCGACTGGGCAACCGCAAAAACCGTTATTTTCCCAAAAATCGGTATTCTGGTCTTCCTTTACATCCTTTCCCTGATCTCCATGACGGTCTATCAGCAGATCGGTGCCTACATGACACAGGGCTTCCTCAACAAAATGCGCTGTTCCATGTTTGACGGCATGCAGGATCTCCCCATCAAGTATTTCGATACCCACAAGCACGGCGACATCATGAGTTACTACACCAACGACATTGATACGCTCCGTCAGTTGGTATCGCAATCGCTGCCCTCACTGATCCAGGCAGGTTCGATTGTCCTGTTTGTCTTTGCAATCATGCTTTATTACAGCATCTGGCTGACTTTGATCGTTGTGATCGGCATTATCCTGATGATGCTTGTTTCGGGTATCATCGGCGGCGGCTCTGCGAAATACTTTGTCCGTCAGCAGCAGTCTGTCGGTCGCTGCGAGGGCTTCATTCAGGAAATGATGAACGGTCAGAAAGTCGTCAAGGTCTTTAATCACGAAGCACAGGCACAAAAGGATTTCGACGACATCAACAATGCACTCTACGAGGACAGCTTCCGCGCACACGGCTATGCCAACGCACTCGGTCCGATTATCATGAACATCGGCAACGTACTGTACGTAATCATTGCCGCGATCGGCGGCTTGTTCCTGGTCATGGGCGTCAAAAACTTCTCGATTTCCGGCATTGCATTCGGCATTGATATCGTCGTACCGTTCCTTTCCATGACCAAGCAGTTTACAGGAAACGTCAACCAGGTCACCCAGCAGATGAACTCGATTGTCATGGCAGTTGCAGGCGCAGAGCGTATCTTTGATATGATGGATCAGCAGCCTGAACCCGATGAGGGTTACGTCACACTGGTCAACGTCACCAAAGATGCAGACGGAAACCTTCTGGAAACCCAAGAGCGTACCCATCAGTGGGCATGGAAGCATCCGCACACCGCAGACGGCACCGTGACCTACACTCCGCTGAAAGGCGAAGTCACGCTCAATGAAGTGGATTTTGCTTACGAAGAGGGCAAAAACGTCCTGCATGACATCACCATTTTTGCAGAACCCGGTCAGAAAGTCGCATTTGTCGGTGCTACGGGCGCAGGCAAAACTACCATCACAAACCTCATCAACCGCTTCTACGACATCGCAGACGGCAAGATCCGCTATGACGGCATCAACATCAACAAGATCCGCAAAAACGACCTCCGCCGCTCACTCGGCATCGTATTGCAGGAAACCAACCTCTTTACAGGCAGCGTCATGGAAAACATCCGCTACGGCAGACTGGATGCGACCGATGACGAATGCCGTGAAGCTGCAAAGCTCGCAGGTGCAGATGATTTCATCTCACGTTTGCCGGAAGGCTACGACACCGAGCTGACCAACAACGGCGCAAATCTTTCGCAGGGTCAGCGTCAGTTGATCGCCATTGCCCGCGCCGCCGTTGCAGACCCGCCTGTCATGATCCTCGATGAAGCAACGTCTTCCATCGACACGCGCACCGAGGCAATCGTACAGAGAGGCATGGACGCCCTGATGAACGGCAGAACTGTTTTTGTCATCGCACACAGACTTTCCACGGTCAAAAACTCCGATGTCATCATGGTGCTTGACCACGGCAAGATCATTGAGCGCGGCAACCATGAAAAACTCATCGCGGACAAAGGCACCTACTATCAACTTTATACGGGTGCATTTGAACTGGAATAAATTTGATACGAGCAAAAATCCTCCGTTTTCACGGGGGATTTTTGTTTGCCTCGTTTGACAAACATCATCAAATATGCTATAATGGAAGCAAGTTTTCGATCATTTTTCTGAAAGGCGGGTATGCGCAATGAAACAACTGACTGTCGAAGATATTTCCACACTCTACGAACAAATCAAAGAAGCTGTGGAAACGGTTGTCTGCGGTGCGGAAAATACTGTACGTATGCTGACAATTGCATCTCTCTGTGGTGGACACGTTTTGCTGGAGGATTTACCGGGATGCGGAAAAACCACGCTGGTAAAAGCATTCGCAAAGGCTGTCGGCTGTGATTGCAAACGCATCCAGTGTACGCCTGACCTCATGCCTGCCGACATCACAGGTTTCCAGATGCTCACACAATCCGCGGACGGCACTCGCGAAATGGTGTTCCGCAAAGGACCTGTGTTCACCAATCTTTTGATTGCCGACGAAATCAACCGCATGGCACCCCGCACCCAGTCGGGATTGCTGGAATGCATGGCGGAAAAACAAGTTTCCTGCGATGGCGTCACATATGCATTGCCACAGCCGTTTCTGGTCATTGCTACACAAAACCCGATTGAATTGCAGGGTACGTTTCCGCTGCCCGAAGCCCAACTGGACCGTTTCTTCATGCGGCTGACCATGGGCAAACCTCAGCGCGAACAGGAACTTGCCATTCTTACGGCGCGACAGACCGCTGACCCATTGGATGCCCTGCAACCCGTCACAACACCCGAAACGCTGCTGGCTGCACAAAAAGCGGTCAGGACCGTGCGTGCAGAGGACAGTATTTTGCACTATCTTCTGGATATCTGCGATGCAACACGCAGCCATGCACAGATACGCTTCGGCATCAGTACCCGTGGTGCGCTTGCACTTCGTCTGGCAGCGCAGGCAAATGCCGCCATCGAGGGACGCGATTATCTCCTCGCAGACGATATTCAGGCGGTACTGCCCGCAGTTTGCGCGCACCGCATTCATGCAAGCAGCAACCTCGTAGCTGACAGCAAATCCGCTGCCAATCTGTTGCAAGAACTGCTGCGCAGTGTGGAGGCTCCCCGCTGATGCTGTATCTCGTTTTGCTGGTGATTCTGGGCGGCTGTGTTGTCATCATTTATCAGTTGATTCAGAGCTTCGGTTTCAAAAATGTCGAATATACGCTGCATTTCTCCGCAGACGAGGTCACTGAGGGTGACACGGTCATTCTGACGGAAACCATTTGCAGCAAAAAAATACTCCCGATTCCTTGGCTCAAAGCAGAACTGACCACGCATTCCGCTCTGGAATTTGCGCAGCATCAGTCCACGATTTCCAAGGAAACGCGCTTTCTCTCCAGCTATTATTTTCTGCGCCCCTATCGGCAGATTGAACGCCAATGGCAAGTGAAATGTACAAAACGAGGCGTTTTTTCGGTGTACAACGCAATTCTGGTCATATCCGATCTGCTCGGCACGCAGGAAAATTCCAAGAAATTTCCGGACGCCCATGCGGAACTGACCGTTCTGCCCAAGCCTGCCAACGCCGATGCTCTGCCCTCCCCCGCAGTCCTCTGCATGACGGGTGACACGATTCTGCGGACACATTTTCTCCCTGACCGCTTCGCTGTGGACGGCATCAAACCCTATGAATACGGCGACAATCTCCGTGATGTCTGTCAGACTGCAAGTGCCCGCAGCGAATCCCTGATGGTATACCGCTACACGGACACCGCAGATCCTACCATGACCGTTCTGCTCGGGCTGGCAACCAAAGACTACGATTTTGAGCGTGTTTCCGATACTGAAGCCTATGAACAGGCGATCCGTATTGCCTGCAAATATCTCTGCGATGCAACTGCCGCACGCATTCCGGTACGTTTTTGCGCCAACACCACTCTGGACGGTATGGCAGTATCCTCGTTGTTTGGCACAGGTGATGCACATACGCTTTTGCTGCGCAGACTGCTCTCTCAGCTTCCCGATACAATTACCGAGCGCGTAGAAAATACAGTGTATCGTGTATTATCCTCTGACCACACCTCATCGGTGGTACTGGTCACTGCACACCTCACCGAGCAAATGCTGCGCATCGCCGCGGATTGTCCGCGACTGCATATCGTTTGTGTCAGGCATTTGCCTGTTAACATCACACTCAACAATGTATATTCCGCCGCAGATGCGGAATCGAAAGGAAGTAAAGCTTCATGAAAAACGCCATCCTGATTTCGCTGCTGGCAGCCTGCATGATGACTACAAGCTGCGATGTGCAGTACGATGTTCCGCCCAGTCTGCAATCTGCGCTGGACCCTTATTTTTCGTCTTCCACCACAACCACCCCTGCAACAACGGATACACCTGCGGCAACTGATACTCCTGCACCAACTACGACCGCCGCTGCCCCCGCTCAAACCCAAGCACCTGCCAAAACAAAAGCACCTACAGTCACAACCAAAGCTCCGACTGTCACCAAGACATCCGCTGCGCCCAAACAGACAACCATTGTGACGACTGCTCCGACCATATCCACCACCAAAGCTCCTGTGCCGCAGACAACCGTCGCCGCACCAGCCAACCAGCCGTTTTCCCGCAATGCGCTCCCAAAAGGATTTTCGTCCAAGCTCAGCATTGTGGCAGACCGCGTTGTGGCGATTCCCGGTGAACAGAAAGTCCCGTTCCGCCTGATGATTTTTGGCAATACAGATGGCTTCTCCATGTGCGGCATTCGCCTGAATTACGACGGAAACGTCCCGCCGATTTACAATCTCGAATCCCGTGAACTGACTGCGACCCCCGGTTCTCTCATTGCGGATACCCTTGCCGTCCCCGCCGTCAGCCCACAGAAAAACCGGATCGCCTACGCCATTGCAGGCACAAACAATATCCTCGGTGACGGCATTCTCTATACCTGCTACTTTAATATTCCCGAAACCGCAAAAGCAGGCGATGTCTACCAAATCACCGCTGAAGTGGACAACATCAAAAAGGATGACGGCACTGCATTGAAAGCACAGACTTATTCCGGCTTTATTGTAATTGAATGATGATCTTGTGGTCAGGAGGGGGAATGTCCTACCAAGGGTTTCCCCCATACTTTTTCGACAAACAAAGCGCTCAGTTCCAGAAGAACTGAGCGCTGTTTCTTGTCATCTTCCTGAAAGTGCATGAAGCAGTTTTTTCGCGATCTGCGCGGTCGTCGTATCGCTGCTGACCCGTTCCTCAATCACAATGCAGAACGCCACAGGACAGTCCTCATCCAGACAGAATCCCGCAAGCAGCGAATTTTCGTATTTTTTGCCATCCTGCTCCACCTGTGCCGTTCCGCTTTTGACTCCGCATTTGAAATCAGGCAGCGACACATAATAATGCTTGGTCGAATTCTCCACCATCACATCCTGCACGGCTTTTGCCGCAGACCACGTAAACATTTGCTTGGTTTGCGTGGTTTTGCCGATTTGCTCCACTTTACCGTAGAAATTCGTTCTGGATGCCAGCAGATACGGCACGGTTGCCCGCCCTGTACCGCTTGCAATCGCGGTCTGCCACAGCATCAGTTGATACGGGCTGACCAAGGTTTCGCCCTGTCCAAGACATCCCCACTGAGTATCAAAATCTTTGGCATCGGTCAGCGTAGTGGAAGCAGGCGCAATCGTAATGCCATCCAAAGAGAGGGCATCTGCCTTGGCACCATTCACCGCATAACCCATGCGCGTATAAGTTTCGATTATTGCACTCAGCGGCAGCTTTTCTGACTGCACAAGCTGCGCAAAATAAGGGTTGCAGCTATGCGCAAATGCCTCAGCAAGCAACTGCGTACCATGTCCTTTGCTATCGTGACAGTTGATGCGCTGACCACTCGCGTTCAGCCACGAGCCTGTACATTCAAACTGCATTTCATTGACCGTATCCACACCCAGCTTTTCATACGCCGCAATCAGCGTGGAAACCTTTTGCGTTGACCCCGGCACGATCGGATAAAACGCTTTACAGAGCAGGCTGCCGTTCTCCATTTTTTCAATGTCACCGTAGCCCTTGGTGATATCCACACACGGCTTGCTGACACAGACCAGTACCTCACCTGTTTTCCAGTTGCACGCGATGACCGTTCCGTTTTTCTTGCCCAATGCATCATAGACCGCTTTGTTCGCCTGATGATCCAATGTGGTGGTCAACGCGACCTGCCCCACGCCCTCCGAAGAAAAACTGTAATTGACCAGTTCCATCAGATGCTTTTGCACAAACGTGTTGGTCATGTATTTCTTATCATCGCCAATCAGATTGCCGACATCCGCAAACTGCCCCGCGGGATAGCTTTCGGGCGCATTGGTACCGTCATACAGCACATCACCGTGACGGTCGTACACAATGCCGTACTTCCCGCGTCCCGATTTTGCCATATACATCGGGGATTCCCGCACCAAAGTCCACCCCAGATAGACCAATCCGCCCAGAAATGCCACCAACAAAAACGTCACGGCTTTCGCAGAGCGATTCACGCTTCTCGGTACTGAAACATCCAAAGGCAGCGGCTTTTTTCGGGTACGCTTTTCCTGATTCATTTTTTACCGCTTCCTTTCTTTGCCTTGCGCGTAGAAAGCACAGGTGCCTGCGCTGCTTTCAGAAATCCCGCCAATATGCCGCTGGACAGCATCGAACTGCCGCCCTGTGAAATCAACGGGATGGTAACACCGGTGAACGGGATCAGGTTGCAGGAGCCAAAAATATTCAGCGTCATCTGTACCAGAAATACAGCAGATGCACAAGCCGCCAAGCTCGCATGATAGTAGCTGCGGGGCGGTACAGTCAGCACTGATGCAGGCAGAAATGTCACCAGCACCACGGTCAGCATACCCGTAAACAAGCCCCATTCTTCACAGATACTGGAGAAAATAATATCGGTATCCGAAGCCGCAACGGTATGCAGTGTACCTGCACCCGCGCCCTTTCCGAACCAACCGCCCTCCGCAATTGCGGTCAAAGCTCTGCACTGCTGATAGCCACTGCCCTGAATATCTGCCCAGATATTCGAATGCAGACGCTCCTGTACGTAAGCAGGGGCAAGCTGCAACGCGCATACACCAACAATACATGCGCAGACACAGAGGAAAATCACCAGACGCATAGACATTTTTTCGCGCAGATAAAAGAAACGGAACAGGAATCCAAGCCCTGCAATCGCCAAAAAGGTCGGCAGACTGCCCAAATCGCGGCACCACCATTGCAGCACGACGATCACGCCCGTACAAAACAGCATCAGTAGGTTATCCGGAACATAATGAATGCCCAGTACCGTTTTCTTATGCATCTGCGTGCTCATAGAGGAAGCACAAATCAGCACAAATACGGGCTTGACAAACTCACTCGGCTGAATCGTAAACCAGTTGCCAACTTCAATCCACATACTTCTGTCGCCCGTCAGGAACAAAATGGACGCAACCAACAGGAAAAACAATGTATACCACACAGGGCGCAGCTTTTCCGCACGGTACGGATTGCGCACCAGAAGATAGGTTACCTGACAGCCCAGAAATGCCATAATGCCAAACAGATAATGCTTCATGGCAAAATGCGCCCCGCCAAAACAGGATTGATAGATCGTACTCATGCCGATGACCAGCAGAAACACCATATCAACAGTACAAGCCTGCCGATGTACCAGAGAAAGAACAATCGAACCTGCCAGATCGGCAGCAAGCACCCAGCACGCCATCTGAACGACCTCAGGCGTAAAGCCGAGCGTTGCACCAACCAGCAACACCATAGCACTGTGTGCCACCAGGATCAGCAAAAACAACAGCGGGTGCGAAAGGGTACGTTTTTCCGTCATTTCTGTACCGCCCTTCCGTCGCCTCTGACCACGATCAGACGTCGCTTTCCAACACGGATCTCATCATCTCGGTGCAAAGTCCGCACTGCTGTAATGCGCACGCCATTGACATAGGTGCCGCCGGCAGAGCCAAGATCCTCAATATGCCACTTCCCGTCATACAACGTCAGCAATGCGTGAAATCGTGAGATTTCCACATCTGCCAGACGGATATCCGCAGAGGGATGCCGCCCGATGAGCAGTTCTGCCGCGCCAAGCGGATGATTTACGCCGCGCTCTGTCAGCATATATCTTCTGCCCTCTGATGCCCAGTTCTGATCACCACGGCGACGTTCCCGCCCAGCCGCAACCAGGATCATCAGCGCACAAAAATCAACAAATATGACAACAAATACCGTCAAAGCCACACGAAGATTCGGAAGATTTTCAAGAAAATTCGTCATTTTTGCCAACCCACATCCTTTCATTTTCTACATTATAGTAGTATAACATAATGCTGTTTGTTTGTCAAGCCAAAAAACAGCACGCTCCGCAGAACGTGCTGTTTTTGTGTTTTCAGTGCATTTCCAACAAATACATATAGCCGTTGATGATATTCAACTCGGCAATTAAATCAAAGCCTGCATCGTCATTGAGCGTATCAATGACGTCCATAGCAATGTGTATCGGTTCATTTGTTTTATTCTCTATCTTGGAAGCAGTGACCTCATCCGCATGAAATGCATTCTCAAAAATCTCATTTGCCGTATTGTCTGTTTTCTCCTGATGCCATTCATCCAGCAGGTCAAGCTGTTCATCCGACAATTCTGCGTAACCCGTCAATACATAATCAATAGAAATGCCGCGTTCCTGAATTTGTTTGAGATTTTCCTCCGCATTCTGAAGATTCACGATAAAAATATTGTCTGCCTGATAAAGGTAATCGGAAAAGCAGGTCAGAAGCCAGAAATCGAGCGGTTCCAAAAAGCAGACACAGTTTTTGCCTTTGAGCAGCTCTGCATAATCCACTTTGGAATCCAACGGGTAGCTTTTAAACAGGAAGTCATTGGTGGGCTGCATCACATTCTGCACGGCAATGCACGCTGCTGCACCAACTGCCGCGATCCCGCCGCCGATTTTTTTGACTTTCGGAATTTTCGATAGAATTGTGTATACAGCAAGCATTCCTGCCAAGCAGAAAAACGGATAGGTCACAAACAGATAACGCAAAGCAAAATAGCCCATATCAGAAAGATTTGTGATTTTATTCACAACACAAATGACCGCCACAGAAGCAACCAAACCGAACAAAGGAATATAATTTGCTTTTGCAAGCCAATGCAGAAAATCCTTGCCCTTTTTGGACGCCCATGTACGGAAACGGATAAACCATGTTTCTTTGCGGAACAGGAAGCAAAGCGGTGCTCCGATTGCAAGCAATCCGACCAGACTTACCACCAGAATCGTGCCAATCCCACCGGAAACCAAAACAGGAGTTTCAATGTTGAACAGCTTGGTCATAATCTGGGATATAAACATTTTAAACTGTAAAAAATACGAAAACGGGCGATTATCGCTCATCATTTTATTGCTGCCAAGCATCTGTTTGATGGACGCAGGATACAGCACAAAATATAGTCCCAGCGTACCAAGCATACTGAAACCAAATGCAAACATTTTCTTGATCTTTCGCTTCGCCAGCATATAAATGCACAAACACGCCGTAAATGCGCCTACAAATATGATGCCGTAATAATGAGTCATAAAGGCACACATGGCGGTCAAAAGCACAGGAAACAGCCGCTTTTTCAAATGATAATCCGAAAGCAGCTTCATGCTGTAAAACGCAAACATCACTGCAAGCATGGTAAGCAGACTATACTGACGTATAAAGGTAAACGTATCCATCGCACCGATCGTACCGCTGTAAAGCAGAGGTGTCAGCAGCGCTGCCCAATCAGAATGCGTAATCTCCCTGCCGATACGGAACAGATAGATCTGCGTCAGGATCAGAAAAATGCAACTCAGGAAAAATCCGAATCCAAACGAAAACTGATTCGGGAAAAACGAACACACCGTATGCAGCAATGCATAATAAAGCGGCGGATGATGGTCAAGCGTCTGGTTGGAGTAAACAGAACCATACGCAAACCGCTGATCCGGCTGCACGGTTATGTAATTCCGAAATGTTTCTCCCGTGATCCATTGCTCTGTGTTGATGATATCCTCAATCCGGCAATCATCAATATGCACACCAGCCCGCTGATACACAAAGGGCTGATAATAGCTGTTTGCCAAACCATAAGACCAAATTTCATCGGAATGCCGACCATCTTTCCGGTACAAGAATGAATAGCCTGTCCAGAGCAGCTGCAACACGATAATCAGAATCAAAAGCAGATACGGAATCTTTGATTTGAATTTCGTCATAATTATCCCACCAATCATATGTGATCTGATACGCATATTTTAGCATACCAGCGCGGATTTGTCAAGAAAAAAGCCACAAAGCAGAGTCATTGTGCAGCATTTCGGGCAAGATATTCCGCGACAAGCTGCTCTGCATCTGCGTAGGAATTGAGGGTACAGCATCGCGCACGAAACGCAGCCGCACCTGCTCTGCCACGCAAATACCAAAGTGCGTGTTTCCGTACTTCTCGCATGGCAAGCTGCTCGGATTTTTCCGACCGTTCCAGAATCATGCGGATATGCCGCAGCATTTCATCCAATCGCACGGTCACATCGGGGTAGTCGTAATTTTCCCCTTCCACAGCAGCTGCAATATCTTCGAAAATCCACGGATTTCCGTATGTTGCACGACCGACCATGACCAAATCGCAGCCTGTTTCGCGATACATCCGCACGGCATCCGCGCCGCAAGTGATGTCCCCATTACCAATGACAGGAATCGAAACCGCCTGCTTTACCGCAGCGAGATACTCCCATTTTGCCTGCCCGCTGTAAAACATCGTGCGTGTCCTGCCATGTACTGTCAGTGCAGCCGCGCCTGCCGCCTCCATGCGTTGGGCAAAATCAACCGCGTTGATATGTGTTTCATCCCAACCGATGCGCATTTTCACCGTGACGGGTACATTCCCCGCTGCTTTTCTTGCTGCTTCAACGATTTTCTCAGCAAGTTTAGGTGTCTGCATCAGCGCAGAGCCCGCACCTTGCGTCACAACTTTCGGAACAGGGCATCCCATATTGAGATCAATGAAATCAGGCTGATATTCCAAAATCATCGAAACAGCTTTCGATATATACTCAGGCTCGCCGCCGAACAATTGCAGACCCATCGGTCGCTCTCCCTGCGTAATGCGGCAAAGCTCCGCGCTGCCCTTGCTGCCGTAGCAAAGCCCTTTTGCGGAAATCAATTCGCTCGTCACCATACACGCACCGTGTTCCACGCAAAGCAGCCGATAGGACGTATCGGCAACGGATGCCATCGGCGCGAGCGCGGCGGTCTGCGGGACGGTCAGCCCTGCAATTTGTACCGTTTTCATGCGTTTTCTCCCAATCCGAGCAGTCGCTCTGCGTTTTTGTGCGTAATCAAAGCAAAATCCTCATCAGAGAGTTCCAATTTCCGCACAAATCGAAGCGTATCTGCCGCACTTTCCCACGGTGCATCCGTACCAAACAAAATTTTAGAAGCTCCATGATTTTTTATGATGCGAGCTGCCTGTTCCACGGGCAAAAAGCCCTGAATGAACGCAGTATCCATGAGAATCGGCGTGCCAACCAGATAACGCTCCACATCATCCCACATATCCCAGCCGCCGAGGTGCGCGGCAATCAGGTTCCTGCCTTCCATTTCAGTCAGGACATTGCGGATTTTCTCAGGTGTTGCGCGAAAAGGCGTGGGAAGTCCGATATCAGAGCCTGCATGAAACACAACCAAAAGTCCCAGTTCTTCGGCTTTTTTGAGGACGCGCAGCGACTCCTTGCTGTCAAAATCGCATCCCTGAAACTGATGGTGCAGCTTGATGCCGCGAAATCCGCGCTCCGCAAGATTCTCCAAAACCGCTTCCCAATCCGACTGCATCGGGTGCAAACTGCCAAACGACAGCAACCGCTCGCCGCGAATCCCCTCCGCAAACCGATTGATGCTCTCCGTTTGGGTAGGCTTGGTTGAAATCGGCATACATACGCACATATCTACGTTATTTTCATTCATAGCAGCCAGCAGACCATCTTGTGTCGGAAAATTGAACGTCATCTGGTGCGATTGCACGTAAGCCTCCCCCTGCTCTTTTCGGATGCCGTCAATCAACGCATCCACGGTGCGTGCGGCGATTTTCTCAGGGAAAATGTGCGCATGAAAATCAATCAGCTTCATGGTAAAAATCCTCTTTCTGCGATAAAAAAACGCCGCTATTGCGACGTTTCGTCAAACATGGATAAAAATGCCGCATCCGTCAGTGTATCCCACGCGGAGATGGTGCGGTCACAAATGCGGGCGAGGGCATCCCAGTCCTCGGAATCCAGGGCATCCTTCATGCCAACCGTGTAAAATCCTGCATTCTTCGCTGTTTCCGCTGCATAGAGCGCGTCCTCGATGACAACGGTTTCCGCAGGCGTCAGCCCCATTTCATGCATCACGGCAAAGTAAAAATCAGGGGTATGCTTGCCATTCATCCCCGCAGAAGGTGTCAGGGCTGTCAGCAGATACTTGCGAATATCGAGTCTGTCCAGTACCGCATTCATCAGTGCAGGGTACGTGACACTTGCCACGGCACATTTTACGCCTTTCGCATACAGCAT
Source organism: Oscillospiraceae bacterium (assembly GCA_045600205.1). Classification (GTDB taxonomy): domain Bacteria; phylum Bacillota; class Clostridia; order Oscillospirales; family Ruminococcaceae; genus Firm-04. The sequence goes on along the minus strand of JAZRXM010000041.1, from coordinate 7,941 downwards.
CGCAAGCAGCGTATCTGCGCCGCTTTTCAACTGCAAATCATGAAGATAGGCATCCGCTGCAAGTTCCTCAATCCGTGTCTTGACCGTTTCCGGCGTTACGGGCAGATGAAAACGCTCGACATAATATGCGGAGGACTGCTCAATCGTCATCCGTTTGACAATCTCGGAGATATCATCGGGTGCGGAAATACCGTATTCTCGAAGAAATCTGCGATCAAGTTCATGCCACATCGGCATCGAATCAAGCAATGTACCATCCAAATCGAAAATCACGCCGCGCTTCCGCATTACATTTCGCTCCGATTGGAAATTGCACGAAACAGCGTCACTTCATCGGCATATTCAATCACGCCGCCCACGGGCAGACCAAACGCCAGTCTGGTCACCTTGACGCCCAAAGGCTTGCAAATACGCGACAAATACATTGCAGTTGCCTCGCCCTCGACGCTCGGGTTGGTAGCCATGATCAGCTCGTTGATGTTCCCCTGCTGAATCCGCGCAAGAAGCTGCGGGATGCGCAAATGCTCAGGTGTCACGCCGTCCAGCGGAGAAATCAGCCCGTGCAAAACATGATAAACGCCATGGTATTCATTTGTGCGCTCAATTGCCGTGACGTCCTTCGGACCTTCCACAACGCAAATCGTGCTGTGGTCGCGCTTGGGGCTTTCGCAAATCGGGCAACGAGCATGCTCGGTAAGATTCTGGCAAATGTCGCAGTCATGGACATTTTTCTTTGCATCCAGAATCGCCTGTGCAAAGCTTTCAGCCTGCTCGGAGGGCATTTCCATCACAGCATAAGCAAGTCGCTGCGCGGTTTTCATGCCGATTCCGGGCAAAGCTGCAAACTTCTCAGACAGCACTACGAGCGGCAGTGCACTGAAATTTTCCATTGATAATCAGAACAGACCGGGCAGAGAAACGCCGCCGGTGATCTTGCTCATTTCCTTTTCGGTGGTTTCCTCAACATTGTTGATTGCCTCGTTGACAGCAGAAATAATCAGATCCTGAATCATTTCAACGTCGCCCTCTTTGACCATTTCGGGATCAAGCTTGATGGACTGGATGGTCTTTTTGCCCGTGATGGTGACGCTGACTGCGCCGCCGCCTGCGGTAGCATCGAAGGTGCGCTGCTCAATGTCTTCCTGCAAAACTGTGATCTGGTCCTGCATTTTCTTTGCCTGATGAATCATGCTGTCCATGTTCTGGGAACCGCCCTGGAACTGCTTCGGTACTCTGGATTTCATATGGATTCTCCTTTAATTTTCAAAAAATAGCGCCGTATCTGCGAGATTTTTATCGCATGGCTTATCTATAAAACGCTTTGCGTCTTATATCCTTATAATTGCCCCGCATTCGGGGTTTCCACGGAGATGCCGCTTTCCTGCGCCCGTTTCAACAGGATATCGACCGGTGCAGCTTTCTCCTCCTCGGTTTCGAGGTTTTTATAGCGGATCGCGTACTTTTTGCCAATGATTTTTGCTGCACAGTCCGCAAGCAATGCCGCATCGCTCTGTTTGAACAGTCGCTTAAACAGTCGATTGCGCACGATCATCAGCAGCAAACCTTTTTCCTCTGCGATGTACGCTTCTGAATTTTGCAGCATTCCCGATACACTCGGATTCAGCTTGTCAAATTCTTCGAGGATCATCGCCCAATTTTTCACAGGTGTCAACTTCTCGCTGTCCGATTTGGCATCGGTCTGGAGATTGGTTGCGAGCGGATCATGCTTAGGCTGCGGTTTCAGCGGAGCACCATTGCCCCTGACCACTACACCGTTTGCCATGACATCCGCAAGCTGCGCTTCGAGTTTTGCAATACGCTCTGTCAGCACGGAGAGGTTGCCCTGTTGTGCTTTCAAATCCGTGCAAAGACGTATCAGCGTCATTTCCAATTCCATGCGGCGATTTCCCGCACGAGTCATGCGGTCACAGCACTGTCTGATCGCATCCAGTGCTTCCAATACAGCAGGCATTGAAAACTGTCCGGCAAGTCCCTGTAAAGCCGACAGATCATCGGGCATACACTGCAAAAGCGACGGATCATTCGGCGCGGTTTTCAGCAGCATCAAACTGCGCAGCTGTTGAGAAATCTCATCAGCAAACCTGGTCATATCCTTCGATTGCCGATATAGTTTGTCTATTGTCTGGAGCGCAGCAGACGCATCGTGCGAGGCGATATTGCCGAGTACCGAAAAAACGGACTCCTTTCCCGCCACGCCGACCGCTTCTTCTACGGTTTCCAATTGAATGTCATCCGAAACAGCAGCACACTGGTCCAACAGACTCAGCGCGTCACGCATACCGCCATCAGAAAGCGCGGCAATGCGCAGCGCAGCGGCATCGGATACGGTAAAATCCTCATGGGATGCGATATACTGGATTCTGCCTGCAATATCCGTCGGCAGAATGCGGCGGAAATCAAAACGCTGGCAGCGCGACAGAATCGTTGCAGGCACCTTGTGGATTTCCGTTGTCGCAAACACAAATTTAACGTAGGCAGGCGGTTCTTCAATCATTTTCAGCAAAGCGTTGAATGCACCTGCGGACATCATGTGGACTTCGTCAATGATGTAGATTTTATACTTGCAGCGCACGGGCATAAAAGCCGCATTGTCACGCAGATTTCGCACTTCATCCACGCCATTGTTCGAAGCACCGTCAATTTCGATGATATCGGTCAGCGCACCCGCCTCCGCATCGCGGCAGATCTCGCATTCCAGACAGGGATTGCCGTCCTTGGGATGCAAGCAGTTGACTGCTTTTGCAAAAATACGTGCGCAGGTCGTTTTACCGGTACCGCGTGAGCCTGTAAAAAGGTACGCATGTGCCGTTTTTTCGCGCAGGATCTGATTGGTAAGGGTGCGCGTGATATGCGGCTGTGCCACAATGTCATCAAACGACTGCGGACGCCATTTGCGATACAGTGCTTCATATGCGCCCATTTGCGCTTCCTCCTCACGATCTGCGTTATACAAAAAAATTCCGAATCATAGGTGTGCAGGCTTGCTGCGGCACGCCAAGCGTTCCGCTTAATGCTGCTCGGTTCCCCGCCTGACATGGTTCACGGTGCTTTGCTGCACAGGGCCCGCACACCTATAACTCGGAATTTCCGATGGGTTTTGTGCTTCGTCTTTCGAACTGTAATTATTATACCACATTCCTTTTGAAATTTCAAGGGGTAAATTGTGATTTCTGATAATTTTTTCAAAACGCTGAAATTCCTATTGACTTTTAAGAAACTTTGTGCTATAATATCTAAGCAGTCGGTTGAGAGAACACTTCAAAATGATCTTGATTCCGCTGAATGACATAGTTACGTTATTATCGAGGTGTGGCTCAGTTTGGTAGAGCGCTGCGTTCGGGACGCAGAGGCCGCAGGTTCAAGTCCTGTCACCTCGACCATCAGAATGAAATGGAGATACGTGGTTTCACGTATCTCCATTTTTTGTCCCCCCATCAAACAGAATACGCCGTCTTTCTTTTTCTCTCGGCATCCATGATCGCCACAGGCTGTTTCAGATATACCGAGAGAGTTTCTCCGCCCAGACACCGATTCGCTGATAAGAAATCATTTTGCAAAGGCGATCTGTCAGCTTGCCGAATTTGCGGTAAAAGAGATTGAACATGAGATATGCCATGCGCTGTTCCTTGGCATCGGGCAGACGCCGAATGATATTTTTCAGGCTGTATACTTCCCGATAGACACCGAGATAACCGCGATATAATTCTTCGGCTGTCATATGAATCGGCCGAAACACCACATTTGCTGTGTTGTATCGTGAGAGATCATGAGATGTGATGCGGTGTTCTGCCAACATACGATCGTAGAGTGCTGTGCCGGGATAGGGTGTCAGGATATGGGAGGTCACGGTTTCAATTTTGTTTCGGACAATCCATTCCACCGTTGCGGAAAAAGTATCAGGGGTATCGCCATCCAGCCCGAACACAAAGCTGCCGTTTATCATAATGCCGCGGCTGTGTATTGCCTGAATCGCCTGTTCATATTCCTGTGTGGAGTTTTGTACCTTATGTACATCCTTGACAGATGATGGATTAATGCTTTCAAAACCGATAAAAAGGCTATGGCAACCGCTTTGCTTCATAAGATCGAGAAGTTCCCCATCCTTTGCGGCGTTAATGGATACTGCCGCCTGCCAGATCAGCTTCATAGGCATAATTGCCCGCAGGAATTGTTTGGTCCATTGGGGATTCCCCGCAAAATTATCATCAATGAACATGATGTGCCGCGATTTGATTTTACGAATGTCCGCAATGACATCGGGAATGGAACGATTGACAAACTGATGATTTTTGGAGCTGTTATAGCAAAAATCACAGCGAAAAGGACAACCGCGGCTGGTATGGACGATGTTGGTGTAAAGGTATTTTTTGCGGTCAATCATATCGTAGGCAGGTGAAACAATGTCTGCACCGCAGAAAGAATTGCTGCATCGGTAAACAGGTTTCAGCGTTCCTGCTGCCGCATCTTTGACGATGTCATGCCATGTTCCCTCTGCCGCACCGATGCAAAGAACGTCAAATGCATCCTTGGGAAGAAAGCGTGTCGCCGTAGTGATATGAATACCGCCAGCCACAACGGGAATCCCACGTTTGCGGAACTGCTTGGCGATCTGTACAGCACGGGGAAGCGTATCCACGGTGACGGTCAGCCCCACGAGGTCCGGTTTGTCGTCAAAGCAGACGGGTTCAATATTCTCGTTTTCAATGACAATGTGATGTTCATTCCGCAGCATCGCAGCAATCGTCAGCAGTCCAAGGGGCGGTGCCATGTGCAGTTTGATGTCCGTATCCATTGGGCGTCTGCGCGTTTGAGGCTGAATCAATTTGATATACATGATTCTCATCCTTTCTGCCGCAGCGTTCTGATGTGCCGCAGGCGTTCATTTATCTGTTAAGAATAGTATATCACTGTTTTTATCGTTTGTCAATCCCTTTTTATCGAAATTCGATATATTTATATTCTTACTCACAAATCAGTTGATTTTGCTGTATTTTCCGCTCCCATGATGCGCAATCCGATTGCTCATGTTTGTTTCTTTCCGATAATACAATCATTTTTTTCGGTAAAGACTCCTTTTTTGATGATTCAATGTGGATTTTCTCTTGCATTTAGCGGGAATTTGTGATATACTGGTCGTATCCCATAATCGAAATGAAAAGAGGCTGCAAAATGCGCAAAGCCACATTCAGGAACCGTCTTGCAACAGCAGGATTTGCAATGCTCCTGCTTTTGGAAACCGCCTGTACGCAACAGCAAAGCTCTGCGTTGGAAAACGGCACCACGCAGGTTTCCGTTACACAATTCACCACCCGTACAACGACAACTACCACTACAACAACGGTTTCTGCACCACAAACTATCACCACCACAGAACCGCCCGTCACGGATGTACCTTTTGACCCCAAGCAGACGGATCCGCCGCAATCTGAAGTGTACCAATATCAGCACTATCAGCAGTATGATACAGAATCGGACGAAGAAGTGGAACTGCCGCCTGCTGAATATACCGCACCTGCCACAACCAAAAAGCCGACCGTCACCACAACGCGTGTCACCAAAGCAACCAATACGGTCAAACCACAGACCACAGTTACGACAACCGTGAACTATACCAAGAAAATGAACACCCTGATTCGCAATTATCCGAGGAATTGCGCGATCCTGCTGACCTGCACAGACGGCACGACCCTGTTCTCCTATCAGCCGAATGTCAAAATATCGGGTGCAAGCCTCATCAAACTGCCGTATGTCTACTACTGCTGTACCCAACTGACAAATGGTGTACGGAGTCTGAGCGAAACCATGACCTATACCTCGTCATGGTATCACGGCGGCAGCGGCATCATTCGGAAAAACGGCTACGGCAAAAAATACACCATTGCGCAGTTGCTCGACTACGCCCTGCGCTATTCCGACAATGTCGCGTACGATATGTTAGTGTATCTGTTCGGCATCCACGATTTCAACAGCATGGTGGATTCATGGGGCTATTCGGTCCATATCAGTGAAACCACCCGCTTTCCCGCAGTCACAGCCTCATTTATGCAGACCGCTATGCAAAAAATGCACGACTCCTCTCAGGCAGGAGAATGCTGGAAAATTGCGTGGGATGCGCTCCTGCATTCACAAAAAAGCTACGTCAGAGATACAATTGGCGGAGAAATCGCAGTCAAATACGGCAGCATCCCCGCACAATATCACGAAGTCTGCTTTGTCAACGGGGACCCTTCGTATATCCTGGTCATTTTAAGCGGTGCCGTGAATTACACCCCTGATGTAAAATTCGTCCAGAATACGGCATCCTGCATGAAAAACATGATGGACCAATATACGGAAGCCAAGCACACGACTACGGTCATCACTACTACCACCTCCACGACTGTTCCGACTACCGCAATCACCACAACATTCCCGTCGGAAGGAACAGACACCACACCTGTAGTCACAACAGCTACGGAATACATCGAAACAACCATGACCGTTACCTGCACACCGATTTCTGCCGAAACCACATTTACTGACTAACACCGTGAAATATTGAAAAGGAAGTTGAAGCCATGGAAATCAGACAACTCACAGCAGACGATTTACCATCCTTGCTGCAACTATACAGGCAGCTTGACCAAGACAACGCATCCATTTCCCTTGAAAAAAGCACTGTGCTCTGGGAAACGGAAATCGCTTCCGACCCCAACATCTGCTATTTCGGCGCAGTAGAACAGAATATCGTGGTTTCCACCTGCTATGCCGTTCTGATTCCGAATCTGACAAACGGCAATCGCAGCATTTGCTTTGTGGAAAATGTCGTCACAGATGAAAAATACAGACGGCAGGGTTTGGCTCGCAAAGTCATTGAGGCGGCAGTCGCATTTGCAAAGGCGCATCACTGCTATAAGGTAATTTTGCAAAGCGGCGTCAAACGCACGGAAGCACATCGTTTTTATGAAAGCATCGGGTTTGACGGCAGTACGAAAAAGGCATTTGATATGCGTCTACCCGATACGAAATCCTTGTAAATTTATCGTAAATGGAGGAAAAACATGGTCAAACATATTATTTTGTGGCAGCTCAAAGACGGGCTGACTCCGGAAGAGACCGCTGAAATCAAAGAAGGCATCCGCACAGGACTGGAAGGGCTGAAAGGAAAAATCGAAGGACTACTGGAAATTCATGTCATCACAAACGGTCTGCCAACATCCAATGCGGATGTCATGCTGGATTCCACATTCACGGATGCCGCGGCACTGGCAGGCTATGCGGTAAATCCTGCACATGTTGCCGTTGCCGACGGGAAAGTTCGTCCATATACAAAATCGCGTGTCTGCATGGATTTCGAAATTTTCTCATGATACATTACGCATACTGCCGTACTGAATCAAAATCAACGGCTTCGCATGACATTTTCCAAGCAGCAAAATAATCTAACTGAATGTCATCAATATGCCATAGGAGGTTTCATACATCATGCCCGAACAGAAAAAACGTCATTTTTCCCCGCACATCTTGCTTCTTGCGCTAATTATCGTTGTTCAGTGCGTCTTTTACATCTTCATCTTTACAACAAAAAAAGACGCCTATCACGCAGATGAATACTATTCTTACGGCCTTTCAAATAGTTTTTACCGTCCATTTTTGAGCGGTAGTGCATGGCAAGTCATGGATAACTACGATGTCTGGATGACAGGTGACGAATTCAAATACTTTTTGCGCACCAACGAAAATACCATATTCCGTTATGATTCCGTATGGCACAATCAATCAGAAGATATCCATCCGCCATTGTATTATGCAATCGTCCATACGATTTGTTCTGTGTTTTGTAACCAGTTCTCATGGTGGTATGCCTTCAGCATTAATCTGGTCTGCTTTATTGTCACACAAATTTTCCTGTATCTGTTGGTCATTCAGCTTTGCCGTTCC
>JAZRXM010000040.1:0-20491 GCA_045600205.1 Oscillospiraceae bacterium | reverse complement strand
ATGTATATTATAAACGATTATTTACAAATTGTCAAGCATATTATTCTGATAACCAGTCACAGCCGACATCCTTTCCCAGATCGCAGGTATATCGCCATTCTACGACATCTCCCTCGGCAAGCTGATAACGGCTGCACCCATAATTCGGGTACCAGCCGTTGACACGATAAACCCAGCCTGATAAAGCTCCGCAGTCAAATTCGTATAAATTGCCGATTCCCTCAACGTATGCGCTGTTGTAAATCGGTGTTTCAGAAAACTCCATATGGATTTTATTATCTTTGCAAATCCGCTTCAATACGTCAAAAACCGACTCTCCCTCCTTGAATTCAACTTCCTGAGTTGCAAGGAGAATGCCGCTTTCGGGGAGAATACATTCCTTGTCAGAATTAAGCTCATCACGGTTTTTGAGAATGGTTTTACAGTCAATCGCAAAGGTACAGGTATGAACTTTTTTGCTGTTTGTTTCAGCGCCGTCAGGCTCGACAGGAAGCGGTTTTCCGTTAGGTACAGGATTTGTTTTATAGTCGTCTTGTTTTGTAGATTTGCCGTCAGAAATTTGGCGATTGCTGTCAATTTCGCAAAGCTTTGTAGACGTAGAAACGGTCTGTAAATTCTGTTTGCTGCTTGCAAGACTTTGTGCTTCGTCCTTTGCGGCAAAAACAGCATCTGCAATACTGAACTGACATTCTGTACCCTCGGCAATATTCTCTTTCGGACTGAATTTCAGCCTTAGAAGGACATTTTCTGTATTTGCAAGCCCACTTTGCGAAAAGCAATTATCACCGACATGGAGCAAATGAATCTGTCCGATTTCATTAGCATAGTCAGCATCAACCGAAAATTCGGGAATATCACCGTTTTCAAGTGCCACAACGCCGTTTTCAATACCGACAAATTCAAGTTTTTCCTTGTCAAAATCAATGCAGAAGCTTGCGGCAGGGTACTTATTTTCGCCAAGCGAGGTAATAAGCAAATCGGCGTAGAAAAAGTCATTTTCATCAAAACTTGCACTTGCAGGAGCTTTCAGCAAAACAGTCGGCTCAATCAACGTAATTTCTGGAGTTTTCTGCTTACAGGAAAACAGAAGAACTGCCGACAGAACAAGCATAATAAATAATCCACATTTTCTCATTTGTTTTCAGCCGCCTTTCCGTGCAGAAAAATTTCTGCAATTTCATTTGCTGTTTCTTCATTCGGAGCATTCAGAATATCCTGTGCATTCACAATTCCGTCACCGTTCAAATCAGCAGAAACAGGTTCTTTTACCGAAGTTGATTTTGAAACTTTTGTCGTCGCAGATGTTGTGATTGTTGACTGAATTGATGTTGTCATAATAGTAGTTCCTGTTTGAACAGTTGAAATATTTTCGGATTTTTCTTCTGTTATCAGCTCATTATTCAAATCATTTTTTTCAGTGTGCAAGATATTATCAGATGCTATATTTTCTATTACAGCAGACGCAGTGTTTTGCTGACCATTATCAAAAGAATCCGTCATATCATAAAGAGCATTTTCACCATTCAGATAACGCAGATATGCAATAAGAGCGTAACTGCACTGATCAGTTGCCATTGCATTTCCGCCATCCCCAAGCGTATGACTGAACATTTCAGATGAGCTGTCATAAAAGCTGAGAAGTGCATCAACAGCCGAGCAATTTTTCACAAATCGCTCATCCGTATCAGGACTGATTCCAAGTGCTGTGCAGGCTGTGATAACCTGTGCGATACTTTCGGAATTAACCGTACCCCACGAGGAATATCCGCCGTTTTCATTCTGCATTTCAGATAAGGCGTTGATTCCACGCACAATTGCTGAATCAACGTCTGTGCTGTCCCTGTATCGTGCAAGAGATTGAAGTGCCATAGCAGTCATATCTGCATCAGGTGTATCTCCCGATAATGCCCAGCCTCCGTTCTCAAGTTCCTTTTCAAGAATGAAGTCGATACATTGCTGACGAACAGATGCATCAGCGGTTTGATAATCGTTCGTATCAAGTGAGATAAGAGCAAAAATCGGGCCATTCAGACCTTGCTTTTGTATCCAGTTAAAATCATTGTACGGCTCAAGCAGATTGTAATTTCCAACACTTTGTGCATCACGCCCGATTGCAGAAAGTGCGATGATAAGCCTTGAATTTTCTGTTGATTTCACTTTATGCAATGCACCATTATCTGCGGCAGCTTCATTGACTGTATCGACAATTCGGTTGTAGTAATTCTCAAAGTAATCACTGTTCATATCGTAAAATCCGCTTCGTGCAAGGCAAAGAACACTCCATTCGCCTGCAATCGTACCAAACTGCGGCTCTGTAACTGTTTCGGACATTTTTTTCAGTACAGTATCAAGTGTGCTTTGGATATTCTGCGTATCGGCAGCAATTACAGTACTGTTTATCATAACACTCTGCATCGGTACAGCAAAATTACTGCCAATTATGCCAAGTGAAACCACTGCTACTTCAAGAAAACGTTTTGTTCGCTGTTTCATTCTGACCTCCAAAAAGAAAAACTCTCCCTGACATACAGAGAGAGTACAGCGAAATATTCAAGGCATACAAAAAAGAGTACACCGTTTACAAGCCTTTTGGCATTGATAAATCGCTGTACTCTCCTCACCAGAGTTATACTGTTTTATTATACGGCAGGTTTTCTGACTTTTGATGATGCAGACGGCTTATGATATGCCGTTTGTTCGTCAAATACAGGAATGGTGGTTGTTCAGGATTCAAACCTGATTTCCTTTTCATCTACTCAGCTTACAACTTTTCAAACCGTATTTTTACACGTTTTTATTATAGCACGCTTCGGAAAAAAAGTCAACCGCTATTCCTATGTTTTGCTAATTCGGGGTTGTAGGGGGAATTTTCCCCTGCCAAGGATTGTGCTATGTGGATTTTGCGCTTTGCGCCCACATAGTACCGAGCTTGCTACTCTTCCAACGCCCCTGTGGGGCGATTTCCATTTCCGAGCCTTTCGGCTCGGTCTTTTTTCTCAATTTCGAGAATCGGAGCTATACGATTTTCTCTTTTTCATCGCTCCCCATAATCAATATAGTGCACTTTCCCGATCACGTCAATAATAAATTACAAATTTTTTATGTTCGCTCAAAATCGCTTCGTCAAAATGCCCGGATAGCGTAAACGGCGAAATAGCGTACTTTCAGTTTTTTGAATCTAAAAATTCCCCGGACGTTTGTTGACAAAGCCTGAACAAAAGTTTGTGCGCAATGCGGCTTGTATTTCAAATGTAGAGTGCGCTATAATTGGATCATAGCAGGTGCGACAACCATGACTGCCGATCAGGAGCATTTGAAATGTGGAACCTACGCCAAGGATAAGAATGGCTGTACTATTCACTTCATCAGGACGATCGTTCTGAAAGAGATCATACTCGGTGAACTGAACAAGATGGTTTCCTTTGTCAAGGAGAACGAGGACGAGTTTGTGCAGGCTGCTATGGACAATTCCGCTCGGAAGCAGTCCTCGGAGCTTACAAAAGCAAAAAAAGCCCTTAAACAGACTGAGAAGCGTATCACAGAGCTTGACAGACTGTTTACAAGGCTTTATGAGGATAATGTTTCGGGGAAAATCTCCGATGAGCGATTTGCGGTTATGTCCACAGGATATGAGGACGAGCAGAAGAAACTGAGAGCAACCGTAGCAGAGCTGACCGCTTACATTGATACTGCCGAACAGAAGTCAGCCGATGTGACCGCATTCATCAGCGTGGTGCAGAAGTATGAGCATATCACGGAGCTTACGCCTGAGATCATGCATGAGCTTATCGAAAAGATCGTTGTTCACGCTCCTGACAAGAGCAGTGGGCATCGCACTCAGAAGATCGAGATTCACTATCGTTTTGATGTTGCCGTAACAACTGCTGTCGCTGACAGTATTAAGTATGACAAAAAAAGAAAGGCTGCGTAACCGCTTAGGTTACGCAACCTTATCTTCAAATCATAAAAACTTCTTTATGAGTACCCGTCTTTCTGCTCTCAGGCTTTGTTTTACGTCTTGGATTTGACCGCACAACCGTCCCAATCACGTTTGCCGCGGAACAACTTGTCTGCAATCAGCAGACCAACCAGCGAAAAGAGGATCCCGAATCCGAGCCCCGCCAAAACATCCGTCGGATAATGTACATACAGGTAAATACGGGAAAATGCGATCAGAGTTGCCAGAATCAACGCAGGTACGCCCCATTTGCGATTCCAATAGCAAATCGAGCATGCTACCGCAAACGATGCCTGTGTATGACCTGACGGGAACGAAAAATCGGTCGGTGCTTTGACTAACAGCAAATCCCGCATGAATGTATTGACGTCATATGGACGGACACGAGCGATCAGCGGCTTCAAAATCACGTTGCCGCAAATCACGCAGAGCAGCAAGCCAATCGCCGCAACATGAGCGTATTTACGCGTTTTGCGAGGAATGAACATCAGCAGTGTCACAGCGATCCAAAACAGACCTCCATCACCAAAATGTGTGATAAACGGAAAGAATGCGTCCAAAAATCCGCATCGCAGATTTTCCTGAATCGCATCCATGAATGATAATTCCCAACCCATTCTTTCAACTTCCTTTCAAACAGTATTTTTATTATACCACATCCGTCGAAATTTGTCGATACATCTTCGCGGTTTGTAATCATTTTGTAAGACGCGCTCACATCAGAATATACGCAAGTGCGAGCAGAAGTTTTTTGTCACCGTTTTCTTTCATAAGAAGCCACAAAACAGCCAGCAGCAGCAAGGTATCGCTGTCCATGCGTGGCAAGGTTTTGCAGTTTGATGTATTGTGATTTTCTTTGCAGACAGGTTGTTTTTCAGGCTGCATCTGCGGTTTTGACGGCGTACAGCAACGATTCATACGCCGCGCCGTCTGAAACGGAAATCCGTTTGCCATTCGTCAAAGCTCCTCCCCGCCAAATATATCGCGCAGCAACCCCTGCTCCCGCAGCACCTCCGCTACGCTATACAGCCGCAAAATGCGCACCGCCTGCTCTACCCGTTTTCGTCTGCCGTTGCTCAGAATCGGTTTGAGTGCCATCAGGAATTCCACATTTTCGTTATTTTCCATATTTCGCATCGCCTGTCCGACTGCCAGTATCCTGCCCAGATCCAGCGGTGGTCCATCCGATGTCACCACATTTTCCCCGCTGACCGCTTCTTCCGCATCGACACTTTCCCCTTTGAGCATCTCCGCCAATTCCTGCAAATTCCGCAGACTTTCAGGGTCGGAGAGCAGCGTTTCCAGTTTACCCGTCAAATCATCCATATCACGCCGCTCTCCTTTCTGAAATCACGATTTTGTAAGCTTTTCGTATAACGCCTTTGCCTGTTTGGTATTCATGATCTGTGAAAGCTTCTGCGGATTTTGCAAAACCTGCCGCATAGCCGCCGCCTCCTGCGGTTTCAGATTGCGCAGCGCATTGTCAAATTTACCGCTCTGCAATTCATTTTTCAACGTTTCCTTCGGGATACCGAGTCTACTGCTGACTGCCGATAACAGGCTTTCCACTTGCGCTCCGCTTTTTGGAATCTCCATGATGCTCCCTCCTTCAAATGGTTGACACTGATACATTTCTATGCTATAATCATAGCAGTTAGAACGAAAGGCAGGAATTTTTTGATGCAGCTTCTTGTAATTTCCGATACCCACGGCAATGATTACGCTTTAGAGCGCATTCTGATCGCACACCCGAAAGTTGATCTCATCATCCATTGCGGCGATGGTGAGGAGGAATTGGATGCTTTTCTTGCGGTTCATCCGGAATACGCCAGCCGCGTGTTTCATGTCTGCGGTAACTGCGACTATACCCAAAGAAGCCCTCGTATGCTTACGTTGCAGCTTCCGTATGCGCACAAACTCGTTGCTGTACATGGACATTATCAGCAAAGCGGCGATTACAAAGAAAATCTCGTGCGACTCGCCCATGCGGAAGAAGCGGATCTTGTCTTGTTCGGACATTTCCACACGCGCTGCGATGAAACCATTGATGGTGTACGGCTGTTCAATCCCGGCAGTGCTGCAAAACCCCGCGACGGTCTGCCTGCTTCCTATGGTCTGATCGACATTCTGGAGGAAGGCATTCTGACCTCGCACGGAGAAGTATCCCTGCTCAAATAGCCTATGCACATGATGCCGTAAACGTGCATACAACAAAAAGCACACCGCGTAAAAACGGTGTGCTTTCGTGTCAATCATGGTGTTGCTGCGATGTATTGATCATGCACTCTGCTTATTCGTCATTTTTGTGGGTACGGAACGGCGAAACAGGCAAATTATTCGCGCCGTAGAGCGGCACATCCGTATAATTGCTCCACGCATATCGCGCATACAACGGTGCGGATACCTGCTTGCTGATCAGCGTGATCTCGCCGGCATCAAGAAACGCCTGCGCGGGATAATACTTTTTGTCCGCACCAGCCAGTTCAAATCCGGCAGGATTGCCGTGCCATATAAACCCGCTGCACGCATTTTCAAACAGCAACGTCATTTTATTACCGATGACATAGTAATCACGGTACATGGGCGGACAAGCTTCCGCACGGGACATGATGCCGTAAACTTCACAAAACGCCTGCAACGCCAATCTGTGTCCAACCGTGGATTTGTCCTTCGGATGCAGATTATCCAATTCGCCGCAGTCCGCAATCACCGCAAGACCTGTGTTTTTCATGGTCTGATAGACCGTCAGCTGTGCCTCGCGAATCTTGCACCAATGCTTGTAGTCGGGGTCGTCCGAAACGCGGTACATCGGAAGCTGCACATTCAAAAACGGCAGTTGTTCATCGCCAAAATCGCTGCGCCATTTTGTGATCAAAGCACGCAACAGCGTTGCATAACAATCAGGACGACAGTCATCTGATTCGCCCTGATAATAAAGAAAACCACGCAAAGTATAGGGGCAGACCCGTTTCAGCATGGTGTGATACAAACCGCCGGGACGCATTTCATTTTTCGGGCCAAGCGGTCCCGGGTATAGCGATTTGCCGCACTCACGCTGGATTTCATTCCATGTGGCATTCGGATGTTCTGCGTAGTATGTATGCATACGGCGGTCCCAGTCCATCTGATACGCCTGATATGCGTCATATTCCAAAATATGCTGCTCCAACGTTTTGCCGCGCAGTCCCTCAGTATACGCTTTCAGATAAGGCAACAACGAGCGATGCTCCGCTGCGGTATCCCACGGAATCCACGCATATGCGGTCGTTCCACCCCAGTTGCAGCCAATCAGTCCGACCGTTACGCCCAGACGCTTTCGCAATTCCAACGCGAAATACAGCCCGACTGCCGACCACGATTTCGAATTTTCAGGCGATGCCAACTGCCACGAGGTATTCCGCTCATTTGCGTCAAAATCGGCATCTTTCATGCGCTGTTTCGGCGTATAGTAAAAGCGTACACCGCAATCGGACATCAGATTCTGAAGCAACTGCTTCCCGTTTCGCTCGTTCTGGATCTCAAATTCCATATTGCTCTGTCCGCCGCAAAGCCAGACCTCGCCAATCGAAACATCCGCAAACTGCACGGCATCGTTTGCACCGCGAATCGTCAATGTCAAACCATCCACAGCCTGCATTGGCGGCAAATACAGCATCCATTTTCCGTCCTCCGCAATGGTTTCCGCGGACTGCATCCCAAGTTCTGCGGTAATTCGCTCGCCGTTTTCGGCTTCACCCCAGACACAAATCCGTTTATCCCGTTGAAGTACCATATGATTGCTGAAAACTGCCGCTACACGCATGTAAAAATCCTCCGTAACACATACTCAAAATACACCATAAAATTATATCACAAATCTAAATAAAAGTCAAGGCTGATTGTCATTTCATCTGACAATCAGCCTTTGGATTTTATTCATGTTCCTCCGTTCCGGGATCATGCGGAGGGGGGGCCTGTGTCTGCTGCGGCGGAGGCGGAGCCTGCGTTTCCGGAGCAGGTGGCTTGGTAGTCGGTGCCTGTGTGTTCGGTACTTTCGTGCCGTCCTCACCGCCGCCTGACGGCTTTGTGCCGACGACCGTGGTTTTTGTGGTGGGTGTTTTGGTACCGCCCACACCGGTTGTGGTTGTTTTGGGTTTGGTCACCTTATAAATCGGATCAGGATTCTCTGCATAGTACACGATGATCGTATAGCTCTTCTGTACGTCAATTTCCGTGCCGATTTCAGGTTCCACGGCACAAACATAGCCGTTGGTGTAGTTGTAATCCACCTTGGAGCGATAAAGTACTTTCTGATCCACACCGCCGGTTGTTTCCGTTGATGTGGTTGTAGTCGCAGCGGGTTTCGTGGTTTTCTGATTCTTGTTTGTCGGTGCGGAGTTGTCCTCTTTTGCCTCCACAAAGCCCATATCTTTCAGTTTTGCAAGGTATGCCTGACGAGTCATACCTCTGAAATCAGGCAGACTCTTGATGGCAGAACCAAGACTGACCTTGACCTGCATCACAGTGCTGCCGCTCTGGAAGCCTGTGTTTTCAGGATACTCCTGCTCAAAGATGGTATCCTTGGTGAATTCATCATTGTACTCATAAATCGGCTCCAGCTCCAACCAACCTGCCAGCGCATCTTTCTTGATCTGGAAATTCATTCCGACCAGATACGGTACAAAGCCGTCATTATAGAAGGTGCTGCTGCTTTCGTCGGGCGGTGTCTGCACCACATTATTGGTCACGGGCATTGTTTGTGACAAACTGCTTTCCGGTTGATTGTCATGGGTCATTGCCTGAATTGCCACAATAATGAGAATCAGGATCAACAGGAGCAAAATGATAATGACCAATGGTCCGCGGAGCTGTTCAAACAACTCCTGCTGCTTCTGCTTTTTCTGATCAATTGGCGGCGCAGATTGCTTTTTCGATGACGATTTGTTCGCAGCTGTACCATTTTTACTGTGCGGCTGCTGTTTGTTTCCACTGCGCTGCGGACGATTTCCGCCATTTGATACGATCGGTTTATTCATGACAGTCGTACTACCCGACTGCGCTGTTGGAACGGTACGAAATGTTGTGGTCGCATTGATATGCTGCTGTACCGGTACCACTGTTGTTTTTTCAAGGTTATCGCCCGTTTCAAACAACATCGTCACCAGATCGGTGATTGTACGGACACGCTGATTGGCATCCAATGCCAGACCTTTCATGATCGCATCGGATACAACCTGCGGAATTCTGCCATTCAAATCATGCGGCGAAATCAGGTTGTCATGGCTCAGACGCGCATTTGCTGCGGTCGGACGACATCCTGTCAGAATACGGTACAGCACCGCGCAGATTCCGTAAACATCGGTCCAACTGCCCTGCTGTCTGTTTGCGAAATATTGTTCGGGAGCGGCATAGCCGTCAAACAACTCCGCCTCCAGTTCGGTATCGTTGGTACGGACTGCGGAAATGCAAAAGCCGTTCAGCTTGATGTCACCTTTATCAGTAACATAAATCGTTTCGGGGCTGATGCCTCGATGCAAAACGCCGGAATTGTGCAGGATTCCCATCGTCGTAAACAAAGGAGGGAACATTCCTGCCACCTCTCGCCACGAAAGTTCGCCTGCATTTTCTTTCAGGTATGCAAGAAGATTGCGCCCCTCCAGAAATTCATAAACCGCATAAGTGGTATTATTTTCGGCAAACAGATCCAGTGCGGGATTCAGGTGTACCAGACTTCTCTGTCTGGCAAGAGCCTTGTTCAGCTCCGTATATTCCGCCATCAGGGACTTATACTGTGCGAGGTGCTTGCCGTTGACATTCACCAGCGTGCTGTCCTCCACACGATTGCAAAGCTGCACAGGCAGATATTCCCGAATCAGCACCTTGCATCCGATCGTCGTATCATATGCGAGGTAGGTCATACCTTCGCCGTTATGCTCAAGCACCTTGCCTACCATATAGCGGTCATGCAACATGGTGCCAAGAGCCAATGCATTAGGGATGAGTTCAGCATTTTCGTCAAAACCACACTGTGAACAAATGCCGTCACTATTCTTGGGTCCCATGCAGCCATAGCACAAATTCAATTCTCCCATAGCATCGTACCTCCTTTTCTGCGCATCCACCCGCTGACCTGCCGCGAGTTCTCCACTTCCCAATGACGCACAGATTTTTTATCCGATTCACCAAATACCATTTTATCAGGAATCGGGTTCGCTGTCAATCATTTTCAGACGAAAACACCATTTTGCTTTCAAATTGTATCTGGTTTGTAATTTTTTATTTTGAAATACCAAAAGGTTTTTCGCACAGGATATCAGTTCAGACTGGATTTGATGATCGCGGAAAGGAAATCCACTCTGCGATCGGTGACAGTCGTAACGGCACCTGCATTCAGCTGCGCGCTGATGATATATGCGGTCAGATCGCCTGTTTCCGCATCCTCAAAGCAATAACGATACTCTCTGATCTCCGTATGATCGGGGAGATAGTGGATGCAGTACGGCTTCAAGCCGAGTTCTTTCTCGAATTCCTCACCCGTGGAAACCTGTGACGGGTCAAGGTATGCCTTGCGCTTGGTGCCGTAGGGATTGTCCTCCAGCACTCTGTAATCATAGAACCAAACATCCGAAAGACTGGATTCCGCTGTATTGCAGAGGATCATCCACTGCGGCAGCGTCACGCCCTGCACTTCCGTCTTTTTCTTACTGGTCGCGCAATTCGAAAACGGCTGGAAAGCATTGTTCAAAACCGAATAATCCGACTCGCTGTGCAAAGAAAGCTTCACATTGGACATCGCATCAGACATACTTGCGCCAATGCACTGCGAATACTTCAGTGCGTATTTTGCGCCATCGTTTCTGCGCTTGGAAATTGACACAATCAGCCAGATAATCAGTACAAGCACCAATACGCCGACAACAATCATTAGAATCAGCTTGCCGCGCTCTGCCTTCTTCTTACGCTTTCCCGAGGGCATACGCGATTTTTTGTTCGTCGTAGTCGGAGGAATCGCTGCGGAACCGCCGTCCGCGTCACGCACTGTACCGTTCTCGAAGTAATCATCCATCGAGAGGTCATCCTGATACTGCTTGTCTGCCATTTGAATTCATCCTTTCCATTTTACATAATATCCTTACGGTATGTCTGTCACATACACATTTTGTCCGCATCAAAGGGAAATCAGACCACGTTCCAGCATCGCCTGTGCAGCCTTCAGCACACCGATTTTTCCGCTGCCGTAGGTCAGTCCGCCCTGCATATATACTGCAAACGGATCACGTTCAGGCGCATCCGCCGAAAGCTCAATGGATGCACCGCCCGTAAAGGTACCTGCCGCCATAATCACTTTGCTGTCATAGCCGGGCATATCCCATGCTTCGGGTGTCACAAAACTGTCCACCGGCGAACCCGCCTGAATACCCGCGCAAAATGCCTCCAAAGCCTCTGCGCTGCCCAGTTCGATCACAGTGATGATATCGCCTGCTGCCGCGCCGCGTACCGGTAAACATTCAAACCCGAGCAGACGGAACAATTCCGCAGCAAACACGCCGATTTTTCTCGCATTTGCAACCACCTCGGGTGCCATGAACAATCCGAGATACATCTCACGACACATATTCAGCGAGCAGCCAACCTCTTTGCCCATGCCGACACAGGTCAGGCGGTACGCACACTGCTCCACCAGAGCCGCTTTTCCTGCGATATAGCCGCCTGTCTGCGCAATACCGCCGCCCGGATTCTTAATCAGCGAACCGATAATCAGATCTACACCGACATCCGTGGGCTCTTCAAAATCCACAAATTCGCCGTAGCAGTTATCCAGCATGATGATTGCATCGGGACGGGTTGCACGCACGGTCTTCACAACCTCTGCAATATCCGCAATAGAAAGCGCACTTCTGAGCGAATAGCCTCTGGAACGCTGCAAATAGACCACTTTTGCATCGGCAATGGCTGCGGGAATCCCTTCCAGATCAACCTTGCCATCCTTCAAATCAAGCTGACCGTAGCGCACGCCGTAATCCGCAAGCGAACCGTTCCCCTTGCCGCGAATACCGATTACTTCTTCAAGCGTATCGTAGGGCGTACCCGTTACGGATATCAGCAGATCTCCCATACGCAGCACACCGAATAACGCCGTAGAAAGCGCGTGAGTACCCGACACAAACTGGTGTCTGACCAGCGCATCTTCCGTATGGAATACACGCGACCAGACTTTATCAAGCTTATCGCGTCCCACATCATCGTAGCCATAGCCGTTTGCACCCGCAAAACATGCAGCACTGACCTTTTCCTCCTGAAAAGCATTCAGCACCTTTGCTCCGCAATACTGCGCAATTTCGTCAATATGTGCAAACTGTCCGCTTGCCGCAGCTTCTGCCTGTTTGGCAAGTGCAAGCAGACGCTCATCAAATTTGAAAATTTCCTGCATGGAAATCAGAGTGCCTCCTTCTGTTTTGCGTGAGTTTCCGCATCCATACGTTCCCATACCTGTTCCGTCGCAAGCAGCGGAAATCCGATTTCCTGATAAAAACTTGCACGAATATCCAGCGCGTAGAGAATTGCATCTTTTCCCTGACGAATCAGGTCACCTGCAAGCCAATGCAGGAAATCCCGCGCATAGCCCTTTCCACGGGCAGCAGTTTTGGTCGCAACCTGCCCCACCAACACATGATTGTCGATATCATATACCGCAGTGGCAGCGGTCACGCCAAAATACGTAAAACAATGACGCAGCCCATGCCGCACCATATGGGATGTATCCGTCAGCCAGAGGTCATAGGCAATCAGATTCGGAAAGCCTTCACTTAGAATCTGGTAGACATCATCAAGTGCGGGGACGATATCAATTTGCGAATAGTCAAACACAGGCGAAACATGGCGCGGTTTCAAGCCAAAAATCGACCGTTTCAACGTTTGATAGCCGTCCATGCGCAGATGCAGCAACAAGGATTGCGCACCCTCAACCCGAAACGGCGCATGCATCGCAATAAACAGCGAAAGTTCCTCGTGTGCCGCCTCACATCCGGAAAAATCATCCTGTGAGCTGATTAGCAATGTACTGTTTTGCAACATCAGATAAGCAGTTTTCCCCGCTTCCTTTAATTGAAAAAAGCGGCAAAACTGGTATCGGATACCGTAACCTTTCAAACAGGAAAGCATTTTTCTGCCGTAGTGGCAGGGCGCAAGAAACGCCTTGTCAATGTCCTTTTCGGACGTGATCTCAGAAATCATCAGTAGCTCCCATTTCCTGAATTGCGGGAATCAGCGCATATGCGAGCTTTTCACAAGCATCTGCATCACTTTCCCGAATCACACATACAGGCGAATGCAGGTATCTGCACGGCACACTGACAGCCAGCACTTTGACACCGCTCCCAGCATTCTGAATGCTGCCTGCATCATTTCCGCCTGCGATTTTCGTTTTCGTCTGCCATGAAATCCCCGCATCTTCTGCGGTTTTCACTGCCAAATCATAAAGCTGCGCGTCATATACGGTTCTGCCGTCGATGAATGAGATCACCGCGCCTTCACCCAATCTGCAAACCTTGTCCGCGCCAATACTATCAGGCACATCTGCCGCTGTGGTAGCTTCGAAAATCAACGCAACATCAGGTGATATCGTTCTTGCCGCAACACCGGCACCGCGCAGTCCGACCTCCTCCTGCACCACAAATGCAAACTCTGTATCATACGGCAGATCCTGTTTCAACAAATCCAGCAGCAACACACAGCCGAAGCGGTCGTCAATTGCCTTTTCCGCGATACATCCATCTCCGAAAATTTGCGCAGATGTGTCGAAATAGATGATATCGCCCAATTGGACATACTGCTGTGCCTCTGCTTTGGAAGAAGCACCGATATCCACAGCAAGTTCCGACATTTTCGGTGGTGTTTTCTTCGCATCAGCTGACAAATGATGCACAGGCTTCGCACCGATGACACCAAGGATTCCCTGCTTGCCGACAGAAACCTGTCTGCCAATTACAGCAGACGCGGAAATGCCGCCAACCATATCGAATTTCAACGTACCATCGTCAGAAATCGCTGTAACCATGAGTGCGACTTCATCCATGTGCGCCGAAAGCATCAGTTTTCTGACCGGTCGCACTCTGCCCTCTTTGTGCACGAGAACATTCCCCATCGCGTCCACCTGCGCCTGAAGCCCAAGTGACGCAATTTCGTCCAAAATCGCATCGCGTACTGCGTGTTCTCTGCCGGATGTTCCACGCAATCCGCAAAAACGCAGCAAATCCTCCCGTTTCATCGTCCGCACTCCTTTGCATATGCCGCCAAAAGCACGGCGGTTTGCTCCACATCACGCAGCGAGATGATCTCGACAGGCGTGTGCATATTTCGCTGCGGTATGGAAACGGTTGCTGCCTTGGCACCGCCATTCGTCGCAAGTGCCAGACTATCTGCGTCCGTTCCGGTATCCTCCGGCATAATTTCAAGCTGATACGGAATTTTTGCCTTTTCAGCAGTTGCCGTCAGAGCATTGGAAAAATCAACATCCAACACCGCCGAAATACCAATCGCAGGTCCACCGCCAAGTGTGAAACAAGACGTACCTGCATCATTTTCAGATGTCGCAAATGTCACATCCACTGCAATCGCGTAATCTGCCTGCTCAAGCCGCGCAATGGTGATTGCGCCCTTGCCGCCGCGTTCCTCCTGTGCGCTGCACAAAAATGCAACATTGCACGGCAAATCGCCTGCATTTGCGAGTTTTTCAGCCGTCAAAATCAAGGATGCCACGCCACAGCGGTCATCCAGTGCAGAACCCGTGACCAAATCGTTCAACAGCGGCTTGCATACAGTATGAAAATATACCGCATCGCCTCTGCGAATTTTTCCTTTGAGCGCGTCCGCGGAAGAAAATCCCGTATCCACGCATAATTTCCCCATATCCGGCACTGCCTGCTCACCTTGCAGCAAATGCGGCGGAAGAATCGAAATTACGCCAAAATACGGCTCTTTTCCCATGATTGTCACACTCTGACCCAGCAACAGCCTGCGGTCAATCCCGCCGACATTGCCGATGCGCAAAAAACCGTCCTCCGTGATATCCGTCACAAGAAATCCGACCTGATCCAGATGGGCGCAAAGCAAAAGTGTCGGCTTTTCAGGATTTTTCTGTCCACCAAGATGACCGATAACCGAACCGTCATGGCAGACAGCATCGGAAGCATAGGGTTTCAGCAACGCACAGACTACCTGTGCAACTGACTGTTCCCTGCCCGAAACGCCGCGTAAATTCGCAAGTTTCGTTACCAGTTCCAACGTATTCACGGGGATGCGCCTCCTCAAAAACATAATCATAGTTATACTAGATTAGTATACCAAAAAAACGCATGAAATGCAAGATATCCGGCGCGTTTTGGGAAGATTATACAAATCGCATAGCGCATTTTTTACACTTTTGACAAAAGCAAAAACCGAAGTCCCCAAAGGAACTTCGGTCTTTTGATTCATTCGACAATATGACGGAACCACCGCAGCTTGAATTTTCGCTTGGCATCTGCATTATCATAGATTGATTTTGCCAGATTTTGCGCAATTTCATACACTCTGTCTGCGTCCTCGCGCGTAATTTCCGTACCGCTGAACACAACAGCCTCCTGAATCGCAACGACTTCCGCCATTCCGCCTTCAGGCAGCAGCTTACACTTTGTCTGCGCCAACATGACAAATTTCTCATGCGAAAGATTGCCTTGCTTCACGCCCTCCATCGCCAACAGCTTTACAATAAACGAATATGACGCTGTTGCTGCCGCATTCGGGTCTTTGGCGCGCATTTTGTGTTTCCGTCCAGCCACAGTCTGGGCGTGTTTTTGCCTCCACAACATGATTCCAAGGGCAACCAGCAACAGTACAACGATTACTGTCAACAGAACCGTTTTCTGTGCCTTTGTCAACAACGACTTGTGCTCGCTGTTTTCATTTCCGATCACAGCAACTGTGTGTG
This sequence comes from Oscillospiraceae bacterium, assembly GCA_045600205.1. Classification (GTDB taxonomy): domain Bacteria; phylum Bacillota; class Clostridia; order Oscillospirales; family Ruminococcaceae; genus Firm-04. The sequence continues at coordinate 4,586 of JAZRXM010000040.1, read as the reverse complement.
TGGTGGAAGCAGTCGAAACTGTGCTTGACAATGTGGTTTTCATGATCGTTGTGGTTGTCTGTTTCGTGATAGATGTCGTCACAGCAGTTGTGACTTCCGGCGTTGGCGCAACAGGCATCCCCACAGTATTCCACATGGTTTGTACATCTTCCGTAAATTCATACGGCACCCAACCAATCAACGGAATGAAAATTTCTGCCCATGCATGCGCACGATAATCATGCACATTTACCGTCACTTCGGTCTGCGCTGAATTCACCACACTACAGGCAGCTGCGTAATCCGTCTCGCTGACCACATAACCCTGACAGTATCTTGCAGGAATGCCCATCGCTCGGCAAAGCAGTACGCCCGCTGATGCATAATGTGCACAGTAACCCAGATGATTTTCCTCTAGGAAATACGTCACAAAGTCCTTATCTGTCGGTGTATTGCCCGGTGACAGCGTATAGCTTGCCCTCTCCCAGATGAAATATTTGATGGTTTCCAGAATGGAACCGTAAGTATCAGGTTGCAAAACAGAACTGAAAATGTCATTTGTCCGGCTTCCCTGATAGTACGCTTCAAATTCTTCCATCAGCTGGTCACTTAATTCAGTAGGCTTTTCGCAATACGCTTCCGCGACAAAGTCCTCGTATGCGTGAAGGGTTGAATCCGGTGATCGCATACTATTATATCCGAATGGAACGTAATCCAAATCAACCTCCGTATTCGGCGCGATCTGAACCTCGTACTTCTTCTGGCTCGGATAACGGATCTCCGTATCATAAACGACCTTTTGAAGCGATTGATTGGCAACCACTGCCTCGTAAGGGATATAATTCACCTGCTCTGAGTGGACTGCCTCAATTTGCAGGGATTTCAGCTCATCTTGAGAATCAACTTGTGAATATAGATCCAGTGTTGGCGGATATTTCTTTTGATCGACAAGATCATTCAGCAGGTTTTTTGCATCGTGGTAAGGTTGTTTCAGCTTTGTCCAACCCTTGCCTGTATATTGCCCGCGTGCAAGTCCCTTGAAATAATAATTTCTGTAATCCATCAGACCCGGGAATTGGATCTTCAGAATATCACCGCCATGAAATTCCACATGTCCCTGACTCGAAAGTTCAACCTCATCTACCAGCAGATTCGCTTCAAACGGCAGCGGAATTCGAGAAATCAGCTCTGAAAGCTGATTGAAACTCATGCTGTCAAGTGTGGACTGCAATTCAAACCGCTGTCTGTCAATTTTCTCGCTGCGCTGATAGTTTCCGGTTGCGCGAATCACAAGCAGGCTGCCCAACATCAAAAACGCCAGCATAAGGATTACCGCTGATTCCGCAACGGAATGCCGCCCACTTATTTGTACGAAATACAGCCCGCGTTTCGATTTTTTCTCGGTATCACGCTTGTGTGAAATCTTGCTCTGCGAGAAATGAATGACCAAAACAGCAATCCAGAATGCCACCAGACCGAATACCGCCAGAGAATTTGTTTCATAACCGAAAAACAAACCCGATTCGAGCAACGGAAATGTCAGAATAAACGCCATGATGAAATTCGGACGGGCAACCACAAAATACGTCAGACAGATCACAATAATAAACAGAATGGAACAAATGAAAAATGTGGTGCAGGTCTGTTCACTCCAGAATTCCGTAGAAGTCAGGGAATCCACAATGCGCGGCGTATGTCGGATCTGCGAAGTAATTGTCCGATAAACAGAACGATAGCCCGCCAGAGCTTCCTGCCAATAGCCGTACACGAATAATTCAAAGCCAAGCAGCAGCGCAACAATCGCCCAACGCTTTTTTTTCGGCAGGCGGTAGACGCAGCCGACAATAACCGTCGTGATTGTAACAAATTCCAGCACCTGCTTCAGATTCACAGTGAAATGATAAAATCCCTGTACGCATAGGACCGCACATATGATACCAAGCAAAGCAGTCGCAATACGAATCAGCAATCTCGGCATGAATCTATTATAGCGCACGCACATGGAGATGTTATCATGCAGACAGATCGCCTCAGAGCGCGAAGCTGCACGCATATTCTTCAATCGGGTTCGACGCAAAGCAGATCATCTCCTTTCTCCAGCGCGACATTCGCCTGTTTGAGTTCTGTCTTTGCAATACGAATCCCGATGAGTTCGTATCCTGCGGCATCATGCTGCGGCGGCTCCTCGCCATCTGCCAACATATAGAAAACCGTAAGCTGCCTATGCTCCGCAAAAGCGGGCAAAAGCTTGAGATTATCCTCCGTCAGTTTGGGCAGCAGTAAAATCAGCTGGGTGCAATGAATATCCGAATCCAATGCATCCAAAGCTGCGGAAAGCGGCTGCTGACTTGGTTGTGATTGCAGCATCTGACGAATGAGCAACTCGGTATCTTCCGGCTCGTCTAGCGGACAAACCGAATAAATGCCTGACTTTTGCTGATACCAGATAATGCTGTGCGTTCTGCCTTCATTCCGAAAACGGTTGGAAATGGCATAGGTCAAACAAAGCACCATGTCCATACGTGCCGCACCGTTTGCGAGCATCGCAAGCAGCCGATAATCAGGCAAAATCATCGTATCTGCATGAATCGGAAGACTATATTCCTTCACCATCAGCTCGTCCAGCTTGGAACTGAGCTTCCAGTGAATGCGAGAAACCGCATCGCCTTCGTGATATTCATGTATTTCAAACACCTCAGAGGGGTCATCACCGGGCTTTGTGTTCGAATACTCGGTAGCATCCTCTGCTGCTTCCTCAGTGGGTTCCCATGTTTCGATCTGCTCCTCTGCACAATCCGGCATGATCAGAATCTGATCTGAAACCTGATGACGGATCCTCAGGGAAAACAGACGCAGCGGGTCATAAATGCGCATGGATACCAGTTTCAATTCCATCACACCGCTGGTCAGCGCATGAAAATCCAGTAATATCCGCTGCATATTACAGGCATACAGCGGCACACGAATGGTCATTTTTTGCGGGAGCCGTTCCAAGCTGTTCTGATATTCAAACTGCAAAACTGCATTGACTACCGGAAACGGCACGGGATTCTGAATCAATACCACCCACTGAAATGGCTCTCCCTTGACTACCTCTGATACATTCCGTTTGATTTTCACGCGAATCAGATATTTTTGAATCAACAAAATGCCAAACAGCACCACAGGTACAATGAATCCCATAATCAGTAATTGCAGGGAAAGCACGCCACGGTATAAAATCCAGAACATCCAGAGAATGACCATCAAAATGATGTAAATTATCACAGAAAGCGTCATATTTCACGCCTTTGTCAAGGAAGGAACACGAACAGATTCGATAATCTCATCCAACACATCCTCTGCGGAAAGACCTGCCATTCTCGCACGCGAGCCGAGCATCAGACGGTGCGCAAACACCTCATGAATGACAACAGAAATATCCTCAGGAACAACGTAATCGCGTCCACGCACAACGGCAACTGCTTTCGAAGCAGAAATCAATGCAAGAGAGCCACGCGGACTGACGCCAAGCCGAAGCATCTCATGCTGACGGGTTGCCTCAGACAGTTTAGCGATATAATGATAAATCGAATCCTCGACATGAACCTGTTCCACAGTATTTTGAAGTGCGAGAATGTCATCCGAATCAACAACCTGCTTGACCTCATCAAGCGGGTTGACCGAACTTCTCGCCTGCATGATCTGGATTTCGCTGTCTACATCGGGATAACCCATGTGCAAACGAAGCATAAAACGGTCAAGCTGAGATTCAGGAAGCATTTGCGTACCGACACAACCGACAGGATTCTGTGTCGCCAGCACACAATAAGGCATCGGCATCTGATACGTTACACCATCGACGGTAACACTGCTTTCCTCCATTACTTCGAGCAGTGCCGCCTGCGTTTTCGACGAAGTTCGGTTGATTTCGTCTGCAAGCAATAAATTACAGAATGCAATGCCCTTTTTGAATTCGAAAGAGCCTTTTTCTTTATCGTAAATGGAAAATCCGGTTATGTCGGTAGGAAGTACGTCCGGAGTCAGCTGTAATCTATGATAATCCAGACCAAGTGTTTTGGCAAAAGCAAGTGCCAGCGTAGTTTTTCCAACGCCCGGCATATCTTCCAAAAGCACATGCCCCTTTGCCAAAATAGCAAGTAGCACCTTCAAAATAATGAGGTCTTTGCCGACCACGACCTTACGTACCTCACATAAAATATCCTGTACAGCCAAAGCTGCATCTTTTGCGGACATCTTGTTTTGATTATGTTCCAATGGTCTATCCTCCGTAAAAAGAATATAATATAAAGCACCCCATGATATCAGTATAACATACTTTCGATTGAATTGCAAGACGTCAGAAAATAAAAAAACCCTGCGTAAAAACGCAGGGTTTGTAATGGGCCATCGGGGACTCGAACCCAGGACCAACCGGGTATGAGCCGGGAGCTCTAACCAACTGAGCTAATGGCCCCAATATACAGGAACAGCCAGAGAAAAAATCTCTGGCTGCAAGTGTCGGCATCTTTCTATCTTCCCGGGACGTCTCCATCCAAGTATTTTCGACGTTAGTGAGCTTAACTTCCGTGTTCGGAATGGGAACGGGTGGATCCTCACTGCAATTA
>JAZRXM010000039.1:0-43872 GCA_045600205.1 Oscillospiraceae bacterium | reverse complement strand
ATAGCACTTTGTCTTTCGTTTGTCAAGACCTTTTCGAAAATTTTTTCAAACTTTCTTTCCGTGCTTCCTGCTCTCTCGAAGCAGCTTATCTATTATAGCACTTTACTTCCCTTTTGTCAAGCCCTTTTTAAAAACTTTTTTTCGCTTTCCTTTGGCTCAATCCCGGTTCTGCTTTCCTTCGTGCTACTCTTATCTGTCCCCTCTCCCGAGGCGACTTGTTTATTCTACCACATCATTCCTCAATTGTCAACCCCTTTTTTCGACTTTCTTCTCTTTCCATGTTTTGTACAAAAGGTTGCTGAAATATCCGCAATAGTTTCAGGGCAAATTCACTGTTCCCCTACACTCTGTTCAGCATTCCCCAATGTAATCGTAAATACATTCAGCCCGTTTGAGCTTTCCGCCGTGATTGTTCCGCCGTGCAGCTCTGCAATACATTTTGATACACACAAGCCAAGACCGTATCCGCCCGTTTCTCTGGCGCGGGATGGATCCGCTCGGTAGAATCGATCAAACAATTTTTCCAACTCCTTTTCGTCAATCGGTTCGCCTTCATTCGATAACACAATTCGTAGATGCTGTTTACGGTCACGATTCATGACCAGATGGATCGACTTGCCTTTCATGGTATACTTCAAGGCATTGTCCATTAATTCCGTCAGCATTTGCTCGATACGCTGCCAATCACATTTATAGATCATGTCATGTGTCATTTCATATTCGAAATTACAGCCTGCCTCAAATGCACGGACTTCCCAATCCATGCAGAATTCCTCCACACGTTCGGAAATCCGCTCCTCTTGCAGATTCAGCTTGATTTCATGTGCATCTATTTTTGCAAGAAACAGCAATCCGCTGACGAGCCCCGCCATACGCGATGTCTGTCCTTGGATACTGCCCAGCCATTTCTCCTGACTCTCCACGGATGCATCCGGATTCGAAAGCACTGCTTCCGTATCCGCTGCAATCACTGCAAGCGGTGTCTTTAATTCATGTGTCGCATCAGATACAAAGTCGTTCTGCTTCTCCCACGCCTCCGCAATCGGTTTACTTGCCCATTTGGAAAGCAGCACACTGACCGGAATCAGCAGCATCGCACCCAGAATCAGAAACCATATCATATTGTGTTTGAGCATGTACATGACCTGCTGCTCGGCAGAATAGTCTGTCATAACGAACCATGTTTCATCAGGCTGATTCCGATAACGATACCGATATGCAACGCCCAGCATGACAACAGAACCGCTGCCCTCCTCGCCCTTATCAAAAGTGGCGGCTGCGATTTCTTTGACAATACTTTCTTCCACAAAGAAATTCCAGCCTTGCCGCTCGATCAGTCTTCCGTCCGGAAGATACCGTGCCGCCAGAAAGTACCGACCGCTGCTGAGATACGCCGCAGCAGGTGTCCGCTCCTGAAATTCATCCATGGCTGTTTTCAGCATTTCTTCGGATTCTTTTGCTGTGGTACTATATAAGTAGTATGCGATTCCGCCGCTGAGTGCCGATAACAGTATCATCAGCAGTCCCCAGCTCAGCAGCAAAAAGCGCAGTCGCAACCGCTTTTGCATAGAAAAATCCCTCCGTCCTTTTGCTTCATTATACTATATATTTTGCAAAACGGAAATCATTTTCTTCATTTTCATCCTTTTGTACCAGAAAAAATTGCAGAACATTCTAAAATTCGTGATATTGCCGCTTTTCAAATGGATTCTTTTGTGCTATAATACTCTAGTATGTAGTATTGTCACATGGTTCATATTTTGAATGGAGGATTTCAAATGCAAGCATCTGTAAACGACCTTTATCTGCTTTGGTGTCAGAACGCCACCGAGGATCCCGATTTGGTCGAAGAGCTTCAAGGCATCAAGGATGATGCCGACGCAATCAATGAGTGTTTCTATAAGGAACTCGAGTTCGGTACCGGCGGTCTGCGCGGTATCATCGGCGCAGGCACAGCCCGCATGAACATCTACACGGTCCGCCGTGCAACACAGGGTCTTGCCGATTACGTCAAAGCTTCTTTCCAGGCACCCAGCGTCGCAATCTCCTATGACAGCAGAATCAAGTCCGATACCTTTGCAAAGGCTTCTGCTTCCGTCCTCGCAGCAAACGGCATCAAGGTACATCTGTACCCCGAACTCATGCCGACCCCGATGCTCTCTTTTGCCGTCCGCGCACTTGGCTGCTCGGCAGGCATCATGGTCACCGCATCCCACAATCCCGCAAAATATAACGGCTACAAGGTTTACGGCGCAGACGGCTGCCAGATCACTCTGGAAGTCGCTGAAACCGTCATCAACTGCATCAACAGACTCGATATGTTCCGCGATGTCAAATCCTTCGATTTTGATACAGCGGTCGCCAACGGTATGATTTCTTACATCGGCAAAGAAGTCGTTGAGGACTACTATAAAAATGTCCTCGCACAAGGTATCAACACCAAGCTTTGCCCCGACAGTGGTCTGAAAATCGTTTATACCCCGCTCAACGGCACGGGCAACAAGCCTGTCCGCGAGATCCTTTCCCGCATCGGCATCTCTGATGTTACTATTGTCAAAGAACAGGAGCTCCCCGATGGCAACTTCCCGACCTGCCCGTACCCGAACCCCGAGATCCGCGAGGCTCTGGAATACGGTCTGCGCCTTTGTGAAGAAGTCAAACCCGATCTGCTCCTTGCCACCGACCCCGACTGCGACCGTGTCGGCATTGCAGTCCCGAATGGTCAGGGCGGATTTGAACTGTTCTCCGGCAACGAAGTCGGCGCAATGCTGTTTGCATATATCTGTGAGCAGCGCACCAACCTCGGCACTATGCCGAAAAACCCGATTGCCGTCAAAACCATTGTCACCACTGATATTGTCAAGCCGATTGCCGAGGAATACGGCGTCCAGGTTATTGATGTCCTGACCGGCTTCAAATTCATCGGTGAACAGATTGGTCTGCTTGAGCAGAAAGGCGAGGAAAATCGCTATATTCTCGGTTTCGAAGAAAGCTACGGCTACCTTGCCGGCTCTTATGTCCGCGACAAAGACGCCGTTGTTGCCTCCATGCTGATCGTTGAAATGGCTGCATATTACCGCACGCAGGGCATTTCGATGCTTCAGGCACGCGAGAATCTCTACAAAAAGTACGGCGTGTTCAAGCATCAGTTGGAAAGCTTTGCATTCGAGGGTGCTGCCGGCATGACCAAAATGGCTGAACTGATGGAAAATCTGCGCACCAATGCCCCTGCCGAAATCGGCGGCATGAAAGTTGTGGAATTTGCAGACTACAAAAAGGGAATCGCTGTCAACACCGAAACAGGCGCATCCCGCAATCTCAACCTGCCCTCCGCAGATGTGCTGACATTCTTCCTGCCGAATCATGCAAGCGTTGTGGTACGTCCCTCGGGTACCGAACCAAAAATCAAGGTCTACTACACCACCGCAGGCAAAACCATGGACGAAGCTACCGCACTTTCCAAGCAATTGCAGGATTCCATGCATAAGCTGATTGCACAATAATCCCAAAGTGTTCGCGGCGGATTCCGTAAAATCCGCCGCTTTTTTGTGAAATCCCTTGCTTTTTTCTCATGTGTATGCTATAATTATTGAGCGTGACATCCATAGCACTACTTTCCGGACAGTAATCGGACGGGCTGCTATGTTGCAATACCGCCCTATTACATTCTGAAAGAGGTGAAAATCATGAAGGAAGGCATCCATCCCGTATGCGAAAAGACCACCATCACCTGCCACTGCGGCAATGTTATGGAGGTTCTTTCCACGAAGAAGGATATCACCGTTGAAATCTGCTCCAAGTGCCACCCGTTCTTCACGGGCAAGCAGAAGCTGGTTGACACCGGTGGACGTGTTGAGCGTTTCAACAAGCGTTTCAACCGCGGCTAATCCGCACAAAACGAATCCCGCAGTTTCATCTGCGGGATTTTTTCGTATCTGCAAAAGAAACCGCCCTGTACCAAACAGGACGGTTTTTTCTGTTATCCATTCATCATCTTGCGCAATTGTTCCAAACCTACCTGAATGATCGGGTCGGTTCGTACTACGTTCTCGCTGCCCATGACGATTCTGCCGCTTGCCCACGATTTCGCGATTGCTTTCATCATTTTGGTATAATTCGCATCAATGCCGATAGGCGGAAAAACATAATCCAAATAGAGGTAATCTTCCGGGAAAAATTCAGGGAACCAGAACGACATTCCCGTTGCGCCTTGCTTCATATATTCGCGGGAATATATCACCAGATTGGAAAATGCATTCATCACATTGGCTGAATGCGACGTGGGAAAAGCTGTCATCATGCTACTGATATCCACAAGATCATACTGATTATCGCCAAAATCAACTGCCCGACTTCTGTGTTCTTTCAGATTTACCACGCCGTTTGTCCTTACACTGTTCACGACATCTTCTGCATAGAGTGTCAGCGCATCCATCATCGGCTGTACCTTTGACAAATCATATGCCGCAAGCGTAAACTGCATATTAGCCCGTCGATTGAAATTGATCGTATCATCAACAATTTTCGTGACCAGATCTTTTGTCGGTATGTCCGTATGATTCGACCATTCACTGATGTAATCGGTATAATACCAACCATATCCGCTTTCCGATTCCTCTGAAGCGACCATATAATCCGCATAATTCCGCAGCGCATAGGCAACTTCAAAGCTACCCATCAGGCAGGCATCAAATCCGATCCAATCAAAATGCTTACCACATTTTTCCAGTGCCTCCGTGACTTCCGGAAGCAGAAGGTTATCATTCGTCTGTTCATCAAAACATACGCCAAGAAGCGGTCCGCCGCCGTGATTCCATAAAATCAGCCCGTAGCGATCAGCAGGATGCAGTTTTGTTTCCTCCGTGATAAAATCAAGAAGTGTTTTGCTATCGCCCATATTCTTCGGTTTATCGCTGATCTTTTTCGTGAGCAATTCATTGTTTTCAACGGTAATACGATAATTTGCGTCTGATCTTGATACCGTATTAAACCACTTGTTTGAACCGCCTGTTTCCAGCACAAGTGTCAGATTCTTGCTGGAATAATCGGCTGTAAGCATCTCCAGCAGATCATCGGTGGCCTCATTGGAACCGGATTCCAGATCAGAACCGCACTGATAAACCAGCAGCGTCACGCTTGGCTTGTAGTTCTTCAGATAATCACGCAACAACACAAGATCAATTGCGTTGATGCTGCCGTTTGCGTCCATATCCGCACCGACACCAAGGTTATCAATCGCTTCTTTTCCTACAAGTGCATCCAGTAAATACTGCGTATCTTCGTCATTCAGCACACCGTCGCCGTTACAGTCGCCCTGCTTGAAATCCGCAGCGTTACCGACCGATACGGGTGCAGCACTCATCATACCAAACGAAATAGCCGCAGCCGTCAAAACACTGTAAAATCGTGTTTTCCAGTTTCGATTTCTCATACCGCACTCCTTTATTCAAATCATTATCCCGTCCATGTTAACAAATTCCACGTAAAATCGAAAATTCTTACTATATGATAGCAGATAATCCGCGAAAAGTCAAGTACGATTTATAACTTTATATGCAAAATAGTGCTATCTTGCTCCCGCATTCTGTTTTCGTAATACGGATCTGCGAGGAAATACTTGTTTTCATCTCAGGTACGTGCGAAATCACACCAATCAGGCGCGTACCATCCGCAAGTTTGGCAAGCAGCTGCATCGCCTGTCGCAGAGTAGTTTCATCCAATGTGCCGAATCCCTCGTCAATAAACATCGCATCTAAAGCGATTCCGCCATTCTGCGCCTGCACAATATCCGAAAGCCCCAGCGCCAGTGCCAGCGATGCCAAAAAGGACTCGCCGCCGGATAACGATTTCACATCGCGCCAGAAACCCGTGTTGCTGTCGTAAACGTCAAGCTCTAAGCCGCTCTGACCGCGCAGATCCGTGGTTTCCTTGCGGCATCGCAGCACAAACATCCCGTTTGTGAGCAACTCCAGCCTGCGATTTGCTGCCGCAACCACCTGACGAAAATAGAATTGCTGCACATACGCCTCAAAGCTAAGTTTTACCTGTCCTGTCTGATGTCCACAAACCGTATCGGCAAGGTCAGATACTTCCGCAGTATATAAAAGCAGGTCTTTACGCACTTTTTCGAGTTCCGTCAGTTTTTTGCAGGCACTACGATTTTGCTCAAACGCCACCTGTGCAGACTCCAAAACATTCTTCAAATTCTGATGCGCGACCATGCACGCCGACCGTTCCGCAAGAATCGGCTCGATATCAACCTGCTCGGTGATCCTGCATTGCTCAGAAAGCACGCTGATTTGTGCTTTCAACGCTTCCGACTGTTTATCATGTTCAGCAACTTTTCGGGAAAGCACATCCTGCTGCTCAGCAGTACATAATGCGGAAAGAAAATCATTCTCATTTGAAAACGGCGAATCAGCAAGTTTTTCATCATATCTTGCTGTTTGTTCCGATAAAGCCGTTGCCAAACGTTTCAAAGTCGCAGTTGCTTCATCCAGCATCGACTTTTTCTTTGCAAACGTTTGATTTTCTACAGCCAACTTTCGCTCAGCAGTACGAAGATTTTCTCGTACCGACTCAATTTTTTCCTTGGTCAACCTCTCATGCTCCAAGCATTGCTCCAGCGACTCATCATCCGCACACGCAAGTTCACGGAATGCCGAAATCAACGCATCCATTTGTTTTTTCAATTCTGCTGCACGTCCCTGCTCCTGTTCGCACTCCGCCAATGCCTGATTCATCGCTTGTGCTGCATGATCCAGCATTGCCTGCGATACATGATCCGCGTTGGCAACGGCAGGAGTAGGATGCTCCGTTGCACCACAAACCGGACAAGGTTTGCCATCCACAAGATGCACCGCAAGCTGCGCCGCCTGACCACATACAAAAGCCTGAAACAGCGCCGAATGCGATTTCACAGCAGCATCGCGTTTTTCCATGAGGCGAATGGACTTGGATGCCGACTGCTGATGCTTCTCCTTGATTTCTCCCGCCTGCCGAAGCAGCGAGATCATTTTCTGCAATTTTTCGAGGTTTTCCTGCATTTTAGGGAGTTCAGCAGTCGCTTTCTCTGCCTGTTCAAAAACAGTCCGCGCATCCAACGCAGATTTTTCGAGTGCCGGAAGATCCTGTGTATGCCGCTTTACTGCCTCATCGGCTTGTTTCGCGCTGTTTTGCGTTGTTTTTATGGACTCATGCAGTGGCTGGAGCTCAGCAGCACACCTTGCATGCTTTAGTTTTTCACGGCATTCTGCAATTTCCTGCGTATGTTCATTCAGTTCCTGCGCAGTTTTTCTTGCATTTTGCAGTTGATTAAACAGCGCATTTTGTTCGGATGCATCTTTCAATCGCATTGCATATTGCGCTAATTTTTCCGTAGATACGTCCAATTCTTCGGACAGTACTTTCCGCTGCCGTTCCATATCCGATACGAAATCCGTCAGCGCAGGCAAATATGCATCCAGACAAAGCGGCTCCGCAAGCAATTCAAGCAATCGGTGATTTTCAGCAGGAACGCGAATTTGTCGTACTGCCTCCGTAATCAGCAATTCATTTTCTTCCAGACGTCGTTTGCAGCTGCTTTGCTCGGAAGCCAGAATATCCTGAAAACGCGCGTATTTCACCGTATCAAACAGCTTTTGGAACAACATTCTTCGCTCTGACGAAGACGCTGTCAGGATTTTAAGAAAATCGCCCTGAGCAATCATGACCGTCTGCGCAAATTGAGCGCGGTCAAGCCCTAAGAGCGACTGAATCGCCTTTGCGACCGCATCCTGTGCCGTGAGAATTGCGCCGTCACGCTCACGCGTAAAAACGACCGCCGCTCCCTGCGTCACGAATCCCTCGCCGCGCTTTTTTGGACGCTGATACTCAGGATTTCGGCGAATGGTATACAATTCCCCACGATGCTCAAATTCGAGTTCTACGAAAGTCGGGGTACCTGCCTCCGCATAGTCCGAGCGAAAACTTTTTGAAGGTCTACGACCCGCTCCGCCGCTCGCCTCACCGTACAAAGCAAACGAAATTGCGTCAAAAATTGTGGTTTTTCCTGCTCCCGTATCGCCGCTGATCAGAAACAGCCCGCTTGCGTCAAGTTTTGTAAAATCAAGAGAAACCTCATCTGCGTAAGGTCCGAATGCACTGATGGTCAGTTTTCTAGGCTTCATAGCGCATCGCTCCCTTCCGCATCCATCTGCTCAAATATCGAAATTGCGAGTTTTTCCTGCGTTTCAGATAATCCCGCGCCCTGATTCTGCATAGCGTAGAAATCGCGCAGCAGCGTCATCATATCCTGCTGTTGCTGCTCTTCCACATCGATCAACCGCTCCTCGCTCATCTTACTGTTTTCTATACGTAAAACAAGCAGATTCGGAAAAATCGTGCGTAAACGGCGAAGCGCATCCGGCGGCGGAAACTCGTCCGTTAAGATAATAGACGTAAAATCCATGCGTGATGGTTCCTGCATCAATTCGTCAAATGTTCCTCGCAATTCAGTCATTTCGTGCGGCTGATGAATCGGCACAGTTTTCACGATAATATGTCCTTTTTCCTGTATGTCCACAATGGTTGCAGATTTTTTCTGCGTCCGCTCCGAAAACGAATACTTCAGCGGTGAGCCTGCATAGCGCACTGTTTCACGCCCGACCTGCTGCGGTCCATGGAGATGTCCGAGCGCGACATAATCGTACTGCGCAAATAAATCGGACGATACAGCATCCAGACCGCCGATTGCCAGTTCCTCCGAATCGCAGACCGCCGCACCGACCAAGAACTGATGGCATACAAGAATATTGCGTTTTTGCGTGTCAATTCTATGATGCCGAAGCACCTCACCTACAGCGTCCTGATAGGTTTCGATGTTCGAATCAGGATATCGATGGCGTACCTCCATTGGCGTACAAAAAGGCAGCAGGTGTATTTCCAGTTCGCCAAACGCATCCTCAAGCGGATAGGACGTCACCTGCGTACAATCCGGCGGTGCGATATAAACGCCGCTGATACGTGCAATTTCAGACAAATATGCAACGCGTTCCGCGCTATCATGGTTGCCGCTGATGAGATATACAGGCAGCTTGTCCTCGACCAGCCCCGCCAAAAAATCGCTGAACGCGGTCATCGCTTCGGGAGCAGGTGTGTTTCGTTGGTAAACATCTCCCGCAATCAGAACCGCGTCCACTTGTTCTTTATGCGCGATTTCCCGCAATTCTGCGAGCATTTTTCTCTGGTCATCGAGCATGGAAAATTTGTGAAGCATTTTTCCGATATGCAGATCGGCAATATGCAAAAATTTCATCGTTTCGCCTTTCATAGAAACGCAAGCCCGTCCGAAAAGAACGAGCTTGCGAATTTTTCAAAGATTATCCCAAGATGGATTGTCCACAAGGAACGATTTTGCGTAATAGCGCAGAATCTTGCAGGCATCATCCGCATCGACCACTCCGTTTTCGAACACATCCAGAATTGCAAGCTGCGAATCCGTATAGCTTGTGGTCTTTTGCGCAATCGCCGCCACGTATACGTAAAGTGCAATCATCGCATCCGTTTCATTCACGATGCCGTCATAGTTTGCGTCACCTTTCAGTGCAATGACCACATCGCCGTTTATGCCGTATTTTCCTGCATACGCCTGCACCAAGCTGTCTGTTCCCTTGTATTCAAATGCGATGGTCGTAACGCCGTAACCGCCATCCTTGCAGACCTCAGAAGGGCTCAGAACTGCCGAGCAGTACCTGCTGATATCCTGCGTGGATGTCTGCTTTCCGTCGGTGATCGTTGCAATGATTTTGAAGCTGTTACTTGCAAATGCCTTGATATCAGGTGACCAGTAAGGTGTGATTGGAGTCACCGTAATTGCGGTACAGGATTTGGTCGGCTGCGCTGCGATCTTTTCAAATGTGACCGAGAGCGAATGATTTGCCGTCACAGATGGGAATGTGTATTCCGTAATGCCACCGTAGGAACTACCGTCCACGACAACATTTGCGACCTGATAGCCACTGTTTGCTGAAATCTTGAACGTCTGGGATTCTCCCTTGAGCACACTGATATCGCCGCTCGGAGAAATTTTACCGCCTGCCTCAGCGGATGCTTGGATCAGGTAACCCTGAAGCATCGGAATCGTGCGAGTTTCCTCAGCGCCGCACGCTTCGCAGTGATGTTCCTCCATACCGGCAGTAGTCAGAGTTGGCTCTTGAATGGTTCTCCACTCCGTGAAGTTGTGACCCTTCACAGCGGTTGCTTGTCTTTGCGTCAGACCGCAACGCTCACAACTACAGCTTTGTTCGCCGTATTCGGTACAGGTTGACTCTTTGGTCACTGTCCATGCGGAATAACTATGTCCCAGTGCGCGAACAGAGCGTGTATAGGATTTCTCACAAATTTCGCAGATCATGGTTTCCTCGCCATCACGCAGACAGGTTGGCTCGATAGTCACTTTCCATTCGCCCGTGCAGGTATGCTCAGGGATTGCTTCGGCATTGACATTTTCAAACGGCAGACCTTCCGCCTTTGCAAAAGTTTCCGCTGCACTACCGAGAGAACCTTTTATGATAACATAACGCTGATACGAATATTTCGCAGAAATCTTGGAAGAATTGTAGGTCACGAGATCATAAACCAGTCCGAACGCACCACTGCCGATCGTTGTAACCGAATCCGGAATAACGACCTCAGACACACAGCTCAAGGCAAATGCTTTGAGATCAATTTTTTTCAGTCCTTCATTCAGCGTAAGCTTTTTGATATTCGTTGCGCCAAACGATCGAGCACCAATCTCTGTGACAGAAGCGGGCACTTCAATTTCGATCAATGCAATGCACCCATAAAAAGCACTGCCTTCAATTTTCGTCAGTTTTTCCGGGAAATTGAATGTTGTCAGTGAAATACACATATTGAAGGCATATTCCGGAATGGTGGTCAGGTTATCGGAAAGCTCCACGTTTTTCAGCCCGGAGCAGCCTGTAAAGCAGGAACTTCCGAGTGAAGTAACGGAATCCGACATTTTAACGGAAGTCACTTTCGTTGCATTATAGAACGAATTGGCAGGCAGACTGGTCACACCGTCCTGCACGACCACCGAAGTCACATTTTTGAGAACGGAACTCCATGCGTTTGTTTCAACTTCGCCCTTTCCGCTGATGGTAAGCGTAGAACCCGAAAGATCCCATTTCGTATTGCTGCCGCAACTACCGCCCTCAGCGGAAACGGTGATCTGCGGCAAGGTACAGATCAGGCTGCCAAAGGAAAAAACGGCTGCTGTCAGTAATTTCATGCATCGTGTTCGTAATAATTTACTCATATGATAGCCCCCTTATTCAAAATCAAAAGTCCAAGCACGAATCGGACAATAGTTTCCCATGATTATTATAGCATTTTTCAGTTATGAAGTCAATGATTTTTGTGCAAAATCAGATACATCTACAATGTATGTGTGTAACTTCTATGCAATCTATGCAATGCGAATAACCCCTGCACAAAAAAGAAAACCGACACTAAATTGTGTCGGTTTCTCTTTGTTCTTCGTCCATTCTCGCTTGTAGGGATTTCCGCAGCAAGCAATATGACCGACGACAAACGCCGTCATCACAGGCAGACGAGATCAGAACTTACGCTTACGAGCGGCTTCAGACTTCTTCTTGCGCTTAACGGAAGGCTTCTCATAATGTTCTCTCTTACGAACTTCTGCGATTACGCCGTCTTTTGCGCAGGAACGCTTGAAACGCTTCAAAGCGGTGTCCAAGGACTCGTTCTTGCCAACGCGAACTTCTGCCACGAATTTTTCCCTCCCTTTGTCCATCGACAGAGGCTTTATACAAAGAAGGATTGGTGTCAATCTCTTCCAGTAAAGCAGTGTTTTGTAATATAGTTATTGTAACACAATTACGTGAATTTGTCAAGACGTTTTTAGAAATGAAACGATATTCGTCAATTTGCTACAAAATTCACGAGCTTATTTTGTATATAAATTTGCTTTCGAATCGTCTTGCCTTCGAGGGCTTTCTTGACGTTTGTATCCTCCAATGCCATCGGGATGACTTCATCCTCGGTGGCGTTCATCGGGATCATCAGTTTTGCCTTTACCTTGCCGCAAATCTGCACTACGATCTCGATGCTGTCCTCAACGCAGAGTTTTTCGTCATAAGCGGGCCACTTCTGCTCATTGAGGATGCCGAAGCCCATCTGCTCGAACAATTCCTCGGTAATATGCGGTGCAAACGGGTTGAGGAGCATCAGCAGCGTGTTGTATTCTGCGCGGGTGACGCTGCCGCTTGCATAAAATTCGTTCACCAGAGCCATCATTGCGGCAATGGCGGTATTGAATTTCAGCGATTCGATATCATCGGTGACCTTGCGAATGGTTTTGTGCATCAGCGTCATCATGCTGTCGCGGTAGCTGTCACCATCGACAACGAGATCCTGCAATGCCCAGATACGGTCGAGGAAACGCTTGCATCCGCGGATGCTGGACGGGCTCCAAGGAGCGGTCTTTTCGAAATCACCGATGAACATTTCGTACATACGCAGGGTATCTGCGCCGTACTGTGCAATGACCTCATCCGGATTGATGACATTGCCACGGGATTTGGACATTTTCTGACCATCCTCGCCAAGGATCATGCCGTGCGAGGTACGGCGCATATACGGCTCTTTGCAGGGTACAGAACCGATATCATAGAGGAACTTATGCCAGAAACGGCTATACAGCAGGTGCAGCGTGGTATGCTCCATACCGCCGTTGTACCAGTCAACAGGCAGCCAGTATTTCAGTGCTTCCGGCGATGCCAGACACTCTTTGTTGGTCGGGTCGCAGTAGCGCAGGAAATACCAAGAGGAACCGGCCCATTGCGGCATGGTATCGGTTTCGCGCTTTGCAGGACCGCCGCAGTGCGGGCAAGTGGTATTGATGAAAGAATCCAGTGTGGAAAGCGGAGATTCGCCGTTGTCGGTCGGCATATAGCTTTCGACATCGGGCAGGCGGAGCGGAAGCTCCTCCTCAGGCAGCGGAACCCAACCGCACTTCTCGCACTTGACCATCGGAATCGGTTCGCCCCAGTAACGCTGACGGGAGAATACCCAGTCACGCAGCTTGAAGTTGACCTTTTCATGACCCTTACCGTTTTCGGTGAGCCATGCCTTGATCTTCACCTTTGCATCTTCAACGGAAAGTCCGTCAAGGAAGCCGGAGTTGGTCATGATACCGGTTGCGCAGTCCGTGAATGCCTCTTTCGTGATATCGCCGCCCTTGACGACCTCAATGATCGGGAGGTCAAAGACCTTTGCGAAGTCATAGTCACGGGTATCGTGTGCAGGAACCGCCATGATGGCACCCGTGCCGTAGGTCATCAGAACATAATCGGAAATGAAAATCGGGATCTCTCTGCCGTTGACAGGATTGATTGCCTGTACACCGCAAAGTTTCACGCCGGTTTTCTCTTTTGCCATTTCGGTACGCTCAAAATCGGATTTATGCGCTGCTTTCTCCTGATATGCACGGATCTCATCCATGTTGGAAAGCTGATCCGCCCATTTTTCGATCATCGGATGCTCAGGCGAAATGACCATATAGGTTGCGCCAAAGAGCGTATCGGGACGGGTGGTGTAAACGGTCAGGGTATCACCGATTGTGGTCGTGAAATCGACCTCTGCACCTGTGGAACGACCGATCCAGTTGGTTTGGGTGGATTTGATTTTTTCCAGATAGTTGACCTCAGCCAGATCATCGAGCAAGCGCTGTGCATACTCGGTAATTTTCAGCATCCACTGAGATTTTACCTTTCTGACGACCTCACCGCCGCAGCGTTCGCAAACGCCGCCGACGACTTCCTCATTTGCCAGAACGACCTTGCAGGAAGTACACCAGTTGACTGCCATTTCCTTCTTATAGGCAAGACCCTTTTTGAACAGCTGGAGGAAAATCCACTGTGTCCAATGGAAATAATCGGGATCAGTGGTATTGATTTCGCGCTGCCAGTCAAAGGAAAGACCCAGCGAATGCAGCTGCTCCTTGAAGTGGGCAACATTCTTTTCGGTGACGATGGCAGGGTGAATTTTATTCTTGATTGCATAGTTTTCGGTGGGCAGACCAAATGCATCCCAACCCATCGGGAACAGGACATTGTAGCCCTCCAGACGACGCTTTCTGGACACGATATCCATTGCGGTATAGGGGCGCGGATGTCCGATGTGCAGACCCTGACCCGACGGATACGGGAACTCTACCAGCGCGTAAAACTTCGGCTTGGTGTAGTCATTTTCAGCATGGAAGGTCTGATGTTCCTCCCAGTAAGCCTGCCACTTTTTTTCGATTTCTGTGAAACGGTACTCTTGCACCTTATGACACATCCTCTCTTATATGTAGAAATGATAGGAACCAAATAAAAATCAGGACTGCCTGCAATGTTCGCGGACAGCGGGATGAAACGTCAGCAGTACTGCCAGCAGAACATCCACAACGCCCTCCAGCGTATAGATCAGATAGGCGTTCAGTCCGATACTGCCAAGATTATGCGGCAGATTGGTCAGTGCGACCAGAGCCAGCAGTAGTGCTGTCACCAGATTACTGTACTTCACACCGCTCCACATGGCGATCAATGCCAACACACCGTAAAGCAGCGGTTTCAAATCGCCGCCCAGCAGCAAACAGTTGAAAATCGGTTTGATGCACATATAGCATCCGACAGCAGCGATCAGCTTCTGCCATTTTTCCGAAAAATGCAAAAGAAAAGCCTCACTTTCAGTTTTCTGTCAGCAGATGCGAGATATCTACCTGTTCGCCATCTGCCCACAAACGCTCCAGCGCGTACTCCTGACGGGTATCGCGATAGAAAACGTGTACCACAATGTCGTTGTAGTCCAGTACGATCCAGTTTGCACCGCG
The DNA here is from genome assembly GCA_045600205.1 of Oscillospiraceae bacterium. Classification (GTDB taxonomy): domain Bacteria; phylum Bacillota; class Clostridia; order Oscillospirales; family Ruminococcaceae; genus Firm-04. Next base: position 28,994 of record JAZRXM010000039.1, on the reverse strand, counting down.
GACTCCCTCCGTACCGCGGGGTTCTTCGCCCGCCTCGCCAAGCTGGAATTCCACCTCATCCGCAAGCGATTTGACCTGCGTGGTGCTGGTACCGGTTGCAATGACAAAATAGTCAGCAAGAATGGTCAGATTGGTGATGCCGAGCACCTGAATATCCTCAGCTTTTTTACTATCGAGAATTTTTACGATTTTTTCGAGTTTTTCCTGCGTTGTCATAGCAGCCTCCTTTAATAGGTGTTATTTTCCTTTGAACGTGTCACCGTTTTCGATGGCACCGAATGTTGTGCTTTCATTATCATACATGGTACTGACATAACTGCCCGCAGGTACCAGCTCCTCGATTTTCGGGAGCGAGAATACCGCTTTGAAATACGGGCGGAAATAGGTGTTGAGCAGATCAATGGTCGGCTCAGCGTGGATACTCCAGACCGAATAATGGTCATAGTACTTCCAGTTTTCGGGATAATAGTTATATCCCTCACCGGGCAGCATGAACATCGAAATTTTATCCATGCCGATCGTAGTAGCAAAATCGGAAAGCTTGCTGATCTCGTCCATGGAAAGGTTCGAACCGATGAGTTTTTCATCAATCATGGTGTCAGCATAGCGCATCAGCGAAATGGTGCCGATATCGCAGGCTTTTGCCATAGCAGCCGCAAGGAAAATACGCTGTGCTTTCATTCTGCCGATATCGCCCTCGTTATAACCGTGGCGATAGCGCACCATCCACTCGGCTTTTTGTCCGTTCAGGACCTGTTTTCCTGCGTAAATGGTCTTTCCCGGCTCGTATTCGATCGTATAGGGCATATCGATCGGAATACCGCCGATCAGATCAACAATACGAACAATGTCCGTGCAGCTTGTGATGATATAGCGGTCAATCGGAATCTGGAACGTATCCTCAATACAGTTCACGACACGCTGAACCTCGCCAACGCTGCTGTCGCCCATCGAATAGACCGAATTGATCTTGCCTGCTTCAAATGCGGTGTATTCCGGCACAAAACTGTCACGCGGGATCTGGAGAATATTGATTTTGTTGCCCGCGATGTCAAACATCGCAAGCATCATCACATCGGTATTGGTACGGAGCTCATCCAGACCCAGAAACAAAACACTGAACTGTCCTTCCTGAATCTGCTTCAGATCGAGTCCGTCATCAAATACAAGAACACCGTTGTTATCGTCGGAATCCTCATCATCCAGCAGCCAGTCCTGCACTTCATAGGAATATTCCTTGGATTCGAGTGCGCCGCCAAGCTGTTCAAACGGTTTCCACAGCTTGAATTTCCGCATGGGAGAAATGCGCGTGGAGATATGATCGCCATTTTCATCAGGACCGTCATAGGGGATCATCGGGGTATGCAGAAGAATTGCCACGCAGCCTGCCACGGCTGCCAGAATCACCAGAATAATTCCGATTCGCTCTCCCCAGTTCATCGGACGACGTTTGCGTTTTCCGCTCTTATTTTTTCTTACGATTTCAGTCTCATGCTGAGATTGGACGTTCTGCTTTTTCTTCGCAGTACCTGCCATCGTTAAGACTCCTTTTGTCTATCAAAAGCAAACGGGTGCTATCGCTTCGTTTGACCAAGTTTTTTCAGATAATAGTTATACGCCTCTGCGGTCGAAATGCAAAGCGGCGTACCTTTTTTCGCAATGCTAGCCAACGAATACTGCAACGCTTCCAGCATTGCCTGCTGCAAATCCTGATAAGCAAGTTTTCGGAAATGAGCCACATCGCTGTAATCGCGTTCTTCGGAAATCAGATCTGCCATATAGATGATTTCCTCGAGCAGTGACATTCCTGCGTGTCCGACCGTATGCCAGCGCACTGCCGCGAGGACGTCCTCATGTTCGACTGCACGCTCAATGTGCAGATACGAAGCAGCCGCAATGCCATGCCAGACGGGCTGACTTGCCCATTCCTCCTCGCTGACGGGAAATTTTCCGCCGCGCATGAGTTCCGCCTGTTCTTCCAGCGGAAAATTTTTGCAGCAATCGTGCATCATGCCTGCGTAGTAAGCAGCATCGGGGTCAGCGCCCCATTTTTCCGCGAGTTTCCGCGCCTCTTTTGCCACATTCATGGAATGGCGGAATCTTGCGGGTTTCAGGCGGTTTTTCTCCATCAGACCGCGCAGAAGCAAGAAATCCTGCTGCATCTGCTCTGTCGGGAGAGGATGCTCCGGGGCGGGCTGCACAGGCGATTCGCTCGGGCGGTAAAGCCCATTGACACGAATATATTGTACTACATTTTCGGGCAAAAGGCAAGAGGAAAACGCATTCTTTTGCAGATTCTCACGAATTTGCGTAGAGGAAACGGGCAATGCTCGTACAGACAGCACTATGATGTCTGCGGTCGGTACGACAGCACGCAGTGCATCGGCTTTCTGCTGCAAGACCGGCAGGTCGCCTTCTTCTCTGGAAACCGCGCAGACTCTTGCATTTTGTAAGATATCCTGCCAATGTCGCCACTGATCGAAGCTCAGCAGCATATCACTGCCGATCATCAGTGTCCATTGCACATCAGGCTGTTCCTGACGCAGTTCCAGCAAGGTTTCCACGGTATAGGATTTGCCCTCTTTGCGGATTTCCTTATCCGAAACCTGCATCCACGGATATTTTTCCGCTGCCAGCTTGCACATGGCAAAGCGTTCAATGGCAGGCGCGTATGCAGAACAATCCTTATGCGGTGCCTCACCCGTCGGCATCAGCACTACGCTGTCCAGCGAAAGTGCCTGATAGACGGACTCTGCGAGGTGCAGATGCCCGTTGTGGATCGGGTTGAAGCTGCCGCCAAACAGTCCGACCGTTCTCATTTCACCAGTTCGATGACGGGCTTTTTCGGATTCTTCTTGTAAAGCACAAAGCGTGAACCGATTGCGCAGACGACCTCAGCCTCTACGCGAGCCGCAATTTCCTCGGCAGCTTCTCTTGCGGAATACTCACAGTTCTCCAGCACACGCATTTTGATGAGTTCTCTTGCACGAAGCGCATCCGAAACCTGTGTGAGCATTGCCTCACCGATGCCGCCTTTTCCGACCTGTAAAATGGTATCCATGGTGGATGCCATGCCGCGCAGTTGTGCGCGTTGTTTGCTTGTCAGCATATATTTTCCCTTTCTGCGTTATTTTAACGCATCCAAAACCTTTTCCAGTGCGTGCTTTCTATGGCTGACGGCGTTTTTCTCCTCCGCTGAAAATTCCGCAAAAGAACGCGTCCCGATGTAAAACAGCGGGTCATAGCCGAAGCCGTTTTCGCCGCAGGGTTCATGCCCGATCATACCGCAGACCTCACCCTCGCAAAGCGTTTGCGTCCCGTCAGGGCGCATCAGCACCATATCACAGACAAATTTCGCGCCGCGCTTCTCATCGGGCACATCCGATAATACCTGCAACAATTTTTGATTTCTGTCTGCATCGGTAGCTTTTTCACCCGCAAACCGATGCGAATATACCCCTGGAGCGCCGTTCAGCGCATCCACACAAAGACCGCTGTCATCCGCAAGGGTCAAGCACTCCAAGCCTGCGGATTTTGCCGCATTCCAAAGGGCTTTTGCCTTGATTGCGGCATTTTCCGCAAAGGTCGTACCGTTTTCTTCCACTTCCATATCGAAACCCGCCTCTGCCTGCGAAAGTACCTCGTAGGGCAGATCGCGCAGCATTTCACGGATCTCGCGCAGCTTATTTTTATTATTCGTCGCCAGAATCAGCTTCATCATCTTCAGTATCCTCACTGGTTTCCTGTTGTTCCGAAAGTTCCGAAGGATCGCGTTCAAACAGCGCATCTACGAAGCTTTTGGCTTGGAACGGCTGCAAATCCTCAATCTTCTCGCCCACGCCGATGAGTTTGACGGGGATGCCGAGTTCATTGTGGATCGAAATAACGATGCCACCCTTTGCGGTACCGTCGAGTTTGGTGAGCACGATGCCCGTGATCGGTGCGACTTCCTGGAACAATCTTGCCTGACTGACCGCATTCTGACCCGTTGTCGCATCCAGCACCAACAGACATTCCTTCGCACAGCCTTCTGCTTCACGGTCAATGATGCGGTTGATTTTTGCAAGCTCCTGCATCAGATTTTTCTTGTTATGCAGTCTGCCTGCGGTATCACAGATGACCACATCGCAGCCGCGTGCCTTGGCAGCCGTCAATGCATCAAATACGACCGCTGCGGGATCGCTGCCCTCCTCGTGGCGTACCAGCTCCACGCCTGCGCGATCTGTCCAGACGGCAAGCTGGTCAATGGCTGCTGCACGGAACGTATCTGCCGCCGCAACCAGAACATGCTTGCCCTGCTGCTTGAACTGATGGCACATTTTACCGATTGTCGTAGTTTTGCCGGCACCGTTCACACCGATGACCAGAATCACGGAGGGCTGTGTGCTGAGATCCAGCTGCTGATCCTCGCCCATCATGTCCGAGATGATTTCCTGCATCAGTCCCATGATGTCGTTGGGGTCGGTAATACCGCGCTCCTTGACCATCGAGCGAAGCTGCTTGCAGATCTCCTCCGCGGTTTCCACACCCATATCGCCCATGATCATGGTTTCTTCGAGCTGTTCAAACAGATTCTCGTCAATTTTTGTAAATGTACCAAGCAGCTTGCGCATTCCGCGCATGACGCTGTCGCGTGTTTTTTTCAAGCTTTCCTTGATTTTTGCAAAAAATCCCATATGCGTTTCTCCTTTCGTGTCCGTCTTTGCCGATCATACACCGTCTGCAATTGCCATACCGCTCTGATCCAGCCGCAGCAAACGGGATACGCCGTCCTCCTGCATGGTCACGCCATACAGCACATGAGCTTCCTCCATGGCACTGCGGCGGTGCGTCACGACGACAAATTGTGTCTTTCCTAAAAAATGATTCAGATATTGCGCGTATTTGCGTACATTGACCTCATCCAGTGCCGCGTCGATCTCATCAAGGATACAAAACGGTGCGGGACGCAGTTTCAGAATCGCAAAATAGATGCAGATTGCGATAAACGACTGCTCGCCACCCGAAAGCGAGATCAGGTTGCGGATGACCTTTCCGGGCGGTGCAACGTGAATCTCAATGCCCGATTCAAGGACATTTTCGGGGTCAGTCAGTTCGAGAGAAGCACTGCCGCCGCCGAACAGTTCGACAAAGATCTGCGAGAAATAGTGATTGATCTTCTCGAAACTTTCAGAGAAAATCACGCACATCTCCTGCGTCAGTTTTTCGATGAGTTCTTCCAGTTCCTGCTTGGAATGCTGCACATCCTTGAGCTGTGCGGAGAGGAAGGTATACCGCTCCGAAACCTCGCGGTATTCGTCAATTGCGGCAACGTTGACCGAGCCGAGCGCACGGATCTTATTTTTGACCGTAGTCAGGGTTGCTTCGGTTTCGCGGAGGTTTTCAATCGGTTTTGCCTGTGCCTCCGCCTCCGAGCGCGTCAGTTCGTAGTTTTCCTGCATACGGTTCACAAGATCGTCCATTTCCTTCCGGACGTTTGCCTGCCGTTCTTCCACGCGGGAGCGTTCAAGAGCCTGCTTTTCGCGGGCTTCCACCAGTTCATTGATGCCCTTGCGCAGCACATGGGTATGCTGTTCCTTTTCGTCATGCAAACGTCGCATCTGCGCGATTTCTGTTTGCATCTGTGTGACCTGTCCGCGCATGGTCTGCTGGCTGGTTTTCAAGGCTTCGATTTCCTTTTGTTTCGCGGAGATCGCGGCACGCTCATTTTTGATCTCATCCGTGATCTGTGCAATGCGGTCTGCGGATTCCTCCATGGCGCGTGACATCTGGATACGTTTTTCACGCTCTGACTCAATATCCTTGGATAGTTCCGCCTGCTTAATACGATCTGCGGCGATTTGTTCGGTCAAAGTCTGACGCTCTGCCGCAATTTGTTCTCTTGCAGACTGCGAACCTGCCAATTGCTCCTCTGCGGTGCTGATTTCAGCCTCCAATGCAGTGAGCTGCTGTTTCGTATGCTCCGTCTGTGCGAGGATCTCCTCTGCTTTTTTGCGGAGTCTTTCGCGTTCAGCGGCTTCGTTTTTCTGCCATGCGGCATCCGATGCAGCCTTTGCCTGTAATGCAGCCAGTTCCTGCTCCACACCATGCAGCGCATTCTGATGCTCTGCGATCAGTGCGGCTGCGCCCTCCACATCGGTTTTGAGTTTTTCCCACTCTGCCTTACGCTTGGCACTGTCCTGACGAAGCTGCTCCTGCTGCTCTTGCAGGGTTTTGATTTGCGCAGCAGCTTCTTCAATTTCATGGGTGCGGGTAATGACACCTGCCGATCGTGCTGCTGAACCGCCCGTATACGAGCCGCCCGAATGCACCACCTGACCGTCCAGGGTCACAATGCGGAAACGATACCCGAACTGCTTTGCAATCTGCGAGGCACTGTCAATATCCTCACAAACCGCAATGCGTCCGAGGAGATTTTCCATGACGTTGCGGTAGACATCATCAAATCCGACGAGATCGCATGCAAGGGCGACAAAGCCCTCCACGCCGTCCAGATTTTCATGCAGCCGACCGCCGCGAATCGTTGTCAGGGGCAGAAAAGTAGCTCTGCCGCCTTTGATTTCTTTCAGATAACGGATGCAGCGTTTTGCAGAGTCCTCATTTTCGACAATCAGGTTCTGAAGTGCGCCGCCCAATGCGGTTTCAATTGCCGTACCATACTGCGGTGCTACGGTAATGCGCTGTGCGACCGTACCATGCACGCCGCCCAGACGTCCGCTGCCTGCGACCTTGAGAATCTGGCGCACGCTGCCTGCGTAACCTTCCATATTCTGCTCTAAGTCGCGCAAAATCTTCTGACGCTGAACTGCCTGCTGAAGCTGTCCGCTCACTTCGGAAAGTGCCTCCACGGACTGCTCATATTTCTGCTGCTTCAAGCCCGAAAGCTGTTTAAAGCCAGCGACTCTGTTTTCCTGCTCTGCAATTTTCGCGCGGATACTGTCCGCTTGTTTTTCCAGTTTCTTCTGGTTTTCCGCGTATTCTTTCAGTCGTTCTTCCACCGATACGCCGTCCTGCTTGGCACGGTCAATGGTATCGTAAGTGTCTTTCAGATCGGCATCCAGTGTTTGCAGACGAATCCGCTGCTCGCTCTGCTGCAAATACATCTGACGGAGTCTGGCATCCTGTTCATCGCACGCCTCGCCTTGTGTGCTGCCCTGCAAATCGAGGTCAGAGAGCGTTTTCTGTGCCGCAGCGAGCTGTGCATCCAACGCCTCCTGCCGAATGGCAAGCGTTTGCAGATAAGCATCCTGCTCTGCGAGTTTCTGCTCCCAGGTACCACCCGACTGCGACAGCTCTTTCTGCTGATTTTGCAGCCGTTCTATATTTTCTCCGCTGTGACTGATTTCATTCTCGCAGACGGCAATTTTCGCTGTTGTATCTGCATTGTTCTGCTCTGAGGCAAGAATTTTGTTCTGCAAATTCTCAATATCAACCGTTGCCTGCTGCATATCCTGAAATGCAAGCTGTAACTTTTCTTCATCGCGGGATATGTCATTTTGCAGATTTTCATACTCCGCAGTCAATTGCAGATAGCCGTCCGAAAGCTTCTGCAAATTCTCCGATAACGTGCCGAGTTTGTGTACCCAGACAGAGATTTCCAGTTCTTTTCGTTCCTCGGCAAGCACCACGAATTTCTCGGCTTTTTCCGCCTGTGTTTTCAGCGGTCCGATGCGGGATTCCAGTTCCTGCGTGATATCATTCAAACGCAGCAGATTATCCTCCGCAGCCGTCAGGCGACGTTGCGCCTCCTGTTTTTTATAGCGGAACTTGGATACGCCCGCTGCTTCTTCAAAAATGTCGCGGCGTTCATTCGATTTCGCGCCGACGATCTCCGCAATTCTGCCCTGACCGATAATCGCATAGCCGTCCCTGCCAAGACCTGTGTCCATGAACAATTCATTGACATCTTTCAGGCGGACGCTTCTGCCGTTGATCAGATATTCGCTGTCGCCGCTTCGGTAAAGGCGTCTGGTGACTGCAACTTCGGGTTCCGGCTCGGAAAGCGCATGGTCACTGTTGTCAATCGTCAGGGTAACCGCTGCAAAGCCCATCGGCTTGCGCGTTTTTGTACCCGAGAAAATGACATCCTCCATGCTTTTGCCGCGCAGTTCCTTTGTGGACTGCTCGCCAAGCACCCAACGTACCGCATCACCGATATTGCTTTTGCCGCTGCCATTCGGACCGACAACCGCCGTCAGACCCTCGTCGAAGGTCAGATGGATCTTGTCGGGGAAGGATTTGAATCCATGCAGCTCGAGTGATTTCAGATACATCCGTAAATTTTCTCCTGTTTACGTTAGTTTCGTATAAGTCAGTCTATCAGAGTTCCGTTCCCATCAGAGAGAGCGCTTCCTTCGCAGCCATCTGCTCTGCGATTTTCTTGCTTCTGCCCACGCCTCTGCCGATGACATTCGAATTCAGGCGCACTTCCATATGGAACTGCTTGGCGTGGTCGGGACCTTCTTCTCCGACCAGCACGTACTCGACGCGTTCCTCGGGATTCTGCTGGATGACCTCCTGCAAAACGGTTTTGTAATCGTGAAACGCCTCGGAGGGACGGTCAAAATGCTCAGGCAGGAAACCGAGAACATAAGGCTCTGCTGCCTCCATGCCGCCATCCAGGAAAATTGCCGCGATGACAGCCTCAAACGCATCAGACAAAATCGAGGGACGCTCTCTGCCGCCCGAATTTTCCTCGCCGTGACCCAGCAGCAGGAAATCGCCCAGTCCGATCTGTTTTGCCCAGCCGAACAGCGAGCTTTCGCAGACCAGAGATGCGCGGATTTTGGTCAGTTCGCCCTCAGGCAAATGCTGACAATTTTTGAATAAATGTGTGGATACCACAATAGAAAGAACGCTGTCACCTAAAAACTCCAACCGCTCATTGCAGTGAAGTGCGCCGCGTTTCTCGTTTGCATAAGAAGAATGGCAAAGTGCCTCAGTCAGAAGCGCCGGATTCTTGAAATGATAACCGATGCGCTCCTCAAATTTTGCCTGCTCCGTTTGTTCCATATCGTTTGCCTTTCTTTCTCCTGTTTGGCTTGCAAAGGATGACACTCGCTTCACATGACAAGCGGGAGAATCTGTTTCAGATATCGCTGCTGTACCGCAATATTTCACGGTACAGCAAGCTGGTTTCTTTCTTTTTTGGGGGTTACTCTTTTTCGCCTGCATCCGCAGTTTTTCTCTCTGCAAGTGCCTGCGAGATCGTTTCGATGATCTTACCGTCCACGCAGGTTTTCGCCTGTCGGACTGCATGGAAAAATGCCGTACTGTCAGAGCTGCCATGTGCTTTGATCACGGGCTTAGAGATGCCCAGAAGCACCGCACCTCCGACCTTTTTGTAATCAACGGTATCCTTGAAGCGGTTGAGTTTCGGTAGAATGAACAGCGCACCGATCTTGCCGATGCCCGTAAACATTTCTTTCATTTTGCCCGCAAAGAATTTTGCCATGCCCTCATACAGCTTCAGCACAACATTTCCCGTAAATCCATCGGTAACAAGCACCTGACATTTTCCTGACGGCACATCACGCGCCTCAATGTTTCCGACGAATTGCAGATTGCTGTCCTGCAAGAGTTTATACGTTTCCTGCTCAAGTTCTCTGCCCTTGCATTCCTCGGTGCCGTTGTTGATGAGTCCGACTTTCGGATTCCGGATACCCATGACTTTTTCCATATAAATGCTGCCCATCATGCCGAACTGCATCAGCATTTCGGGTCTGCACTCCACATTTGCGCCTGCATCCATGAGAATCGCGTGACCCTCAGCAGTTGGCAGAACGGGAGCCATTGCAGCGCGCTTGATTCCTTTGATTCTGCGTGGAATCATGGTTGCACCGACCAGCAGCGCACCTGAATTTCCCGCAGATACGAATGCATCGCCTTTTCCATCCGCAAGTGCCTGCAATCCGACAGCCATCGAGCAGCCTTTTTTCGATTTGGTGATCTCAGTCGGCTGGTCGTGCATGGAAATGACATCCTCCGCATGAAGAATCTCAATGCCATCCAGTGAGATTCCCTGTTCTGCCGCAAGTTTTCTGAGTTCCTGTTCCTTGCCGCAAAGCAGAATCTCCACGCCAAGCTCTTTGACCGCCTGTGCCGCACCCGCAAGGGGTGCAAGAGGGGCATGATCGCCGCCCATTGCATCCATGATAATACGCATTTGTTACCTCATTTTTCAAAGTACGGGTCTGCTGCCAGTGCCGCATCCAACGATGCCAGCGCACGGTCAGCATACACACGGTATTTCTCCTGTTTCTGCTTGAATTTACCGGTCACCATCGGTAAAATTCCCATGTTTGCGCCCATCGGCTGCAAATTCTCCTGATAGGGGTCGGTAATATACGCCGTCAGCGCACCCAGCATGGTATCATGCGGCAGAATCAGCGGCGGCTGCCCTTTTATAGCACGTACCGCATTGTGTCCTGCCAGAATTCCGCTGCCCGCAGATTCCATATAGCCTTCCACGCCTGTCATCTGCCCCGCGAAACGAATTCTTGGCTCTGAGCGCAGCGCATAGGTCGCATCGAGCAGTTTTGGACTATCCAGAAAACTGTTGCGGTGCATGACACCATATCGGACAAATTCTGCATTTTTGAGCGCGGGGATCATGGAAAATACGCGCTTTTGCTCGCCGAATTTGAGGTTGGTCTGGAATCCGACCAGATTCCACATCGTCCCCTCACGATTCTCACGGCGCAGCTGCACCACGGCATACGGACGTTTTCCTGTGCGCGGATCATTCAGTCCGACGGGCTTCATCATGCCGTATCGGATGGCGTCCTCGCCGCGTTTTGCCAGTACTTCCACGGGCATACAGCCCTCATAAACGCGCATTTCGTCCTGTTCAAATTCGTGCAGCGGCACGGATTCCGCATGAATCAGCGCGTCATAAAACGCCAGATATTCCTCCTGCGTCATCGGACAATTGAGGTAATCGGCTGTGCCTTTTCCATAGCGGGAAGCCAGAAAAGCACTGTCCATATCAATGCTTTCATTCGTGACAATGGGAGCTGCTGCGTCATAGAAATAGAGTGATTTACCTGTTAAAGCGGCAATCGGTCCATGCAGTGCCTCAGAGGTCAACGGACCGGTCGCGATAATGACCTGTCCTTCCGGGATCTCGGTAACCTCACCCTCCACCACGGTAATATTCTCGTGGGTGCAGATTTTTTTTGTTACAAGCTTGGCAAACGCATAGCGGTCAACGGCAAGTGCGCCGCCCGCTTCGACGGCAGTCCTTTTGGCACATGGCACCAGCAGAGAACCGAGGCGCGTCATTTCCTCTTTCAGCAGACCCGCTGCACTATCCACGCGCTCCGCCTTGAGCGAGTTGGAACAAACCAGCTCGGCAAAATCGGGGATATGGTGCGCAGGAGAATACTTTTTCGGTTTCATCTCGCAAAGCGTGACGGATATACCGGCATTTGCTGCGATCCAAGCAGCCTCGCAGCCCGCCATGCCTGCGCCGATCACGGTCAGTTTATCCATATATTACAGCGGTCTTTCGAAGCCGCAATCGGGCTTTTCACAGAGGAATTTTCCTGCTTTTCCGCCCTTTCGGAACAGCGTATTGCCACATTTGGGGCATCGCTCCTCGACAGGCGTATTCCACGTCATGAAATTGCACTCCGGGTAGCCCTCACAGCCGTAGAAATTCCGTCCCTTCTTGCTCTTTTTCTGAATGATTTTCTTGCCGCAGATCGGGCAGAAGCCCTTAGTCGGCAACACAATTTTTTTGGTATTGCGGCACTCGGGGAAACCGGTACACGCAAGGAATTTACCGAATCTTCCGATTTTAATGACCATCGGCTTGCCGCATTCCTCGCAGACTTCGTCTGTTTCTTCATCAGGAACACGCATCCGCTTGCCGTCCATAGCTTCCTCAGCGGCTTTCAGGGTCTTATCAAAATCGGTATAGAAATTGCGCAGGGATTCGACCCAGTCGGTTTTACCCTGCTCCACACCGTCCAGGTCGCTTTCCATGCCTGCCGTAAACTTGACGTCCACGATTTGCTTGAACTGCTCTTTCATGAGCTGCGTGGTAACCTCGCCCAGAGAGGTCGGGCGAAGCTGCTTACCCTCGCGTTCCACGTACATACGATACAAAATCGTGGTAATGGTCGGCGCGTAGGTGGAAGGACGTCCGATGCCGTTTTCTTCCAGTGTTTTGATGAGCGTTGCTTCGGTATAACGGGAAGGCGGCTGCGTAAAATGCTGGTTGCCGTCCAGAGATTTCAGCTTCAGGACTTCACCTTCCGTCAGCGGCGGCAGTTCCTTGTTCTCCTCCTCTGCGGCGGTATCCTTTGCTTCCTCGTAAAGTTTCGTAAAGCCGTCGAATTTAACAGCAAAGCCCGATGCGCGGAACAGGCATTTGCCCGCTTCGATATCCGCAGAAACGGTATCCAGCTGGCAGTTTGCCATCTGGCTTGCAATGAAACGCTCCCAGATCAGCTTGTAAAGCTTATACTGATCGGTAGTCAGTGCATTTTTGACCTGCTCAGGGGTAATATGCGGCATGGTCGGACGAATTGCCTCGTGCGCATCCTGTGCGTTTTTCTTGGATTTGAAATTGCGCGGGGTCGCTGGAAGATACTGTTTCCCGTATGCGCCCTGAATATACTCAGCGGCAGCCGCCTTTGCCTCATCGGAAATACGCAGGCTGTCGGTACGCATATAGGTGATCAGACCGACTGCGCCAAGATCAGGCAGTTCCACGCCTTCGTAGAGTTCCTGCGCGGCTTTCATGGTACGTCTTGCCTGAAATCCCATGCGGCGGGATGCCTCCTGCTGCAGGGTTGAAGTGATAAACGGTGGTGCGGGCTGTCGGCTTGTAACACGTTTTTTTACTGATTTTACGACAAAATCGGTGTTTTCCAAAGATTTCAGCACTTCATTGGTAACTGCCTCGTTGCCGAGTTCCGCCTTTTTGCCGTCGATTTCGGTCAGGTGTGCAGAGAAAATCTTTCTGCTGCTCTTGTTCGAAAGCTTTGCGTCCACAGACCAGTATTCCTGCGGCACAAATGCACGGATCTCCTCCTCGCGGTCTACGACCAGTCTGACGGCGACCGACTGCACTCTGCCTGCGGAAAGTCCGCGGCGGATCTTTCGCCATAAAAACGGACTGAGCTGATAGCCGACAATTCGATCAAGAATGCGGCGTGCCTGCTGTGCGTTGACCAGATCAAGGTCAATGCGGTGCGGATTTGCCATACCGGTCTGCACGCCTGTTTTCGTGATTTCGTTGAATTCAACGCGGTTGTTTTCGGTGATATCCAGACTCAGCATCTGTGCCAGATGCCACGAAATTGCTTCTCCCTCTCTATCAGGGTCCGTTGCGAGCCAGACGCGGTCTGCTTTTTTCGCACGTTTTTTCAGTTCTTTGATGACATCCTCTTTGCCCTTCATTTCGATGTAAGTGGGCGTGAAATTATTTTCAATGTCCACACTCAGCTTCGATTTCGGCAAATCGCGGATATGACCCATGGAAGCGATGACTTCGAAGCCATCCCCCAGATATTTTTGAATGGTTTTTGCCTTTGCAGGCGATTCTACAATGACTAATTGTGACATAGGGTATGTCCGTTCCTTTCCATTGGGGTACTGTGATATCAAAACCGCAACGCATCAAAGCGCACGGTATTGCTTTCCAAATAAAGATTCCACAAAGCCATCCAATTCCAGCATGGTCAGAATACTGAGCAGTTCTGACATTTCCATGTCCAACGCATCAGCGATCACATTGACCTGTTTCTGCCCGTGTTTCCGCAGATAAGTGACGATCTGTTGTTCTGCTTCGCCCTCGGGCAACGGCAAACTGCTCTGTACAGACACATCATCCTGTTTTTCGGTATTGTCGTCCGCAGCAGATCGTTTTGTCGTAGATCTGGTGGCTTGGGTTGTCGATTCCTCTTTTTGTACTTCAGCGACTTCCTCCGCAAATACAAATGACTCCGACGGTCTGACTTCATTGGCATCAAAGGTCAGTTCCATAGGAAAATCCTTCAAATAATAATACATGACATCGCGGTGACTGTAAAGTCCGAATGCATCATCGCGCAGCAGCGGAATCACGCCTGCATAGCGCGGATCGAAAAGGTCATGCGGCGGCACGCAAAACAGGTATTTCCCCTGTGCCAACGCATACTGCGCTGTGGATAACGAACCGCTGCGCATTGCGGCTTCTATGACTGCCGTGCCCTGCGTCAGACCACTCAGAATGCGGTTGCGGCGCGGGAAATTGGCAGGGATCGGTTGTGTTCCGGGCAGATACTCTGAGAGCAGCAAGCCTTTTCCGCTTTCGAGCATCCGCATTTTCAGGGTATCATTTTCTTTAGGGTAGTTCACATTGACGCCGCAGCCAAGCACCGCAACCGTTTCCGTGCCTGCATCCAGAGCAGCAGTGTGTGCAGCATAATCAATTCCGCGCGCAAATCCACTCACGATACGCAGACCATCTGCGGCAAGCTGTGTGACCAGAGTCTGCGTCACCTGTACGCTGTAATCAGAGGGATGTCTGGTACCGACAATTGTGATGGAGGGTACTGTCCGCAACAAATCAAGATTGCCCTTTGCCGACAGCAGCAGCGGCGGTGTCGGAATCATCATCAGCGATTCGGGATACCGCGCATCTTCCATCGAAATCAGTGCAATTCCGTTTTTCTCGCAGTAGCAGACCAGACTTTCCGCCTGCGAAAGATTGCACTTCATCAGTGTTTTCATGACATTCTGGGGTACATTCGGAACACAACCGCGCTCCATTGCATCCAGCAGTTCTTTCGGAGATTCATACTCCGCGAGCAACTGCACGGCGGCAGGCGATGCCGCACCAAACACAAGGGACATCCTGACCCAATAGGGCAGCATTGAGCGAATCGCATCCTGAGAGGGATATGCCATACGAACACCTCATTTCAAAGATACCGTGTCATTTCCCAAAGGAACAATCCGGCTGCCATCGCTGCATTGAGAGAATTCGCCTGCGGTGACATCGGAATGGTCAGCGGATAATCGCAGACATCGGAAACCTCACGCGGCAAACCGTTCCCTTCGTTCCCGATCAGCACGACTGCTCCGCCGGAAAAGTCATACTGTTTCAGGTGCGTTGCATCGCGGTCTACGACAGCTGCACAGGTCGGTATCTGATTTGCACGACAATGCGTAAAAAACGCATCCATATCGTCAATTTGTTTCAGTGGTACACGAAACAGTGCTCCCATACTGGAGCGAACCGATTTCGGGTTATAGAGGTCGCAGCAGTGATAAAGATAAACGCCATCTGTACCGAGTGCATCGGCAGTACGCAAAATGGCACCCAGATTGGCAGGGTCCTGCAAGCAATGCAGCAACAGGCATCTGCTGCCTGATTGTGGCAATGCTTCCAGCTCCCGCCGCATTTTCCCGATTGCAAAAACGCCCTGTGCGGTTTCGGTATCGGCAATTTCCTTTGCAAGCGCATCGGAAACAAGCAGTGTGTGAACATTCGGGAGGGCAGAAAACAGCGCATCGCCGTAATTATCGAGTGCCGATTTTGTCAGCAGCAACGCCTGGATCTCCGCACCGCATTGCAGTGCATCCAGCACCAGCCGATACCCCTCCATTGCAAACAGCCCGCATTTTTCACGATAGGAACGGCTGCGGTTCAGATGCGTAAAAGTATGGAGTGTTTTGTTTTTGCTACCGCTTTCGAGCAGTGAAAGCTCCTGTGGCATCATGGATTTCCCTCCGAGATCAATCACATTAAAAATTGCGTAAAAGCGTGACGATGCATTGCATCATCACGCTTTTTGATTCTTACAGAGCAGCCTTTGCCTTCTCAGCAATTGCACTGAAGCCTGCGGGATCGTGAATTGCGATCTCGGAGAGCATCTTGCGGTTGAGGGTGATATCAGCCTTCTTGCAGCCGTTCATGAACGTAGAGTAGTTCATGCCGTTGAGTTTGCAAGCAGCAGAGATACGGGTGATCCACAGTCTGCGGAAGAAACGCTTATTCTGCTTTCTGCCGATGTATGCATAGTTGCCGGACTTCATGACGGCTTGTTTTGCCATCTTGAAGTGCTTGGATTTCGAGCCCCAGTAGCCTTTTGCGAGCTTCAGGACCTTATTTCTTCTCTTGCGCGTCATCATTGCGCCTTTAATACGAGCCATGTTCTTTATCCTCCGTAATCAGTAGTCCGCCGCAGCTTGGTGCGGCACGGTGTCGATTGGGCTTTTCAGCTTACTTGTAAGGAACCATCTCACGAATGGTGGAAGCGTTTGCAGATGCTGCAACGCCTGCGTTACGAGCGACTCTCTTGACCTTCGTGTCCTTTGCATTCAGACGGTGACGCTTATAAGCGTGCTGGAACTTTACCTTTCCGGTACCGGTGACCTGAAAACGCTTCTTTGCGCCGGAATGGGTTTTGACCTTTACTTTCTTGACCTTAACGGCTGCCATGGATTCTTCCTCCTTGAAATTTTCGTTTATATGGGAACGTCCATTCATCGCGGGAACTTCTGTCCTGAAACTACGGATGTCTGACGTTTCATATCCTGCTTATTCTGCGGATTCCGCCTTCGGAGCAGATTCCTTTTTCTTTTCGGGCTTGGACTGCTTGGGGGACATGAACATGACGTATGCGCGTCCCTCCATTTTTGCGGGCTTATCCACAACTGCGATATCGCCGACTGCTTCCTTGTAGCGTTCGAGCAGTTCAGCACCAAGCTCGGGGTGTGCAATCGCACGCTTGCGGAACCGAATGGAAACCTTTACCTTGTCGCCGCCCTGCAAAAACTTCTGACCCTGCGCGACCATTCTTTCGAAGTCGTGGGTGTCAATTGCGGAAAACATACGGATTTCCTTGATATCGACGACCTTTTGATTCTTTCTTGCTTCCTTTTCACGCTTTTGCTGATCAAACTGATACTTTCCGTAATCAATGATACGGCAAACAGGCGGTGTTGCCTGCGGCGCGATTTTGACGAGGTCCAGATTCTGATCAAAGGCAAGTTTCTGCGCATCCTTTGCAGACATCACGCCGAGTTTGCCGCCGTCTGCGCCGATGACCAATACTTCCTTGTCACGAATTTCCTCGTTGATTTGCAGTTCCTGCTTGCTAATTGCCGACACCTCCAGTCGAATTGATAAATTAAAAAAGCTGTGACTCCATGGAATCACAGCTCTCACTTATCTTTGCATATGCAACTGAATGTGTATGCTCGGACAAACCGCTTCGCTGGCACTGTTGCCGCCTGCGGTGAGAACATTGCGTTCCACTTGAATCCTTATGTATTTTATCAGATTCTGCTGCAAATGTCAAGGTTAGTGCAGATTTTTGTAGTTTCTTCCAATCCAAAAAGATCTGCACACAATTTCTTTGGCGGTTCTGACAGCATCCGATTTACCTGATACTATTATAATTACAGCGAAATATCCAGTTCCAGCGGGCAGTGATCGCTTCCCATGACATCCGCATGAATGATGACATCCTGCACCTGCTCCGCAATTCTCTGCGATACCAGCCAGTAATCAATGCGCCAACCGACATTTTTCTCTCGTGCCCTGCCCATGTACGACCACCATGTATAGGCATCGGTGCGGTCAGGGTACAGCACTCGGAATGCATCGGCAAAACCCGCAGCGAGCAGTTCTGTCATTTTTTCGCGTTCCTCCACAGTATAGCCCGCATTTCCCTCGTTGGATTTCGCATTTTTCAGATCAATCGGCTGATGCGCCACGTTCATGTCGCCGCAATACAGCACAGGCTTTTTCTTATCCAGCGCGGAAAGATGCGCTCGCAGAGCATCTTCCCACTCCATGCGCAGCGGGATGCGTTCCAGATCGCGGCGCACATTCGGCACGTAGGCATTCACCAGATAGAAGTTCTCATATTCCAGCGTAATCACGCGCCCCTCATCGGAAACGCCGCCTGTCTGCATCTCGTATTGTACGGAAATCGGCTCATTTTTTGTAAAAATCGCCGTGCCTGAATATCCTTTTTTGACGGCACTGTTCCAATAGGCATGATAGCCGTACTGTTCCGCCTGAAATTGCAGTTCGCCGAGCTGTTCCACCTGCATTTTCGTTTCCTGAATGCAGAAGAAAGCAGCATTCACGGATGCAAAAAAGTCCGCAAAACCTTTCTTTTCGCAGGCGCGCAGCCCATTGACATTCCATGTGACAGCTTTCATATGTCCTCCTCAGTCAGTCCTTACATTTTGCATCGCGGAAGCGCAGTGCCCCGCTGAACGGATTAAATACAATTTCCGATGCACCCTCTCGGCACACCAGATAACGCTGCTTATAAAACAACGGCACAAAGCAATCGGAAGCAAGGATCTCGGCTTCCGCCTTTCGGTAAAGTTCCACGCGTGCGGTCATATCGGCAGCTTTTGCCGCATCCGCAAGCAAACTGCGTACTTCAGCCTCTTTGCCGCAGGAAATCGCGGGATTGCTGAGAAACGCTTCGAATACCGACTGTGCCTCGTGGTTTTCACCGGTAACGGCAAGCAGTGCAAGATCAAAGTTTCCACCGGCAATACGGCTCTGATAAGTCGAAACAGACACTTCTTCGAGGCTCATATGCACGCCGAGTGTTGTGTGCCAATTTTCCAGTATCTTCAGCAAAATTTCATAATCCATCAAGCCGGTCGGCACAAGGATTTTCCCTTCGGGCATCTCCATCATATCCAGTTCATCCATACCCGCCTGAATAGCACTGCCTGCGGCATTCGGATCATAGGAAAGATATGCTGTTTCGGCGATCAGTTCCCGCACACTTTTGTTGAGCAGCATCACCGCAGGAGGCAAAACCGCATAGGCAGGCTTCACATCGCCCTGCCCCGATACAAGCTGTGCGCGGTCAATACTTTTGGTCAATGCCTGCATGATGTTCGGATTCGAGTACGGGCTGTTGGGAGATGCCGCCAGTCCCAAGGTCAGGCTGCACGCGCCGGAAACCGTCACGCCGTCTGCTGACGCCGCGAGGGGATCGGTGGTCACAAGGCAATCCGTGGAGCCTTGCGCAAACAGTTTTTCCGCATCGCTGTCCGCTTTTTCAATGTAGAAATTCAAGTCCACAGGGGAAATTTTGCTGACCTCATGTGCCAGCGGATTCCGACACAGCTGAATCACATTGTATTTTCCGTAAGGGTCATACAGCCAACGCTGCATCGCAAACGGGCCGTTTCCAATAATGGACGATTCATCCAGACCATAACGGCCCTTGGTGCTTTCAAAATATTTCTCATTGCAGGGAAGTGCGGCAGGCAGCGTCAAAAGCTGCAAAAAGTCCGCATTCGGATACGCCAGATGAATTTCCAGTTCCTGCAAGGTATTTGCCGTGACGCCGATCAACGTCGGATCCTGTTTGCCTTCCAGAATTTCCTGCGCATTTTCCAGACAGAGAAACTGCTCTGCATAGGGCGAATGGTACATCGGGTCAAACAGCCGCTGAAATGCACAGACAAAATCCATGGCATTCACGGCAACCTTTTCTTCTTTGGAAAACGGCGTATCTTCGTGCATGGCATCATACCAATAGGAATCTTCGCGCAGCGTCATACGATAGCAGAGTCCATCCTCCGATACCGAATACTCGCTGACCAGTGCCGGCACCACGCTGCCGCTGTCATCAATGGTAAACAGTCCCTCAAACAGATTTGCCAGCACCATTTTTGCCGAGGCATTCACGGCAAGCTGCGGGTCAAGGGTATCGGGATTGCCGACCAGCGTATACTTGAACGAGTGTCCCACACCCGCATTGGAATTATCGTCATTGCCGCAGGCCGTAACGGTCACGGCAAGAATTGTCAAAGTCATCATCAGAGATACGATTCTCAGGATACGATCTCGCATCTGTTTCGCCTCCTGCCCGCAACAGACGAAGCTGCCAAAGAACACTATGTTTCTTCGGCAGTCGTGTGCGGATTCATGTTAATTTGAACGAAAGCGGCAGCAAATCGCCCAGACGGTAAATACCCTCTGCGACTACAATCGGAAAATCCGCATCGCAGAATTCGGAAAGTGCCTGTCTGCACGCGCCGCACGGAAAACAGGATTCGCTTGGTTCTTCGTCTGCCATCCCGCCGCAGATGGCGATTGCGGCAAAATGCCGCTCGCCCTGCGAAACTGCCGCAAACAGCGCAGAACGCTCTGCGCAGTTTGTCAGCGGATAAGAACCATTTTCAACATTTGCACCCAGATAGACCTTGCCGTCGGCAGTCAGCAATGCCGCGCCCACCTGAAAGTTCGAGTAGGGTGCATAGGCATTCTCGCGTGCTTTGGCGGCAAGCTGATAGAGAAGGGCAGGCTGTTCTTCCTGCGCAACATCACAAAACTGCATGGAATCCGCCATCGGAACAAAACGGAAATTCGGGATATCCGCTTTCCATTCGTCAGCTCTTTCCATTTCGACATCGTCATCCTCATCTGCAAAAATGTTCATCAGGTAGTTGCCGACCTTGCTTTCCATCTCTGCAAATTTTGACTTTTTCTGATCCTGCGGGAACTGTTCCTCTGCCATATGGACTGCTCCTCTCTGAGAGTGCCAAAAAACGCAAGGGAATTTTGTGCAAAATTTCAGACAAAATAGACTTGCGTTTTCGGCAATATACATGGTATAATAAATATGTATCGAATATTTCGGTACAAAAGTCAGATTTCCATATTATTTGGAGATCAGTTCAAGGGTATCGCGTGCAATGAGCAGTTCCTCATTCGTCGGAACGACCCAGACCTCGACCTTGGAATTTGCAGTGGAAAGCTTCACCAGCTTGCCGCGGGACTGCTTGTTCAGTTCACTGTCGATCTCAATGCCGAAGTAACTCATGTTTTCGCAGACACGCTCGCGGACTTCCCAGGAATTCTCGCCGATACCGCCCGTAAAGAGCAGTGCATCCATACCGTTCATGGCAGCGGTGTATGCGCCGATGTACTTCTGGATCTCATATGCCAGCATCTCGGATGCAAGCTGTGCACGCTTGTTACCCTTTGCAGCTGCATCATTGATGTCACGGTTATCGGAAGATACACCCGAAATGCCGAGGAAACCGGATTTCTTGTTCATGTACTGGCTCATCTCATCAGGCGTAAAGCCGTGCTTGGATGCCACAAAAGTAACAGCAGAGGGGTCAACCGCACCACAACGGGTACCCATCAGAACGCCGTCCAGCGGAGTGAAGCCCATGGAAGTATCCATGCACTTGCCGCCCTGTACTGCGGTGATGGAAGAACCGTTGCCCAAGTGGCAGGAAACGATCTTCAGATCCTTGATATCCTTGCCCATTGCCTCAGCCAGTGCTGCGGATACAAAACGGTGAGAAGTGCCGTGGAAACCGTACTTACGGACATGATACTTCTCGTAGTCCTCGTAAGGCAGACCAAACATATATGCTTTCGGCGGCATGGTCTGGTGGAATGCGGTATCAAATACAACGACCTGCGGAGTGGTTGCAGGAATTACTGCGGTGCAGGCACGGAGTGCCAGTGCGTGTGCGTGGTTATGTACAGGAGCCAGTTCTGCCAGTCCGTCGATCTTGTCAATGACCTCAGGGGTGACAAGGCAGGGACGGTCAAATACTTCCGCACCCTGGACGATACGGTGACCGACTGCGGAAATCTCAGACATGCTCTTGATGACAGCGGTGTCGCCGGTGGTCAGAACCTCAACGAGTTTCTGGAATGCCTCGGTATGGGACGGAAAATCGCAGTCAGCCTCAAAAACCTTGCCGTCTGCGGTCTTGTGGCAGACATGACCCTTAGAGCCGTCAGCCATTGCGATTCTGTCGCAGTTGCCCTTTGCAATGACGCTTTCGTCATCCATATTGAGCAGCTGATACTTCAGAGAAGAACTGCCTGCGTTTACTACCAGAACTAACATAAAAAATCTTCCTTTCGAATGATTTGAATAGATTGCCCATTGCTCGGATGAAAACGGGCTGCTTTCCTATTATACACGAAATCGCATCGGGAATCAAGAGGTTTTCAAGAAAAAAAGCCCGAAGCGTGACAGAAAATGCTTACAATTCCATACTATTATTTATGCGATTTGGTCATATCCCGATGACAAAGGAGGCGGATTTCCCATGAAAATCAGCGGTATCGTCTGCGAATACAACCCGTTCCACAACGGGCATCTCTACCATATTGAGCAGACCAGAAAACACGGTGCCACGCATATTGTTGCGATCATGAGCGGCAATTTTGTGCAGCGCGGCGATGTTGCTGTCATCAACAAGTTTGAGCGTGCCAAGGCTGCGGTCAAATGCGGCGTGGATCTGGTCATTGAACTGCCTGTGGCATTCTGCCTGAGCGCGGCGGAAGTCTATGCAAAGGGTGCCATGTATATCCTCAAAGGTCTCGGCTGCGTTGAGGAGTTGTCATTCGGCAGTGAATGCGGAAACCTGGGGCTGCTTTCTGCGGCGGTCAAGGCAACTTACGCCTGCGCCAAACGCCCGGAACTCGAAGATCTGATGAAACGCGGTTCCTCATACCCCAAGGCACTTCAGATCCTGATCCGCCAGAATTACGGTGATGAGATTGCTACTTTGTTCAGTTCTCCGAATAACGTGCTTGCGATCGAATACCTCAAAGCGATGATCGCGGTAAAACTCAATATCAAGCCGTTTACCGTCAAGCGCAACACCCAGCATGATGGTAATATTCCTGTCGGAAATGTCGCAAGTGCATCGCTGATCCGCCAGCTCATGGAGGATCACACCATTGACTTTGATGACCTGATGCCTGTTGTTTCCGCCGATGCGCTCTCCGCCTGTGCGTCAGCGGGCATGACGGCAAAATTTGAAAATCTCGAGCGTGCGCTGCTTTACCGCCTGCGCACTGCTTCCATAGAAGAAATCGCAGCGTTGCCTGAGGTCGGACAGGGACTGGAAAATAAAATCCTCTCCGCCGCCCGCGAAACCTCACTGGAATCCATGCTGATGGCTGTCAAAAGCAAACGCTACCCCATGGCAAGGCTCCGACGTATTCTGCTGGATCTGATGATCGGCATCCGCCCCGAACATACCGAGGCACCGCCGCCCTACGGCAGAATCCTTGCGCTCAATGACCGCGGACGCGATATCCTCAATGCTGCGAAAAACTGCGGCACCACGCTTCCCTACGCGACTTCGCTTTCCAAGCTTGCGGAACTTGGCGGAAATGCTCAGATTTGCGCAGAACTGGAAGCCCGTTCCACCGCCGTCTACGGTCTGGCACAGCGTACCATTGCCCCTGCCGATGCGGATTACAAAGCCATGATCGGCATGGTGAAAAACAGTTGATAATCAAATGAAGAAATATAAGAAAAGATAGATTGATGGAAATAAGAAAATGCGGCATTCAACACATATTTTGAATGCCGCAAACATTGGGGATACGTTCGGATTGTCCACAAAATGTTCAAAATATCACTTGTGGTGGGAAATCCTATTTTGTATACTGGGTATCAGATGAAAGAGCAGTTTGCTCCAAAGAAACGCAGTTTTCGTCGTAAAGTTGTTTCTCCCCTTCAACAGCTCTTGCACGGATCTGCTGTTTTTTGCTGCAAATTGCGCCTTTTTTCTGATATTGGGTATATATAACAAAAGGGTGAAAAACATCCAAACGGGGGTATACTTATGAAAATGAAAAAACTCTTGGCGGCTGTCCTGAGCAGCGTTCTGCTCGGCTCAACTGTCGCTGCAATGCCTATGGATTCTGCAATTGCAGCAAGCAACTGTGTCGTCAACACCGCAACCAAATATCAGGTCATTCGCGGTTTCGGCGGCATCAACCTTCAGGAATGGGCAGGCTCCGATATGACCTCTGCACAAGTGCAGAAGGCATTCGGCAACGGCGATGACGAACTTGGCTTCACCATTCTGCGAATCTTTATCAACGACAACAAAAACCAGTGGAACCTCGCAGTCCCGACTGCAAAAGCCGCACAGAAGCTCGGTGCAACCGTATTCGCTTCTCCGTGGAATCCGCCCACAGCCATTTCCGAATCGGGCGGCAACAAAGGTCTGCATCACGTAAAAAGCAACTCCTATGCAGCCTATGCACAGCATCTCAATGATTATTACCACTACATGAAGGACAATGGCGTGGATGTCTACGCGGTTTCTGTCCAGAACGAACCGGACTACGCTTCGGAATGGACTTACTGGAGTTCCGACGAAACAACAGAATTCCTTGCAAACTATGCTGACAAGATCGACTGCAAGGTCATGTCGCCGGAAACCTTCCAATATACCAACAAGGATTATTATTCCAAGATCCTCAATAACAGCAAGGCAATGGCAAACTGTGACCTGTTCGGCACCCACTTCTACGGCACACAGCCCAGTCAGATGGACTTCCCTGCACTGGAACAGTGCGGCAAGGAAATCTGGATGACTGAGGTCTATGTCCCGAACAGCAGCGCAAACTCCGCCAACAACTGGCCGGAAGCACTTCAGGTCGCGCAGAATATGCACAACGGTCTGGTCATCGGCAACATGAGTGCATATGTCTGGTGGTTTATCCGCCGCAGCTACGGCCCCATGACCGAAGACGGCAAAATCTCCAAGCGCGGCTACATGATGGCACAGTATTCCAAATACGTCCGTCCGGGCGCATATCGCGTTTCCTGTACGGATTCTACCGCAAACGGTATCCAGATTTCTGCATACAAGAATACGGACGGTACCGTTGCAATCGTTGCCATCAACGGCAACAACAGCGCAACTTCCCAGAACTTCCAGATCAGCGGCGAAACCGTTACCCAGGTAAACAGCATCCGTTCTTCCGGCTCTGAAAACCTCGTCAAATCGAGCGTTTCCAATTCCGGCAACAGCTTCACAGCGAACCTGCCCGGACAAAGCGTCACGACTTTCGTGGTTTCCACAACAAGTTCCGGCAACGGCGATACGCCCGTTGAACCTGATGAACCCGATGAACCTGCTGAGGATGGCTCGTACTTCCACGACACCTTTGAGAGCGGCTCCGACAGTTGGACAGGCAGAGGCGATGCTTCCGTTGCTGCATCCGGCAACAATGCCTACGCCGGCTCTAAGGCACTGCTGGTCACCGACCGCTCCGCAGCTTGGAATGGCGCATACAAGGAACTCAGCACCAGCACGTTCCAGCCCGGCACCGCTTACAGCTTCAGCGTGGATGTTTGTGCAGCCGACAGCGACATGGACTTCATGCTCTCGCTCCAGTATACCGATGAAAGCGGCACGACCCAGTATGACCACATCGCTGAAGGTTCTTCCATAGCAGGATCCTATGTCCAGCTTGCAAACACCGGCTACACCATTCCGTCCGGCGCATCCAATTTGCAGCTTTACGTAGAAACCGTTGACAGCACAGGCGATTTCTATATCGACGAAGCCATCGGTGCGGTCAAAGGCTCCAAGTTTGAGGGTCCGCAAGCAGTTGCAAAAGCGCTCGGCGATTGCAACGGTGACGGCAAGATCAATGCAATTGACCTCGCTCTTGCAAAGAATGTGGCTCTTGGCAAATCGGACAACAGCCTTGCAAAATACGGCGCAGATGTTGACCAGAACCGCGTAGTCGATTCTGCCGACATTGACTGGTTTGTCAGCTTCCTGACAGGAAAAACAAAGGAGTTCCCCGAAAAAGTTCAGGCAAAGGGTATGCGCCTGATGTCCGAATACACCCCGATCGTTGCAGCAACGGTCGTCAACACCGAACCGAGTAACTCTCACAACGAGCGCAACGGCGTCCAGTACGGCACAGTCAAAAGCGGCACTTACTACTCCACCACCTGCCGCCGCAACAAACCGTATTACATCCTGCTTCCGGCGGGTTACTCCGAAAGCAAGCAATATCCTGTTCTCTACGTCATGCACGGCTACTACGAAACACAGGAACGCATGATCCTCAAGGGCAACAACACCATGTATACCCGCCAGATCATCGGCAATGCCATCGCTGACGGCGAAGCAGAGGACATGATCGTCGTATTCCCGTACATCTACTCCAGCACAACAAATGATACCTGCACAGGCATGGACGATGCCAACAACCAGGCATATGACAACTTCATCAACGACCTCACCACCGACCTCATGCCGCATATCGAAAAGACATATTCTGTTCTGACAGGCAGAGAAAACACCGCGATCACAGGCTTCTCCATGGGCGGCAGAGAATCTCTCCTGATCGGCATGAAGCGTCCGGACCTCTTTGGTTATATCGGTGCGATCTGCCCTGCTCCCGGTGTCACGGGCAGCTTCAAGTGGAGCAGCGAAGAAGACGCTCCCTCTCTGCTGTTCATCACTGCCGGCTCGAATGACGAAGTCGTTTACGATACGCCAAACGGCTACCACAACAGCTTCACACAGAACAGCGTACCGCACGTCTGGCATTATGTCAACGGCGGTTATCACGGCGACAACTCCATTCACGCACATCTTTACAACTTCGTGCGTGCGGTATTCAAGGCATAATCCCTCCCCTATCGCCTTGGATCCATGGCACAGCTCCGATACCCCACAAAAAAACGGATACAGCTTTTGGGCTGTATCCGTTTCGGTTTTAGATAAAGTAGTATCTGCGATGCATTCATAATGGAGCACCGCTCCAAACCACGCCAAAGGGTATGATATACCCTCCCTGCTGACCTGTTGGAAGAAGAAAGATGCCTGATGATTGACCGCTTTTAGTCATCATCCAGTTTCAGGATGTAGTTATACAGCAGGATCATCTGCGGATTGCAAGCAAGCCTTGCATCCTGATGATAATGCCCCGTAAACCAGTTGCGATAGGCCAGCTTCTGCTCCACCTCATCCAAGAAATCCGTCAGGCGGTTGTGCGGATATTCAAACTCCTCGAACACACTTTCCTCCAAAGAGGTCGGTAGGCTATGCGTCAGAACATAATCCACGGTCCAGTGATACTGCTCCAGTTTTTCCCGTGCAGCAGAGATTTCCTCCTCCGAAGGCAATTCCTGTTCCCACCAGCTTTCTCCCTCCACACGCTGTGCGACATCATGGCTTTGTGCTCCGCCCATGGTAAAAAACGTCTTTCCGTCGATTTCATACACCTGCCCACGCATCAGATGCAACACGCTCGGCATAATTCGCTGAACCAAACCGCCATGCCATTCCTCTGTCGGATAGGCATTCAGAAGGTCAAAATTCTCATGATTACCATCAATAAACAATACAGTATAGGGAAGTTCATTCAACCATTTGCGCCACCATAGATCAGTCGGGGAATCATCCCACACCATACCGAAATCGCCGCATATCATCAAATAATCTTCCTTTGTTGCTTGATCCAGCTCCTTATTTTCACCGAATCTCAATTTATACACATCGTAGTCGCCGTGCAGATCTCCCGTCACAAAAATCATGGTGACACCTCCCCTCATGATTTGTTAATTCTAGCTTATCATAAACCGGCACAAATGTCAATAGTTCCGCGTATGAAGCCAAAACGAATCTTCCGATTTCTTTTTCCTGTTTTTTGTGGATTGTGATATAATACGATATTTAATTAAATTCAGAAAATGTTTTGTTAAATTCTTCTAGTTGTATAATTTATACTTTCTAGTAAAAAAATAATACCCACAGTCTAAAATAACCCGTCCCCTGTCAAGTAGACAGCCCTCGTAATATCGCGGAGTCGGTTTTGTATTAATTGCATATCGAATCAGTCTCTCCTCACGCTAAATAAAACTCACGAAGTATCTACAAAAGCGATAAAACATGGTATAATAGAAGTGCAAGAAAAAAGCCGTAAAACGAGAAAAAAGCTTGCACTTCGGAGGATGCCATGTATAAATTCAAGAGAGAAAAGCAGATCTCATTCACAGATTTCAATCAGCCGCAGGGCGAAGAAGGCGGCAATGATCCCGTGGGACACAATTGAAGCTGAATATGCCAAACTGTTTCCGAGCCATACCGGTATGCCTGCTAAGCCCCTGCGCCTGCCTACAATGAGAGTGCCGTTTTGAAAACGGCGATTGCAAATTACAAGGAACGCACCGGACATTATCCGGAACGTGTTCTTGCAGATCAGATTCGGTTTTTGCTCAACTTCGGACTCTCATATGATCGGTTAGGATGCTTTTGATAGTATGACCTTATTGAGGAAAGACTAAAATAAATGATCAGGGCTATGTCCTCCGTGATCGTGTACGGAAGGCATAGCCTTTTTTTCTTTCATTCTATATTTTACCGTTTTTTCCCATTTTATATTGCAATTTTCAGAAAAGTATGTTATGATATAAGCAAATTGGTAAAAGAAGCCAATACGAACAACTTTTAGGAGGTCAATATGAAAAAAGCAAGGATTTTAGCTGCTGTTATGGCAGCAGCACTCATGACAGGTGCAATTCCTGTTTCACCGATTGCAGAGTATTTTGACAGCAATGTTATAACTGCAAGCGCAGAAACAAACGTTGTACAGTGGGATAAACAAGGAATATATAAAGCAGTGGAAGCATGGAAAATCAGCTCTGTTGTATTCCTCGACCACAAACCGGAAAACGGAACTGTACGTACTGCAGGCTATGTCAGCAGCGACGGTTCAATTGTCGCCGGTCCTGCAAATGACACTTCAGGCATTATGTATATCTGGGCTGATAAAGGCGGAAAGGTAATTGCCCCTGCCGATTGCAGCTGGCTGTTCTATAATATGCAAACTCTTACATCCATTGACTTGTCAGGACTGAACACCAGTAATGTTACAGATATGAGCCATATGTTTGAGTACTGCGTTAATTTAAACAACCTTGATCTGAGTGGTTTTGACACAAGCAGCGTTACAACTATTTATAATATGTTCTATAACAGCGGTATCCAAACGATAAATTTTGGTGATTTCGATACAAGTAATGTTACAAATATGTATGGTGTATTTTGGAATTGTGAAAAATTAACCAGTCTTGACCTTAGCAAATTTGATACAAGCAAAGTTACAAATATGTCTAAAATGTTTTGCGGCTGTGAAAGATTAACCTATCTTGATCTCAGTAATTTTGATACAAGCAATGTTGCAGATATGTCTTATATGTTTT
>JAZRXM010000038.1:0-111435 GCA_045600205.1 Oscillospiraceae bacterium | reverse complement strand
TTATTCTGAATCTGACCGAGCAGCGCAATCAGGTCAGCGGTACGGAACCAGTAGCAGCCTGAGTTGATTTCTGTGATTTTACGCTGTTCATCGGTAGCGTCCTTTTCCTCCACAATGCCCGCGATACCGCTGTCGGTACGCAGGATTCTGCCATAGCCGAGGGGCTGCGGCACATTTGCGGTGATGACTGTGACGGCGTTCTTTTCCTGAATATGACGTTTCAGGGACTCCGAAATCGTCTGGCTGTCAATGAACGGCGCATCGCCGCAGAGAACCAGCGTACTGCCGTCTTTATCCTCCTCCAGAAACGGAATCGTCTGCATGACCGCATGACCTGTTCCCAGACGCTCTGCCTGATATACGGTGCGACAGCGATTGCCGAGGTAACTTTCAATTTGCTGAGATTCGTAGCCCGTTACAACACAGATGCGGGGGAGTTCTGCTTTTTCACAAGCACTGAGTACCCATTCGAGCATCGGCTCTCCCAAAACTTGAAACATCGGCTTCGGAATGGGAGCTTTCATACGCTTGCCCTGTCCGCCGGCCAAAACAACTGCCTGATTCATTCGAAGTGACCTCCTTTGGTTTCCTGATTCTTTCCTTGTCTGTTGCCCATAGCAACCGAACACTCCTATTATAGCAAATTCTGTCGAAAAAATCAAGTGTTTATCCAAAATCACGGCATTACTTGACAAATGCCCGGGAATATGCTATACTTTTTTCTGGACAGATGCGGCGGCATCACAGGAATACCTGCGAAAATACAGGACTCCATGCGCCGATTGCCCGCAGACTGCCCATATCCGATGTCAGAACCCTGTATTGTATCCCTTGCGGAATAATAACATGAGGAGGCATTTCCTATGCAAAACACAAATGGTAAAACCTACAAAATGGTCGTAATCTCGCTGTTCACGGCAATCATCTGCATTATGACCTTCACCCCTCTCGGCTACGTCCCCTGCGGACTGAGTGAGCTGACCCTGCTGATGATCCCCGTTGCAATCGGTGCCGTGATTCTCGGTCCGAAAATCGGTGCGATTCTAGGTGGTGTATTCGGCATCACGAGTTTTCTGTGCTGCTTCGGCGTGGGACATCCCTCGGCGTTTGGTGCGTTCATTCTCGCGCAGAACCCGCTGTTTACGATCCTGATTTGTATGGTGCCGCGGATTCTGGTCGGTTTTCTGACGGGATTGTTCGCAAACTGGCTGCGGGAAAAGAAAAGTCGGGCATTTCAGTCGGTCGGTTACGCCATTGCAGGTTTGATCGCCGCACTGACGAATACTGTTTTGTTTATGGGCAGCGTGATTCTGTTCTTCTGGAACAATGACGTATTCCAATCCAAAATGACCGAATGGGGCATCCCCACAGACCACATTCTGCCGTTTGTAGTTGGTTTTGCAGGCATCAATGCACTGATTGAAGCGGGCGTCTGTACCGCAGCAGTCTGCGCGATCTGTAATGCGCTGCACAGTGCAGGTTTTCTGTCTGCCAAAAAAGAAAAGGCTGCCTGATTTTAAAGCATACGGAGGAAAACCGTTTTGAAAATTCTGACAATTGACATCGGAAATACCAATATTGTGATTGGTTGTGCAGAGGACCACAAGGTTCAATTTGTGGAGCGGATGCACACAAGTAATACCAAAACCGACTTAGAATATGCAATTGACTGCCATATGGTGCTGGAACTGCATACAATTGATGCAGCGGAACTGGATGGTGCTATTATTTCGTCGGTTGTCCCGCCGCTGACTGATAAGCTTTCGGCGGCAATTCAAAAGCTGACGGGCATCACGCCGATGATCGTCGGTCCTGGCATCAAAACAGGCATCAACATCCTGATGGATCAGCCTGCACAGGTCGGCAGCGATCTGGTGGTGGCGGCGGTTGCTGCCATTCACGATTACGGCGCACCGGTCATTATCATTGACATGGGTACCGCGACCACGATGACCGTGGTGGATAAAAACCGCAATTTCATTGGCGGTCTGATTCTTCCAGGTGTGCAGATCGCACTGCAATCACTGGAAAATTCTACGGCGCAGCTCCCGAAAATTCATCTGAAAGCACCTGCAAAGGTGATTGGCGGCAACACCATTGATTCGATGCAGAGCGGTCTGGTGTTCGGCAATGCGTCGGCTCTGGATGGTCTGATTGACCGTATGTTTGAGGAAATCGGCTACGAGGCAACGGTGGTTGCAAGCGGCGGACTTTCGAATCTGATCGTACCGCACTGCCGTCACAAAATTCTTCTGGATGACGAACTGCTCCTCAAAGGTCTTGATATTCTCTTTGAGAAAAACCGCAAATAAACAAGAATCCCCGCTCATTGAGCGGGGATTTGTTTCCTTATTTCAAGCGTTCAACAGGCTCAAATCCCGCCGTTTTCTTGAAACGCATATTGTGCGGGAATGTTCCGATAAAATCGGAGGGGTCCAGTCGCGCAAAGTTCGCCTTGTGGAACTGCTCACGTTCAAATGCAACCGACAAAATGTCCATTTCTTCGTCATTTCCCGTTGCTTTGTTGAGCTGCATATCTACCGCATGAATATACACATACTTCACAGGCAGCATCGCAAACACTTCGCGTGCCAGACGGATCGATGTACTGCAAACATAATCCTGTGTGATGTCAAAATACTGTGTTTTCGTCATTTCCTTGACACTCAGTTTACCCGATGCAGTCAGTTCTGCGGTTTCTTTCGGCACAACCGTTTCCGACTTGACGCGGAATTCGATCTCCATGCGGTCAGCGGATTCCGTACCAAACTGGAAATCGCTGCCGAAATCCAGAAGCTGCTCAAACGGGTTTGCCTGCTCGATCACATCCAGATATGCGTCAATGTTGCCTTTGAGGATTTCTGACGCAAATCCGTGCATTTCCGTCCAGTTTTCGAGCAGTTCGGCATCCTGTGCCTTGGCTGCCGCGATGGCATCCAACAGTTCCTTTTTCTTGGCTTCGCTTTCATCGTGATGCAGCAGCTTGTCCGTAAAGGATGGCTGATATTTGTTATAGGCATCCAGAGCGGCATTTTCATTCGGACCGATCTGTCCGCTTGCAAAAGGCGGTTCTCCCGATGCCAAAGAGTTCCAGTCGATGACAGGTTCACAGGTAAGGTGAATCTGACGGATGGCATCCAGATATTCTGCGTACTGTGCGGCAGTTTCGGCATCCTGCTGTTGTTGCTGCGCCTGCAGTGCAGCCTGCTCCTCTTTTGCCTGAGCGGCAGCCTGCTGCTGTTCCTGCTTTGCCTGTTCTTTTTCTTCCTGTTTCTTCTTTTTCTCGGCTTCCTTCTTCTTGGTTTTCAGGTTTTTCGAGTTGGTATAGTAAAGACCTGTGCCCGGAATGCCGATGGTCGAGGTGGTTCTGCCGCTGGAATTGATGGAATAATGGCAGCCTTTTGTACCGAGGGTGACGCCGACACCCGTTTTTGTGATATTCAGCTTGACACCCTTGCAAATGGTCAGACTTTTGCGAAATTGCAGTCCCATACTGCCGCGCCTCCTGTTCTGTTACGTAGATTTTGGTGGAATTGCTGTCATAATTATAGCATATTGTGATATAAAATGCAACCGTTTTTTTCTTGCGGATCCGGACGACTTGTGGTATAATAGGATATCAGCTGAAATACATCTGTTAAACAGTCATTTTCAGAAAGGATTTATTATGAATTATATTTTAGCGTCTGCATCGCCGCGGCGAAAAGAATTGCTTGCGATGCTCGACATCTCATTTACGATTTGCCCTGCGCAGGGCGAGGAACATCTGCCTGATACATTGCCGCCCGAAAAAGCCGCCGAATTTCTCGCAAAACAAAAAGCTGCCGAGATTGCGATGCAATATCCTGATGCCGTTGTCATCGGCGCAGATACGACGGTTTTGTGTGACGGAGAAATCCTCGGAAAGCCCCGTGACCGCGCCGATTGCCTGCGGATGCTGCATATGCTTTCGGGCAGACAACATACCGTCACAACAGGCGTTGCAATTGCGCACGCAGGCGATTTGTGCAGCTTTTCCGAAGAAACACAGGTGCAATTCTATCCGCTGACCGATGCCGAAATGGAAAACTATGCCGCTACCGATGAACCCTATGACAAAGCAGGCGGCTACGGCATACAAGGCAAGGCGGCTCTGCTGATTGCAGGCATTCACGGGGATTACTACAATGTCATGGGCTTGCCGATTGCACGATTGGGACGGCAGCTCAGAGAGATGTTTTTGCTGTGAGGAGAATATCATGACAACGAAAAACGACGTATTTTCGATGCTGAAACAACTCAATATCCGCAAGAACGACAAGGTGACCATGCACTGTTCCCTGCGCAAAATCGGCGAAATCGAAAACGGCGCAGACGGTCTGATTGACGCATTTTGCGATTATCTTTCAGAGGGGTTGTTCATTGTGCCGACTCATACATGGGACAGTGTCAGCCCTGAGAACCCGAATTATGATGTCAACACGACGGTTCCGTGCATCGGTACACTGCCTCGGATTGCGGCATTCCGCAAAGATGCGCACCGCTCTCTGCACCCGACCCACTCTGTCGCGGTGTTTGGCAAGGGTGCGGAGGACTTCATCAAAGGCGAGGAACAATCAGCATCGCCTGCACCCGTTAACGGCTGTTTATCCAGACTTTACGAGGAAAACGGCAAGATTTTGCTGATCGGTGTCGGACATGACAGTAACACCTATCTCCATGCGGTGGATGAACGCCTGCAAATTCCGAATCGCCTGAACCCGAACACGTTTGTCATCAACATCCGCGATCAAAACGGAAATCTGATGCAATCGCCGCCGTTTCACACGCATTTTTCCGAGGGGCTGCCCTGCTGCTGCTCTGAATTTTATCCCAACTATGGTGAAGTGTTCGATTATTTCGGCGCGACCACATATGCGCAGTTGGGCGGCGCAAAAGTCACCTGCTGCGATGCCCGTCAGATCACCGATATCGTCAGGATGCTCTGGGAACGCACTGACCACGACCTCTGCGCGGGCGAGATGCGAATACCGCCTGAATACTACAAAAAATAGATGTTGACAGAATCTTGAAAAACGTGTATAATAATAAGGATAGGCAATCCGAAAAACGCGAAAGGATTTTTACCGATGATTTTACTGGACGACATCAAAAATGAACTGGTCAACGCCCGCCCTGAGGTCAAGGAACTTGGCGAGGTGCTGCAAATCGAACGCGCAAAGGCAGAACTCTCTGACCTGCAGATTCAGGTCACCTATGACGGCTTCTGGGACGATATCGAGAAGTCGCAGCAGGTCATGACAAAAATTCGCAGCCTTGAAAATAAGGTCGATAAATTTGAAAAATTGCAGTCGCTGATGGAAGACACCATCGGCATGATCGAAATGTGTATGGAGGAAGGCGATGATTCCTCAAACGAGGAACTTGCCGCAGATGCAGAACGCTTCCGTGCCATGCTGGATGAGGAAAAACTCAAGAGTCTGCTGACAGGCGAATATGACAACTCCAACGCCATTCTGACACTGCACGCAGGTGCGGGCGGTACCGAGGCGCAGGACTGGACACAGATGCTCTACCGTATGTACAATAAATATGCGGAAGGTCACGGCTTCAAGGTCGATTTGCTGGATTGGCTGGACGGCGATGATGCCGGTGTCAAGTCCGCATCATTTATGGTGCAGGGCGAGAATGCTTACGGCTTCCTGAAATCCGAGGCAGGTGTACACCGTCTGGTACGTGTTTCTCCGTTTGATGCTTCCGGCAGACGTCATACCTCATTTGCTGCGGTGGAAGTCATGCCTGAAATTTCCGATGATGTGGAAGTCGAGATTCGTCCTGAGGACCTCAAAATGGATGTGTTCCGTTCTTCGGGCGCAGGCGGTCAGCATATCAACAAGACTTCGTCTGCTGTTCGTCTGACGCACATCCCGACGGGCATCGTCGTTTCCTGCCAGACCCAGCGAAGCCAGTTCCAGAACAAGGATTACTGTATGAAAATGCTGCGCGCAAAGTTGATCGAGATCAAAGAGCGTGAGCATCTGGAGAAAATCTCGGATATCAAAGGTACCCAGCTGAAAATTGAGTGGGGCAGCCAGATTCGCTCCTACGTTTTCATGCCGTATACGCTCGTCAAGGATCACCGCACAGGCTGCGAAAACGGCAACGTGCAGATGGTTATGGACGGCGGACTGGATTCGTTCATCAATGCATATCTGAAGGCACTCTCGCATGGTACATTGGGTGTCGCATCCTCTGAAACAGACTGAAAATCAAAGTCCCTGCCGCATGATTTTTGTGGCAGGGACTTTTTGCAATTTTTATGCAAGTTCAATTTGCACAGGGCTGTGCTTGACAAAATAGGTCAGTTTTCCAAAGCCTGCGTCTTTTGCCATTTGCTCCAGATAATCCATTCGATGTCCGAGGAATTTCCCGTGGTGGGCATCGGTACTGATGGTCAGATATTTGCCTCCCATGTCGTGATACAGCTTCAGCAGTTTCAGATCAGGGTCGGTGAACGGCGGGTCTTTCTTCAGCATGGAGCCGTTCAACTCAATTGCCTTATCCTTGGCAATAACTGCGCGGTAAATTTCTTCAATCACGGGCATATGCGGTGTGATGTCGTAAGATGTCCGTTCAGGCAGATACCGCAATGCGTAAGTGATGTGTCCGAGGATATCATAGCAGTTTGTTTTGGCAAGCGCGAGTACTTCGTCAAAATAGGCAGTAATCAGCGCAGGTACGGCGTATTGCGAATAGTCCAGATAATAGAAATCGGGCAAGTTCGGCAATTCATGGACAGAGCCGATTGCCAGATCAAGGCGCGGGTCATTGTAGAGCTTCTGCGAAAGTTCCACATCCTGCGGGATCTGACCCAGTTCCGTGCCGCAAAGCAGCAGAAAATCAGGATTTTTTTCTTGTTCTGCCACGGTTTCCGCAACAGAGCCGTCAAAAACGCCCTTGCTGTTATAATCGAAAATTTTAGATTCCTGCGCGTGATAATATTCCGCAGGATAATAGCGGTTGACTTCGCAGTGGTCGGTGACTGCCATGATTTGCAGTCCGCAGGCTTTTGCCATCTCGATGCGCTGTGCAACCGTTTCGTTTGCACCGTCAGGGGAGTGGTGGGTGTGCGTGTGAAGATTCATGATCATCTTGATAATCGCCGTCCTGTTGTTGAATTTCATTCGTGCCGCAAATCGGAACACTTGTGCGGAAATTTCAGATTCTGCGGCGGCATTGCATACATTATAGCACAATCTTTTGTGGGCGTCAAGCGGGCACAGACTGTGCCGAAATGTCGATTTTTGTTTGGTTTAAAGTTTTTCTGTGAGGTATGCCAAAAAGTGATACCGTTTTTTCTGTAATGCACAAAATGATAGACAAAATTGTTTTTTTCTTCTCAAAAGTGTTGATTTTTTCGGTCTTATGGTGTATAATATAAAATACGGAAAAATATACAGTCATCGGAGGGGAACCTTATGCAAGTTGACTTGATTACATCGAATAAATCGAGAAACAAAGAAGTACATGCAACAGTGAACGGAAAGCATACCGCTTGCCGTATTAATCTGACAAAACCTGAGAATATCGGTCATTTTACTTCTATCGGACAGATGAAGGATATTGTTCAGATCACCTGTGAAAAATGTAAGAATTCCATTGCCAAGCAGCTGATTCGCGAGTCGAATAAGGAAATGAAGGCAATGCTCAAGGAAGAGCAGAAGATGCTGAAGCGCGAGGTGGCAGAATCGCGTCCGCAGAAAAATGAGCCGAGTCGCAATGCTTCCCCGATTCAGGCTCCGGCTTCTCATGCCTCCGCAGCAAACAACGATGGCGGATATATTCCACCCGCTATGCGAAAAGTCCAGCAGGCAGCCGCCGCCGCAGCCTCTGTTCCAGCTCCGGAACCGCCGGAACCCATTGCTATCGCGCCGCCGCAGATGCCGACGCCGCAGGGTACCGATGTGTTGTCACAATTCAATATTCCGAATGTTCCGACGCTTGCGCAGTCTGCCGCTGCAACCGCTCCTGTACATAATCCTGTGCCGATGAACGGCATCGCAAACAGCGCAAACGATGTGCTGTCGCAGTTTAATATCCCGCAGGTGCCGACAATGCCGCAATCTGCCCCCACACCTGCTCCTATGGCAAACGGCATTGCCAATTCCGCAGAGGATGTACTGGCGCAGTTTAACATTCCGCCGATCCCCGGTACACCCCAGCCGGTTCCCACGCCGATGAACGTGCCGACTGCACCTCCGATGAATGGTGTTGTCGATTCCGCTGAGGATGTACTCAAACAGTTCAGCATTCCGCCGCAGATGCCGACCCCGACTCCTGCGCCCGCGGATGATGTTCTTTCGCAGTTTGCGGTGCCGAATGTGCCGACTGCTTCGCCTGTTCCTGAAATGCCCGAATCGACTCCGATGCCGTCGCCGATTTCCCCGGACGATGTGCTGTCGCAGTTTGCAATTCCGAGTGTGAACCCTGCTCAGCCGCCCAAGGCAGCAGGTGCTGACGATATTCTTGCACAGTTCACTGTACCGAATGCACCGCAGAACGGTTCGGTTTCCGGTGCAGAACTGCCTGAACAGGCAATTCCGTCACTCGATGTTCCTGTGCAGCCGTCCGCTTCTCAGCCGATGTCTGATCCCGAGGATATTCTCGCGCAGTTTTCTATGGCTTCCAAGGGTACTGCGGGCGGATTCGAAAAAGTTGCAAACGATGTCTTTGGCGCAGGCGCACCCAATGTCGAAGCACCGAAAGCCGATGCGCTGAATGGTCAGATCGCAGATAATCCCGTGGAGGGTCCGGACAGCTTCGGTGACCTCGCTGCACAGATTGCCACCGCAGGCGGTGCCGTAGAGGTCGAAACAGAACCCGCTCCGAATGACTACGATCCGTTTGACAGACCTGTCATTCCGATTCCTGCAAATCCTGCTGACACGTTTGCAAGACCGGTATCTTCTACTCCTGTGATGTCTGAACAGCCCGTTGCACCGCCTGTCAGACCGATTATTGATAATATCTCTGATGCAGCAGATCTGTTTGTGATGCCCGGTCAGGCAAAGGATACTCCCATTGAGGTTTCTAACCTGATGACCGCGTCTGCCGCACCGCAGAGCGTGCCCGATATTGCAACGGTTCCGACTGCACCGACAGCGCTGCCCGATGCTCCTGAATTGGTATCGGTGCCGACTTCTCTGCCGCAGATGCCGCCACCTGTGCAAATGCCGCAGCCGCCGATCATGCCGCAGCAGCCGTCTATCGGCTATCCGCAGCAGCCGATGGGTTACCCCCAGCAGCCATATCCGCAGATGCCTTACGGTCAGCCGATGATGCAGCAGCCGATGGGCTATCCGCAGTTCCAGCAGCCGTATATCAATCCGTACATGAATCAGCAGGTCAACCTGTATGCCGTACCGAAAGCTGTAGAGCCTCAGAAGCCCAATGCACCGACCCCGTTGTTCGTCGGTTACAGCGCAGACGGCAGACAGCTTTTCCAGACCTATGATGAACTCGGCAAACCGATCCCGATCAACGAAACCGTTTACAGCACACCGCCGCAGCAGAACGAAAATCCGTTTGCGGCAGCAGCAAAGGGCGTCGGCATTACACCGGGATTCCAGCAGGGCGGCGCACCTGTCCTCGATGTTGAGGAACTGATGGCTGCTATGGGTATTGAGGACAACCGCAAGAAGAAAAACGAAAACGAAAAGGAAATCGTCTTCACTGAGTTCAAAATGCCCGATAAGAAGAAAAAGACCGTATCGTCTGCGCAGCCCGTACAGAAAGAGCCCGAACAGACCGGTCCGATTTCTGCTGCTGAGGCAAAACGCCGCAAAAAGCTCGAACGCATCAACAAGGAATTTGAAAGACAACTGAAGCAGCTTGAAGAGCAGGGTCTTGACCCAACAACAGGCGCATTTGTCGGCAGAAAGAAGTAATTTTGCCGTAAATTACAGCAACAGCGGCATTTCGTTGGGAACGCCGCTGTTGTTTTGTATGATGGCAGGAGGTTTTATTTTTATGGAAGAAAATATGGTACAAGTTGAACAACCTATCGCAGAAGAACCACCGGTAAATGAAGAAACACTCATCCAAAAAGCAAAAAAAGCTTATAGCAATTGCGAATGGAAAATCGGCGCATATGTTGCGATTTCGCTCTTGGTTGTCAATCTGGTCGCACTGATCTATTTGCTGTTGACGCAAAAAGAGGAAATCCCGACGCAGATTTCTTACCTGATTTCATTCGGCTCGATGTATGGCATTGCGTTCCCGATTTATCTGCTTCTCTCTCGAAATGCGGAGAAATCCGTTCCGAAGGCAGGCAAATTTACACTCGGTGACTTTTTCCAGTATTTCATTCTGGGCGAAAGCCTGATGATGATCGGTAATTTCATCGGCGTTTTTGTAACGTTTCTTTGCACCACGCTGTTCCATGTGGATCTTGGTGATGCAACGCTCTCCAATGCGATCTTAGACGAAAAATCCATTGTTTTCATTATATTTGCAACCACATTCGGTCCGATCGTGGAGGAAATCCTGTTCCGCAAGATCTTCATTGACCGTGTGCGTAAATATGGTGATGGCAAGGCGGTTCTGGTGACGGGCGTGTTGTTTGGCGCGTTTCACGGCAATTTCTCGCAGTTTTTCTATGCGACATTCCTTGGCTGGATGCTCGGCTATATCTATGTCAAGACCGGAAAATTGCGTAATACCATCGCTTTGCACATGAGTCTGAACATTGCAGGCTCGCTGATTCCGATGTTTTTGATGCGGAATATGGATTCTTCCACGTTGACGGCAGAACTGAGTGAGTTGGAATCTGCCAAGTATTTCTTCGAACACATCGGGGACTTTTTGCCGCTGATGGGTTGGGGCATTCTGGTGCTTTCCATGACCGTCGCAGGCGTGGTTTTGCTGATTACCAAGCTCTCCAATCACGAATTTCAGGTGAATCCGCCTGAGGTCGAATTGCCCAAGGGCAACAATTTCAAGGTGACCTGTCTGACGATTGGTATGCTCATTTTCGTCATTGTTACCGTTGGCGAAGTGATTCTTTCCCTTTAAACTGATTGCAGCGCATCTTCGTAGCATTCGAAGATGCGCTGCTTTGATGTGTGCGCATTCATCCGGAGAAAATTTCGGTTTTTTTTCTTTTTTTCATGTTTTTTTAATCTTTGTGTGTTATGATAGGGGAGAATTCAGTCTGAAAGGATGATTTTGCAATGAAAAAAGGCTTGCTGTACCCGCTGTTTTTCGGCTTGACCCTGACGGCGTATACGGCGTATGTCGCGCTCAACACATTCGTGCTGCCAAGCACCTTCCAAAAAGATGCGACACAGATGAATCTATCCCAGTTTGACAACATTGCAGTGCAGACAACTACGGCGGAAAATTCCGCACAGGTTCAGACATCTTCGATGACATTGCCTGCCGCTGTACAGACAGATGCTGCACAGGCAGAGCAAACCGATCTTCCCGCAGAAACAGCAATCCTGACCGATCTGATCGCGGAAGTGACCAATCTGTCGAGCGAAACCATCGCTGTGCAGACTGCTGCGGGAAACAATCAGCAGCAGGTGAGCGCGGCAACCGTTCCCGCAGGAGTACCTACCACGCAGCCGCCTGTACAAGTCCGGCAGACGACACCGCCGCCTGTCGTGACACAGCCGCCGAAAACCGATCCGCCTGCACCGCAGACGCCACAACTCGAAAATCCCGATTATCAGGATGCGAATATCAGCATCAAAATGACGGAATACCGCGAAAACCACACCAACATCTATGTCGCTGAGGTGGTGCTTTCCTCCGCGCAGTATCTGAAATCTGCATTTGCCAAGGACAGCTACGGCAAAAATATCACGGATGTGACCACAAAAATTGCCTCCGACCACAACGCGATTCTGGCAATCAACGGCGATTTCTATGGCGCACAGGAATCAGGATGCGTCATCCGTAACGGCGTGGATTACCGCGACAGCACCAAGGATGAGGATGTTCTTTGCGTTTATGTGGACGGCAGTATGCGCGTGGTCAACGGTAAGGAAAACAAAGCCAAAGATCTGGTCGCAGGCGGTGTCTGGCAGGCGTACTGTTTCGGCCCCGGGCTGATTTCGGACAGCAAGGTGACCGTTTCAGAGCGCGATGAGGTTGCAACCGCGATGGCAAGCAATCCGCGCACGGCAATCGGCATGATCTCGCCCTGCCATT
This sequence comes from Oscillospiraceae bacterium, assembly GCA_045600205.1. Taxonomy (GTDB): domain Bacteria; phylum Bacillota; class Clostridia; order Oscillospirales; family Ruminococcaceae; genus Firm-04. The sequence continues at coordinate 99,240 of JAZRXM010000038.1, read as the reverse complement.
ACCTGTTTGTCGTTTCGGACGGCAGAACCCGTGAAAGTCAGGGCTTATCGCTCTATCAGCTTGCCAATTTCATGCAGAAACTGGGCGCGACTACCGCGTACAATCTGGATGGCGGCGGTTCTTCCTCTATGGTGTTTCAGGGTGAGCTGATCAACAAGCCGACCACCAGCGGTTTTTCGATCAAGGAGAGGAGCGTGAGTGACATTGTCTACATCGGTTGAAACAAAAACCATGCAGATACAAAGCTTTGCGTATCTATGCACAGCGTTGCTCACGGCACTTGTCGGGGCGATATATGAGAAATTCAGTCATATGGTGTACTCCGACTTCATGCTCTATGCGTTTGCGATCCCGCTGATCTGCGGCACATTTCTGCTGACGCTGTTCCTGTTTTTGCCGAAATGGAAGCGTCCTTCCAAGCTGACGCTGCGGTTCTGGGCATCTGCGGTGGCGGTTTTCACCGTTGGCAGCCTGATGCAGGGTGTACTGGAAATCTACGGCACTACCAATCACCTGATGAAAGCTTATCCGATTGTGGGCGTGGCTTTTATCGTTCTTGCAGTGGTCTGTTATCTGAAAACAGAACGCGCGGCACAGTAAAAAATATCCCTTCGGGCGTTGGTTCTATTGCGGAGTTTGTCCGCATAGAATGCAAAAAAAGCTCGGAGGGATTTTTTATGAAACGAATTTGTCTGCGTATCACGGCTGTGGTACTGACTGTTATGATGCTTTGTGCGCTGTCGTTTCGGCTGAAAGAGGTACACGCAGCCGCACAGCCACCTGAAATCAGCGCGAAAGCTTGCGCCTTGGTGGACGCCCAAACGGGTATGCTTGTGTATGGCAGCCATGAGCAGGAAAAGCGTCCGATGGCAAGCACCACGAAGATCATGACCGTGCTGCTGACGCTTGAATCGGGTAATCCGGATGACCCTTTTGTGGTGGACAGCGATGCAATTCATGTGGAGGGCTCGTCTATGGGGTTACAGGAGGGCGATATCGTGACAAAACGCGCCCTTTGCATCGGGATGCTGTTGCCTTCGGGAAATGATGCGGCAAATGCGGCGGCAGTGGCGGTTGGCGGCGATATTCCGACGTTTTTACGCATGATGAATGCTCGCGCCGCAAAAATCGGCATGACCCACACGCAGTTTGCATCCCCCTCGGGGTTGGACGCAGACGGGCATGGGGCTTCGGCGTATGATATGGCACTGCTTGCCCGCGAAGCTCTCAAAAATCCTGATTTTGCAGAGATTTGCAGTCAGCCGTCCATGAGCGTTTCTTTCGGCAACCCGCCCTATCAGCGCACACTTTACAATACCAACAAGCTGTTGAAAATGGACGATACTGTCATTGGCGTGAAAACAGGTTTCACTGATGCCGCGGGTCGCTGTCTGGTGAGTGCCTGCGAGCGCGATGGCAGGCGGCTGATTTGCGTGACGCTCTATGACCGCAATGACTGGAATGACCACCTTGCACTCTATGACTACGGATTTGCGGGCGCAGAGGAGGTTTTGCTGCCGCTGCCGCAGAACCTCTCCTTGCCCATAGAGGGAAATGCACAAAAAACTGCGGTTTCCGTCTATGCCAAGGAGCCGCTGAAACTGACTGCGTGGTACGGCATTGCGCCCCAAACGGAGCAGACCGTTTTGCTGCCGCCGTTCCGGATGACTCCGCTGCAAAAAGGCGAAACGGTCGGGCTGCTGCGCTATACGGTTGCGAACAGAGTTGTTGCGGAATTGCCGCTTCTTGCGGCGGAGGAATGTTTCGCAGAGAAATTAGCGTAAAAGAAACGCATTTTTAGAAATTCCAATCAAATTCTTAATAAAGGTTTTAGATTTCTTAAGCATTTTATGACTTGTTTTTTACGCTCAAATGCGTTATAATGTGTTCTGGAAAGTAAAACGGCATAACCTTGGAATCGAGGCATGATGAAATGAATCAGAACACACGCATTTGTGCAATGGAGAAATGCAAAGGTTTCCTGCACAAACTGCATTTGCTCCACAATAAACTCCAAGCGAAAAGAACCCGAAATCAACAGCGTTATCGCACGATGAATGCTCTGCTTACATGGCTGTTCCCGCTGTTCATTGTATGTCTGGCGGAATTGAACCAGACCGTAAAGATCTCGAATTTTATCGAATTTTGTATTGAGCGTCCGACCGTGCTGCTGTTTGATTTCTTTATGTCATATCTGATGTACACCGCCGTGCTGATGCTGACCAATCGGGTCTGGCTGACCGCATGGATACAGGGCATCGGGTATATGACAATCAGTATCGTGGAACTGTTTAAGTACAGTACCAACGGCAACCATTTCAAGCTGGCAGATATCTCGCTGGCATCCAACGTCAAAAACCTTACCAGTTTTGCGTATATCAAAATCACGCTTCCGCTTGTGATATACGTGCTGACCCTGTTCGTGATCCTCGGCGTGATCTACATCCAGAATCCTGCATTTACAGCCTCATGGCGCAAACGTCTGATGCCTGCGCTCGGCTGCACGGTGACCTATGCGGCAATTATTTGCGTGCCTTCCATATCCGAAACGGTTTATGGTATGTTTGATGTGGACACGACGGAATCGCAGAATGCATTTTCCACCAACGAGAAATTCAAGCGCAACAGTATGCTTGCATTTATCGCAGAAACAACTTCTGAAAAGCTGGGCAATCTGCTCACGGAACCTGAAAATTATTCCCCTGAACTGATGTCTGATGCCGTGACCTCGCAGGCGGACAACGCGACAGCAGCGCAAAAGCCCAACATCATTGTGATGATGTCTGAATCATTTGCAGATTTCCGTCGTCTGGAAAATCTACACCTGACCACCGATGCCTACGATGCATTTGATGCGGCGGCGGCAAAAAGCAAGATGCTCGAAGTGGCAGTCCCGACTTACGCTTCCTATACTGTTCGCACCGAGTTTGAACTGATGTACGGATTGCCTGTCCGTTCTTTGATGGATACGATCACACCGCAGAAGGAAATCGTACCCGAAACGCCGTCCTCTATGGTATCGCTGTTGGGCGGCATGGGCTATCAAACCGCGTATGTACATCCGTTCACCTCGACTTTCTACGGCAGAGATAAGATCTATGCAACTTACGGCTTTGATTCGATGCTGTTTGAGGAGGATCTGACCGTTCCCGTGGAGCGGTTTGCAAATGATTATATCTCCGACCGCACTGTTGCCAAGCAGCTTCTGAAGCTTGTGCAGGATACCGATGAACCGCTTTACGTTCACACGACCACGATGCAAAATCATCAGCCATATGACTGGATCGAAGATCAGTCGGAGCTGACGGTGTATCTGGAAGGCGTGCGGGCGACCGGTGAGGCGCTGCAAATGCTGATTGACGGTCTGGAGCAGCTTGATGAGCCGACCGTACTGATTTTTGTCGGTGACCATTTCCCGTCCATGCGTGCGGAGGGCAATATATACGATGCAATGGGCATCAGCAGCAGCAATTGCTCGGTGCTTTATGAGCAGCCTGCACTGGTATGGAGCAACACCAAGTTGAATGGATCGCTCTATCCCGATGATCTGTTCTCGGTATTTTACCTCATGCCGCTGACCTGTAAAGCAGCCGGTCTGCCCATGGATGCGTTTTACGAAACGGTTTTGGCACAGTTACCGAAAAAGCCGGTTTACACCTCGATTTTCATGGACGAGGATGACCGCAGTGAAACCCTTGATTTGCTCACATATGACCGCATTGTTGGTGAAAACTACACAGGTACAAGATAAAATGAAAACCGCCGTAGCGTAAGAAAGATACTCATATAGAAGTTTTAAGCCATAGTATTTCTGATTTACAGTCAGAAGTACTATGGCGTTTTTATTGACAATGCAGCAATGCTATGCTATAATTGTAACGAACATAAATCGGAATTTATCTGTTTGATAGGGAGAAGAAATGAATGAATTACAACGAATCTCAAATTCAGGATTACACGATTATAAGTTAATATCAGTGAGTATTGATTATGATACTTCTATTATTGAGATTTCTTTGACCGACTTGCATCAAAAACGTGTAAACATTTTGATTGAGAAATTTACTGATTTGAGAATTTCAAATAAAGAACCGTGGGGAAAAGGGACATATATTGTATCCTCTGACATCCAACAAATAAAAGATGCGACCATAATGATAATTGAGCTTAATTCAGGTGACATTATTCATATTGAGTTTTTGGGCAGTATTACGCTAAATTCTGATTTATCTTAGCACCCGTATAAAATATAATGCCCCTAAGCGCATAAACGCTTGGGGGCAAAACTTCTATATAAGTACCGACCTAATGCTGCGGCGGTTTTTTGTTGGAAGTTACTACGCTGAGATTTTATTTCTCTCGGTGCGTTTGACAGGATGACGGGAACCCCTTAATAGGGTTCCCGTACCCTCCTGATTCGTTTGGACGAATAGGGAGTTTCGCCGCTTGCGAGCGGCGACGAGGGCTCTGTCCCTCGACCCTGCAAGGCTTTGAAAAGGCTTGAGCGAAACTTTTGTTGCGCTTCGCGGATGCTACCGTTTTCGATATCAGCCGTTGTTTTGGTCAGCGATCAGCTTTTCTGCGCCGTAGATTTTGCGCAGCTTCGGCTTCTCGATTTTGCCCGTGGGATTGCGCGGTACATCAGCAAAGATGATGCGGCGCGGACGCTTGTAGCGCGGAAGTGCCTCGCAGAATTTCTGCATTTGCTCCTCCGTACAGGTGCAGTCCTCTTTGATGGAGATGATTGCTGCTGCGATCTCACCCAGACGCTTGTCGGGCAGACCGATGACGGCAACGTCTTTGACGGTCGGATTGGAGCGGATGAAATCTTCGATCTGTACGGGATAGAGGTTTTCGCCGCCGCTGATGATAACGTCTTTTTTGCGGTCCACGAGGAAGGTAAAGCCGTCTTCATCTTCCATTGCCATGTCGCCCGTGAACAGCCAGCCGTCACGGAGAACCTGTGCGGTTGCTGCTTCATCGCGGTAGTAGCAGGTCATGACGCCCGGACCCTTGACGCAGAGTTCGCCAACTTCGCCCTGCTTGACAGGATTGCCGTTTTCGTCAACAATTTTCGACTGCCAGCCGTAGCCTGCCTTGCCGATTGCGCCGACCTTGTGGATATTTTCAACGCCCAGATGCAGCGTGCCGGGTCCGATGGACTCGCTCAGACCGTAGTTGGTGTCATAATCGTGGTGCGGGAAGTACTTTTTCCAGCGTTTGATGAGGCTGGGCGGTACGGGCTGTGCGCCAATGTGCATCAGACGCCACTGGGAAAGCTCGTAATCGCTGAGGGAAACCTGTCCGCTTTCAATTGCATCGAGGATATCCTGCGCCCATGGTACCAGCAACCAGACAATCGTGCAGTGCTCGCTGGAAACGGCATCGAGGATGATATTGGGCTTGACACCGTTGAGCAAAACTGCTTTTCCGCCGACCAGAAAGCTGCCGAACCAGTGCATTTTCGCACCTGTATGGTACAGAGGCGGGATGCAGAGGAACACATCGTCTTTGGTCTGACCGTGGTGTGCCTGCTCGACTTTGCAGGCGTGCAGCAGGCTTTCGTGGTTGTGCAGAATTGCTTTCGGGAAACCTGTTGTACCCGAGGAGAAGTAGATCGCAGCATCGTCCTCGTCGGTCAGTTTGATATCGGGCGAAATGCTCGGGAAATTGGCTGTGAGGGCATCGTAGCTTTCCGCAAACCCGGGGGAGCCCTGTCCCACAAACAGCAGCAGACGGTCGTTGCCGAGGGTATCGACCAGTTCTTCCACTCTGCCAATGAATTCGGGACCGAATACCAGAACGGAAACCTCCGCGAGGTTGACGCAGTATTCGATTTCGCTTGCAGCATAGCGGAAATTGAGCGGTACTGCCAGTGCGCCGACTTTCAGGATACCGAAGTAGATCGGCAGCCATTCGAGGCAGTTCATCAGCAAAATGCCGACCTTATCGCCCTTTTTTACGCCGCGCGAGAGCAAAAATTGCGCAAAACGGTTCGATTTTTCGTTAAATACGTTCCATGTGATCTCGCGGCGGTAGTAATTGGGACGACGCGGCTCGATCAGTTCAAATTCCTTCCAAGTGACGCGGCGCGGCTCGGTAATGGAGGGATTCAGCTCTACCAGTGCAATATCCTCGCCGTACAGAGCGGCGTTGCGTTCCAGTATTTCGGTAATCGGCAAAATAATCATTCCTTTTTCATGTAGAATTGTGCTTTTCGTATTTCGATACAGTGAAATACTTTAGTCCTTTTATATTTTAGCACTAAAAAGCAAAAAAGTCAAGAGCAAATCCGCTGAATTTCGGATTTCGGCGATTTGTCGAGCAGTTTGGGCGATGTCAGGTCGATTGCCCATGCGCCGAGCGGAGCCGTCAGCAAAATAGCAATGACCGCTACGGCAAGGACGAGGTCGCCGCAGGGCAGTCCCATTGCCAGCGGGATCGCTCCGATTGCCGCCTGAACGGTCGCTTTTGGCGTATATGCGAGCATACAGAACAGCCGCTCACGCCATGTCAGTTTGGTACCGAGCATGGAAAGCAACACGCCAAGCATACGGAATCCAAGTGCGAAAAACACTAAAATCAACGCTTTTGCACCGTATTTCGGAATGCTGTCCAACTGTACTGCCGCACCGACCAAACCAAACAGCAACAGCTCCGCCGCTGACCATACCGCATTGCAGCTGGATGCACATTCTTTCGCAGATACTGGATTTTTCGCAGCCAATGTCATGCCGAGCGTCATCACGCCGATCATGCCCGAAATGCGGATGCTCTGTTCTGTGCGTGTCTGGATGCCCATGAGCAAAAATGCCGCAGATAGAAGCAAAATCACGGAAACGCTGCCTTTGATACGACATTTTTGCAGCAGATACGAGAGAAACAACCCGCCTATGATACCACAGAGCCCACCCAGCAAAATGGATGTCGGAATCTGGACAAAATCCAGTACTGACGCGCTTTTTCCTGCAAGTATCCCCGAAAATGCCGAAAACAGCACCATGACGTAGACGTCATCCGCGGACGCTCCTGCGAGAATCATCTGCGGAATCTGATGTGCGGTGCCACGCTGTTCCTCTATGAGCCTGAGCATACGCGGGACAACCACTGCGGGCGATACCGCTGCAAGCACCGCGCCAATGAGTGCAGCTTCCATGCGTGATACGCCGAAAATTGGCGGCGCAAGCAGCAAAACTCCGAGCAATTCCGCACTTGCAGGTACAAAGCACAGCATCAGCGCGGGTCTGCCTGCTTTTTTCAACGAGGCGACATCCAGTGACAACCCTGCCCGCAACAAAATGATAACCAACGCAAATTGACGCATCTGCGCAGATATCGACAATAGTGATTCATCCAGCAGCCCCAAAACCTCCGAGCCGAGCAGCAATCCTGCCGCGATCATACCCGTCAGGGCGGGTAAATGCAGCTTCTTCGCACAAAATCCGAGCAACAGCCCGCAAATCCAGAGCAGTGCAATACTTTCCAACATCACAAAAATCTCCTTGTATCATCAGAAAAAGCCGACAGCTTCCGCGTCATGTAGCGCAGAAGTCATCGGCTTTTTTGTAAAAAGCGGTTTCAGCTTTCGCTGCGGGAGAACCTCATTCCCTTGTAAATGCGTGATTATCCAAGCGTAACAATGATCTCGTTGACATCAGCAAGTGCGTCTGCTGCGAGGAAATTGCTCTCGGCAGGCTTACCGTTGACGGTCATCGACTGTACGCCACACTGTACGTGTGCGGGGTTGCGGACTTCGATGTTGAGCTTTTTTCCGCGGAACAGCTTGCGAATCTTGAAACCGTCCCAATCCGAGGGGATAGACGGGTCAATGCGCAAGCCGCCAAGCTCTGTGCGCATACCGCAGATGCCCTCCACGCAGCCGACCATCACAGTCGAAGCGGTGCCCGTGAGCCAGTGTACGTGTGAGCGACCCTCAAACGGTGAACGCTTGCTTTCGGTGAACTGACCGTGGACATACGGCTCCATGACACGAATCTCTGCCTTGTCGTTCATTGCGGCAGGGGAGCTTTCCATGAAGTACTCGAAGGCTCTGTTGCCGTGACCGAGCAGTGCTTCTGCGAGAATCAGCCAACCCTGCGACTGCGAGAAGATACCGCCGTTTTCCTTGGTATCGGGGTTGAAAATGTGCATGAGTGCGCCGTCAAAATAGTGGTTAATGTAGGGCGGTTCGAGCAGTTTTGCACCGTAGGGCGTATTCAGAATGCGGTGAACGCTCTCCATTGCGGTTTCTGCCTGTGCCTTGTCGGCAAACTGCGAAATGACCGACCAGCTCTGCGGATTGAGCCACATATTTGCCTCGGGATCTTTCTTCGCGCCAACGATTGTACCGTCCTCGCGGATGCCACGGATGAAACGGTCCTCATCCCAGCATTTGGTGAGGCTTGCGGAAAGCTCTGCCTGAATTTTTTCCAGATATGCAAGATATGCGTCATCTTTTTTGTAGGCAGCCATATCTTTCATCACGCGGATGGCGTAGTAAAGCTGGAATGCCACAAACGTGGATTCACCCTTTGCGCCCAGACGCAGGCAGTCATTCCAGTCTGCGTGCAGACCGGCAGGCATCTGATGTGCGCCCAGACGCTCCATGGAGAAGTTGATGGCGCGTTTCAGGTGATTGTAGACGCTGTCCTCACCGCCGTTTGCGTAGACAATGACCTCATCGAGGAATGCCTGATTGCCGCTTTCACCGATATACTTGACGATGGTCGGGAACAGCCAGAGTGCATCGTCTGCGCGGTAGGAGGGGTGCCCCGTTTCCTTGACGTATTCGGGGTCATCGGGCGTATTTTCGTGACCTGCGTTGTGGGTAAACTTGACCAGAGGCAGACCACCGCCGTTATCCACCTGTGCAGACAGCATGAAGCGGATCTTTTCGAGTGCCATTTCGGGATTCAGGTGAATGATGCCCTGAATATCCTGCACGGTGTCGCGGTAGCCGTAGCCGTTGCGCTCGCCGCAGTAGATCAGAGAAGCCGCACGGCTCCAGATCGAGGTGATATAGCACTGATATGCGTTCCATACGCCAACCATGTTATTGAACACTTCGGAGGGCGTTTCCACCTCGAAGTGAGAAAGCTGGTCGTGCCAGTAATCGCGCAGATTTGTGATTTCTGTATCTGCCGTGCCTGCTTTTTCGTATTTTGCGAGGATCTCGGCAGCCTCTGCGCCGTTGCGCTGACCGAAAGCAAAGGTCAGGGTGCGGGTTTCGCCGGGCTGGAGCGTGATTTCGGTCTGGAGGGCACCGCAGGCATTGGAATTGTAGTTCATGGTGTTATCGCAGACGCCCTTCTCGACTGCGATCGGGTTGGAATAGGTGCGGTAAGGACCGATGAAGCTTTCCAGACTGCCGTTTGCAGAGCAGACAGGTGCGCCGACCATACCGAAGAAACGCTCCATGTGGTTGGAACCCGTTTCATCGCGCTGGTCATTTTCGTTGATGTGCTGGATGATGCAGTTGCCGTTTTCGAAGCTTGTGCGGCTGATAAACAGCGTATACTGCAAGTTGACCTGATCCTGTTGGTAGTTGCTCTCGTTGGTGAATTCAATGAAGCCGAAAACCGAGAGCGTGCGCGGTTTATCGGATTTGTTTGTAATTTTGCAGTGCCAGACCTCGTAGGTGTCAGGGACATAGTAGGTCGTTTCGGACTCGATGCCTGCGTATTCCGAAGTGATGACGGTATAAGCCGTGCCGTGACGGCAGACAGATTTGTACTGGTCCAGCGGCTTGCCAACGGGCTGCCAGGATGCCGACCAGAAATCCTTGGTTTCTTTGTCATGCAGGTAGATATATCTGCCGGGGAGTGCCATCATCGAGTTGAAGCGGAAACGACCGATTCTGCCGTTTGCGCCGCTCTTGACGAAGCTGTAACCTGCGGCATTGTTGGTGATAATTGCGCCGTAATTGGGGTCACCCAAGTAGTTTGACCAAGCGGCGGGGGTATCGGGGCGCGTAATGACGTATTCTTTTTTTTCTAAATCAAAGTAACCGTAATTCATGAGAATCTCCTCCACAAAAATAGGATACATGCAGTATCTAGCTTATTTTATCATAGTTTCCGTCAAAATGCAAGGGGAAATTCCAAGAATTTCAGAAAAACAGCGCGATTAGAGCAGAATATACAAGGAACGCAGGAGCATACACAGCAAAATGCCGATAGCGGTCGGAAGCAGGAATGCGGCGAGTGTCCATTTTCGGCTGCCTGTTTCCTTGTGAATGGTCAGCAGGGTGGTGGCGCAAGGCGAGTGAAACAGCGTCAGAATCAGGAAGCAGGCGGCGGTACAAAGCGTCCAGCCGTTGGCAGTCAGAAGGGTACAAAGGGCGTCCGCAGAGCCAAAATCGGTGAGCCTTGATGCGCCCAGATAAGCGGTGACGGCAACAGGCAGGACAATCTCATTTGCAGGCAGACCAAGCAGAAAACCAAGTAGAATCGTGCCATCCATACCAAGCAGCATACCGATCGGTGAGAGAAGTTGTGCCGCAGATTGCAGCAGAGAGGCGTCTTGCAGACGGATGTTTGCCATACACCAGATCAGCAGGCTGACGGGTGCAGCCGTCATTATGGCTCTGCCAAGGACAAAAATTGTGCGGTCCAGCACTGAGCGAACAATGACTTTTCCAATCTGCGGGCGGCGATACGGCGGCATTTCGAGTACAAATGAGGATGGCTCGCCTTTCAGGAGCGTGCGCCCAAGCAGCCATGACGTCAGCATGGTAAACAAGACGCCCAGTGCGACCAGACAGGTCAAAACACACGCTGCTCCGAGTTTTCCCATGCGTCCTGCGAAGAAAATTCCTGAAATTGCCAGCAGCGACGGAAATCCGCCGCGTTTGGGGTACATCGAAGCATGAGGTTCAGCGATGTGCCGTTCCATGTAAGCTGTTGTACGACAAGAACCAGCACCGCACGACGGTCAGAAAAGCGCGCGTTTCGGACGGTTTCTGGCAAATGCAGTTCTGCGCAAAGGGTATCCCATACGGCGGCATCTGCGGCGAGCCCAACCAGATTTTTGCAGGAACAGCTATGATTTTGCCGTTTCCCTTTGCAGATGTAGTCAAACTGTCCTGCACGATTTGTTCGCTGTTTCGGCATCATTGCCGTACCGCAAATGTCGCAGGAGAGAATACCACGCAGAAGTGCTGCATTCGTATGCTGCAATTTTGGCTTTGTTGCGAGATTTTTCTGCCATGACACCCACTCTTTTCCTGTCAGCAGCGCGGGCTGTCCGCCGATTGCAGCGAGCGGGGCGGCATCGCCGTGATTGGGACGCTTGCCGTACAGGAGAATGCCATCTGTCGGACTGCTGCCAAAGCTTGTATCTGTGCCGATTTCATTTAGATATGCGGCTGTGTCGGAATCGGCAGCAGCATACACGGGATTGCGCAGAATCGCCCGCAGATACCGCACGGAAAATGGATTGCCGAGGCGGTTGCGGCAGTCAGAAAGCGAATCAGCCAAAAGCTGCAAATCGTGATATGTTCGATAATGCAAGAAAATTCGCTGCAAAACAATCTGCTCATCAGGGTTCGGTATCAGGCGGGATTGTGGGTTTGGCGGCGGGCTGCGTAAAATGCGAAAGCCGTAGGGCGGCGTACCGCCAAGCCAACGTCCATCCGCTGCAAGCGTATACATATTGTCGCGGACGCGCTCAGCAAGGGTTTCGCGCTCCAGTTGCGAGAAAACGGACGCAATGTAGAGCATGGCGCGTCCCATGGGCTTGGCGGTGTCAAATTCCTCGCTGGCACATAGAAAATCCACGCGGCATCTGGAAAAATCGTTCATCAGCGCGGTAAAATCCGCCACGCTGCGACTAATGCGGTCCAAACGGTAGCAGACCACGCACGAAATCAGGTGGGAGCGGATATCCGCCAAAAGTCGCTGCATGCCGGGACGCTGCATTGCTGCTCCTGAGTATCCTTCATCTTGATAAATCCACGCATTTGCTGCATCTTCCTGCGACCTGTGAGTTGCAAGATAAGCACGGCAATGGGCAAGCTGGCTCTGCATCGATTCACCGCGCTGCGTGTTGACCGATTTTCGGCAGTAAATGGCTGCGTACATAAAAAATCCTCCCGTCCGCATATGCTGTACTGCATTTTATGGGATGGGAGGATAGTAATATGCCGAAAATACGTAAAATTCAGGTGACTGTGATCCACGGAAAACAGCCCTGCGACGGTGCAGCGTTGGATGCGCTGCTTACGAGCATTTGCGGCAAAGCAGAAGCCCAAAAGCAAGCTGCGTCGTCAGTTTTTTCATTGCCGCGAGCTTTGCGGCATCCGCAGGCGAGGTCTTGCGGACATACGGCGTCATCGCAAACAAATTCTGCAAATCCTGTCCCGTGACCGTGATTTCGGTTTCGATTCGCTGTACGGATTCCAATGAAAATCCAGCAGGTGCTTCGATAACAGGACGATTTTCATATGGCTGCGGATAGACTGCCTCTTTGAGCTGCCAAAGATGTTTTTCCAGCGGCACTGCGCGTAACAGCAGACCGTTTTTCTTGGTGATACGCGCAAATTCGACAGGCTCACAGGGCGCAAACAAATTCAGCATGGCATCGCAGACGCCGTCCGCAAGCGGCAGACGATTGATGGATGCGACCGCCCATTGGACATTTGAAAGTTGCATGGATTTGGTACGATTGGCGGCAAAACGCAGGGCATCTGCGGAAATATCAAATCCGCAAAGTGACGCATCTATGCCGTTTTGATGCAACGATTCCACGAGATTACAGGAGTACCAGCCTTCCCCGCAGCCGATATCGGCGATGGAACGGGGCGATTCGGCACTCAGCGCGGCGACAATGGCATCCAGCAGCGGGCGATAGAACCCCGCATCGAGAAACGCACGGCGCGCCGCAACCATGGCAGGGTCATCGCCTCGGGTGCGGCTGCTTTGCCGTTGAAGCAGATTGACATATCCCGATTTGGCACGGTCAAAGCAGTGCCCTTTTTCACAGATGTATCGTTTTTCTTCGGAGATAAGAGGATTTTCACAAATTGGACAGCGCAGATTCATAGCGCACCTCCGTTGGCATTTCAGACATAAGATTTATCAATTTTAACGACTGCAAAGCAATGTTCGAAGTTCTCCGTAATGTGCCTGTCGATTTCCGCTTTCAGTTCGTCATCGGATAAATGAAATGAAAACGGCACAACTGCGTCGAAAATCAGATTTGTGTGTGTCGGACCCTGCACCATGCGAAAATCGTGAATCGTGATGATTTCGTCAATCTTTTTGATTTCTTCGGCAACGGCACGGCGCATTGCGGCAACTGCCTCGTCGTTTGCGGCAATGGGGTCCATGTGGATGACCGCTTCGCATTGGAATTTTTTGGCGAGTTCTCGCTCGATATTGTCAATAGAATCGTGCAAAAGGAAGATGTCTTCATTCCCGGGGACTTCGGCGTGCAGCGAGATCATCAGGCGACCGGGACCATAGTTATGCACCACAAGGTCATGCACACCGACAATTTTTTCATCTGAAAGTACGAGCTTTTCGATGCTCTCGACGAATTCTTTGGTTGGCGGCTCGCCAAGCAGCGGCGAAATGGTATCCTTTGCTGCTTCAATGCCGGTGCGCAGAATCAGCACGGAAACAAAAATACCGCAAATGCCGTCCGCGTGAAGACCGGTTGTGATTGCGAGAATCGTGCAGACCAAAACGACCAGCGTGGAAACCGCGTCACTGATGCTGTCAGCGGCAGTTGCGGACATTGCAGCAGAATCAATCTTTTTCGCAGTCTGCTTGTTGTAATACCACATATACAGTTTCACGAGAATCGACGCCGCGAGAATTATGATAACGACCGCCCCGCCCTCGATTTCTTCGGGGTGAAACAGTTTTTTGATGGACGAAATGCCCAGATCTGCGCCCATCCACAGGATGAGCATGGAAACCGCAAGCCCTGCCAGATACTCGATTCTGCCGTGTCCAAAGGGATGTTCGGGGTCGGGTGCTTTCCCGCTGAACCAGAAGCCGATGAGGGTAATCAGCGAGGACGCCGCATCGGAGAGGTTGTTGGTGGCGTCGGCGGTGATGGCGATGGAGCCGCTGAGCGTACCTGCCACGAATTTGGCGATACCAAGTAAAATATTGAGCAGAATGCCAACCACTGAGCATAAGATGCCGTAGCCTTTGCGGACAGGCGGTTGTGCATAGTCCTGATAATTCTTGATAAATCGCTTTGCTAAGAGGGAAATCATGTCAATCATCCTTTCTGTATGTAGCCCAAACGCGGCGGGAATCTGCCGTTACATGGAACAAAGCTGTTAGTTAAAATGGCAATCAATCGTTCACGCTTGCTGTCAATGATACGGCATTCGGTCACGCCGACGGCATTGCAGCCGAAGCCCATTGCCATGGTCAGCGATTGTTTTCCACAGGCACGGCAGTTCGCAAAACAGTGGTCTGCGCAGAATGCAATGCGCGGCAAAAGTCCAGCATCTTCGAGCAAAGTGAAAAGCGGAAAGAAAATCGCCATAGGCGGCAGCATCACTGAAATGACCCACCCTGTCCCGCGGAAAATGCCGTCCACGATTGCGCCTTTCAGCCACCACGGGGCGTGCAGGTTATCCAGCAGTAACGCCGATTGAGTACATATCCATGAGAAAAATGACGATAGCCATGCGGATGGAACATTTGCCGCTTGAATGGTCAGCCAGAATACAAAAATCAGGAGCAGGCACATCAGCGGGATGCCGAATGCTCTGCTTGTCACAATGCGGTCGATTTTGCGGTCGCGGGTGGCGGCACCGGCTGGGCAGTTTACCGTATTTTTGGCGACAGAAGCCGCTTTCAGTACCGCAGCGGCATGGCAGACCTTTGCCATTTCCTGTTGTGTGATTTGTGCGGATCCCATTGCGGCACGGGCGGCGTCATATGCCTGCCTGATTTCCTGATTCTCAGTGAAAAACACGTTGTTCTGCGGATTTTCACATATCAACAGTTGCAGGGCGAGAAAGCGCGGGGAAAGAATCGCCTGTGCGGGCAGTACCTTGTCAATGGCATCTGCAAGCGGTGCAAGGAGGTGTTCCACAGCGGCGGGATATGTGAATAAAGGCGCAGCATCGTGATTTTGCGGCGATTCACAGACTGACATTGCGGCATCGACCAGCGGTGCCAGTGTTTTTTTCTTTCGTGCCGTGACACCGACCACAGGAATACCAAGCTGCTGCGATAATTTCTCGATATCCACACGAATGCCGCGTGCCGTTGCTTCATCCATGAGGTTGACACACAGCACCACTCGGCGATGCATGGAAAGCAGCTCCAGCACCAGAATCAGACCGCGCTCCAAAGCGGTTGCGTCACACACGCAAATTACGCAGTCATGCGGTATTTCTGCTACGGCATCTGCGGTGGCACGTTCCTCCGCAATGTCTGTTTGCAAGGCATATGTCCCCGGGGTATCCAGCAGCGTGACGGTCTGTCCGCCGTGGAAAAACGTGCCTTTTGCGCCCTCAACGGTTTTGCCGCACCAGTTTCCCGTATGCTGCCGAAGTCCTGTCAATGCATTGAAAACTGTGCTTTTGCCGACATTCGGGTTGCCAACCAGCAGCATAGTGTATTCCGTGCGGCGGCTGATGTTCTGCCGGATGTGGATGTTTTTGCAGTCCTGTTCCCGCAGAGCAATTACAACGCCCCTGACGGAAAACGCAGCCGACGCTCCGTTGCCGCTGCGCAGTACGCATTCAATCTGCGTATCGGGAATCAATCCGAACTGCGCAAGCCGCATCGTCATCGTCGGCTCTGTGGTAATATGCGTGACAACTGCCGATGCACCAAGCGGCAGATCAGCAAGTGTTTCTCGTGTGGATAAAGATTCCATGTTCTCACCCTTTCGCAATGCTCCGAAACAGGAAAATCCTGTCATGGTCAGCATATGCGACAGCGCGGGAAATGGTGTATCGTGTCAGAAACGGTTTTTGTAGTCCTCAAAGGAGAAAGTGCGCAGGACACGACAGCTTCCGTCAGCGGCACGCACTGCCACGGAGGGCATATCCATTCCTGTGTACATGGTAGCTTTGGTGAGTGTGTTGATCGCCATATCGCGGAATACCAGCCGTTCACCGATATCCAGCGGATGGTCGAAAGAATAGTCGCCGAAGATATCTTCCGGCAGGCAGCTTCTGCCGCCCAGACGGACGGTATACGGCAAAACGCCGGGTCCTTCCGCACCGATCAGCGGCGGATGATAATTCAGCTCGGTGATATCGGGCGCGTGGCAAACCGCAGAGGAATCCAGTATGGCGATCGGCATTCCGTTATCGACAACATCGAGGACCGTCGTGATGAAATAGCCTGCCTCCCAGACGATTGCTTCGCCCGGTTCGAGGTAAACGGTCAGACCGTAATCATTTTGCAGGCGATTGATGATCGCTTCCAGACGATCAAGCTGATAGCCTTCGCGGGTGATATGATGACCGCCGCCCAGATTGATCCAATCCAGACTGGAAAGGCAGCCGCCGAATTTTTCAATAATGGAATCCACCAGTGCTTCGAGTGCATCGGCGTTCTGCTCATAGAGCGCGTGAACGTGCAGACCCGACAGCAGATGAAAACGGTTTGCGGGGAAACGCAGCAGTGTCGTGCCCAGACGGGACATTGGCGCACAGGGGTCAAATTCCTCCATTTGCTGCGAAAGATATTCCGGATTGATGCGCAAACCGACGGAGCATCCGTTTGCCTTTGCCTGTTCGCCGTACATGGCAAGCTGGACAGGGGAATTGAAAATGACGTGGTCGCAGATATCGCAGATGGTTTCCATTTCATCGGCGCGGTAGGCAGTTTCAAAAACGTGGTTTTCTCCGTGAAAATAGAGATGCGCAAGCTGTGCTTCGTATGAAGAAACAGACGATGTTCCGTCAACATAGCGGGCAATCAGCTGATAAAAAGGAAATGAGGAAAACGCTTTCTGTGCATAAAGAATCTTGCAGCCTGTTTTTTTGCGCAGATTGTTCAGAATCAAAAGATTGCTTTTCAGTTTGGCTTGATCTATCAGATAACATGGGGTCGGCAGTTCCGATTCCAGCATGACAGCATCCCTCCTGACATTTGTATGATGAAACCATGAAGACATAATAATAGATTCTATTTATTATAACATAGAATCCTGATATTGTAAAGCGTTTTGTCAATTTTCTACGGGTTTGACATAATTTCTGTGCAGGCTGAACGAATTTACAATGTGATTTTTATGCACAAATAAAACAAAATATTGTATAGCCCTTGACATTTCCTGTGTAAAATGATATAATGACAGCGTATCAGGGGGACAGATATGTTCCTGCAACATCATACCAACGATTGGAGGATTTTGATTATGGCTTCTGCTAAAAATATGGTACTGGCAGGCGACTATACGGGCTGCCGAATCTTTCGGCTTTCCCCATCCGCCTCGTATATCTCCGGCACAATGAAAAAAATTGACGACGTTCCCTTCAGCCCGAAGTATGTGGCAAAATATGAGGTGCTGACAGAGGACATTATCCGCTCGGGTAATTGCCTGATTCTGACGGGTTCTCTGGATCCCGCAGGATTGGGTGCGCTGCGTCTGCGGGCATCCGCCGCGATGCAGAATAAGGGAATTTATACGATTGCCGTAAAATTTCACGATGACAAGCGTGCGCTGATCGAAGTCGATGAGAAAATTTACGGCGCGATCACCCGCGCGATGCAGTCTGTACAAGGCTGAGAACATGAAAGCCGCATCTGACCACTTCAGGTGCGGCTTTTGGAATATATTGCGGCGATGCTTGCAATTTTGCAGCGGCTGTGATATAATAGGAAAAAATCATCGGAAAGGAGGGATTCCATGCTGTTTATATTGTTGACGATCTGGTTTCTTTCTCCGCTTGCATTGGGTATCTGGCTTCTGGTCACGAAAAAAAAGACGAAAAAACAGCGTGACGTACTGGAGCGGCTTTATCGTCGCGGTGAGCTGAAAACGGAGGATGCCATTGCAGCAGGTCTGCTGAAGAAACAGAGCATATCGCAAAAGCGCGCAGCAGCGGAGCCACCGCCTGCAAACCCTGAGGAGAAGCCGCAGGATGCGGTTGTGACAGAGAAACCGCCGGAAGTCACATTACCTCCGCCGAAACCTGTCAAACCGAAAAAGGAAAAGCAGCCGATTTCGGCAATCTCGATTTTGCTGGCAGTCGGTGTCACCTTGGTCATCATCGCGGGACTGCTGTTTGTCCGTTCCACATGGGAAACCCTTTCGGACGGCGGCAGACTGGCAGTACTGGGCGCGGGAAGCCTGCTGTTTTTCGGAGCATCCGCGCTGGCAAACAAATTGTGGCATCTGAAGCGGACGGGTGCGGCGTTTTTTACACTGGGTACGGCATTTTTCCCGATTTCCGTCTGGGCGGCAGGTTCATTTGCACTGCTCGGAAAAGGATTGGCGGGCGCATCGAATCCGTGGCTGCTGTCGCTTGCAGCGGCATCTTTCACGATTCTGGCGTGTCTTGCGGTGCGAAAGGAAAAACAAATCGGCTGGGGCATTGCTGTCATGGCGGGTTTCAGCGTCACCTACGCCTGCCTGTGCAGGGGAATTTTCAAAAATGACGGTGTATTTTTCCTTGCAATTGCGGCTTATGTACTATTGCTTGCCTATGCGGTCAAGCCGCTTGCCCACAAATTCCCGCCGTATATCAGTAAAGCGGCGGAGCTGTTTGCGATTGCTGCCGCATTTTGTGCGATCCCGCTGCTGCTGCTTGCGGGGAAGAAAACGACAGTATTGTTTGGCATTGGTGCGCTGATGCTTGTCGCGGCGTTTCTTTCCGAGCCGATATCGAGCCGTCTGAAAGCAGGAACAGCATTTATTGCCTGCGGATTGGTTATTTGTGGCTTTTCGCTGGCACTGCATCCGTTCTATCAGAACAATATTGATTGGGGCGAGGGCAATTTTCCTGCATTCATCGGTATTCTCTCTGCTGTTGTGATGATGACTTTGCACGCATTAGAGCGGAATTCAGAGGCGGAGCAGCTTTGTTATCGTCTGGCGTATTACGTAACGGCAGGATTTTCACAGGTCGCCCTGTGGAATTGTGTGTTTGAGGATGGTCAATTGCATTGGCTGACTTATCCTGCAGAAATCGTTTTGCTGCTGGTGACGCTCCTGCCTTTGCTGCGGACACAAAAACTTCCGCTGCGGATTGCATTTGCCATTGAAGCGCAGACACTTATGGTTCTACCGCTCTGTCTGGATGCGCTTTATTCATGGGAAAATGAAAATTGCATCATTCTTGTTGCATTGCTGATGTTTGCAGCGGCAATCATTTTTACGTTTGTGCGTCTGATTCGCTCGAAGTTTTCGGATTTCCTGCTGCCGATTTCGAGTGGCGTGTTCTCGTTTATTGCACTGTTGGAAGAAAACGATAAGACGGCGTTTGCCCCGAACTGCGCATCGGTACTGTTCTTTTTGATCGCGGTGCTGTTTTGGTTTTACGTCATGGAGCACAACACCCGAAGTGTTCGACAATTTTTTGAGGCATTGCTTTGTCCCGCGGCGGCGATCATTGGTATGATCGCAGTCACGGAATGCAGCGTGATCGCAAAGGCTGATTGGAGCGATGAGATCGCTTCGTTCATCTGGGGGACATTTTCCGTGGCACTTGCGGTGCTGACCGTGGTGCTGAGCAAAAATCGTGTGAATTTTGTCAGAATGACTGTGCTGCTTGCCTTGCTGCTGCCTGTATTCTACATGATGTTCGTATTGGCAGACGGCGACTGCGGCTGGACAGCTGCGGCATACGGTATTGGTGCGGCAGGCACAGGTATTCTTGGTGTGGCGTTTGCAAAGCGCGGTATGCGCAGGTGGAGTACCATCAGCTTTATTATGGTGG
This sequence comes from Oscillospiraceae bacterium, assembly GCA_045600205.1. Classification (GTDB taxonomy): domain Bacteria; phylum Bacillota; class Clostridia; order Oscillospirales; family Ruminococcaceae; genus Firm-04. The sequence continues at coordinate 79,370 of JAZRXM010000038.1, read as the reverse complement.
TGCCATTGCTGTATATCGGCACTGTTGTTCTGGGGAACAGTGATTTGTTTTCTGTACATCTGTATCCTGATGAAAATGCGCCGCTGCTGTATGCGGGAATCTGGCTTCTGGTTGGCATGGCGATATCAGTGTTGGTGCAAAAGGGAAAGCTGCACTTTGTCGGAACAAAAGAACTGACCAATGCACTGAGTCTGGTCATACCGATGGGTGCGCTGATGTTCGGGCATTTCTTGTATGACAACACCATTCTGAATGCAACACAAACCGTATATATCACAGCTTCGTTGATTTTCTGTGTGTGCGGTTGGTGTGCTACAAAGCCGACCCAATGGCTGTTTCCCTCGATTGCGGTTTGCACCTCGGTGTTTGCGCTGGAAAAATTGCGGATACAGGTATTTGATTGGGATTTGTTTTTCCGGGATACCTATTCCAACGGGATGCTGATTGCGTTTTTTGCGGTGTGGTATCTGCTGTTGGCATTGTTCTGTTATCTCAGTATCCTGATGCAAAATCATCAGCCGCGCCGTGCGTGGTCCATGCGAATCGGGGCAGCCATATTGCTGCTGTGGGGATTTTCGGTCTGCACCCAGAGTGCATACGATTTGATCGGGAAGCAAGAGGATGCCTGTATTTTTGCGCTGCTTGTCGGTGCGACGCTGTTCGCATTGCATTTCCTGCTGATTGCCAAGAGCAAACAACTTCGTCGAATCGTGATTTCTGCGTCAGCGGCAATGGCAATGGTAACCCTGTGGTGTCAGCCGTTTTTCCAAACAAAGGATACTTATTTTGAGGATAAGCTGTTTTTGCTGCCTCTGCTCGGATTCGGGCTGATCCTGCGGAAACAGTACGGCAAGAAGCTCGGTGGTGCGATGTTTTTTGCAATCGGTGTATTTGTGATGATACATCTGGGACTGCAAGCGATGCATACAGAGAAAACCGCAGATCTGCTGATGATTCTGGCGTTGTCACTTGGAGTATTTCTGCTGTCGTTCTATATCAGGCAGAGAAAGTGGTTCTTGCTGGGCGGCATATCGCTTTGTTGCATTGCGGTGTATTTGCATATGCGGATTTTCCCGAATACGCCGTGGTGGGTTTTCCTCCTGATTGCAGGTATTCTGCTGATTGGTATTGCGGCGGCAAACGAAATGTGCAAGCAAAAGGGCGAATCGCTCAAAGTCAAAGCGGGACGTTTGTGGGAAGACTGGGAATGGTAACGCAAATCCCGTAGATACAATAAAAACAGCTTCAGGAGATGATATCCTGAAGCTGTTTGTTTTATTACTATTTCGCGAGGTTTGGATGAGTGTGCCTGCAAATTCATTGGCTTTCCTTGCGATGCTCCGTTCTCAGGTCCATCGGAGATACCACGATACAGTCATACGTCGTTTCTGCACACATCTTCGTAGGTTTCACGGCGTACAACGGTTCTTGCCCTGCCGTTCTTCACCATGACGACCTCTGCATTCGGATTGCGGTTGTAATGGGAAGCCATCGAGTAATTATACGCACCTGTGGTCAAAACCGCAAGCGTATCGCCGGGCTCTGTCTGCTGAAGCGGCATATTCTCCCCGATGAGGTCACCGCTTTCGCAGCACTTGCCGCCGATGGTCACGGTTTCGGTTTTCGGCTGATCTGCGTGATTGGCACAAATTACCTCGTATTCCGCATGATAGAGCGCATAGCGTGGATTATCGCACATACCGCCGTCCACCAGTACGTAATCGCGGACATTCGGGATATGCTTCTTTGCCATGACCTCATAAAGTGTGATGCCTGCATCGCCAACGATGGAGCGACCCGGCTCAAAGAGGATAAACGGTTCAGGATATGAAAGCTGGCGGCAGGTTTCGCGGACGGCATTCAGAATTGCGCGGATGATATCGCCAAAGGGCTTCGGGTCGTCGCTTTCGACATACCTGATGCCGGGACCGCCGCCGAGATTCAGTTCGGAGAAAGTGAGTCCGCATTCGGTCCGCAGCGCATCCATAAATTGCAGCATGACCCTTGCGGCTTCTGCAAACGGCTCTGTTTCGAGAATCTGCGAGCCGATATGGCAATGCAGACCAACCAGTTTCAGGTTCGAAGCGTTGCTTGCTGCGAGGACAGCCTGCTTTGCCTCGCCTGTTTCAAGTGCAAAGCCAAACTTGCTGTCCACTCTGCCGGTCTGAATGAAATCATGCGTATGTGCTTCAATGCCCGGCTTGATGCGCAACATCACATGAACCTTTTTGCCGTGCTTGCGCGCAATTGTATTCAGGCGTTCGAGTTCCTCAAAATTATCGCAGACGATTCTGCCGACACCTGCTTCGACTGCATAGGTCAGTTCGCTGTTTGACTTGCTGTTGCCGTGGAATACGATTTTGGAAGCAGGCATTCCGGCTGTCAGTGCAGTATACAATTCGCTGCCCGACACGACATCCGTGCCAAGCCCCTCGCTTTTTACAATGCGGTACATTGCCTTGCACGAAAAAGCCTTGCTTGCGAAACAAATCAAGCCCTTGCCGTATTCTGTATTCAGCACATTGCGATAGGCGCGGCAATTTTCACGGATGCGGTCTTCATCCATGACGTAAAGCGGCGTACCGTGCTTTTGTGCCAATGCGACACAGTCTGTGCCGCCGATGCAGAGATGTCCCTGCTCATTGACCGAAAGATTGGAATTCACCATATTTAATCTGCTCCTTTCGATTTTGATAAATCAGTGTTATTTCCAGTATTGATACAAATTGCATTGCAGCATTCCGTTATAGAGTTTTCTGCGTTTTGCAGCTTTTCTGCCGAAACACTGTTCGAAAGTCTGGTCAGGTGAGATGATGCTTGCCGCATTTTCCCGCGGAAACACTTTTCCCATGACGCGATAGAGTTCTTTGGCAGCTTCCACATCCAGCAGACGCTCACCGTAGGGCGGGTTGCAGACGATGAGCTGCTCCGCCGAAACCTGTAAATCTTTTACATCGCCCTGCATGACCTTGATTTTCTCTGCGACGCCTGCTTTGCGGGCGTTTTCCTGTGCCAGCTCGACCGCCTGCGGGTCAATGTCGTAGCCGATTGCGCGGAAATCCACATCTCTGCAAATTTTGGCGCGGGCGGCTTCACGGGCATCGAACCATGCTCGTTTGGGCATTTGTTCCCAACGCTCCGCCGCATATCTGCGGTGTAATCCCGGAGCCATATGCATGGCACGGGTAGCAGCTTCGATCAGGAACGTGCCGCTGCCGCAGAATGGGTCACAAAGCTGTGTCTGCGGGCGGACACGGGATAAATCGAGGATGCCTGCCGCAAGCGTTTCACGGATGGGGGCTGCGCCTGCCATCTGACGCCAACCGCGTTTGTGCAGCGGCCAGCCGGAAGTGTCAAGATATAATGTGCAAAAATCATTGCGGATCTGGAATTGCAGTTGATGCAGCGAACCTGTTTCGGGCAGTTCCATGGTGCGGTAGGCTTTCTGCAAGCGTTTGACCGCTGCCTTTTTCACAATTGCCTGACACGCAGGAACACTGTGCAGCGCAGAATTCAGTGAATTACCCTTGACGGGGAACGCATCATCCTTGCCGATGAACCGTTCGAGCGGGAGGGCAGCCACGCCCTCAAAGAGCGGGTCGAATGCGGTTTTTCCGCGTTGTGCCTTGACCGAAAAGCTGCCCAGTTCAATCAGAACGCGGTCGGCAACGGTCAGTTCGATATTGGCTGCCGCAAGCATGGTCCAGTCGCCTGAAAAGCAAACTCTGCCGTCTGCTGCTGCAATATCGGCAGCACCCAGACGTACCAGTTCGAATTTCAGGACACTTTCCAGACCAAAGTGGCAGGGGCAGCACATCCGCATATAGGATGCGGGCATTTCGTTATTCATGTTGTTCCTCACATTTTCATATCAGGCGTCCGGCTTGGAACTTTCAGTCTTGTCTTTATCCTTGTCCTTGTTTTTGTCCGTAGAAGCGGCACGGCAGCTGTTGCAGTACGGTGCATTATCTTTGCTCCAATAGCCGATCGTGGTACTCTTGGGGCAGTTTGCGCCTGCAATTTTGCCTGTGTTGGTGCAGTAGTGACCGGAAACCACATTGTCGCAGGGCGGGTAATCCGCGCCGCTGTAATGGGTAGTGATCCACTGACCGATGATGTTTTTCCAGATGGTCGGGGTGTCCATTTTCTGATAGAGCTGAATGGTCTTGTTTTCAGGGTATCCGATCCAGATGCCGCTGACGAAGTCGGGGTTCAGACCCACAAACAGCTTATCAAACCAGTCAGAGGTGGTACCTGTTTTGCCGGCAATCGGGATCTGCTTGCCGTTTGCGTAAAGTTTTGCGTTTTTACCGGTACCTTTCTGGACGACATTCTGGAGCAGGTGGTTCATAATAGTAGCGGTTTCGGGTTTGATGACCTGTTCGTAATCGTCATCGAAGCTGTAAACGACTCTGCCGTCGGAGGATTCCACGCGGCTGATGATGTGTGCATCGGAGAAATAGCCGCCGCTGCCGTAAACCATGAATGCGTTGACGAGGTCCTCAATGGTGATACCGTAGCTCAGACCGCCAACGGCGAGCGGAGAATAATCTCTGTCTTTGGATTGATTCAGTTCCAGACCGAGAGTTTCGGTTGCGAAATTGAAGATGTTGTCCAGACCATAGGTTTTGCAGAGCAGTGCGGGAATGGTGTTGAGCGACTGTTCCAGTGCGTATTCCACTGTGACGTTGTTGCCGCTGTATTTTGTGATATTGTTGCTGTCGGAATAGTTGGTCGGCCATGGTTTTCCGTTGATCGTCACGGGCGGACGGTCAAGCAGTTTGCTTGCGTAGGTAATGTAACCGTTGTCCAGCGCGTAGCCGTAGGCAGTGACAGGTTTGATCGCAGAACCGACCTGCTGCGGGATGGTGCAGGCGTAGCTGTGGCCGAGCGGGGCAGGATCCATTTCCACGCCGCCGACCGTACAGAGGATATTGCCGTGGTAGTCGATTGCAGTGAAGCCGCACTGGAGGTTCATCGGTTCACCCTTGCGGTTTACTGTTGCAGTGTTTTTGGAGTTGGTAATGCCTTTGAGCAGGTTGTTCAGGTCTGAGAATTTCTCCTCCACATACTCCTGCATTTCCATGTCATAGGTGGTGTAGATCTGGTAGCCGCCGGTATTGATGAGAGTGATCGCACGGTCTTGTGAAACGCCGCGTTCCTCCATGAGCTGATCACGCAGTTCGGTCAGGGCACGGTTGACGACCCACCAGTCGGTTTTCTTGTCGTATTCGTCTTTTTCCTTTTTGATCTCAACGTAAACGCCGTCCTCCAGACGGAACAGTTCAGGATGCTGGGATTTGTATTCATCGGTGTCGGTGAAGATCAGTTCCTCTGCGAGGGCTTCCTGATATTCGTCATAGGTGATGGCACCGTTTTCGTACATCTGACCGAGGATATACTCCATACGGTCACGGTTGATCGCACGTCCTGTGTTTTCCTTTTCATCGCTGTAATAGTAGGTATCGGTGACCTTGTTGTACTTTCTAATGTACTCGCCGGCAAACGGGTTGTTGACCTCAGGGCTCTGCGGAATGGCTGCCAGACAGGCTGCCTCTGCAATGGAAATATCCCAGACATCCTTGCCGAAATATTCCTGAGCGGCACGCTGAACGCCGCTGATGGGTCCGCCGAAGCCGATGATGTTGATATAGTTGATGAGGATTTCGTCTTTGCTGTATGATTTTTCCAGTTGCATTGCACGGAAGATCTCACGGATCTTACGCTGCGGGGACTTTTCATTGTCACCCGTGAGGTTTTTGATCAGCTGCTGCGAGATCGTGGAACCACCCTGGTCATTGCCCCAGAAGTCGAACAGCATATTGGCAAAGGATGCCGCGGTACGCTTATAGTCCACGCCTTCGTGGGTGTAGAAATTCTTGTCCTCGGCGTAAACAAACGCGTTGCGAACGTGCTGCGGGACCTGGTCGATCTCCACAGGAATACGCTGAATATCGTTATGGACGGTGTAAATGACCTCCTGCTCACCCTCAGGATTGGTCGCGTAGATATTGGTGGAGGAACTCATGGCAAGTTCCTGAATGCTGACCGCCTGTGTGGTATCCATGTAATTGATGACGTAACTGGTGGCAGCAATGCCGCAAATAATGCCTGTTACGGCAAAAAACAGGGTAAATGACAGGAATGTGGTCAGAATGACGGAGCCGACTGTCCGTAAAAAGCGGATCGGCAGCGGTGCCTTGTAGACCTTTTTCTTTTCGGATTTCTTCTTATTTGTATGTTTCAGCTTTTTTTCTGACTGTTTGCCGGCTGATTTGATATCCGGCATTTTGACGTTTTTCAGATCTGGCAGCTTCATAGCGTAAGAGCTCCTTTCGGGATGGTTTGGGATTTGTGCAGATACTTCACCCCATTGTATAAAGTATATTATATCATATCATGCGCGAAATGTTAAGCACTTTTTGAAAATTGTAATCGTTTTGTGGCTTTTTGAATATTTCGGGGTAAAATGTGCCATACTTCTGGTAAATCAGAGGAAAGGATGAGGAAGATGCAATCTATGAAAATGCTGCGGAGGCTTATGCTGCTCGGTGTTTCTGCGGCAATTTGTGCGGGTGTTGTCATTCGGACGGCATCGGCGGTCAGAAAAAAACGGGCAGCCGTGACGGAGATCCCCCATGCGGAAGCGGCTGAACTGCCGAAAAAAACGATCCCGCCCCTTGCGGAATTTCCGGAGCAGATTCCGCCGACCCGCGAAATGCCGGAAGCACCGTATCTGCTGAAACTTTCATCGCAAACGCTTTCGGTATACGCGCTTGGAAGTGAGGTACCGTTTGAAAGCTACGCAGTTTCAGCGGGGTGGTTTCCCGAATACGACCGCATTGTGCTGGAGCATGGTGTTCAGGTGGATTCGGTTGCAGAGCTGCGTAACCTGTTGGAGGACTACATTTCATGAAACGGCGAATCTCATGGCGGCGTGCGAAGCAGCTTTGTCCGCTCGGACAGTGTGCGGGGGTTCTGGCGGCGATTTGTGTGGTGCTGCGGCTGATTCTCCTCGGAATGGGGTGTGCGGTGCAGCGGATGGGGCTGGACAGTATTGTGGGTGCGTTGGGATTCGGCATTTGCTGTATTGCGGCAAATACGCTGGTTACCGCGCCGTTAGAAGTGACGACATTTCGTTGGATGGGGGAGCAGCTTCATCTGCTGAATGATAATGACAGGGGATTTCTCGCGTGCAGCGGCCGTTTCTGGCTGTGGCGAAGATGGTTTGCACTGCGATTGACTGCGGCGTGTCTGCTGCTGATTTCCTGTGTGCCGTCTGCGGTTGCCTGCGGACTGGCGGAACGGGCATTGCGGATGCCTGCGGATGGGATACTGACCCTGTTGATCTCAGCACATCTGCTGATTTTATCTGTGTTGCTGCTGGCTCTGCCGCTGCGTCTGTTGGCGATACAGGTTGCTTTGCCGCTTTATTTTCTGAAAGCCCCGCATTTACGATACTTCAGTGTTTTCCGCATGGCAGACCGCGCTACTCGCTGCCGCACGAAACATCTGCTGTTGCGCCGTGTTGCCTGTCTGCCGTTACTGGTCTGCCCGTTTACGATGCTGCGTGCTTTGCCGGTGCTGTTCACTGCGGAATTGGTCGAAACAAACGCAAATTCTGACAAAATCATTTATGCAGTATCGCATACGAGGTAGGGAAAAGACAGCTTGTCTGTTGGAAAACCTGCCAAAACCTCAAAAAAGTGCTTGCAATTCCGTTTGAAAAGGAGTATGATAATGTCTATGCGATGAATTCAGGGAAAGGAGCGTCTGGATGCGTTTGGCACAAATTGCGGATGTACTGTATGTCCTTGGGCGTTGCGGCAGACGGATTTTTTGTGGCCTGCTGTATCTGCCGCTTGCGATTTTACACGGAATTGCGGTGCTTTTGAAAGATATTCTGCACGGCACTTTTCGAATTTTGCGCTGGATCTGGCGGGTACTGACACAACCTGTCCGTCTGCACAGAGGCGAGGCAAGCCGTATTTATCAGGAATGGGTGCAGGTGCGCGGCGAATCAAACGGTGTCCGTTTCCGCACAATGAGCAAGCGTCTGCTGCGGGAATTTTTCGGCAGCAACGGATTGTTTTTTACGATGATGCGTTATCTTATGCCAATCGGCTGCTGTGCGTTCCTTGTGACGTTGGTTTCCAATGCTGTCCGCGCCGACTATGGCGTTTCTGTTTTCTTGAACGGTGAAAAAGTCGGTTGCGTGGAAAACGAAGCGGTTTGCGAACAGGCAGAAAAAATCGTACGGGAGCGGCTTTCGCATGCTGAAAATGAAACTGAGGTTTCTTTGCGGCGTTCCTTGCAGATTGAGCCGTCAGACAGCGCGGAATTATACCTGACGGAGTATACGTTGGCGGACAAAATGCTGGAACAGTCGGGTGTTTCGCTCACGGAGGCATACGGCGTTTATCGCGGTGATGAATTTCTGGGCGCGGTTGCCGACAAGCAACCGGTTGAAACCGCGTTGGCGGTGCAGCTGGCGGATTACAAAGCCACGCTGGGCAGAGAAGTCGAGGCTGTTTTTTATACGGACGAAATCTCGTATGTATCGGGCTCTTATCTCACGGACAGCCTGATGAGCGAAAGCAAAATGATTTACAATCTGACCCGTGCAACTGCGACTACAGGTGTCTTTCATGTGGTGGTCAGTTCCAATATCTACGAAATTGCAGAGCGTTACAGTACGACGCCTGAGAAAATCATGGAACTGAATCCTGATTTGCCGAATGTACTGAAAATCGGTATGAAAGTCAAAGTGCCCACGCAGGAGCGCAGTTTACCGATTTCCTATACAGAGCGAAAAAACACCGTTTCTTTCATTGATTACGACACTGTGGAGGTGGAAACCGCAGAGTTGCCGCTCGGACAGAAAAAACTGCTCCGGTACGGCGAAAAAGGCGAGAAAAACAACGAAATCCGTGCCACTTATGTCAATGGCGTGCTGACTGCAACTTCGCTGCTGCATTCTACGTTAGTTTCCGCGCCGATCAGTGAGCGGGTCGGGGTCGGCACCTACGCGCCCGCACCTGCAAGTAAAACAACGGTCCTGCGCGGGACCGGCGAGTATGGCTGGCCTGTCAACGGCGGCAGAATCAGTGATGTGTTCATCAGTGACCGCAATCATCGCGGGATTGACATTGCCGCCCCCGAGGGCACGGAGATCTATGCGGTGGCAGACGGTGTTGTGACGACCGCAAAATTCAGCAGCAGCTACGGTAATTACGTGATGATCGACCACGGCGGCGGGAAACAGACACTCTATGCCCACGCCTCCATGCTGCTGGTCGGTACGGAAATGTACGTTAAGCGCGGACAGGTCATTGCACTGGTCGGTAGTACAGGGCATTCCACCGGCAATCACCTGCACTTTGAGGTCCGTATCGACGGCGTCAACTACGACCCCGCAGGCTTCCTGCGCGTGAACGCGGATTGATACCCGATGCTTGACAAATCCTGCAAGATATGATATACTGAATTGTTGAGCAGACTGTGCAGTCGCGGCAGCGTTTTTTGCTGACGAGGAAAGTCCGGGCATCACAGAGCAGGGCAACTGCTAACGGCAGCCGAAGGTGACTTCAGGGCCAGTGCAACAGAAATATACTGCATGAAAGCGGTTTCCGCTTTCGTGTGATGGTGGAAAGGCGGGGTAAGAGCCCACCGGAGCATTCGAGAGAATGCTGCCATGTAAACCCTACCCGATGCAACGCCGATTGGTGTGAACAGTCTTAACGTCTGCTCGGCGGATTGTTCACAAAGGCGGCTTGAGCGGTTCGGCGACGAATCGTCTAGATAAATGACTGCACCCGACAGAACCCGGCTTATAGGTCTGGTCACGCAAAGAGCCGATGCGCTGTTTTTCGCATCGGCTTTCTGTTTTTTATGTCCAAAACAAAGGAGTATGCCATATGCGTTTTCTTTCCAAGGCGGTTTCACTTCTGCTGACAGCTGCACTGCTGCTTTCGGCCGGCTGTACTGTTTCGCAGAACAGCGGAACAAAAGATTCTTCATCCGTAGCCGAATCCTCTGAAAATCTACTGGAAAATGTGGATAATCAGATGATCGTTCCTGCGGAACGCCCCACAGAACTGACATTTGAGATCCCTGCAAACTTTACGGAATCGTCCTCGAAGTTCTGCAATCAGTTCTATGTGCATGATGATGCCTCCATTATCATCACCAGCGAAAAGCAGGCGATTCACGGCATCCGATTGGATGAATATGCCGCTGAAACCAAGTTTACCTACGAAACGACCGCGGAAGAGTACAAGCTGAAAGAGGAAAATACGAAGCAAATCCATGGCAAAGACTGCGTGATCCTGGAGTTTACCTATGCGATTCCCGCTGAGGACGGAAATCATACAATGCACGCAATGACCGCCCTGTTCATGGAAAACGACACCGCTTATGTTATGACCTGCAAAAGCAAAGAGGAAACATTTCTGACCTACAAAAGCGGTTTCAACAAGGCAATTGATTCTATTCAGATCGCAGACACGAAACAGAACTGAACAAATGGCAGCAATTCTGCGACTTCCGCCAAAGCAGAGGATGCTTCCCTTGGAGTTCCTTGTGAAAATGCACAATTCAGAATCAAAAAAACAATCAAAGGTGCCAATCTTTTGATTTTTTTCAAAAAGGTATTTGACAAAACGGATATTTGTGGTATAATAATATATGGTATGTTATGTCTGCATGAAATGTAGCAATATCTGAATCACGCAAATTACACACAGACCATGTATATCCGTGCTTTTCGGTGCATGGTCTGCGGCAGATTTTCCCAAAGAATCTGCCTGAGAAAGGAGTCCTCATATGGCTAACTCAAAGACAATCGCGGTCACGTCCGGTAAGGGCGGTACAGGCAAATCCTCAATTTGCGCAGGCATCGGCTACACCCTCGCAAAGCAGGGCAGCCGCACGCTGATTATTGAGCTGGACTTCGGTCTGCGCTGTATTGATATTATCTTTGGCATGACAAACAACATCAAGTACGACCTGAGTGATGTACTGGAAGGCAAGGTTTCGGCGCTGGATGCCGTTACCCGTGTGCCGATGGCAAGCAATCTGTTTGTCCTGTGCGCGCCCAAAAACCCGTTCCAGACCGTCACCGTGGAACAGATCAGCGAAATCTGCCATACTGTCCGTAAGTACTATGATTATATCATCATTGATACGGGCGCAGGCATCAATAACCACGTTTTTGATATTGTCGAGCAGGCAAACCTCATTCTCGTGGTCACCACACCCGATCCCATCTGTGTCCGTGATGCACAGATGATGTCCGATGAATTCTATGCCCGCGGCAACCGCCGTCAGCGCCTGATCATCAACAAGATCAGCAAAAAGGCGATCGGCGCAGAACTTGTCCGCGACCTCGATGAGATCATTGATACCATCGGCGTGCAGCTGATCGGTGTCATCCCCGAGGATTATAACCTCGTGATCGCAACAGGCAAGGGCGAACCGATCCCCTCGACAGCACCGAGCCTTGCCGCTTTTGATGCCATCTCCCGCAGACTGCGCGGCGAAAATGCTCCGCTGACCGTCAAGATCGGCTGATTTCGGTTTCCTTATCCGCTTTCTTCTGGACGCCTTCGGCGTGACAGACAGATACTATTTTTTCACATATACAGAAAGGACTGACTCTCCCATGACGATTGCTCTGATTGCCCATGATGCAAAAAAAGAACTGATGATTCAGTTTTGCACGGCTTACTGCGCAATTCTCTCCCGTCACACACTCTGTGCGACAGGCACAACAGGAAAGCAGGTAGCAGAAGCAACCGGTCTTTCCATTAAACGGTTCCTCAGCGGCTCGCAAGGCGGCGGCCAGGAGATCTGCGCACGTATTTCCTGCGACGAAATTGATGTGCTGTTGTTCTTCCGCGACCCCATCAATCCCAAGGCTTCCGAGCCAAACGATATGAACCTGCTGCGTCTTTGCGACGTGCATAATGTGCCGGTTGCTACCAATATTGCTACCGCCGAGGCTTTGATTCTTGCCCTCGAGCGCGGTGACCTCGATTGGCGCGAAATCGGCAACCCTGTTATGTAATTTTCACTGACAGCTTTGATTGCCCCTTGCCAAAGGGGCAATTTTTCTGTTTATCCGCAAACTGTATTTTATCCTGAAAGGAACGTATTTATGGCAAATTACATCAAGCGTCCGAATGGTACGGAGGACGTGACCCCGAAAACCATCCACAAATGGAAAACCGTGGAAACCGTTGTCCGTGATACCGCAGAAAAGTTCGGTTTCTCTGAAATTCGTGTGCCGACTTTTGAAACGACTGATCTGTTCCAGCGTTCTGTTGGCGAAACCACCGATGTGGTGCAGAAGGAAATGTACTCTGTCACCGCCAAGGAAACCGTTTTCACGCTGCGCCCAGAGGGTACCGCCGGCACGATCCGTGCCATGCTGCAAAACGGTATGCTCGCAGAGGCTTTGCCGCAGAAGGTGTTTTATATCCTTTCCTGCTTCCGCCACGAGCGTCCGCAGGCAGGCAGACTCCGTGAGTTCCACCAGTTTGGCGTGGAAATGGCAGGTTCTGCATCGCCTTACGCGGATGCTGAGGTCATTATGCTGGCAAAAACAGTCCTCGATACGCTTGGTTTGAAAAATATCATTCTGCACATCAACAGCATTGGCTGCCCCACTTGCCGTGCGAAGTATTATGATGCACTGAAAGCATTTTTTGCTCCCCACAAAGAGGAACTTTGCGAAACCTGCCTGAGCCGTCTGGAGCGCAACCCGATGCGTATTCTGGACTGCAAGAGCCCGATTTGCCAGAAAATTGCAGCAGATGCACCCCTGATCCTTGATTATCTCTGCGATGAATGCAAGGAACATTTTGCAACCTTGCAGGAAGCTTTGCACGATATGGATATCGCATTTGATATTGATCCGCACATTGTCCGCGGCTTGGATTACTACACCAAGACCGTGTTTGAGTTTATCTCCACGGATATCGGTGCGCAGGGTACGGTTTGCGGCGGCGGTCGCTATGACGGTCTGATCGAGCAGCTTGGCGGTCAGAAAGTACCAGCACTCGGCTTCGGTATGGGTCTGGAGCGCCTGATTCTCACAATGGATCATCAGGGCTGCGCGTTCATGGATCCCAATCACTGCAACGTCTATCTCGCGCCCATGGACGATGCCGCAAGACCTGTTTCCATGAAACTGGCAATGCAGCTTCGTGAGGCAGGCATCCGTGCGGAATACGACCTTGCAAACCGCACGTTCAAAGCACAGATGAAGTATGCGGACAAGCTTGGCACGGATTATCTGCTGGTGCTCGGCTCCAACGAGCTGGCAGAGCAGAAAGCACAGCTCAAAAATATGAAAACAGGTGAGCAGCGTCCGATTCGTCTGGATGAGCATTTCATCGAGGATTACACGGAATTGTCCCTCAGCGATCTGCTTGGCGGCGGTTCTCTCGCTTGATTCGTTCCGCTCCGACCAAAAAGGAGTTCTGAAACGCTATGAAAGAAATTCTACGTCAGATTTCCGAATTTCTGCGCAGTACTTTTCTGATCATGTTGGTGCTTGCAGCGGGCGGTCTTGCGGTGTATCGGTTGATGATGCTGCAAATTGTCGCTGCCGATGAGAAAGAAGTCGTTGTGACTAACACCAGCGTCTATTCTCAGGTGATGCAGGCGACCCGCGGCGAAATCGTGGATTGCAACGGTGACCCGATCGTATCCAACAAAATCGGCTATAACCTGATTGTCGAAAAGGCGTACTTCCCTAACGATGCAGCAGAGGGCAATGAGATCTTGCTGCAAACAACCCGTATGCTCGCAGAGGCAGGGTATTCGTGGAATGATTCGCTGCCTGTCAGCTTGGAAACACCGTACAGTTTTACCGTGGAGGACGAGGAGAAGCAGAAATCCCTCAAAAAATCACTTGGTCTGAATGACTACGCGACCGCTGAAAACTGCATCGACAAGCTGATTGATGATTACAACATCTCGTCTGCTTATACGCAGACAGAACAGCGGCAGATTGCAGGCATCCGCTACGAAATGCTCGCCAGAAGTTTTTCCATGTCCAATGTGTTCTATCTTGCAAACGACATTGACATTGACGTTGTGACGCGGGTCAAGGAGCTGCGGCTTTCGCTGAAAGGCATCAACATCGTGGAGGAAGCAGTACGTACCATTGAGAATGGTGATGTGATCCCGCATGAGATCGGCTATGTCGGTCCGATTTACAGCAAAGAGGAATACGAGAAGCTGCTGGAAAACGGACATAAGGACTACGAATTATCCGATATGGTCGGTAAAAGCGGTCTGGAAGCTGCCTATGAAGCAGACTTGCGCGGTGTCAATGGCAAAAAAGAAATCACGCTCACAGGCGGGGAGGTCAGCTCGTTTGCCGTGACGGAAGAACCCGTCGGCGGCAAAACCATTCAGCTGACGGTCAACAATGGGTTTCAGCAGGATTTGCAGAAAAAACTCGCGGATTACTGCCAATATCTCCGCCGCACCGACAGAGAATGCCGTAACGCGAACTGCGGTGCAATCGCTGTACTGGACACCAAAGATAATGCGGTGCTGGGACTTGCAACTGTGCCGACCTACAACCTCAATGATTATCTGGAAGACTACAATTCCGTGCTGAATTCCCCGAATAACCCGCTGGTCAACCGCGCCACGGACGGTCTATATCGTCCGGGCTCGACCTTTAAGACCATTACCGCAACGGCAGGTCTGGAATCAGGCGTGATTACGGGTAATTCCACGTTTTTCTGCAACCAGACCTTCAAATACATCGACACGAAATTCCACTGCACCGGAACGCACCATTATCTTTCCGTTTCGCGTGCGCTGACCGTTTCGTGTAACATTTTCTTCTATGAGCTGGGCTTGAAACTCGGCATTGACCGCCTGCTCGAATATGAGCGGCTTTACGGTCTGGGCAGTCCGCTTGGTCTGGAATCCGGCGACAGCGGCGGATATCTTGCCTGCCCGGAAACCTTCGAGAATCTCGGCATTGATTGGTTTGTCGGCGATATCGCGCAGGCATCCATCGGACAATCGGAAATTCAGGTCACGCCGCTGCAAATGGCTACGGTTGCAAGCACGATTGCCAATGAGGGTGTGCGCTATCAGCCGCATTTGATTCAGACCATGTGGAATAACGCAATGACCGAGGTCGTCAGCGAACATGAGCCGACTGTTGTCGCAACTATACCGAATAACTACGCAGATACGTATTATTACATTGAACAGGGTATGATTGGCGCGGCGCAGACTGCTATGCCGAAGGAATACGACCTCAACAAGCTGGGATTTCAGGTCGCAATCAAGACGGGTACGCCGCAGTCCCCACGCGGTACAGACAGCTTTGTCATCGGTTACGCCCCTGCGGATAAGCCCGAAATCGCATTCTGTGCGATGATCGAAGGCGGTAAAAACGCGAAATATCTGGTAAAACAAATTCTAGAGCTTTACGCAAAATATTATCCGAATACGAAGATCGGCACATCACTCGGCTGAAAGGAGCGGCGCTATATGGAACAAACCGAAAAATATGTCATCAGCATTCTGGTTGCAAACCAATTCGGCGTTCTGACGAGGGTTTCTGCGCTGTTTGCAAGGCGCGGTTATAACATCGACAGCCTTGCGGTCGGTGAAACGGAATCGCCAAGCCTTTCGCGCATTACGGTTGTGGCGCATGGCGATCAGCATGACCGTGAGCAGATGCTCAGACAGCTTGAAAAGCTCGAAGATGTGACGGAAATCCTGGATATGTCGCCGCAGAACAGTATGTACCGCGAACTGGTGCTGCTCAAAATCCGCAGTACCACCGAAACACGGCATGAAATCCTCGATATTATTGCGATTTTCCATGCAAAGGTGCTGGATTACGCAACGGACAGCATCAGCATTGAGATCACAGGCGAAAGTCAGAAACTCGAAGCATTTATCGAGCTGATGCGTCCTTTCGGGATTGTCAAGCTGTGCCGCACGGGCATTGTCGCCATGGAGCGCGGAGAGCTGAAGTAAAGAGGTAGCTTCGCCCCATCCTGTCGCGCACACAGAGAGAAACATCATTCCAATACAATAAATCAGGCAGAGAAACGAAAATCATTTCTCTGCCTGATTTTTGTATCAATGTGAATATCATTCTGCCGAAGATTCCTCTGTGGGAGGGACTTCTTCGGGTGTGTTCAGCTCGCCGATTTCCGCAGGATTTGCCGCAGCATCATAGATAATCGGCATGGAATTGCCCTCCTTGTCGTAGAACGTGATGTTGTCGATGCAGAAATCCACGGTGTTGGTCTGACTCCAACGCATAATGACAAGTGTCGTACCTTCGTCATTTGCAGCGTATCCATTGACTGCCAGCGGGCTGCCGACTTTGGTTTCCACGCGCCATGTATGCTCGCTGTTTTCCCAGTCATCCAGCTTGAATTCCAGATGCGTTGCCCATGAATTCTGAATCAGGTTTTCCTCCTCGTCATAGATTTTTTCAGAGGCGAGGTTACCTGCCAGTGCGCCAAGGAAATTACCGACAACCAAAGACTTGGAGCCGTCTTTATTCGTCCAGAGGCTTTGGGCAAGACAGGTGAAGTCTACCGAGATTTTTCCAATATTTCCGACGTTTTCCACGCCAAGCATCTCGGGAAGATTGAATACGATTTTCGGCACAAGGTATTCTTCGGCGTCTTCTTCGCGCAAAACCTGTACGCGCATTTTTTTGTCGCCGTTGTAGTCGATGATGTCCAGTTTGATATCTGCTTCGTCCGCATCGCCGCCCTTCATCTGGTGACCGGAATACAGGCTGGGCGTGTCAAATGTGATGGCATTGGGGTCCACTTCCAAAACCTCGGGTTCTGTGGTGGTGGTGACGACCGGCTCGGTTTTTACAGGCACAGTTGTGCCGTCCACAGCAGAGGTTTCAGCGGGTGTGGAATCCTCTGCGGGTTTGCTGCTATCGCTGTTGCAGCCTGTTGCAGCTGCCAGCATGGTAAGTACGGAAAGCATTGCAAGTGCTTTTTTCATCATGGTACTTCTCCCTTTCAATATCTGTGTTTTTCTATAAAGAAGCCCTCTGCAAGTCGCAAAGGGTTTCTTGTCATTCAGGCTTGATTGCGAATTGCAAAACGCATTCCTTTTTACGCTGAAATGCTAGTGCAATTATATCATTTTCATATAGAAAATACTAGTCGCAATTCTGCCAAAAAACGGTATGGCTTTCTGGCGTTCTTCTGCATATCCTACAATTCTCAGGAATTGCTTTTTTCGTCATCTTCCGTAGGTGCAGCGTGTTTTTCCAGTATTGCGAGGATTTCTTTCATCAGCACGACTGCCGTTTCGCCTTTTTTCAGGCGTACCGCAATGAAATAGGGTATTTCGCGGTCGTTGAAAGCGATACGGTCGTAATATTCACGCATCAGCGCGGAAAGCTGATTTGCCGTCGGAGAAAGGATATAGAAGAACAA
This sequence comes from Oscillospiraceae bacterium, assembly GCA_045600205.1. Lineage (GTDB taxonomy): Bacteria > Bacillota > Clostridia > Oscillospirales > Ruminococcaceae > Firm-04. The sequence goes on along the minus strand of JAZRXM010000038.1, from coordinate 61,908 downwards.
TGCCCCGCGCTTCTGTGAAATCTCGCGGATGCCGAGTCGTGCGGCGGTATTGCGGGTGAGTGCGGCGTCAATCAGGCTAAGCAGCGATTTCGGCGGTTCACCAAAGCGGTCAATCAGCTCATCCACCATATCCATACGATCCTCGGTGGTCTGAATCAGTGCCACGCGGCGGTAGATTTCCAGACGGGAGGTCATGCTGGAGATGTATGTTTCAGGAATATGTGCCTCCATCTGGATATCAATGGTACACTGCGGCGGCGCAATGATCGGCTCGCCTTTTTCCTCTGCAATTGCCTCATTGAGCATCTTCAGGTACATTTCGTAGCCGACCTGTTCCATCTGACCGTGCTGCTGCCCGCCAAGAATACTGCCTGCACCACGGAGTTCCAGATCACGCATGGCAATGCGGAAACCACTGCCAAACTGTGTAAATTCGCGCATTGCAGCGAGTCGCTTTTCTGCGATTTCGGTCAGCTCACGGTTGGGTGCATAGGTGAAATATGCGTAGGCACGGCGATTGCTTCGTCCGACTCTGCCGCGGAGCTGATAAAGCTGCGACAGACCAAAACGGTCAGCCTGTTCGAGAATCAACGTGTTGCAGTTGGGAACATCGACACCGGTTTCGATAATTGTCGTACATACGAGAATATCAATTTCATGCTCGACCAGCTTGCGCCACGTTTCGGAGATTTCCTGCTCCGACATTTTGCCGTGTGCAAATCCGATGCGTGCGTCAGGGATCATTTCCTGCAATTTTGCTGCGCAATGGATAATCGTTTCCACGCGGTTATGCAGATAATAGACCTGTCCGCCGCGTTTCAGTTCGCGCTGAATCGCCTGTACGATCAGCCCCTCGTTGTATTCCAGCACGAAACTCTGCACGGGATAGCGATCCTGCGGCGGTTCTTCAATGACGCTCATGTCGCGGATGCCCGACAGCGCCATATTCAGTGTGCGGGGAATCGGCGTGGCTGAGAGTGTCAGCATATCAATGCCGTTGAAAACCTCTTTGAATCGTTCTTTATGTGCTACGCCGAATCGCTGCTCCTCATCGATGATGGCAAGACCGAGTGCGGCAAATTTGACGCCCTTTTGCAGCAGTTTGTGCGTACCGATAATCAGGTCAATCTTACCGTTTGCCAGCTTTTCGAGAATCTCTTTGGACTGTTTCGGGGTACGGAACCGTGAAAGCAGTTCAATGTTGATGGGTACAGATTCAAAACGGCGCAGCGCGGTTTCGTAGTGTTGATGCGCCAAAACGGTCGTTGGTGCGAGAATTGCACATTGTTTGCCCGAAAGGATACATTTGAGCGCGGCACGCAAGGCAACTTCTGTTTTGCCAAAGCCCACATCGCCGCAGAGCAGTCTGTCCATCGGGCGTTCCCGCTCCATATCCGCCTTGATCTCGGCAATGGAGCGCAGCTGATCGTTGGTTTCCACAAACGGGAAACGCGACTCAAAATCGCGCTGAATATCATCATCCGGGTCAAAGGAGATGCCTTTTGCCTGCTCGCGGAGCGCATAAAGACGAATCAGCTCCGCAGCCATGTCCTTGACCGCCTTTTTGACGTTGGTGCGCGTTTTTTGCCACTCGTTGGAAGCCAGCTTGTTCAGCTTGACATTCTGGTCATCCTGTCCGCCAATGTAGCGCGAAACGAGGTCAAGCTGTGTGACAGGCACGAAAAGCTGGTCTTTGCCCGCGTACTGGATGGCAATGTAGTCTTTGGTCATGCCCTCCATTTCCATTTTCTGGATACCCATGAATCTGCCGATGCCGTGGGCTGCATGAACGACAAGGTCACCCTCTGAAATTTCAGAAAGTGCGCGGATTTCCTGACCCTTCTTGAATCTTCTCTTGCGCAGTACTGTGCTTTGTGTTTTGCTTTGCGCGATGCACGCGGTCTTGATGAACGGGTAGTCAAATCCGCCCGATAGTCCGCTCTGCATCAGTAAAACCGTGCCCGGTTCGCAATCGGATTTCTCATCTGCAATGGCACATCGGATGCCGCTTTGCTGCAAGTCATCCTGCAAAATGGAAAGCGTTTTCAGCGTGCCGCCGCAAACCATGACACGGTAGCCCTGCTTGCAAAGTTCGAGCAGATCTTCGGTCAGCAGGCGGGTGCTGCCGCCCCAAGGTGCATTCTGGGTTGCTTCCTCAGAGAGCATTTTGCGGAACTGAAATGTACCCGTGCTGCTCAAAAATGCATTCATGCAGAGCAAATTGCCGGCTTCTGCCTTGGCGATCACTGCATTCGGCTCCAGATAGCAATCCGCAAGCTGGCGGCAGAGCGTACCGTCCTCCAGCATCAGTTTGACATCCTCGGAGAAGCGCAGCTGCGTGTTTTTCATGGTTTCGAGAATCGCAGAGGATTCGCAGAATGCCGTGACACCTGTTGCGTAGTCGAAAATCGTAGCAGGTTCTTGATAAAGCAGCGAAAAATATTTGTCGTAGTTGGGCAGTGTCAGACCGCCGTCCAGCTTGTCAGCGTCATCGGTCAGCATTTGCTTGATTTCTGCGGCGTGCTTTCCGCGAATGTTTTTCGCAACCTGTTTCAGCCGCTCCGAGAGCGTGACTGCATCGGGAAGTGCCTCCACAGCCGGTGCAATAGATGCTGTTTCGACATTTTCGGTACGCCGTTGTGTTTCGGGTTCAAACAAAGCCATGCTGTCGATCTCATCGCCCCAGAATTCAATACGCAGGGGCAACTCACTCTGTGCAGGGAAAATATCGAAAATTGAGCCGCGAATCGAATACTGACAGGTCGCGTCAACTTGTTCGCAGCGGACGTATCCCATCTCGTTCAGGGCGGCGGCGAGTGCTTTCCGGTCATAGCTGTCGGATGCTTTCAGCCGCAGCGTGCGCTGCATCAGGACATCTTTCGGAAGCGTATACTGCATGGCAGCTTCCGCGGATGCAACTAAGACACGGCAGTTTCCTTCCAGCATCGCAGAGAGTGCCGTGATACGCATTTGCTCGTATTCACGAGAAATTCCTGTGATCTCCGCAAAGTTCATTTCCTTGGAAGGGTAGGGGTATGCGAGGCGCCTGCCCGCCATGAAATTGATGTCCTCGCAGAGCATTCGCGCCGCTGCATCATCTGCCGCGACAGCCAAAATAGGCGCATCCTGCGAGAGTGTCAGCAGGATTTGCGCCTTGTGAATCTGTGCAACACCCGAAAGTGAGATCGGGCTGATGTTTTTTGAGATACAACTGCGAATTTCCTTGATCGAAGACAGCTTTTCGCAGGTGTCGATAAAAAATTGCATGAGGACTCCTCTTTTGCATGGATGTATTGGGCGGATGACGTGCGGTTACTGTGTGGCAGTGGATGTTTTTTGCTCCTGTTTGGGTGCTTTTCCGCTGTTGAAACGGCTCATTGCGAGATCGGGTTTGCCTTGCAGGATCAGCGGAATCGCCTCACCGACTGCCTTTGCGGTTTCCGCGAGTGTTTCGAGATCAGCAGGGGTGAACTGCGATAAAACCCAGTCAGCAAGCGGATATTCAGGGTGCGGCTTTTGTCCGATGCCGACACGGATGCGCGGAAAGGTATCCGCCCCGGAGAGGTAAATGATGTTCTTCATGCCGTTGTGACCGCCGTCGCTGCCCTTTTTGCGGATACGAATACCGCCGACAGGCAGGTTGATGTCGTCATAAATAACGATGACGTTTTCGGGCGGGATGTGGTAAAACTGCATTGCCTCGTTGACAGCCTGCCCCGACAGGTTCATAAAGGTTTCCGGCTTCATCAGCAGAACGCGGGTGCCGTTGCAGGTTCCGTTTGCGATATGCGCATGAAACTGGTGTTTGGTGAATGTCGCACCGATTTGCTTTGCGAATGCGTCAATCATCAGAAAACCTGTGTTGTGGCGGGTGTTTGCATACTGTGAACCGGGGTTGCCCAGACCGGCAATCAAAAACTGCGGGGGACCCATTGGTGACTGCTGCTCGGATTCGAGCTGTTTGAAAATATCGAAAATGCCCATGACAGGGTCCTTTCTGTGCGATTATTCAATGGTTTCGACTTTGAGAAGATTGGTCGTGCCCTCTACGCCGAGCGGCAGACCTGCGGTAATGACGACGCGGTCACCCGGCTTGGTGTAGTCTGCACGACAAGCTGCTTCCACGGCACGCTGGAATAACTCATCTGTGCTGGTTGCCTCTGCAATGACCAGCGGATGGACGCCCCATGAAAGATTCATCTGACGCTGCACCATGGGGTCCATGGTACAGGAAATGATCGGGAACATCGGGCGGTATTTGGAAATCAGGCGCGCTGTTTCGCCGCCCTTGGTCACGGTGATGATCGCAGTTGCGTCAAGGTCGTGAGCGGTGGTGACGGTCGCGTGGGAAATGGCATCGGCAATGGTGATCTTTTCACCGACGCGGTTGAGAAATTTGCCCTTGTAGTCGATGTTTTCCTCTGTGGTGATGGCAATGCGGCGCATCGTGCGGACGGCTTCCACGGGGTACTGACCCGCAGCGGTTTCGCCCGAGAGCATAATGGCACTGGTACCGTCATAGATCGCATTGGCAACGTCCGTGATCTCTGCACGGGTCGGGCGCGGATGCAAAATCATGGAATCGAGCATTTGTGTGGCTGTGATGACCTGTTTGCCTGCCTCATATCCCTTGCGGATCAGTTCTTTCTGGATGGCGGGAATCTGCTCAAACGGGATCTCAACGCCCATATCGCCGCGGGCAACCATGATGCCGTCCGCAGCTTCGAGAATTTCGTCGATGTTGTCTACGCCTTCGCGGTTTTCGATCTTGGCGATGATGCGGACACCATACCAGCCGAGGCTGTGCGTAAATTTACGCAGATAGCGGATATCCGCGCCTGTGCGGGCAAAACTTGCCGCAATGAAATCGAAGCCAAGTTTTGCACCGAATTCGAGGTCATTCATGTCTGCCTCACTGAGATACGGCATGGACAGATTGACACCCGGGAAATTACAGGATTTATGGTCTTTCAGCATTCCGCCGTGGATGACCTTGCAGGTGACATCGGTGGAGGAAACGTGCGTGACTTTCAGTTCCACCAGACCGTCGTCGATCATGACAGAGTCACCCGGTTTGATGTCGTTGGTCAGGCGGGCATAGGTCACGCTGCCGATGTTGGCATCGCAGGGGACATCGCGGGTGGTGAGGGTATAGGTATCATCGTCTTTGAGTTCCACAGGCCCCTCGGGGAATGTGCGCAGACGCACTTCCGGACCTTTGGTATCCAGCATGGTGGCAATGGGGAGTCCGAGTTCCTCACGCAGGCGGACAACCTGCTCAAAACGGATTTTATCTTTCTCGTAGTTTGCGTGGGAGAAATTGAAGCGGGCAACATTCATGCCTGCCTGCATCATCTGACGCATGACTTCATCCTTATCGGTAGCAGGACCTACGGTGCATACGATTTTTGTCTTGCGAAGTGTCTGATTCATGGAAAACCTCCTGTATGTCAAAGAAATGCGCAGTGATTACAGAATCAGCATGGAATCGCCGAAACTGAAGAAACGATAACGCTCCTCGACTGCGGTTTTGTAAGCGTTCATGGTATGGTCATAGCCTGCAAACGCCGAAACCAGCATGATCAGTGTGGATTCGGGCAGGTGAAAATTGGTGATCAGACCGTCGATCACCTTGAAATCGTAGGGCGGGTAAATGAAAATACCCGTATCGCCCTCGCAGGCGCAGAGTTTTCCGTTTGCCTGAAATGCGCCTTCCAGCGTGCGGCAGGATGTGGTGCCGACTGCAATGACGCGTCCGCCGTTTTCTTTTGTTTTACGGATCTTTTCAGCGGTTTCTTCGGGCACGGTGTAATGTTCGATGTGCATATGATGATTGCGGATGTCGTCTTCCTTGACGGGGCGGAAAGTACCCAGTCCGACATGAAGTGTGACAAATGCTTCATCAATGCCTTGTTTTTTCAGGGATTCGAGCAGCTCCGGCGTAAAATGCAGACCGGCGGTCGGTGCGGCGGCAGAGCCGAGTTCCCGTGAATATACGGTCTGATAGCGTTCTTTATCCTGCAATTTTTCGGTGATATACGGCGGAAGCGGCATCTGTCCGATCTCATCGAGGACTGCGTAAAGATTGCCTTCGCATTCAAAACGCACTTGTCGTCCGCCATCTTCCGTGATGCCCAGAACCTCTGCCTCCAGCTTATCACCAAAGCGGAAACGGGTACCGATTTTGGCTTTTTTGGCTGGTTTGCAGATGATTTCCCATACCTTTTCTGCAACCGGTTTGAGCAGCAGAAATTCAATGGGGGTATTGTTTTCGATTTTTACGCCGTAGAGTCTGGCGGGCAGAACACGAGAATCGTTCATGACAAGCAGGTCGCCCTCACGCAAAAACTGTCCCAGTTCGAAAAAATGATGATGCGCGATGGCACCCGTTTCACGGTTCAGGCGTAGCATACGGGATGCAGAGCGTGGCTCAATCGGGGTTTGCGCAATCAGCTCCTGCGGCAGATCATAGGCGTAGGTGCTGCGTTTTGTCCATTGGGGTTCGGTCATAGAAAAACAGCTTCCTTTCGGATAATACATCAAAATTCCCAAGTTACTCCATAATATAGTATACCACAAGATTTGGCGGATTGCAAGTGCTTTTTTGCGCTTTTCGAAAAGAAAAATCCTGATCTTTACAAAACAAAAAACTCGGAAACATGAAGTTTCCGAGTTTTTGCTTGGTGACCCGTACGGGAATCGAACCCATGATTACGCCGTGAAAGGGCGTCGTCTTAACCGCTTGACCAACGGGCCTTATTTGAATGGCTACGGTAGGATTCGAACCAACGACCGATCGGGTATGAACCGATTGCTCTAGCCAACTGAGCTACGTAGCCATATCCGCTGGCGAATCCTCCCGGACTCACTGGCGACTTAAACATTATACCTCGAATAGGGGCAAATGTCAATAGCAAATTGAAGATTTGTAAAAGCCTACAAAAAGGGAAATGCTATCATTTTGAAAAATATCGGAATATACCAGCTTTCTGCTTATTCAGAGAACAGCAGCACCCATAAAAGCCCGTATTTATCGGATGCAAAGCCGATTTTGGTATAATTTTGGTTGAGTAACTGGGCGGTATCGTTATCAGACTCGCAAATAGCCTTCATGACGGCGGCTGTGGAGAGATTGCCGCGTAAAACGGTAGCACCATGCACCTCACCGGCGATATCGGTGATATCATTCAGGATGCGGGTGCTGGGGAGTGAACGTTCACAGGAGATCAGATCCGCTTCGCCGAATGCTTCTCTGCAAAGGAAGTAATCCAGTTCCAACGGGGCGATACCCATTTCGTTGCGGGCAGCGTTCAGCGATTGCAAAAACGCATTGGCGCGGCTGTCCTCGTAGCTGGAATTGGAAATGGTTGCCGATTCCGCAGGAATATCCAGCATGGATGCTGCAAGGTCAGTTGCCTCTATCATGAAATCTTGCTGCTGACCTGCCACCTCAATTTTTTCCGTCTGCATTTTCCCGTAGACGAAAAATGCCGCAGCGGCGATGAAAACCGGCACGGACAGCCATTCTGTGATCCGACAAATTGTACGAAGCATAGCGAAGGATCCCTCACTTTTTCAGATTCAACAGTATTATACCACAAGAAATTCCCGATGTCAAACGAAAAATCGGGATTTATGGTGAAATTCCCGATTTTCACATGATGTGGAATGTGTACAAACATATCCTGTGAATTTTGTTGATTCCAACAAATTGAAATTTCTATGTGAGGATTTACATTTTTTGCTCGTATGGTATAATAGAAGCAGCAATCATATCGCTTCACCTAATATTTTAAAGGAGGCTTTTTATGAAAAAACACTTTATATCAATCGTTTTAGCAGCAGCCATGTTAACAGGCAGTATTCCGCTTTGCTCCGCTTCCGCAGCAGACATCATTTCGGGTGATGTGAATGGCGACGGAAAACTCAGTATCTCCGATGTTGTCATGCTTTCGCGCTACGCAGGAGAGGACAGCAGTGTGAAGCTGACAAAGCCTGACAATGCGGACGTCAATCAGGACGGTACGGTGGATTTTGGCGATGCGACTGCAATGCTCCGCAGAATTGCACGCCTGCCGGAATATAACACACCGGAAAACAGCGGTGCCTCCAGAGATCTGATGGCGAATATCACCGCCAATGCACCCAAAACGGTCGCATACAGTGACGCATTCAAGGAAAGTCAGATGGACTTTTCCGTGAAAATGCTGCAAGAAGCTGCCGCGCTGGATCAGAAGGGAGAAAAGAAGAATCTGCTGATCTCTCCGACCTCTGCGATGTATGCGCTGGCAATGACTGCCAACGGTGCCAAGGGCGATACCCTGAAAGAAATGGAAGCAGTCCTCGGCGGCGGAATGGATATTTCCGAACTGAATCAGTATCTCGGCTCCATGCGTGCAGGCTTTGAGAAAAACGAAAAGGTCATGCTGACCAATGCCATCTGGTTCCGCAATCAAATCGACGGTATTCCGTTTAATCCGCTGGACAGCTTCCTGCAAAACAATGCCGATTTCTACGGTGCAGGCGCACAGGCTGCTCCGTTTGATCTGGAAACCAACATGGAGATCAACGCATTTGTGAAGGAAAAGACCAAGGGCATGATCCCGCAGATGGTACGCGAAGATGAACCGATGAGTGAAGATATGATGATGCTCCTGCTCAACTGTCTGACCTTTGAATCCAAATGGAAAACGCCTTACCGCAATCCGATGAATATCTTTGAACACGATTTCACCTGCTATGATGGTACGGTCAACGTCGCACAGATGATGTACAGCAGCGAGAGCACTTATCTGGAAACCGAAAATGCAACAGGCTTCATCAAGCCGTATGAAGGGGACAAATACAGTTTTGCGGCACTGCTTCCCGATGAGGGCATTGACATTTTCGATTTTGTGGCTGATCTCGATGCCGACAGTCTGCTGGATACCATCAAAAGTGCCAAGGATGAACCTGTTTATACATATTTGCCGCAATTTACGTATGATGACAGCATCGCGCTGAAAGAGCCGCTGCAAAATATGGGCATTGAACTGGCGTTCCGGTCCGGAACGGCTGATTTCACGGGCATTACCGATATGCTCCCGATCAATATTTACGATGTACAGCAGAAAACATTTATCTCCGTGAACAGCGAGGGTACCAAGGCAGCCGCAGCGACCGCAGTATTCTTGAGCGGCGGCGGCGTATATATTGAACATGAAGTATTTTTGGATCGTCCGTTTGTATACATGATCCTCGATAACGAAACCGACTTGCCGCTGTTTATCGGCACCTTGATGACAGCAGGCGAAGCAAAGTAAGCAAACCGCACAGGAAAGAAAAAACAATAGAATTGAATAGGGAGGAATTCTTTTGAAAAAACAACTTTTATCTGTAATTTTGTCGGCAGCTTTGCTGACGGGCAGTATTCCGGTGTGTACGGCATTTGCAGAGGAGCAGGTCATGGGCGACGTCAACGGTGACGGCAAGCTGAGTATCTCTGATGTGGTCATGCTTTCGCGCTACGCAGGGGAGGACAGCAGTGTTTCGCTGACCAAACCCGCCAATGCGGATGTCAACAAGGACGGGAATGTGGATTTTGGCGATGCAACGGCAATGCTCCGCAGTATCGCACGCCTGCCGGAATATAATACATCGGAAAACAGCGGTGCCTCCAGAGATCTGATGGCGAATATCACCGCCAATGCACCCAAAACGGTCGCATACAGTGACGCATTTAAGGAAAGCCAGATGGACTTTGCCGTGAAGATGCTGCAGGAAGCATCCGAAGAAAATGAGGTCAATCTGCTGGTTTCGCCCATCTCTGCCGTGTACGCACTTGCCATGACCGCCAACGGTGCCAAGGAGAATACCCTTGCACAGATGGAGCAGGTTCTGGGCGGCGGCATGGATATCGACGAGCTGAACAAGTACCTTTATACCTTCCGCAGCAAAACCACAGAGAGCGGAAAGTTCAGTGTTGCAAACGGCATCTGGTACCGCGATCAATTGCAAGGTATGCCGTTTGTGCCGCAGACGAAGTTCCTCCAGACCAATGCAGATTATTTCGGCGCAGGTGCATTTTCCGCACCGTTTAACAGTGACACCGTTGCCGAAATGGATGATTTCATCAACGTCAATACCCACGGCATGATTCCGGAATTCTTTGGCAAGGACTTCAAGATCCCGGATGAAGCAATGATGTATCTCGTCAACTGCCTTGCATTTGAGGACAAGTGGGCGAATCCGTATCGGGAAGGCTATGATACAGGCAAATACTACTTTACTTGCCATGACGGTACCAAGAAACTCTCAAAAATGATGAACGGCACCGAATGGACGTATCTCAGCGATGACCATGCGGCCGGCTTCATCAAGCCCTACGAGAACAACGAATTCAGCTTTGTGGCACTGCTCCCCGATGAAGACACCACCATTGATGAGTATGTTGCATCTCTGACAGGCGAAAAACTGATGAGCATTCTGGACAGCAGAAGCCAGGAGACAGTCTATACCAGAATGCCGAAATTCAGCTATGATTACGACATTACCTTGAATGATACGCTGATGAATATGGGCATGCCCGAAGCGTTTGATGCAGGAAAGGCAAACTTTGACGGCATTGATGACGGCTTGTTTGAGCTGTATATCAGCCGTGTGAAGCAAAAAACACATATTGATGTGGACAGCGAGGGTACTAAGGCGGCAGCGGTCACTGTCGTTGAGATGCCGGCAGGCTGCGCAATGAATACGGAGCCGATTGAATATGTTGAGCCGAAAAAAGTATATCTGGACCGCCCGTTTGTCTATATGATCCTTGACAATGCATCCGATCTGCCCATGTTTATCGGTACGCTGATGGAAACCGAAGAAGCACCGATTAGTGACGAATGGTATTAATAATACAGTGAGGACGACCAATATGAACAGACGAAAAATCATGCCGCTTTTGCTCGGTATATCTCTTGCAGCAAACTGTATGCCGTTTTCTGCGCAGGGCAGTCAGGTCAGGGATATGCAGCCTGTCACGCAGGAGGAAACCCCAATTGTCCAGACTACAGTGCCCGAACAGAGTGCTGCGGTGCAGGCGGTAACAACAACCACTGTTCCGATATACAGTGGTACGGAAACCTGCCCGAACTGCCATAAAACCAATTCTGCGGGCTATTTTCACCAGAGTATTTATATCAATGACCCGAATGAAGCGTACTGCCCGATGTGCGGATGCCATTGGGTGGTTGACGCGATTTCCGCAGAGCAGACTACCGTTGCGGAAAATTACGAATTGCCCACCACGACCGCACTCATCATTTGCGAGGACTATCGCTGCGTGGAATGCGGGAATATCGTTCCGCTTTCCTATGGATATCTGGATAATGACGGTGCGTTCCATTGCAGGGGCTGCGCACAATGGCTTTCGCTGGAAGAAGATGGTTTGCTCGGCGATGCCAATGCGGACAACAAGGTTTCCATTGCCGATGCCGTGATTTTGTCTCGCTACGTCAACGAGGAAACCGTGTCGGTTGATACGCTGCGTGCAGATATTAACCACGATAAAGGTGTCAATATGGACGATGTTACGATGATTCTGCGTAAGATCGCACGCCTGCCGCTGAACCCGCAGGCAGAGGGCAGATCCAAAGATCTGATGACGGGGTTTGAGGGCGGCAGCCATGATATCACAGCATTTTCTGATGATTTCTGCAATGGTCAAAACGAATTTGCACTGCGTCTGGTCAAAACGGCGGCAACCGATACGAGCAACAGTCAGAACATTCTGATTTCGCCGGCATCCGTTGTGTTCGCGCTGGGCATGACCGCCAACGGCACTGCACAAGATACCCGCACTGATTGGGAAAAGGGACTCTGCGGCATTTCCGTGGAGGAACTGAATCAGCAGCTTTGGCTTTACCGCAAGATCCTGAGCGAAAATGAGGTCAATGTGGCAAATGCCATCTGGTTCCGCGATAATCTGGTGGAACCGCCTCGTGACAGCTTCCTGCAAGTCAATGCGGATTATTATGGCGCAGGAGCATTTTCCGCACCGTTTGACCAGTCTACCTGTGATGACATCAACGCTTTTGTCAAGCTCAACACCAAGGACATGATCCCTGAGATCCTGGACGAAATTCCGCAGGACCCATACAACCTGCCCGTCATGTATCTGGTGAATGCGCTTGCCATGGAGAAAAACTGGCTGAACGCATTTCAGGAAAATACGAAATCGGGCAGTTTCAGATTAGCGGACGGCACAAGCGCAGATGTGGAGTATATGTTCGGTAAGGCAGATGGATATTGCCATTTCAAGAATGCAGACGGTGTTCTGAAACAATACGATGGCGAAAAACTTGCATTTGCAGCATTTTTACCCGCCGATGATACCATGTCGCCTGTGGAGTATCTGGAAACACTGGACGGAAAAACGCTTACGAGCATGATCAATTCGCTTTATCGTTCCGATGACACCTGTGAGTTGGTGATGCCGCAATTCACGCTGGATTTCAAGACGGATATTGCGAAACAATTTGATGCGCTTGGTATTCCGACATCAGGAAACTTCACGAATATGTACGAAAATGAGATAGTAAGAGTCAACAGAGTGCTGCATAAGACGCACATCGAGGTCAGCCCTGTCGGTACAAAAGCAGCCGCTGCAACTGTTGTGGAAATGACCAAGAACACTGCCGCAGCAATGCCTGTGGAACTGAGCCGCCCGTTTGTCTACATGATCGTGGATAACGAAAGCCATACGCCGTTGTTCATCGGCGCGATGGATAACCCGTCGGAAGCTGAATCCTGAGCATCGTGAAACCGCCCTTTCCCGCCAGATTGGGCGGTTTACTGATTGACAAATTAAATTTGATATGATATAATATATTTATCGTGCTTTTTGGTGAGAATTTGGCAATTTTGTCATGTTCTGCAAATGGTACATCAAATATAAAAAGTTAAGAGTAAAGAGGAGGAACCCACTATGAAATGCAAGCGTTTTCTTGCAGGACTGCTGGCACTGGCAACCATGTGCGCAGGCAGCCCCGCTTTCCCCGCAGTGTACGCAGATGATGCGACAGAAATCATCGTAGGCGACATCAACGGCAACGGCAGATATGATATCGCAGATGCTGTGCTGCTTTCCCGTTATGTCGGTGAATCGGATGGCTTTGACAAGTCACTGGTTTCCGTTGCCAATTCGGACGTTGACAAGGACGGTCTGGTCAGTTGGGATGATGTCACCATGATCTTGCGCCTGATCGCCCGTTTGCCGATTGACAATCCGGGAACGACAAGCGGGTCCCGCTGCCTGACCGATGAGATCACACCGATCAAGGTGGAGGACAAGGGCTTCCGATCAGACAGCTTTTCCGCACAGCAATATGATCTGGCATTGAAGCTGTTGCAGGCAGCCACTTCGCAGAATACGGAAGGGGCGACCGAATCCGAGGACGGCTATCTGGCAGAGAATCAAAACGTACTGGTTTCGCCGCTTTCCATTGAAATGGCACTTGCGATGCTCGCAAACGGTGCTGCCAATGGGACTCTGACTTCGATGGAAAACATCCTTTGCGGCAAGGATATGAAGATCGCTGACCTGAACAATATCCTGTACAGCTACCGCAAGAGTCTGGAAGCATCGGATAAGGTCACCATGGCAAATGCGTTCTGGTTCAAAAATGACGGTCGGAAAAATCCGTTGGAAAACTTCCTCGAAGCCTGCCTCAGTTACTACGATGCGTCCGTTTACAGCGCACCGTTTGATCAGAGCACACTGGATGAAATCAATCAGTTTGTATCCGACCACACCAAGCAACGCATCACCGAGCTTATAAAGCAGTTCCCGGAAACTCCGCGTGCAATGCTGGTCAATGCTCTGACATTCGATGATACGTGGAAAGAAGAATTCTCCCGATCGGTTACAAACGTCTTTATCAATGCGGACGGTACCAAATCGGAAGTATCGCTGATGAGAGGCAGCGTGGAACATCATTCATGGTTCGAGGATGACGGCTGTAAGTTCTCTGCGTTCAGCAAGGAATACGATGATGGTCGTTACAGCTTTATCGGTCTGCTGCCTAATGACCCAAAGCTTTCCATGAAGGATTTTGCGGCGTCGTTTACAAGCGAAGAACTGCAAAATGTCGTGAATCAGACTGTGACAAGTGAGGAACAGTATGATTTGTTCCTGCCGAAATTCAAGAAAGAGTATGGAATTGAACTCTTCGGAATCATGTCGGATATGGGAATGAACTTTGATGATTTCACCAATATGTATAAGGAAAATGTCAGCGTCGGAAAGATTCTGCATAAGACCTATATTGATGTCAATCAGGAAGGTACGGCAGCAGCTGCTGCGACCGGTGTGGGAATGACGGATGCCGGTTTACCCTCTGTGTGGTGCAACAGACCGTTCATGTACATGATCTACGACAATGAAGCGGACTGCCCACTGTTCATTGGTACGGTTGATACATTTGCCGAATAAACAAAAAGCGGACGGTTTGAAAGCCGTCCGTTTTAGTTTGTCGAAAAAGCAGGAATAAAAAGTTTCTATATGAAAAGCTTTACTCGATACCGCTCCATCAGATGTTCTTCGGGAAATGATAGCGGTTTTTGTCTTTGGTGTGGCTGCCGTATTCGATCGCGCCGTTTGCACAGCCGCAAATGCACGCCATACAGTGTGTGCATCTGCCATTCCAGACCAGATTTCCCTCTGTTGTGACAGAGATGTTCTGCATGGGGCAGTTGCGCAGACATTTTCCGCATTTGCTGCAAAAACGCGGGTCAAAATGGAATTTCCGGTCCTTGACAAACAGCGTGTAAAAGGTATCCTCAAACAGTTTGGAGCCTAATTTGCGGAAACCATCGGTTTTGCCGTCGGTCAGCATTTGATTTTTCTGGATTGTATCCGCAATTTCGTGAATATGCGGAATTGCCTGTCTGATGATCTCTCGTGCGATCTCCTCTTTTGGCGGATTGAACATCACGATGTAATTTTCGGGCATTTTCAGGACACCGCAGCCTTTATACTGCATGGAAAGCTGCGCAGTCAGTTCTGCCAGAACACCGGCTGCACCGCAGACGGAAGAACTGCAGGTCAGAACAAAATAGATGTCCTTTGCGCCGTTCAGGGGCATCCGAATCAGCATATTTTTGACGACACGCGGCAGATTTAAGCCGTAGGTCGGGCTGACGATGACATAAGGACGCTCAGAATAGACTGCGTGGAAATCGTTGTCGATCATGCGTTGATTCATGCTGACGACATCATCCTTGAGAATTGCGCCAAGCTGTTCGGCAACGAATTGGCTGTTGCCTGTACCTGAAAACCACAGAATCATGTGTTTTCCTCCGTTTCATCAAATTTGAGAGCCGCTGCACGCGCCATTTTGGAAAGCGGCTGCGGTGTGAGGGAAAGCGTATCGGCGAGTTGCTTGGCATAGGCGTGAAATGCAGCACTTTCGCCGCTTTTGTATTCCAGTTCCAGTTCTGCAAATGCTTTTGATTTGACACCATTTCGGAACAATCCGCAATCCATGGCAAGTTCTGCCGTACATTTTCCGGCATCTGCTGCAATTTGCAGCGTGTACGCCATGCGTGTGTAGTCGGTACAGCAAATCTCAATCAGATTGGAAATGCTGATTTTCTCGCAGATCCGTTTGATTTGCTCGGATTCCTGTGGGGTGTCACCGCAATCGGGCAGCAGGTGGATGCCTTCTGCAAGGGTCTGTGCCTCCACTTCGTACTCGCGGCGCAGAGCAAAGGCTGCGTCTTTGGTCGGCAGGCTTAATTTCATGCAGCAGACGCTTTTTTCGTTCTCTTTGCGCAACCGCAGCGAGCCGTGCATCTGACGAAAAAGGGAATCCTCTGTATCGTAATAAGACGCAAGCATTTTAATTTTTTCAGTATTGATGCAGTTTTCAGCAATAATCGGCATTGCCGCAGCATCTGCAAAGCTGATATCGGCGGGGAGTGTCCATTTGTATTCCTGTTCCATGATGTGGGGTTCCTTTCTGAAAAACGCATACGGCAAGCGGGGCGCCGTATGCGTTTGTGATTTATTCGGGACTGGTTTGTGCTGCCAGCATTTCCTGTGCGGATTCCGCATCCTGATTGATGATTTCGGGCTCTACGAATGTCGGTACGGCTTTGTGCATGGCTGCGCGGATTTCCGCTGCTTCGATCTGTGATTTGCAACGCTCGACCACATCTCGCAGCATCGTGATTTTTTCTTCGACTGCCGCACGGGAAAGCGGGGTATCCTTTTCGATGTAGATCATCTTGTTCTCGGTTTTGGAGCAGTTTTCGGTTTTCATCAGCAGTTCTTCGTAGAGCTTTTCGCCGGGCCGCAAACCGATTTCGGTGATCTGGATGTCTTTATAAGGCTCATAGCCCGAAAGACGGATCATATTCTCAGCAAGTTCGATGATCTTGACCGGGTTGCCCATATCCAGAATGAACAGCTCGCCTTTTTTCGCCATGGAGCCTGCCTGCATGACCAGTTGGCTTGCCTCGGGAATCGTCATGAAATAGCGTACCACACGCTTGTCGGTCAATGTGACGGGACCGCCCTTGGCGATCTGCTTGCGGAACAGCGGGATGACCGAGCCGTTGGAGCCAAGCACGTTGCCGAAACGGACAGCGGCAAAATTTGTTTTGCTGTCCATGCGGCACTGGATGACCATTTCGCACATTCTCTTGGAGGCACCCATGATATTGGTCGGATTGACGGCTTTGTCGGTCGAAACGAGAATGAATTTCTCTACGCCGTATTTTTCCGCCATATCTGCGGTATTGTATGTACCGAGGACGTTGTTTTTGATTGCCTCGCAATTGCTGTGCTCCATGAGCGGAACATGTTTGTGTGCGGCGGCATGGAACACGATCTCAGGCTGATATACGCTGAAAACGCATTCCAGACGGTCACGGTCGCGGACAGAGCCGATCTCCACCACGAGGTCGAGCGCATCGCCGTAGGCGCGGGAAAGTTCCTGCTGAATGTTGTAGGCGTTGTTCTCGTAGATATCGAAGATGATCAGGCGTTTGGGATTGCATTTTGCAATCTGGCGGCAAAGTTCGCTGCCGATGGAGCCGCCGCCGCCTGTGACGAGAATCGTTTTTTGCGTGTAGTAGCTGAGAGAATCGGAATTATTGATGACCAACGGCTTACGGAACAGCAAGTCCTCAATCTCAAATTCACGGATGGTGCGCTTCTGCGATTTGATCTCGTTTTCGTTGTCGTGGATCGGTGCATCGTAGAGCTTGACTTTGCAGCCGCTTGCATGGTAGAACTCGTAAAGGCGGGTCGCCTCGTGGCTGTCGAGGTCTGCGATGGCAATGAAAATTTCTGCAATCTTCTCCTGCTGGATCAGCGAGTATACATTGACATCTTCCGCAACGACTTTCAGTCCTGCCACGGTGCTGCCGATTTTGGCGCTATCGTGGTCGATGAAAAACAGCGGCTTATAAATGGAATTGGAATTACTCATCAGGTCATTGGCAAGCAGCACACCGATTTGACCGGCACCTGCAATGGCAACATTGATACGGGGTTTTTCACCAAGCTGTGCGTTGTTGCGCCGTTTATACAGCAGACGATAGCTGAAACGGGACATCAGCGAAGCGAGGCAGGTGCAGGCTAGTACTACCAGATAATGCCAGAATGAGGTGTAGCAGCCGAGCAGGCTGCAAAAGCCCATTGCCGTCAGACCGCTTGCGGTATCTGCGGCGAGCATCCGAAAATACGCCGTGGTGTTGGTATATCGCCAGATGTTGTTGTATACGCGGCAGATGATGCGGCAAACGTAGAGCGAGCACATCATGACGACGGAGGAGGCAAGGAGCGCGCCATCAGCGTTTTGCGGGAGAATGCCTGTTGTTTTGGCAGTCAGCAGATAAAGTCCGTCCATGACCCAGAAAATCACAAGGTCAATGAGCATCAGCAAGAGTTTTCTGCCTTTTCCGAATTCCAACTTTGATGTATCCATTTTCATTCCTCTTTTTTATGAAAATCAGTCTATATTATTTTTATTCTATCACATTTCGCCCTGTTTGTCAACGCGAAAATCATGGGAAGAACGCCTGAAATTCAGAAATTTCCGCGGAAAGCACTTGCATTTTTCTGCGGAGTATGCTAAAATAGAATCGTTATGGGCTGCGCGACGGACAAAATCATGCGCAGCAGAAATCAAAATCAGCGTAAAAAGGAAGAATTTGGTATGAAAGTAGCAAAAATGCTCGGTGAACGCTTCAAGCAGCCGCCGAAGGACTGTGTCATTGAAAGCCACGCTCTGATGATGCGCGGCGGTTATATGAAATATATGGCAAACGGTATTTTCTCACTCTATATGCCGACGAAGCGCATTACCCGCAAGATCGAGCAGATCATCCGCGAGGAAATGGATAAAATCGACGGTCAGGAGGTCATGTTCCCTGTCGCGATGCCGGCATCTCTCTGGGAGGAATCCGGCAGATATACGAGTATCGGCAGTGAAATGGCACGTTGGAAGGACCGTTCTGGCAACGCGATGGTGCTTGGTATGACCCACGAGGAAGCGGCTGTACATCTTGCAAGAGATACTGCTAAATCCTATGCGGATTTCCCGTTCATGATCTATCAGATCCAGACCAAGTTCCGCGATGAGCCCAGAGCCCGCGGCGGTCTGATCCGTGTCCGCGAGTTCACCATGAAGGATGCCTACTCTTTCCATACCTCGCAGGCGGATCTCGAAGAATACTATCAGCGTGCCTATGACGCTTATGACCGTATTTTTGCACGCTGCGGCTGCAAAAACTTCATCTCTGTTCAGTCGGATTCGGGCATGATGGGCGGCAGCATCTCCCATGAATTCATGCTGCTGACTGAAGTCGGTGAGGATACGCTTGCAATTTGCGATTGCGGATACCGCGCAAATATGGAGGCAGCATCGGTTTCTGTCACCAACGAGCCCGGCGAGATCGCAGAACTTGCAGAGGTCAGCACGCCTGATGTCAAGACGATCGAGGATCTGACCAAGTTCCTGAAAGTTGACGAAAAACAGCTCTGTAAGGCTGTTGTATACCAGAAAAACGATGATGACAGCTTTATCATCGTATTTGTCCGCGGTGACCTTGAGATCAACGAAACCAAGCTGCGTAATTATCTCGGCTATGAGATCCATCCTGCGGTCGGCATTCCTGAGGAAAGCGGCATCATTGCCGGATTTATCGGTCCTGTGGGTCTGTCGAAAAATGTCAAAGTCGTATTTGACGCATCACTGGTTGGTATTAACGCACTGGTTTGCGGCGCAAATAAAGCAGACACGCATTTTACCGGCATGAACATTGCCCGTGACTGCGGTGATGCGGACTATGTGGATGTTGCCAAGACCTTTGTGGGTGCAGTATGTCCCAAGTGCGGCAAACCGCATATCCGCATTGAAAAAGGTATTGAGATCGGCAATATCTTCCAGCTTGGTCAGAAGTACACCAAGGCAATGAATATGACGTATCTGGATGAAAACGGTGAGCGTCAGTATCCGATCATGGGATGCTACGGCATCGGTGTGGGCAGACTTTGCGCCTCCATTTGCCAGGAAAGCCATGATGATTACGGTCCGATCTGGCCGATGGCAATTGCACCGTGGCAGGTCGAGGTTTGCAACCTCCGTGTGGATGACCCTGAGGTCAAGGCAACTGCTGAGAAACTTTACGCGGATCTGGAAGCTGTGGGCGTTGAGGTGCTTTACGATGACCGCGATATCCGTCCGGGCGTCATGTTTGCGGATGCTGATTTGTTCGGTATTCCCGTCCGTGCCATTGTCAGCCCCAAAACCCTCGCGGAAGGCTGCATCGAGATCGCTGCACGCGACAAATCCTTCAAGGAGAATGTTCCCGTTGCGGAAGCTGCACAGTGGCTCAAAGCAAAAGTGCAGGAACTGCTCGCAAAATAAAAGCCAAACGGACTTCGCTCTCGGAATCGGGAACGAAGTCCGTTTTTTCAGCGGCTGCCGTCGAGCTTTTTTCCTGCCTCGGTCATCAGAGAGGTTACTGTGTCCCGAATGGAATCCACGGCATCCTTGACCTCGGATATCAGTCCGGTGGATTCGGTGCTGACGGCGTTTTGCTCTGTCACAGCGGTGGTATCTGTTGTGATGGGCTGCGCAGTGACAAGATTTTCTGTCGTGGTGGCAGGTTTGGTGACCTGTTCACCGGTCGATTCCTTGTCCCCACAGCCTGTCAGCAGCATCAAGCTTGCCGCAGCAAGGCAAATTTGCTTTTTCATTGGAAAATCCCTTTCCGTATTGGTATTCCTGAGCATTGCTCAGGCGAATTTAGTATTTCCGAACAGAGCAGGATTATGCGGATAAAGTTTGGCAAATTGCCCCGATTTTAACTTTTCCACAGATGCTTCAACAGTTCGAGGCGAAAAAGACGCGATGCAGAGCCGAATTTTTAGGAATTCAACATCCAAAACAGATGTTTCCACCGATTTCTGTTGAAAAGTCGGGCAAGTTTTCAAATTTTCCACAGTGTTTTCCACAATTTTTCCACGATAGATTCTCCGATTCAACCAAAAACGCCACGCATCTTTGTGGACTCTGCCACTTGACATCTGTTTTTCTCGTGTGTAGTGAAAAATACAAACAAATGCCCGCAGAATCGCGGAAAACACTTGAATGTTAACAAAATGTTCACAAAAGCTTCACGAGAATTTCATAGATATTATTGGCACGATATGCTATAATATATAAGCCGTCTACTCGGACTGGGGACTAAAGCCTGCATATGCAGGAATTCACCAAACCCCTCTGCTGCGTTTATCGGTAATATTGACTTAAAGAGGTGAAATGAAATGCTGCGTAAGGAAGAAAAGACTGAGGTCATCCTCGCAAATGCTACCCACGAAGGCGATACCGGTTCTCCTGAGGTACAGATCGCGATCCTGACCCGTCGTATCAACGATCTGAACGCTCATCTGAAGGATCACAAGAAGGATACCCATTCTTACCGTGGTCTGCTGAAGATGGTCGGTCGCCGTCGTAACCTGCTCAACTACCTGAAGAAGAAGGACATTGAGCGTTACCGTGCAACCGTAGAGCGTCTTGGTCTGCGTAAGTAATCTCACGTATCGTGCATCAAGGCAGGGGGATGCCTTTCCCTCTGCCTTTTTGTTCATACGCCCGCTGCACAATTTTTGTTCGTTTTTTCGGCAACGCGAGAACATTAGCATGAAATCGTACCCCGCAGGATCGGGGCAGGATTTTGTGCTAATCCTCGCTGCCAAACATTTTTCCAACTTTATTACATTGAGGAGGCATATTCCGTATGTTCGAAAAGCACAAGATTTTCAAAACAACATTCTGCGGTCGTGAACTTTCCATCGAAACCGGCAAGACCTGCGAACTTTCCAACGGTTCCTGCTGGGTACGCTATGGCGATACTGTTGTCATGGCAAACGTTACCGCAAGCGAAAAGCCCCGTGAAGGCGTTGATTTCTTCCCGCTGTCCGTTGATTACGAGGAGCGTCTGTATTCCGTCGGCAGAATCCCCGGCAGCTTCATGAAGCGTGAGGGTAAGCCCAGCGAAAAGGCAATTCTGACCTCCCGCTGCGTTGACCGTCCGATTCGTCCGCTGTTCCCGAAGGATATGCGCAACGATGTTGCTGTTGTCATGACTGTTATGGCGGTTGACCAGGATTGCCTGCCTGAGATCTGCGGCATGATCGGTACTTCCGTAGCCATTGCAATTTCCGATATCCCGTGGAATGGTCCGATCGGCGGCTGCTCTGTCGGTCTGATCGACGGCGAGATCATTCTGATGCCCAACAAGGAGCAGAGAGCAAAGTCTGACCTGAACCTGACCGTTGCTGCTACCGCTGAGAAGATCGTTATGATCGAAGCAGGTGCAAACGAGGTTCCGGATGACCTGATGCTTGAGTGCATCTGCAAGGCACACGAGGAGATCAAGAAGCTGGTCGCATTCATTTCTGATATCCAGAAAGAGATCGGCAAGCCGAAGTTTGAATTTGAATCCATGGAAGTTGACCATGAGCTGTTTGATGCTATTGCTGCATTTGCACGCAAAGACGTTGAATTTGCTCTGGATACCAACGATAAGAATATCCGTGAGGCAAGACTTTCTCCAATCAAGAATGCCATCCATGAGAAGTTTGATGCAGAGAATGAGGAGCGCATTCCGATGATTGACGAGTGCATCTACAAGCTGCAGAAAACCATCGTCCGTGAGTGGCTCTATCAGGGCAAGCGCGTTGACGGCAGAAAAATCGACGAAATTCGTCCGCTGGCTGCTGAAGTCGGTCTGCTGCCCCGCGTACACGGTTCCGGTCTGTTCACTCGCGGTCAGACACAGGTCCTGACTATTGCAACGCTCGGTCCTGTTTCCGATGCACAGCGCATTGACGGTCTGGACGAGAACGAGGAAACCAAGCGTTATATGCACCAGTACAACTTCCCGAGCTATTCTGTCGGCGAAACAAAGCCCTCCCGTGGTCCGGGACGCCGTGAGATCGGTCACGGTGCGCTGGCTGAGCGTGCATTGCTGCCTGTTATCCCGTCTGTTGAGGAATTCCCGTATGCATACCGCCTTGTTTCCGAGGTTCTCAGCTCCAACGGCTCGACCTCTCAGGGTTCTATCTGCGGTTCTACCCTCGCACTGATGGACGCAGGTGTTCCGATCAAGGCTCCTGTTGCAGGTATCTCCTGCGGTCTGATCACCAAGCCGGACTCCGATGAGTTCATGACCATGGTTGATATTCAGGGCCTTGAGGACTTCTTCGGCGATATGGACTTCAAGGTTGGCGGTACGCACAAGGGTATTACCGCAATTCAGGTCGATATCAAGGTTGATGGTCTGACCCCTGCAATCATCAAGGAAGCATTCGAAAAGACCCGTAAGGCTCGTCTGTATATCCTCGATGAGATCATGCTGAAAGCAATCCCTGCACCGCGTTCAACCGTTAGTGCATACGCACCCAAGATGCTCCAGACCCGTGTTCCTGTGGACAAGATCCGTGAGGTCATCGGTTCGGGCGGAAAGGTCATCCAGAAGATTTCTGCTGAGTGCGATGTCAAGATTGATATCAACGAGGACGGCAGCGTATTCGTATCGGGTCTGGATCTGGCTGGCGCACAGAAGGCAATCCAGATTGTCGATACCATTGCAAACGGTCCTGAGATCGGTGCAATTTATAAGGGCAAGGTAACCGGCATTCAGGCATTTGGTGCGTTTGTTGAGATCGTACCCGGCAAGGAAGGTCTGGTTCACATCTCCAAGCTGGATAAGAACCGCGTAGAAAAGACCGAGGACGTTGTTTCTCTGGGCGATGAGATCGTGGTCAAGGTCATGGAGATTGACGATGTCAAGGGTAAGATTTCCCTCTCCCGTAAGGATGCTCTGGCTGAACTGGAATCCAGAAAGCAGCTTCAGGCTCCAAACGAGGCTGAATGATCAATCAACAAACCGCTTCGGGTCGTATGGCTCGAAGCGGCTTGTTTTTGCATATTGACAAATGGCGGCATTTCTGGTATCATGATAAGTGGATACATTATTTATTACCAGATGAAAAGAGGAATTTTCATGAATTATCAGCCTTATAACAGTGCGATGCTTGCACTTGGTCAGGCACCGTCCGTCATCCGCGAAACATTCGAGTACGGCAATCGCCGCGCAAAGGAAATCGGCAGAGAAAACGTGTTCGATTTCAGTCTGGGCAACCCGAGCGTGCCTGCACCTGAGAGTGTTCACGACTCGATTCGCCGTCTGATGGACGAAACCGATTCAGTGCTGCTGCACGGTTACACTTCTGCTGTTGGTGCTGAACAGACTCGCGCAGCCATGGCGGAAAATATCAACCGGAGATATCAGGCGGGTATTTCCGCAGGCGATATCTATATGACCTGTGGCGCAGCGGCTTCGCTGACCGTCACCTTGAATGCGATTCTCTGCCCCGGCGATGAGTGCATGACCTTCGCGCCGTTCTTCCCTGAGTATCGCGTGTTTGTTGAGGCAGCAGGCGGAAAACTGGTTATTGTGCCCGCTGACACCGATACATTCCAGATGAATCTGACTGCATTTGAGCAGCTTGTTACGCCTGCAACAAAAGCGGTTATCATTAACACGCCGAATAATCCGACAGGCGTCATCTTCAAACCCGAAAGCCTTGAGAAATTCTGCGATATCCTGCGTCAGAAATCCGCAGAGTACGGTCATCCGATCTATCTGCTGGCAGATGAGCCTTACAGAGAACTGGTCTATGATGAAACCGCCGTGGTGCCGTACATGACGAATTTGTACGATCATACGTTTGTTTGCTATTCGTTCAGTAAGTCGCTGTCACTGCCGGGTGAACGAATCGGCTATATTGTGGTATCACCGAAAATGCAGGATCATCGTGCATTGTATGCAGCAGTATGCGGCGCAGGCAGAGCGTTGGGATTCGTTTGTGCCCCGAGCCTTGCACAGCGCGTAGTTGCTGAAAATGTCGGAAAAACAGGCGATTTGTCCATTTACCGCAAGAACCGCGATTTGCTTTATAATGCACTGACCTCTTACGGTTACCGCTGCATTCACCCTGATGGTGCATTTTACCTCTTTGTGGAGGCAATGGAGGCAGATGCAAGTGCGTTCTGCCAGAAAGCGCGTGAATATGAACTTTTGCTTGTGCCCTCTGACAGCTTCGGATGTAAAGGATTCGTCCGCATCGCATACTGCGTGACAACAGAAATGATTGAGCGCAGCCTGCCTGCATTTGAGAAGCTTGCCAAGGCATACGGTCGCTGAAATCCAATCAAAAAGGCTTCGTTCCGTTTGGGAGCGAAGCCTTTTTGTTGTTTATGGATTATTTTTCGGGGTCGAAGGGGAAAGCGGGCATCATTTCCAGCTTGAACAGATTGGCGGCGTGCTTGCGGTCAATCAGCGCTTTGACGTCCGCAGGCGGCTCAATACCCTCACGGATGTAAGCATCCAGTGCAGCGTAGGTAAAGCCGAGGTTGTCCTCATCGGTTTTGCCGCAAAGTCCATCCGAGGGAACCTTGTCCACCAGATGTGCAGGCAGTCCCAATGCTCTGCCGATGGCTTTGACCTCTGTGACAGTGAATTTCGAAAGCGGCGAGAAATCACCGACACTGTCACCCCAGCGGGTAGAATAGCCGACCCAGTCCTCCGAGAGATTGCAGGTGTTTGCCACACGACCGCCAAGGCTCTGCGAAACGGCATAGACTGTTGCCATGCGGACGCGCGGCGCGAGGTTGACCGTTGCCTGTGTCGAAAGCGGAACAGCCGCAGATACGGCATCTGCGAGGGCGTCCGCAGCGGCACCAATGTTGACTGTTACCGAGCGAATGCCAAGATGATTGCACAGACAGAGCGAATCTTCAATATCAGGCTGCTCGCCGCGCGGCATCATGACACCGACCACGCGGTGTGTACCGAGTGCCTTGCAGAGGAGTGCAGCGCAAACAGAACTGTCTTTGCCGCCCGAAATGCCCAGTACGGCAGGACAGCCGTCACCATTTGCGGCAAACCAGTCCTGAATCCAGCGGCAGCAGTCATCAATTGCGCGATTGACATCAAAATGATACATGATAAATCATCCTTTCGAGAAAAATAGGGATACGGAGCGGAGTAATACAGGCAGCAGCATGGCACTGACATGGGTAATCACAAACAGCCAGATGCCGAGAGAACTCAGTGCAAGGTTCATGCCGCGCACACTTTGATGCGGGGTTGTGGCAGGCAGACGCTCCGTCATCATGGTATAGAGGAGGGCAGCCGTACCGAATGCAAGAACGAACAGAACATAAACGCTGTAAATGGTTTGGAAGGAACCGCCTTGCATATCCTGTAAAATCATCATGACCGTGTTCAGAGTGTTGACACTGAAATGGACGATCATGGCAGGCACGAGTGAATTGTTTTCAATGGTGATGTAAGCGAGGAAAATGCCGAGGACAAATGCCAGCAGACCCTGTGGGATATTCTCGTGTGCCAATGCGAAAAACAACGCAGACAAGAAGATTCCGAGCCTTTGACTGACACGGCTCAGGTTTTTGAGAATGACGCCGCGGAATACCAGTTCCTCAGTAATCGGCGCAACCAGACAGCTATACAGCACGGTCAGGAGCATTTTTGTGGGGGAGTCGCCCATGGAAAAATCCGGCACGTACATCTCATGCCCCATGGCGTCGAACAGGCTGTATGCCCAGTCTGCGGCAACGCCCATCGCAAACTGAATGAACAGTCCGACTGCAACATAGCGCAGAATTTTGGAAAACGGCAGGGACTGATCCTGAAAATAGTCTTTCAGTCGAATATGCGACAGTTTACTGCCAAGCAGAAAAACAATCGTGTTTGCGAGGAAAAATGCGATCAGGTTGATGCCGATTTCAATGCTGCTGTCCGAAAAAAACTGTGACTGAATGTTTGAATAATTCTGCGGCAGCTTGCCGCCCAGCAAATTGCTGTCTACGCTGCGCTGAAACAGGGATACCAGATAGTACAGCCCGACCGCCAGAATAGATGCCAGAAAATAGTCAAACGCGCCCAACACACCTGCCAGGGTATAGAATTTGCGGATCCTGCTGCGTTCATTTGCAGAGGGAATCAGCGGAATGCGGCAGCCTTTGAGGGTAATCTGCGGCACAACTTCGGCGTAATCGGTGTTATATTCATGCACTTCCGTCGGATTCTGAAAGGGGTCATGGGGGTCAATCGGCTCATCGGCACGATTGATGTAATGCGGATCTTCAGATGCTTCTCGAATCATAATCGACCTTTCTGCTCAGCGGAGCGTTACGACGGTCACACCGTCTTCGCCCTCGCCGTAGCGACCAAGGCGGTATTCTTTCACCTGCTTGGATTTTCGCAGATGCTCCTGTACGGCGGCACGCAATGCACCGGTGCCCTTGCCGTGAATGATCGTCACGGTCTGGATGCCTGAAAGCATTGCCTGATCGAGAAATTGTTCCATGCGAATCAAGCCTTCGTCTACGGTGCAGCCGCGGATGTCGCACTCCATTGCGGCACTGCGGGTCCGTTGTCCGCCGGAAGAAAGAATCGCGGCAGGGCGACGGGTTTGTTTTTGCTGCTGCGGCGCCCCCTGTTTCGGGGTTTCCAGTCGGACATTATCCAGTGTGACGCGCGTTTTCATGGCACCGATCTGTACCAGAACGCCTTTGCTGTCGGATGGTGCAAGCACCGTGCCCGATTTTCCCATAGATACGATGGTAACACTGTCGCCCGCTTTGAGCGCACGCGGCAGATGATATTCGCTCTGTTCTCCCTCAGGGTCAGAATTTTCGTAGAGTTTGTCAATGGTCTGGCGGGATTTGAGTTTGGCGGCAGCGATTTTTTCAGCAAAATCCGCCTGTTCCTTTTCCTTTTTGAGCGCGCGCAGTTCTTCGAGCAGCTCGTTGGATTCCGCCACAGTCTGCTCTACGATTCTGCGAGCATCTGCGCGGATCTTATCGAGTTCTGCGGTGCGGCGGCGTTCCATTTCCTCCCGCTCCTCGCGCAGAGCCTTTTCGTGGTCTGCGGTATCGGTGCGCAGGCGTTCCAGTTCCGCATTCTGGTTTTCCAGCAAAATGCGCTGACGTTCCAGTTCTTCCACGGCGGTTTCAAACTGCAAATTTTCGCTGCTGACGAGCTTTTTTGCGTGTTCGATGACGTCCTCCGGCATACCGAGCGAGCGGGAGATCGCAAACGCATTGGATTTTCCCGGCGAACCGATCAGCAGGCGGTAGGTGGGTTGGAGGGTTTCCAGATCAAATTCACAGGAGGCGTTTTCAACATCGGGCGTGTCGATCGCGTAGCGTTTCAACTCCTGATAATGCGTGGTGACCATCAGTTTCGCGCCCTGACATTTCAGCCGCTCGATCATGGCAACGGCGAGTGCCGCACCTTCTACGGGGTCAGTTCCGGAGCCCAATTCATCAATCAGGACGAGCGTTTTGTCGTCTGCCTGCTCCAGAATGGCGATGTCCTGCACGGTGTGTGCGGAGAACGTGGAAAGACTTTGCTCAATGCTCTGGCGGTCGCCGATATCGGCAAGGACGCGGTCAAAAACGGAGATCTGACTGCCGTCTGCGGCAGGAATCATCAGTCCGCACATTGCCATTGCCGTCAGCAGGCCAACGGTTTTCAGCGCAACGGTCTTACCGCCTGTGTTGGGTCCCGTGATGATCAGTGCCGCGTATTCGCCGCCAAGCGTCAGCGAAATCGGTACAACGGTCTTGCGGTCGATCAGCGGATGCCGCGCTTTTTTCAGGATGATGTTGCCGTCCTCGGAGATTTGCGGAATGGTGCCGCTCATCATGGTGCCGAGCGCGGCTTTGGCAAAGTAAAGATTCAGTTCTGCGGCAATTTCATAGCCCGACAAAAGCTGTTCTGCTGCCTGTCCGCAGGATGCGCAGAGCTTCGTGATGATGCGCTCGCATTCCTCCTGTTCCTGACTTTCCAGCAGGCGGATATCGTTGTTGGCATCGACAATTGCCATGGGTTCAATGAAGTAAGTCTGACCCGTGGATGAAGTATCGTGAATCAGACCGGCGACATCGCCGCGATGTTCTGCCTTGATCGGCAAAACGTATCTGCCATCGCGGACGGTGACAATGCTTTCCTGCAAATAGGGCTGCATTGCTGAAGATTTTATCATTTTTTCGAGCTTTTCGCGCAAACGCATACCCGATTGGGTAATTTTTCTGCGAATGGCGGCAAGCTGCGGAGATGCGGCGTCTGCCAGGCGTTCCTCGGATTCAATGGAGCGTTCCAACAAATCGGCAAGATAGCTGTCTGGCTGCAAACGATCAAACAAATCGGTGAGCGTGGAAGTCATCTGCTCGCAGTGCGCATGCCAGTCCGTCAGCGCAGAGATCTGCCGCAGTAAACGGGCGATTTCCAGCAGTTCCTTGAGCGAAACTCTCGCGCCTGAAGCGGTGCGGCGCACGGCGGCACAGACATCATTGAAGCTTTGGAACGGCGGTGCGCCAAATCGGACGGAAAGCTGAAAGGCATCCTCGGTTTGTTGCAGGCTGTGACGGACACGGTCTGCATCCGTTTCAGGCACCATAGAGAGTGCCATTTGCTTTGTACGCTCGTTGGCTGCCTCTTTTGCCAGCATTTCCAGTATTTTATGAAGTTCCAGTGTCTGGTAATCAGGGGATAAATTTGTATTCATATTATGTACCGTTGGGGTTTGGGTGGTATCGGTTTCGTAAAACGTCCTCAGCATTTTGCGGCGCAGAGGGCGGTTCTGCATCGGTGAGGGTGCGATAGAACAGCAAAGTGCGCGGTGTATGCAGATTGAGCGCGGTCAGCAGGTTGCGCTCGGTATAGATTTGCAGCGTTTCGAGGGCGTGTTCTCCCAATCGAAACAGAAAAACACGTTCAAAATCGGAGAAAACAATGTGCCGTGCCGCTTGCAGGACTGCGGCGGATGCTGCAATTCCGCCCTCGGCATCGGAAATACGGCAGTCCTTGCAGACGAAATCGCCCGAGGACACCCGAAAATAAAGCTGCTGCGGCAAAAATTCTCCGCAGAGATTGCAGCAGAGCAAATTGGGCGCGTGTCCGAGCTCTGTGGCAAGCCGCAGTTCAAAAATCGCTTTGACCTGCAAGGGCGGGCGAGTATGCTCGCAGAGATAATGCAGGCAATGCAAGAACAGCCGCAGAATCTGCGGCTGTGGCTGTTGAGTAGCGGTATTGCGAAGCAGTTCGGCAAAATAGGCAGCAAGCGCAAGGGCTTCCAGATCGCCGCGCAGACCGAAAAACAAATTGACGGGTACGGCACTATCGAGAAAATACCGTTCTCCGCTTTGCCGCAGGCAAAACTCACCGTAGGAGAAAACCTGCGTCACGGCTGCGTATTTGCTGCCCTGCTTACGGACACCTCTGGCACGGACGGTATAGATGCCGTTTTCCGTGAACAGGTCGAACAGTTTATCATGCTCGCCGTATGCAGTTTCGCGCAGGACAACGCCTTTGACGGTAATCATGGCAGGCATGGAAAACGCTCCTTTTCAAGAATCAACGTGATTTTTGAAGATATTGCAGGTAATCCGCAACTTTTCCCGTTTCGCAGAACTGTTCCCAGTACTGCATCGCGTCTGTTTGCGTGGGCTCCAAAACGCATCACATCCTTTCCTTACGGATAGGATATGATGTTTTGCGGCGGATTGCCATGGAAAATTATTGCTTTTCGAACAGACCGAAGCTTGCAATCAGACCTTCGCGGTTGCGCCAGTCCTCCTTGACCTTGACCCAAGTCTGGAGGTTGACCTGAATGCGGAAGAAATCTTCCAGATCTTTGCGGGCAGCGGCACCGATCTTCTTGATCATGGCACCGTTTTTGCCGATGATGATGCGCTTGTGGGATTCCCGCTCGCAGTAGATCGTGACAGATACGTTCAGGATATCCTTGTCATCGCGCTCATGGAATTGCTCCGTGACGACCGCAACGCCGTGCGGGACTTCGTCATTGAGCATCCGCAACAGCTGCTCGCGGACGATTTCCGCAGCCAGTACGCGCTCAGGCTGGTCGGTGAGCATATCCTCGGGGAAGTAGTGCGGACCGGGCTGTGCAAGCTGCATCAGTTCGTCAATGACGTCCTGCACGCCGTCATTCTGTGTGACGGAAATCGGGATCAATGCGTGCGGATGCCAACGCTCCTGTGCGGATTGCAGCAGCGGAGCCAGCTTCGTTTTATCCGAAAGCAAGTCGATTTTGTTATAGAGAAACAGGACGGGCGTACCCTGTGCGGTAAGGTTGTCCAGCATCGTGCATTCCTGCTCGCCGATGGGCTTTGTGCAGTCTGCCATAAAAATGACGCAGTCGATGTCGGAAACGGCTTCCTTGGCGGCTTGCAGCATATGCTCACCGAGTTTGGTCTGGGAGCGATGCAAACCGGGGGTATCGGTAAACACCAGTTGGGTGTTGCCGATGTTGCGGATGCCTGTGATACGGGTACGTGTTGTCTGGGGCTTGGGGCTGACGGATGCGATTTTTTCTCCGATGACCGCATTCAGCAGCGAGGATTTACCGGCGTTGGTATGTCCTGCGATGGCGGCAAAGAGAATTTTTGCATCCTTAGCCTGATTGAATTCGAGATTACTTGCCATGAATCAAGCCTGCTCCTCAGGGGTGATGTAGCTGGTATCTCTTGCAAATCCGAGCTTTTCCAGTACGAATTCTTCCTTTTCACGCATTTTACGCTGATCAAGGGGCGAAGTTTCATGGTCATAGCCGAGCAGATGCAGCATGGAGTGAACGGTCAGGAATGCGATCTCGCGCTCCAGAACATGACCATACATTTTAGCCTGCTTGACTGCCATTTCCATGGAAATAACGATATCGCCAAGAACAACAAATCCGGTTTCGGGATTGGTTTCGAGGCGGTCGCCTTCAGAGAGCGGGAAAGACAATACGTCTGTTTCCGAGTCTTTCTGGCGGTATATATTGTTGAGCTTGCGGATCTCCTTATTATCAACAAATGAAACACTGACCTCCGCATCGTGACCGAAGTTTTCGGTGGTCAGGACTGCCTGACAGCAGCGGCGGATCAGCAGACGCACACCGACAGGGATCTTCACCTGATGCTGATCATCCTTAATATAAACCTTCAATTTAGCCATTTTTTCTTTTCCTTTCTGTATTATGGTTTACTTTATGTTCATAGGAAGCATAAGCGGTAATAATATCCTGCACCAGACGGTGGCGGACGACATCCTTTTCGGTAAATTTATGGATGTAAATATCATCGACACCTGCGAGCACTTTCATTGCTTCGATCAGACCGGAACGCTTGGGGTCAGGCAGGTCGATCTGGGTGATATCGCCCGTGATGACCATTTTGCTGCCCTCGCCCAGACGGGTGAGAAACATTTTGATCTGCTCAGAGGTGGTATTCTGCGCTTCATCGAGGATAATGAATGCATTGTCAAGGGTACGACCGCGCATATAGGCAAGCGGTGCGATCTCAATGACATTGCGTTCCAAGTCGCGCTCTACGGTTTCCGCGCCGAGCATCTCAAAGAGTGCATCGTAAAGCGGACGCAGATAGGGGTCAACCTTATCCTGCAAATCGCCCGGTAAAAATCCGAGATTTTCGCCGGCTTCCACGGCGGGACGCGTGAGGATAATGCGGTCGATATCGTGCGCTTTGAGTGCTTTGACCGCCATTGCAACGGCGAGGTAGGTCTTACCGGTACCTGCGGGACCAATGCCCAGCACGATCGTGTTGGACTTCATTGCGTCGAAATACTGTTTCTGACCGACGGTACGCGGGCGGACAGCTTTACCTGACACCGTATAGCTGACGGCATCTGCGGTGATCTGTTTTAAATCGTCCGCAGAGTTTTCTGCCACCATGTTGACGACATAGCGCACAGTCTGGTCGGAGAGCGCATCGCCGCGGCGTGCGGTCTGACAGAGGGCTTCGATCGCCTGTTCCGCTTTGAGGATATCTGCTTCGGCACCCGTGATTTTGATACCTGTTCCGCGGTTGACGATCACGACATGAAATTGTTTTTGAATCAGATTCACGTTGGCGTCATAGCTGCCGAATACGGCGGCTATCAGTTCGGAATCTGCGCCGTTCCATACTTTTTCTGCCATGCTTTTGTATTTGTTTTCAGGCTGAAAACAATGCTCCTTTCCGATTGAGAACACGAAAAATGAAAGCAGGATCATCAAGAGGGTAGAATGCCTCCATTTTCTGTTTCTATTATATCATAGAAAAATTGAAAATGGAATAGTTTTAGGATAGTTTTACAAAAATTTCACTTTCTTTTCCGACAACTCCCTCAAAAATGTAATTGATTTTTAGCAATATGCCCAAATCCGTTTCGCAACGAACAATTTTCCGCTCTACAATTCGGTCATTGCGGTGTAAATTCTGCTCCCAACGGAGCATTTTTTCTTCGAGCAAGGCATCCGCTTCTTCGGGTGAGTAGGCGGCGATCGTAGACACAAGAGGGGTGTAGATGCCGTCGATTTGTGCAAATGGTGTACGCCGCCCGAATAACATCAGCGGTTGTACTTGTTCGGTGTAGGAAAACGGTTCATCAGGTGGCGTAAACCCGATGCGCAGCGGTATACGTTTGCCGAATACACTCAGAAACGGTTGGGACACCGGCTCGCCATGCACCGTGATTTCCTCGCAGAATGGCTGAAAAAACTCGATGTCATAGGGGTATATACCGATGACCTCGCCGGTCGCGTGCGTGTATCGTGTGACGCCGTTGATGTCCTCCTCTACGCCTGAAATCAACACATCTCCTGCTTTTACATGGTCACCTGTTCGGACAGCAGCGTATCCGCCGAGCACACGGATGGATGTAATCTGCGCAGATACGTTGGAAACATAGTTGCATGGGATACGCTCGTGCAGCATTTGCGGTGGCTTGACCTCCTCACGCAGATCAATCACAAGCCGCCCGCCCGTATGCCGCAGCGCGACCCATTGGATATCACGTATCTCCGCACAAAGCATTCGCTCAATGTTGGCAAAATCCATGTCACGGAAGGCGGTGCCATAGCCAACGCCGAGATTGGAAAGGGCACGAAAAACAGTTTCTTCTGTGATATTTGTATTGCCGCAAATTTCAATTGTACGTACAAATGCGTTACACCGGTAGCAAATCAATGCACCGCAAAGCAGACCGACTACGATTCCGATGCGCAAACGGTATGGCTTTAGACGAAAATACAGCCCGCGACATTCTAACGTATCAAGTTGAATATCATGTTTCTGTGCGATTTTTGCAATACCATACCAGTCGTATGCCTGCGCGGATGCATAAAAAATTCCGCCGCGAATCTGCT
Source organism: Oscillospiraceae bacterium (assembly GCA_045600205.1). GTDB lineage: Bacteria > Bacillota > Clostridia > Oscillospirales > Ruminococcaceae > Firm-04. The sequence goes on along the minus strand of JAZRXM010000038.1, from coordinate 28,115 downwards.
GAAATTTGCAATGAAGATGTGCCTGCCGCAACTCCTCACGAAAAGCAGCGAGCCGTTCTCCTTGAGCAGAGAACCGAATTTTCCCTATCATGCGTGCCTCCTGTGTTTACAGTCCACCGTCAAATTCCAGTACGGAAATTTCCCCGTGAACGTGCAGCCCATGCTGACTGTAATCGGAGGCGGTCAGATCCTTGCCCCAAACGGCAACGCGGTGTGCGTCCGTCTGAAGTTGTACGAGCATCTCACTGCACTCCAGTAATCTTCTGCACTTATCAAAGTAGACATCGGTGTTGCCTGAAAGTTCAATGGAATCCTCAAAAAATCTCATGCGTGTCACCTCAGAAAAGTGTATGGGAAAAGTTCTGATTCTATGCAGGTTTTGCATAAGATTCCCAGAAAGGAGCGTGAGATATTTGAAAAGATGGAAACGTTTTTTTGAGATTGCGAGGACACTCGGACTCATCAGTTTGCTGTTGATTCTGGCAGGAAACGGCGTGGAAATAACAGTTTTACTGCGTAATCGTGTCATACTATGTCTGCATACACTGGTACCGTCCCTCTTTGCTTGTATGGTTGTTGCGAACATCCTTGTGAAAAGCGGTGCGGCAACATATTTGGGAAGGATGCTGCCTGTCCGTACATTTGGCAAAAATGTCACTTTGAAGGGCATATTTGTATTGTCACAGCTTGCAGGATATCCTGTTGGGACGGTGCTTTTGCGTCAATTGTCGGAGAATGGAGGCATTTCTGACGCAGATGCGCGGCGTTTGAGTGCGGTTTGCTACGGCAGCGGACCTGCGTTTGCAGTCGGATTGGTCGGTACGCAGGTGTTTGGCAGTGCAAAAATCGGGTGGCTGCTGATGTTTTGTACCATCGCCGCAAATCTGTGTCTTTCAACCATGATTTCGCCGAAGTATCCATTGGCATATAACGAAAAAGACGTAACAACGTGCGAATCTGTGCCAAAAGTGCTTACGGAAAGCATTGCAGAAACGATGCGCGGACTATGGGGCATCTGTGGGATTGTATTGATGTTTGGCGTGGTGACTTGGCTGCTTGAACGTTTCAGCATTTTGATGCTGTGCGGAAAAATTATGTCGATATGTGGTTTTTCTGAACTGTCAGTCCGCGGATTTCTCGCTGCTTTCTTGGATGTTACGCAATTGCCTGCATTTTGTCAGTGCGGGCTCGCTGCGGATGTTGCGATTCCGATTTCTTCGTTTCTATTGACTTTTGGTGGCATTTGTGTTCTGCTGCAATGCGCGGCACTCGGTACGGACGGTTTATACATGGGGAAAATGTTTCTGTGTCGGATTTTTGCGGGAATTTTATCGGCAGGATTTGCACGGATTTTGCTCCCGCTGATGCTGAAAACACAAGCAGTATCTGTGTTTTCGCCTTATACAAAGGTATCGGAAACGGGTTCGGTACTGCCCGGACTGCTGATTTTTTTCATCGGATTTCCACTTCTTCTAAAAAAAGACTAGACAAATCAAATATTTTGTGTTATAATGAAGAAAACTCAATATACGAGGTGATACATATGGGACTTTTTGATGTATTTTCAAAAGGCGGCAAATATTTTGGCAAGGCAATTGCGCCCAGATGTGAATATTGCGAATTCGGTAAACGCGCAAGTGACGGAAATAAGGTTCTCTGCGCGAAAAAGGGCTTGGTGGATGCAGAATATCACTGCCCGAAATTTACTTACTCTCCGCTGAAACGAATCCCCGAGAAGCAGATGAAGACTGTCGGTTGGCTTGAGGGTGATTACGAAGAAAAGAATTTCGAGGAAATGCTTGCAAAACAAAAGGCCAAGGCAAAAGCTGAACAAGAAGAACGCGAAGCAGCGGAACGAGCAGCGAAAGAAGCTGCCGAAAAAGCTGCGGCTGCGATGGAAGCCCTCGCAAAGGTGGAAAAAGCCGAGGCGGAAAAAGCAGCTGCTCAAAAGGCTGCCGAAAAAGAGAAGGCGGCTGCGTTAAAGGCTGCCGAAAAGGAAAAGGCAAAAGCCGAGTCTGCTGCAAAGAAAAACCTCGAAGCTGAAGCAAAATCCGTAGCAAAGTCCAAGGCTGCCGCGAAAGCTGAGGCAGGAACGTCTGCTCCTGCACCGAAATCTGTGGCAAAGACTGAGAAACCTGCTGCTCCGAAGTCTGCTCCTGCTGCCAAAAAAGAGGACAAGCCGGTGAAACCGCCGCGCGTTACGGCACCCTCTCCGATGCCGATTCCGACCACGCCGCTTCCGACGGATGCGTTGCTGCCCGACCCCGATGATGATCTGCTTCTGCCGCCGATCCGACTGGAAAAAGCGGAGGATCTGGCATCGCTGGCTGCTGCTGCCGAGGCGTTGGGTGAGTATGTTCCGACCGAGGAAGAAGTTGCTGCTGAGGTGGACGGCGAACATGATGTTGATCCCAGTGTTCTGAACGAAATCTGAGAAAAACGTATATAACAAAAGCCTGTGAAGCGTATTTTTACGACTTCACAGGCTTTTTTGCGTTTGGTTTATGTCTGAACAAACGCGGCAAGAATTTCGCCGATGTACATTTTGTGAGCGGCATCTCCGTGATAGAATTTGTCTGCGATATTCTGTGGGATTGCGTTCATATCCATATCTGCGGCAAATTGTTTTCTGCAAATCAGCACCAATTTTGCTTCCTCAAATCCGACACCGCCCTCCAGCGTGACGGGATGCAGACCTGTTTCCTTGACCTTGTCGAAGTCGCGACCCGAATTGGCACCGCAGAATTTCAGGGCGTCACGGTTGGATTCGGGGAAGAATGCCAGTGTAAAGGTGTCCTGCTTTTCCATAAAATCGTAGGTATAACGTGATTTTCTGACATAGCAGGTGACGGAAGGCTGATTCCAGAGAATACCCATCTGTCCCCACGAAGCGGTCATAAAGTTGAAGCCTGTTTCCTGCGTGCCTGCTGTCAGCAGAAACCAGTCTTTTCCGATTGCGTTGAATGGATTGCCGTTCCATTCGGAGAGGTCGATTTTTTTGAATGCCATAGTGATAATCCTCCTTTTATTTCAGCTGATACGTGGAATATCAGCTTGCTTCACGATTTTGCAGACGTAGTTTGTCGGTAATCAGCGCGATAAATTCGGAGTTTGTCGGCTTGCCCTTGCAGGTGTTGACGGTGTATCCGAAAAAGGCGTTGAGCGTGTCCAGATTTCCTCTGTCCCACGCGATTTCAATGGCGTGGCGAATGGCTCGCTCGACACGCGAGGGAGTGGTTTCAAATTGGTCTGCGACCTTGGGATAAAGCTGTTTGGTGACGCTTTCGAGTAATTCAGGGTCGTGATACGCGCTGACGATTGCCGCCCGAAGATAGTGGTAGCCTTTGATATGCGCGGGAACGCCAAGCTGATGGATGATGTCCGTGACGGTGACTGCCAGATCCTGATTGGTACGGCTCGTAAAGTTGCTGAGTGGCTGCTTGTTGGTCAGCAGGGCGATGCGCTCGCCAAGTACCTCCAGATCGAAAGGTTTGAGCATGAAATAGGCTGCACCGCTTTGCATTACCTGCTGCTCGACGAAACTGTTGTCGTAGGACGAGGTAACGATAAATGCGGGACGTTTTCCGCTGCCTGTGTTGGCTTTTTTCATCAGCTCGATGGCATCCATATGGGGCAGTACTGCGTCAATGACAACGACATCGGGTGTGTCCTTTCGGATGGATTCCAGAACGGTGTTGCCGTTCTTGGGGCGGGTGTAGGCGTACATTCCCTGAGAGCGCAGAACGCTGGCGCAGGAAACGCCATATTCTGCGGTATCATCTCCGATCAAAACTTTGACTTGCTTTTGCATGGTTTTACCTCCTTTTGCATTGTATCTCTATTTTAGCATGGTCAGCATGGAGATTGCAAGAGCGAAAAAGAGGAAAGAAACACTGATTTTGTCGAGGGATGACTGCTTTGCACGAATACATTAAAATATACGATTACACGATGATTTGACATGATTTGCAGCGCGGATTTTGTCATTATCCGCCGAAGTCTGTCGGGAATATGAGAAAGCTGTCGGCGTGTGATGCGGTCAAACCTGCAATTTTGGAAAATATCGGGTATTTCCTCGGCAGATTTCGGAAGGAAACGTATTGATTCTTTGTAAATACGCATCTTTCCGAAATTCGCCGCTGATTCTGGCATCACTTGACTGATTATCGCGTGAAAAAACGTCCATGCTAATTCTGTGCGGTATCACAAATCGCCGCAAAGGAGAAGATGGAATATGCGAAAAATCAAAAAGCGATTTTTGCAATTTGCCGCAGGCATTCTCGGTGCGCTGATGTTGAGCATTGGTGCGGCGGGATATTATGCAGGAACGCTCCCTGACCACTATTATCTGGAAACGGACAAGCCGCTGAGTATTGCAACGGCATTGCCTGTCACGGTGAATGTCGATGCGCAGACGGTGCCACAGATTCGGCAGGCACAGGTGCGGCTGTTTGGGGTGATACCCGTCAAAACGGTTGCGCTGACGCCCGTAGAGCCAACGCAGGTTTATGTAGGCGGAGAGCCGTTTGGCATACGGATGACGATGGCGGGTGTCATGGTGGTATCTCTCAGCGATGTGACAGGGCTTGGCGGGGTATGCTGTCCTGCAAAAGAGGCAGGCATTGCGGTCGGGGATGTGATTCAGGCAGTCAACGGCAAGCCTGTCACGGGCAATCCCGATTTGCAGCGTGCGGTACAGTTGTCGGGCGGCGATGCGGTTTCCGTGACATTTTTGCGTGATGGTATCCGTCAAACGGTATCGGTGCAGCCGTCCTATTCGAGTCTGCACAGTTGTTATCAGACAGGAATGTGGGTGCGTGACAGTACCGCAGGCATCGGCACAGTGACCTATTATCTGCCCGCAGAAAACGGCACGGTAAGGTTTGCGGGGCTTGGTCATGCAGTCTGTGACCCTGATACGGGCGAACAGATTCCGCTTGCCTCAGGAGATGTGCTGCGTGCAGCGGTATCCGAGGTGTTGGCGGGCAGCGCAGGGCGTGCAGGGGAGCTGCATGGTCATTTTGACACAGAAAAGCCGATTGGTACGCTGCTTTCGAATAATACAAGCGGCGTATTCGGTATTCTGGATGCGTTGCCGCAGACGGCATCTTTGCTGGTGCCATTGGGCTTTCAGCAGGATGTGCGGCTGGGCGATGCAGAACTGTATACCACGATGCACGGGGATATTCCGCGTGCCTACAAAGTGAAAATTGAGGAACTGCACGGCGGCGGTGCCGGGACACATAATCTTGTGGTGCGTGTCACGGATGAGAAACTGTTGGAGCAAAGCGGCGGCATTGTACAGGGTATGAGCGGCAGTCCGATTGTGCAGGACGGCAAACTGATCGGTGCGGTGACGCATGTTTTTCTGAAAGACCCGACCCGCGGATACGGAATTCTGGCAGAGAATATGTTTGCGCAGACGGTATCACAACTGGAAAGCTGAAGAAAAAGGGACGTTTCGTGCAGAAACGCCCCTTTTCATTACATCATATCAAATTGGAACTTAGCGGCTCTCATCGCTGAAACCGCTGTCTACAAGCTCAACCAGAGAAGCGACAGCCTGTTCCTCGTCGGTGCCGTCTGCAATGATGCGGATTGCGGTACCGCCGACAATGCCGAGGGAAAGGATACCGAGCAGGCTCTTTGCATTGACACGGCGCTCCTCTTTCTCGATCCAGATTGCAGAGCGGAACTCATTTGCTTTCTGAATGAAGAAGGTTGCAGGACGTGCGTGCAGACCCACCTGATTCTGAACCATGACATCTTTGATACACATAAATTTTCTCTCCTTTATGATTTCTGACATAAGAAAGTGACAATGCCCTGCATCCCGTCGTATGGGAATGAGTGGTTTGGCGCGATACATCATTTCAGAATGTAATGGCCTGCTTGCTTTTGTGATGTAACCTCTATACAAACAGGCAGGACAACCCACCAATCCCGCAAGGCTTATGACATCATTATACAGAGAAATGTGCACATAGTCAACGTGATATATCCACAAAAAGAGATTTTTCGGGAAAATTTCTGCGGAATGCTAAATTCGGGAGAATATTGCAACGGTCTGTTTGGGCAACTTCACGAATCGAAACTGTTGAAATTGTTGAAAACCATTGTGGATAGCCCCTAGTTTTCAACATTGTATTTTGTTCAACCTAACAGATTTCATGTCGATTCAGGCTGTTTTGACCATATTGCCCAAAGGTCAGGGCGTCTTTCACGGGTGATGCGTTCGCTTTCCTGCGCACGCCATGCCGCAATATTCTTATGATGTCCTGACAGCAGGACAGGCGGTACCGCTTCGCCCTCCCAGACCTCGGGGCGGGTGAACTGCGGATATTCGAGCAGCCCGGAAAAATGGCTCTCCTCGGTGTAGGCATCGGGCGAGGGCAGGACATTTTCGCACATTCTCGCTACGGCGTCCGTCAGAATCAGCGCGGGCAATTCGCCGCCCGTCACCACGTAATCGCCGATGGAAATTTCCTCATCCACGATTTTGTCCAGTACGCGCTGGTCAATGCCCTCGTAGTGTCCGCAGAGCAGAAACAGCCGCGGCATCAGTGCCAATTCCCGCACGCGGCTTTGCGTGAGCGTTTTGCCTTTCGGGGAGAGATATATGGTATGCGTGGGTAATTCGGATTGTGCGCATACGGCTTTCCAGCAGTCGTAGACAGGCTGCGCCTGCATGACCATGCCCATACCGCCGCCAAACGGTGAATCGTCCACGCGATTGTGCTTATCGGTGGTGTAATCACGAATCTGGTGGCAGTTGACGGTGAGTGCGCCTTTGGCACGCGCTCTGCCGATGATGCTGGTAGATAGCACAGATTCGCACATTTCGGGGAACAGGGTAGCAATTTCAATCTGCATCGTCAAACAGCCCTTTCAGCGGACGGATGGTAATTTTCTCTGCTTCCGGATCCACATTCAGTACGACGTCGGGGATCACGGGAACGAGCAATTCTTTGCCGCTTTCTGTTTTCACCGTGTATACGTCATTTGCGCCTGTCTGGAGAACATCTGCCAGTTTGCCGTATTCGTGTCCGTCATCGGCGTCCACGACCGCAAGCCCGATTAAATCTTGTATAAAATAGCTGTCTTCATCTAGCTCGACATCATCGCGGTTCATATACAGCACCGTGCCGCGGAGAGCCTCTGCCTGTTCGGGGGTATCGACGCCCTCAAATTTTGCCAGAACCATATTTTTCTGGACGCGGGCATCGGTGAGGTGCATCGGGGCGTGCAGTTTTCCGCGATAGAGCGTGTCAAATTCGCAGAGAAATGCGGGGTCATCGCACCACGGCTGGACTTTGCATACGCCATTCAGACCGTGGATGCTGACGATTTTTCCGATTTCGAGATATTGTTTTTTCATGGAGAAATGCTCCTTTATGTTTCAGGTGTCTGCACGCTCGGATGCGATTCGCGCAGGTGATTTTTCAGTGCTTCAAACGATACGGCACTGATATCGTGTTCCAGTTTGCAGGCATCCTCCGAGGCGATTTCCTCGGGCACGCCCAGATCGACCAGCCAGTCGGTCAGAACACGGTGCCGCTCGTAGATGCGTTCAGCGACCTCCAAGCCTGTTTCGGTGAGAGAAATGAATCCCTCTGCGTCAACCAGAATGAAGCCGCCGTCGCGTAAAATGCCGACTGCGCGGCTGACGCTCGGCTTGGAAACCTGCATCAGATGCGCAATATCAATAGAGCGCACCGCTTCGCCCTGCTTGCCGAGGATCAAAATCGCTTCGAGGTAATTCTCGCCCGATTCGTAGAGTTTGATCATGCCGCACCGCCTTTCCGTAGGATTCTATATAGTATAGCAAACTTTCGCGGGAATGTCAAGTTTGGGGCGGCTGAACTTCCACAACGGTCAGCCGCGTACCGTCCACGCGGAAACGGATGTCGCATCCTGCATATAATACGCCGTAGATACGTTCTTTATCGTCGCTGTATCCGGGGCGTGGGTCTTGCTCCAGAACCGCAAATGCGGCGGCGCGCTGTTCTGTGGGGAGAATCTCCAGCAGCCCGTCAGGGTCGGAAACCTCCAGCAGATGCGTGCGGGTCTGCGCGGTATAGCCTTCGGAGGCATCGGGATGACAGTCAGTGAACGGGATGTATGGTTTGATGTCGTAAATCGGCGTACCATCGAGCAAATCAACACCCGATACATCCAGTATCACCTGTGTATCCTCAATGCGGATGCCGTCTAGTTTGACGCAGGAAAGCCCGATGGAATTCGGGCGGAATGGTGAACGGGTCGCGAAAACGCCGACACGCTTGTTTCCGCCGAGACGCGGGGGGCGCACCGTAGCGGACCAGCCTTTTCCGTCCGGCTTTTTCGCCTCTGAAAACTCCCAGAGCAGCCAGATATGCGAAAAATCTTCGAGTCCGCGGACGGCTTCAGGGCGGCTGTACGCAGGCAGAAAAACAATTTGGCCTTTCAGTTCGGGAATCAGACCGCTTTGCCGCGGAATGCCGAATTTACTGGAGAAATCGTTTTTCATATATGCAATGGGCTCCATGGTATGCTCCTTTGCTTGCATGATTATTTTCCGCGCAGTTGCTTGATTTTATCACGCAAATACGCAGCGTGTTCAAATTCGAGCAGTTTGGCGGCTTCTTTCATCTGTGCGGTGAGGTCACGAATCAGAGCTTCACGCTCAGGGCGTGTCAGCTTCTTTGCGGATGCCTGCTCCGTGGTGTCGCGGCTTGCAATTTCGATGACGTCACGCACATCTTTGATGATGGTTTGCGGAATGATGCCGTGTTCCTCGTTGTAGGCGGTCTGGATGGCGCGGCGGCGTTCGGTTTCACGGATGGCGCGTTCCATACTGCCCGTGACGCAGTCTGCGTAGAGGATGACAACACCCTCCGCATTACGTGCGGCACGTCCGATTGTTTGTATCAGCGAGGTTTCCGAGCGCAGGAAGCCTTCTTTGTCGGCATCGAGAATGGCAACGAGCGATACTTCAGGCAGATCCAGACCCTCGCGCAGCAGGTTGATGCCGACGAGAACATCGAATTCGCCAAGCCGCAGGTCACGGATGATCTCCATGCGCTCAATGGTGTCAATGTCGTGGTGCATATAGCGCACGCGCACCTGCATACTGCGTAAAAATGCGGTCAGATCCTCTGCCATGCGCTTGGTGAGCGTCGTGATAAGGACACGCTCGTTTTTCTCTGTGCGCTTGTTGATCTCGGAGAGCAGATCTTCGATCTGACCCTCGACGGGCTTGACGATGATCTCGGGATCGACCAGACCTGTCGGGCGGATGACCTGCTCCACGGTTTGTGAGGCGCGTTCCGCTTCGAGCTTGCCGGGGGTTGCGCTGACATACATCGCCTCGTGAATTTTATTCGTAAATTCGCTGTAATTCAGCGGTCGGTTATCAAATGCGCTTGGCAGGCGGAAACCGTAATCCACAAGTGTCTGCTTGCGGGCATGGTCGCCGGCAAACATTCCGCCGACCTGCGGCAGCGTCACATGGGATTCGTCAACAATCAGCAGGAAATCCTCGGGAAAGTGGTCGAGCAGGGTATAGGGGCGCGAGCCCGGGGCGCGTCTTGCAAGGACACGCGAGTAGTTTTCGATGCCGCTGCACATTCCGATCTCACGCAGCATTTCGATGTCATAATTGGTGCGCTGTGCAATGCGCTGCGCCTCGATAAACTGGTTGTTCCCCTCAAAGAAAGCGACGCGTTCTGCAAGCTCCTGCTGCAATTCCGCAATGGCATCCTCTAACTTGTCCCCGGATACGACATAGTGGCTTGCGGGGAAGATCATGGCGTGCTGCAAGGTTGCCTTGATCTCGCCTGAGAGAATCTCGATTTCGGTGATGCGGTCAATTTCATCTCCGAAAAATTCAACACGGATGGCGTTTTCGTTGGTGTTGACAGGGCAGATATCGACTACATCGCCGTGTACACGGAAATTACCGCGCTCCAAAGCGATGTCATTGCGCTGATACTGGATAGCGATCAGCCGTTCCATGAGTTCTTCGCGGGAAATCTCCATATTTGGGCGCAGAGAAACGGTCATTCTGCGGTATTCCTCGGGTGCGCCGAGCGAATAGATACAGGATACCGAAGATACAATAATGACATCGGAGCGTTCTGCGAGAGCCATGGTTGCGGAATGTCGCAGGCGGTCGATGTCGTTGTTGATGGAAGAATCCTTTTCGATATAGCTGTCGGTGCTGGGAATATAGGCTTCCGGCTGGTAGTAGTCGTAGTAAGAAACAAAGTATTCCACGGCATTTTCGGGGAAAAATTCCTTGAATTCGGAGCAGAGCTGCGCTGCGAGAATCTTGTTGTGTGCGAGGATCAGCGTAGGCTTGTTGCGTGCGGCAATGACATTTGCCATGGTATAGGTTTTGCCCGAGCCCGTTACGCCGAGCAGAATCTGCTCTTTTTTGCCCGATTCGAAGCCTTTCACAAGTTCCGCGATGGCTTTGGGCTGGTCGCCGGCGGGCGGAAAGGGCGCGTGCAGTTTAAAATTGCGTTGTTCCAATCAAATGCCTCTTTTCGTATGGAAAGCGAAGTCAGAGCAGACAGCCCGTATCCCGCATGGAGATGACGTTATCCTGTCCGACAATGATGTGGTCAAAAAGTTCGATGGACAGCGTTTTCAGGTAGCCCATGATCTGTTCGGTCGAGGAAATGTCCTCACGGGAAACCTGTGCCGTGCTGTTCGGGTGATTGTGCGCGAGAATCAGGATGCTGCTGTTATCAAAAATGGCGTGTTCCACGATCTTGCGGATGGACACGGTGACGGAACGTGTTGTGCCGACCTCCAGAATATGGCAGTTGCGCAGGAAAAACTGTTCATCCAGACAGGCAAGACGCAGCACCTCACGATTTTCGTAGGCATAGATTCGCTGAAAATACGCGCAAATGGATGCCGGATTGTTCATCGGCACCTGCGCGTAGGTTTTGTCAGGTGATGCGGCATATACGGAGGCAATCAGCCGAAGATAGATGGCAGCGTTTTCGGTCATGCCCTCCACAGAGCGAAGTGCGGGAATGCTTGCGGCAAGTACCTCATTGAGGCTGCCGAAGCGGCGCAGCAGACGGTGTGCGAGCGGATTGGTGTCGGCGCGGGGAATGGCGTAAAACAGCAGAAATTCGAGAATCTGATGTTCCTGAAAGCCGCTGAGTCCTGTTTGCAGAAATCGCTCACGGACGCGCTGCCGATGTCCCTGATGAATCGAATTATCCAAACCGTTCACATCCTTTCGGGTGTCAGAAATTCTTTGCAAAATCGGGAAGAAACTCCCATTCGGTGCCTGCAAGGTCAGAAAGACAGCATGGGGTATCCGAGAAATTCAGCCGCAGTTTGCAGGCACAGAGCAGTTGATGCCGCAGACCATGCGCGGCGTTGATTTTTGCATTGCCGTAGCGGTTATCGCCGAGAATGGGGCATCCGAGTGCCGCCATCTGGGCGCGAATCTGATGAGTGCGACCCGTATAAAGCGTGACGCGCACGAGAGAAAGTCCGTTTTTCCGCGCAACCATCTCGTAGCCCGTGCGAATCTCGCGAAAACCGTCCTGCGGCAGTTCTGAGAGGACAACTTGGTTATCAGAGATTTTTTTGTGGTACGCGGTGACAATATCTGCCTGTTTGGGCGGTGCGCCGATCACCACGCAAAGATATTGTTTCTGTACCTCACCAAGCCGAATTTTCTCATTCAGGCAGCGCAGTGCCTCGGCGGTTTTTGCCGCAAGGACAAACCCCTCCGTGTTGCGGTCAAGACGGTTGCAGAGGGCAGGCGTAAAACTCTGCTCCTGTTCGGGATGATACGTACCGTTTTGTATCAGATATTGCAGGAAACGCGCAATCAGCGTATCTTGTGTGCCGCGGTCGTCCGCATGGACAGGCAGCCCTGTCGGCTTCCGCAGCAGTGCAATGTGCGTATCTTCGTAGAATACATCAGGCGGCGGCAATTGCAAACCGTTTGGCTGCGCGACCGTTTTTCCCTCGAAGCAGTCTTCAGGCAGATACACCTGCAAGACGTTGCCTGCCTGTAAAATCGTTTCGGGCGGAATGCGCTTTCCGTCACATTTTACGTCCTTTTTGCGGAATGTTTTATAGAGCAGGGAAGACGGCAGCTTGGGGCAGGCTTTGCGCAGGAATTTATCCGCACGCTGTCCCGCATCGTTTTCACCAATTTGAAAACTGTGCATTTACGCAACAATCCTTTTTATTTTTTCATGTGGCGGATGAATTCAAAAGTTTTTTCCTCGCCCTCATCCGCGAGCATTTTCAGCAGAAAATGAAGTTTTCTGGCAGTGGTATCGTGCATACGGTGAAGATGTGCGGCACGCTCATAGTAGGCGAGGGGGTCGCTGTCCACGTAGTCTTTTCCGCGATAGACCTTGCTTGCGGCAACGCGGTCGCAGAACATTTCGATCAGATAGCGGGTGGGCATGGGCTGCGGTTCCATCAAACGGGTTTCGGGATTGTAGTCCGTCCAGTATTCAAAATGGTGACGATTTCTGCCCTTATGGTGCATCCACGCCTCAGAGAAGCCTTTTTTCTCGCGTTCTGCCTCATTGGGGCTGCGGGTACCCTGATAGTACAGTGCGCCCGGGATAAATTCGGTGGGAGTATATTTGGAAAGGTCATGCAGCAAGCCCTGAAACGGGATGCCTGCGCGGAAACAGTGTACCATGACCACATGACGATGTTTGGTAATTGTACGGAAATGTGCAATCGGATGCATAGCGATCGCTCCTTTCGGTAGATTAAAGAATATTATAGCATATTTTCGGAAAAATCGCAAGGGATTCGGACGATAAAAAACGAAATAATCGGCTGCGGATTTTTGACAAATGCGCTGCACTGTGCTATACTGACAGAAGAAACGGAAACGAAAGGAGTATTCTTTCCATGCAGACGGAATTTTGTACGGCTTGCCCGCGAAAATGTCAGGTGAACCGAGCGCAGGCGGTCGGTTTTTGCGGACAGACAAACGGTTTTCGAATTGCAAGAGCCGCACCGCACTATTGGGAGGAGCCTGCCATCAGCGGCGAAAACGGTTCCGGTACGATATTTTTCTCCGGCTGCAATCTGCGGTGCGTGTACTGTCAGAATGCGGACATTGCAGCGGATGGCGTCGGTGCGGAGATTTCTGCGGAAATGCTGACGGAAATCATGCTGCGACTGCAAAAACGCGGCGTTCACAACATCAATCTGGTGACGCCTTCCCATTATACGGAGCAGCTCATTCCCGTTCTCAAAGCGGTAAAAGAGCAGGGTCTGACCATTCCGATCGTGTGGAATTCCAGTGCTTACGAACTTCCTGAAGTGCTGCATCAGCTGACGGGGCTGGTGGATATCTACCTGCCTGATTTCAAATATCTGCACAGGGAAACGGCAAAACAGTATTCCCGTGCAGCGGATTATCCCGAAATTGCGAAGGCTGCGCTCGCGGAAATGGTCATGCAGGTGGGCAGCCCGCAATTTGATGCACAGACGGGTCTGATGACAAGGGGCGTACAGGTACGGCATCTTGTTTTGCCGGCACATACGAAAGAATCACGCGAGATTCTCTATTATCTGCACAGTACCTACGGTGAACGAATCGGCATCAGTATCATGAATCAGTATACGCCGATGCCGCGTGTGAAGAATGACCCTGTGCTTTCCCGCCGTGTGACAGCGGAGGAATACGACATGGTTTTACGGTATGCGGAGCAGATCGGCATACAGAATGCACTGATTCAGGAGGGCGAGGCAGCATCGGAGAGCTTTATTCCGCCGTTTTCGGGTACGCCGGAGCTTCCGTAAAGGTGTCCGCAGCGCAGAATGGCTTTTGTCGCTTCGGTAGCAAATAAAATAAAAAACGAAATTAACACTTGACTTTCCAACAAAAATATTGTATACTGTAGTTATGTATTTTGCATTGTTCGGATTTCCGCAGGTACTGTGTGGTGCGGGAATTCGGTCTTTGTGGTCCGGGAAACGGCTGTTTCTCTGATTCGTTTTTCCAATTTTTTTGCGTGAGATGCGGATTCCTGCTGTCAGGAGCGAACCCGCAGCCACTCTTTACATATCGGCAGTGCGTCCGATTGGCTCTGAAGTCTGCGCACAGCCTTTTTTGAAAATTTAAAAGGGAATCATCAAACGGCACGTTTCCTTGCCGCAATATCAAATGTTTCAATACTAAACAAATTACGAAATTTGATACTGTGAAGGAGGAAATGGATTTGTGTACCATCATGTTGATGCTGTCAAATCCGTTGGCGATTGTCCTGATTCTCGTTGCATTGCTTGCAGGTGCGGGAATCGGCTTTGTTGTGGCAAACCAGAAGGTTGCTGCGGCAAAGCGGGAAGGTATTGCTGAGGGTATTGAACAGCGCAAGCGTGAGGCAGAATCTGTCATCGGCAGTGCCGAGCAGGAAGCCCAACGCATTCGTACTTCTGCCGAAAAAGAAGCGTCCGATCGTAAAAAAGCAGCCCTCGTGGAGGCTAAGGACGAGATTTTCCGTATGCGCAGTGACGCAGAAAAGGAAATCAAGGACCGTCGTGCGGATATGTCCCGTCAGGAACGCCGTATTCAGCAGAAAGAGGAAAACCTCGATAAGAAAACCGAGCATTTTGAGCGCAAGGAGGAGGCTTTACAAGGCAAACTCCACGCTGCTGAGGAAAAGCTCGCAGAAGCAGAGGAAATCAAACGTGCAGGCACGGAGGAACTCGAAAAACTCAAGAGAAGTCAGATTGATATGCTTGAGCGCATCTCCGAGTTCAGCCGCGATCAGGCAAGAGATTTTCTGCTCCAGCAGATCGATGCGGATCTTGTCCATGAAAAGGCTCTGAAGATCTCCGCATATGAACAGCAGGTGAAGGCAAATTGCGAGGATATCGCAAGAAGCCACATCTCGCTGGCAATCGCAAAATGCGCCGCAGAACAGGTTTCTGAGGTTGCAGTTTCGGTTGTTCCGCTGCCCAATGACGAAATGAAGGGTCGTATCATTGGTCGTGAGGGCAGAAACATTCGTACCATTGAAACCATGACCGGCGTTGATCTGATCATTGACGATACGCCTGAAGCAATTACCCTTTCGTGCTTTGATCCTGTCCGCCGCGAAGTCGCAAGACTCGCCCTCGAAAAGCTCATCGTGGATGGCCGTATCCATCCCGCAAGCATCGAGGAAAAGGTCGATAAGGCAAGACGCGAAGTTGAAAAGCGCATCAAGCAGGAGGGCGAGCGTGCCGTTCTGGAAACGAATGTCCACGGCTTGAATCCTGAATTGACCAAGCTCCTCGGCAGACTGACATTCCGTACCAGTTACCGTCAGAACGTGCTCAATCACAGCATTGAGGTTTCCACACTGTCCGGTATTCTGGCATCGGAACTGGGCGTAGATGCCAATGTGGCAAGACGCGCAGGTCTGCTTCACGATATCGGCAAGGCACTGACCGCTGAAATCGAAGGCTCTCACGTTGCGATCGGTGTGGATGTCTGCCGCAGATACCACGAAAGTCAGGAAATTCTCCACGCGATTGAAGCACACCACAATGACGTTGAGCCCAAGACGGTCATCGCCTGCATCGTTCAGGCAGCAGATGCCATCTCCGCAGCACGTCCGGGTGCCCGCAGCGAGAATCTCGAAAGCTACATCAAGCGTTTGCAGAAACTGGAAGAAATCTGCACCTCCTACGAGGGCGTTGACAAGTGCTTTGCGATCCAGGCGGGTCGTGAGGTTCGTGTCATGGTCAAGCCGGAGATCATCGACGATGAGAAGATGGTTCTGGTTGCCCGCGATATCGCAAAACAGATCGAGGATGAAATGGAATATCCCGGTCAGATCAAGGTCAACCTCATCCGCGAAAGCAGAGCAGTTGAGGTCGCAAAATAAGACACAGAAACAGATGCACATGGTTTTCGGATCATGTGCATTGTTTTAGATGATTGGAAGGTTGTGCGCTATGCCGAAAACATTATTTCATACAACGGATAAATCCAACTTTATCCTGAACATGGATCTGGATAAGTTTCGTGTGTTCTGCTCCAAGCTGCTTGCCGTGCTGATGATGATTGTCGGTGGATCGGAAATCGTGTTCCAGTTGTCCTATTCCTACACCACGGATCTGAATGACATGATTCAAGAGGGCGGCTTTGGAATGATTTTGTCGCTGATCATTATCACACTGCGCAGTATCGCAACGATTTTTTCGATTGTCGGTGTGATTGTTGTGGTGGCAGCGTTCATTGGCGGAATGCGTCAGCAATTGCCGAAGAAAAATCTGTTGCCGTATGGTTTGCTGGGCGCGGGCTTTTTATGGGCAGTGATTTCTCTGTTCAATTCGTTCAGCTACCGCGATTCGCTGTTCGGTCAGGACGGCAGAGATGAAGGCTTGTTCACGCTGCTGATCTACGGCTGCCTGTTTCTGGTCGGCAGTATGCTGCGCCGCAAGGAAAACATCATGCGCACGATCAATCTGGTGCTTGGCTTCGGATTGTTCCAGTGCTTGTGGGGGTTGCTGCAATGCTGCCCGTTCTTTGAATTCCCCAGTGCGTACAAGTTTGTGGATCCGCTGCTGAAGCAGAATCTGTTTCTGCCCTGTGGTTTGACGGACAGCCCGATCACTTTTGCAATGCTGCTGACCATGCTGCTTTGTCTGGCGATTCCTGCTGCTGTTTTTGCAGAGAAAAAGGCACAGCGGGTCTATGCAACAGTCAGTGCGGGCGTATTCTGGCTGCTGCTGCTCAAAACGCAGACCATTGCAAGCGTGCTTGGCGCAGGCTTTACCGCGCTGCTGGCAGTGATCCTGCTGCTCACGGGCAGAAAGAAAAAGCAGGGAAAATCGGCTGTGCTGTTGCTGACGATGGTACTTTCACTTGGTGTATCTGCTGTGTGGGTATATTTTTCGCCTTCCATCAACGGTGCATATACGACATGGAATGATGCTCCTGTTGCAAATGGTTTTGCGGTCTATGACGGCGGTATTGTCTGGGATGACGGTTTCTACCGTCTGAGCACGGCTTGTGCGTATTCCTCTTTCCGGGAGCATGATTTTGAAATTGGTGACGCTTCCTCGGTCATCCGCTATGCTTGGAGTGAGGGCATGCGCACCATCAAACGCTATCCGATTGTCGGTACGGGACCTGACTGTTTCTGGTATATGCAGCTTCGTGAGAATATGGCATTGTTATCCAATTGCAATGGTGTAGACCGTCCATACAATGATTTCCTGTATATTGCGGCATCGCGCGGTATTCCTGCGCTGCTGCTTTATGTGGCGTTGCTGGCAGTATGCATTCGTTACGGCATCAGACGCCGCAAGCAGACCGCAAGCTGGGTATATCTCTCCGCGATTTTTGCGGTGTTGGGCTTCACGCTGACGTCCATGGTCGGTATTTCGGTGCTGTCGGTATCTCCGCTGTTGTGGATGATGCTTGGCGTACTGGTTGGCGAACCACTTGATGAAAAAGCATAAGAATACAAATCGGGCGACCTCAAAAGGTCGCCCGATTCAGTCTGTCAAAAAAGTATGGGAGAACCCCTTGGCAGGGTTCTCCCATACCCTTTGGCGAGGTTTGGAGCGGCACTCCATTATGGATGCATCGCAGATACCACTTTATCGACAACCAGTTACGCAAGCAGTTTTTGCGTGGTAGGAATGCGCAAAAGTGCGTATGCGCCGATGGTGGTCAGGATGCATTCGGGTAGCATGAACGCACCGTTATAATAAAACGACCACAGCCACGCATTGTCAAAACCCTTGAACTGCGTGAGGAAAATTCCGCCCGATATCACATGGCAGGCATACCGCATTGCAATTGCCAGCACAATTCCGATGCACGCGCCGCGGATTCCTTTGTGGCGGAGCAACCCTGCAAGACCAAGTACGGTAAATGCAAGCAGATAGTCGAAAATCAGGCATCCTGTCAGACTGAAAGCTGTGAGTCCCCAGCTCATTGCTGCGCCCAGATCGAGTGCAAGCTGCAAAAGCGCGTACAGAAAACCCGAAAATGTGCCCCATTTGATGCCGTATTTGACGGAAATCAGGCAGATGGGCAGCATACTGAGCGGTGTGATACTGCCGCCAAGGGGCAGTTTCAGAATGGTAATCATGCTGAGGACGGTCGCCAGCGCGATCAGTACGGCAGTGGTGACCAAGCGGGTGGTTTTTTCGTGATTCATAGGGTTTCATCCTTTCTGCAATCGAGCAGACAATGCAAACAAAAACGCCTCGGATGAATCAGCTCCGAGGCGTTTGGGTACGTAGATACGTGCGTATTTCCCTACGTCGGCATTATCCGAATCAGGTTACGGGTCATTGCGTATACGCAATCTCTCAGCCTGTCACACAAGCTCCCCTTGTATATATGAGCCGAAGCTCGATAGTATTATAGCACGCTTATGAAAAAATGTCAAGCAAAAGATCAATAAAAACCGTAGGGCTGTTTCTGCACACTGTTGACGTGCATGGCTTTTTTACTTCTGACAAGTTTTTGCAAATCAGATTTGTCGATCCATTCCTCGGTGAATCCGCATTGACAACAGATGTAGCGGTTGACATTGATATGCGTAAAAGCACCTGTGCGGATGTTGTTTCCCGCACCATAGGAATCGGTATATCCGTTGATACGGACAATTTCTCTGCTGCCGCACTTGGGGCAGATTGCATTATACATCATAAATTAGTTTTTCTCCTCTGTTGCGATGGCTTTCAGTGCGCCTGTCAGACCTGCAATGCCCTGAATGTCGCTCGGAATGATGATCTTGGTGGCTTTGCCGTCTGCGGCTTTGCCGAATGCTTCGAGCGATTTGAGCTGAATGACCTGCTGATTCGGAGCAGCAGCGTTGAGTTTTTCGATACTGTCTGCGAGAGCCTGCTGGGTCATCTGGATGGCTTCGGCTTCGCCCTGTGCTTCCAGAATTTTCTGCTGACGGGCTGCCTCTGCCTTGAGAAGCATTGCCTGTTTTTCGGCTTCTGCCTGCAAAATCTGGGATTCCTTATCTGCCTGTGCGCGGAGGATCTTGGATTCCTTTTCGCCCTCTGCCACAAGGATTGCGGACTTCTTTTCACCCTCTGCCTGCAAGATCTTCTCACGGCGTTCACGTTCTGCCTTCATCTGCTTTTCCATGGCGTCCTGAATTTCGCGGGGCGGGAGGATGTTTTTCAGCTCCACACGGTTGACCTTGATACCCCAGCGGTCGGTTGCCTGGTCGAGGATGGCGGTGATTTTCGAGTTGATGACGTCACGGGAGGTGAGGGTCGCATCGAGTTCCATTTCACCGATGATGTTACGCAGTGTGGTTGCGGAGAGGTTTTCGATGGCAGCCATCGGACGCTCTACGCCGTAGGTATACTGCTTTGCATCGGTGATCTGATAGAATACGACGGTGTCGATCTGCATGGTAACGTTATCTTTGGTAATTACAGGCTGCGGCTTGAAATCCACGACCTGTTCCTTGATGGAAACGGTTTTGGCAACACGCTCGATGAACGGCCATTTCCAGTGCGGACCTGTATGCCATTCCTCGGAGAAGGTGCCAAGACGCTCAATGACGTAAACTTTTGCCTGCGGTACGATCTTGACGTTGGCAACCACAATTGCCAGTACGACGACCAGCAGAATCAGCAGCAGGATCAGTCCGCCTTTTCCGGGAGTATTGGCAAGCAATGCCATAGCAAACATAGATTTCAACATAATTGATTCCTCCATAAAATCAGCTTATTGTTCTTCGGCAACGATCAGTTTTGCGCCGTCGATCTGTGTAATGGTGACGATGCGGTCTTTTGCAATGACGTTTCCGTTTTCAGAAACGGCGATCCAGTCTACACCGTTGACCTTGGCTCTGCCTGTCCCGAGGGAAGGATTGATCTCCTCAATGACGACGGCGGATGCGCCAATATCACGCTGTGCATTCATCTGTGCGACGTCCTGATCCTGAACCTTGATTTTGTGAAACAGCGGTCTGGTCAGAACCAGCAGGAGTGCCGATGCAATGACGAAAATGCCGAGCTGGGTGATGAATCCGCAGCCGAACATGGCGGCAAGAAACGCACCGAATGCGCCACATGTAAACCAGATGCTGACGAGCTGCATGGTCATCAGCTCTGCCACAATGGTCAGTATAATGACGATACCCCAGAAAATCAGATACATGATGTACAGTCCTCCTTTCCGACAGTTTGCAGGATTCGGTCAGCGGCAGGTGACAGCCGTTCCGAACTCTGGCTATATTTTATCATATTCGACAAAAATATGCAAGCGGATTTTTAGCACAAATTTTACCTGAATCATCGGCTGCTTGAAAAAACAGAACTTTTTCTTTGCTATGCTTGCGAATGCTCCGATTTGGAATACAGTCGGACATGACGCGTTTACAGGCGGTTCAGAAACTGTTTGATGCGTAAATTCGAAATTATAAGGATTATGCCCATTTGATGTATAAAGCGGAATCTGTGGGCGATACTATCTTTGCGGCACACAGTTGCGACCGTAAATACGGACAAGGAGGATTCAGTTATGATGAATCAGAAGAAAAACCCGAACATCCATTGCACCGTGGAGCAGTGCAGACACAATCTGTGCAGCGAACAGTTCTGTACCCTCGATATGGTCAATATCGGTACGCATGAGAGCAACCCGAGCGTCAAGGAGTGCGTGGACTGCAATTCCTTTATCAAGCGCGAGAGCTGCGAAAACTGCGGCTGAACGGGAAAAATCGGGCTTCGGAGATGTTTCGGAGCCCTGTACATCCTGCACAAAATGCACTGTGAAGATACAGCATAACGCCCAAATTTTCAAAAACGACTTGAAGATTTCGGGATTTTGCAGTATAATATATTTACCGTAAGGGGAAAAGCCCTGCGATGTTATTTTGATACTGGACGTCTTACCACAATACGAAAGGGGAATCGACGCTATGTCCGACAAGACCATTACGTTTTCCATTACGGAGGAGAAAGAGCTTGAAATGAAGCGCACATTGGAAAAAGTCTATGATGCGCTGGTGGAAAAGGGCTATAATCCGATCAACCAGATTGTCGGTTATATTCTGTCCGAAGACCCTACATATATCACGGTGCATAAAAATGCACGCAGCATGATTCGCCACATCGACCGCGATGAGTTGATGCAGGTGCTAGTAAAATCGTATCTTTCCGAATGAGAGTGACAGAATAGAGGGGGAAAAGCGGAATCTCGCCAATTGGGGCGTGATTCCGCTTTCACTATCCGCAGAAAAGGAGAATGACCATGAACGACTGCGATACCTGTGCGTATAATTACTATGACGAGGAATGGGATTGCTATACCTGTGAACTGGACCTCGATGAGGACGAATATGCGCGGTTTTTACAGAATAAAAGCACACGATGCCCGTATTATCGTGACGGCGATGAGTATAAAATTGCCCGCAAACAGTAACGGACACCCGCTCTTGACGGATGCCGCGGATTGTGCTATAATATTCTGGTTATGAGGTCATAAAAACATATCCTGCCGCATATGTTGTTTGCGCAGGAGTCTGATCCAATGAAAGAGGTGCCGAATATGATTCAGGTCAAAGCTTACCGCGGACATATCCGCAACTGGGAAACGCTTTGCGATGCGCTGCAAATCGACAGAACACTCAGCCGCCGTCAGCGTGAGGAGAAAATTCTCACAAAGGGCTATGCGGCATGGGGAAATCATCTCCCCGATCGCCTGTATGGTATGTTTGCATTTGCTCTTTACGATACAGATGAAGATACGCTGTTTTGCGTGCGTGACCATTTTGGTACCAAGCCGTTTTATTACTATCAGACCGCAGACGGCAAACTGCTCTACGGCACCATGCTCCGCGATCTGATGTCGCAGGAGGGCTTTGTCAAGGAACTGAATGCCGAAATGCTTCAGATCTATCTGACATTGACTTACGTGGCAGGTGAGGATACGTTCTTCAAGGGCGTGAAAAAACTGATGCCCGGCTGTACGCTGACATGGAAGGACGGCAAATATTTCATCCGTCGCTACTGGAAACCCGAATTCCACGCAGATGAAAACAAATCGCTGGAGGAATGGGCAGACGAGATTCACGCAACCGTTGCGCAGATGATGGAAGAAGTCAAAACCGAGGACGAAACAGCGGAATCGTTCCTTTCGGGCGGCGTGGATTCTTCGTACGTGCTGGCAATGTCTGATGCGCAGATGAGCGATTCCTGCGGATACGATGACGAGCGCTTTGACGAATCGGGGCTTGCAAAGCAGACCGCAGACCTGCTCGGCAGAGGAAATTCCCGCTGCCGCATCACCCCTGAGGAGTACTTCGAAATCGTCCCGTATGTCATGTACAACATGGAGCAGCCCCTCGGTGATGCCTCCGCAATTGCATTTGCACTCGCCTGCAAAGCCACCGCACAGCATACCAAACTCTGCTATTCGGGTGAGGGCGCAGACGAATTTTTCGGCGGATACAATATGTACCGCAATGCCGAGCGTTACGGCGAAAACCTCAAGACATTCTATGTCGGCAACACGAATATCATGAAAGAGGAAGAAAAACAGCGCATTCTGAAAACGTACAATCCTGATGTGCTGCCCATCAACCTCGTGAAATATATCTACAAGGAAACGGAGGGTCTTGATCCGCTCACCAAAATGTCCGATGTGGATATCCAGATCTGGCTGGAGGGCGACATTTACCTTAATGTTGACAAAATGAGCGAGGCGGCAGGATTGGAGATCCGTATGCCGTTGACCGACCGCCGCGTGTTTGATATTGCATCGAGAATGCCGTCGCGCTTCAAGGTCAATGAGGAGCAGAACAAGGTGGCATTCCGTACCGCAGCGGCAAAGGTTCTGCCTGAGGAAATTGCGTTCCGCAAGAAGCTGGGCTTCATTGTGCCGATTCGCATCTGGCTTGCCGATGAAAAATACAACGCGGATGTCCGCAGACTGCTGACGAGCGACATTGCCGCAAAATTCTTCCAAATGGATGAAATTGACGCGATCTACAAGGAATATATCGGTGGAAATTCCGATTTGTGGCGCAAGATCTGGACAATTTATACGTTCCTTGTCTGGTACGAGGAATACTTTGTCAAACGGTAAGAACCGATATGATCAGAAAAACTCCCTGAGAGCCTTACGCTTTCAGGGAGTTTTTTGATTCTTGACGGCAGATATCGCAAAAAAGAGTATGCCTGACCCAATACCTTGTATCAGATTTGCCGGCACGGTTTCGAGAAGTTGTGCGGTCGGATTGCCAAACAGGAGCACAGCAGCCAACCAGTATCCTGCCACACTCACCACAGCGCAGACAATACACGCTGCCGTTTTTCTTCGAAAGGATGCGGTTTCTTCGCCTACGATCAGGGAAAAGCAAAGTGCCAGCAATGCCTTGATGAGAAAAGTCGGCAGGATATACAGCGGATAACCGGAGAGAAAATCCGCCATGGCACCGCCGATTGCCGACGCACAGACTGCATAGGGAAGGGGCAGCTGCGTTGCGGCAAGGTAAATGACTGCATCGCCGCAGTGGATATATCCATTGGGCGTCGGGATATGCAGCAGCGCAGTCAGCAGGCAAATCAGCGAGGCAAGCAGACCTGTCCGCACCATGCGCAGAAGTTTGTCATTCATAGGGATTCAACCAGCTTTCTGAGCAGCGGCTCAAACAAAACGCCCTCTGCCGCAGGTGTACCCTGTTGCAAGGTATACTTTGTGACCTGCGAGAGAAATTCTCCTGCAAGGGCAACGGAATCGGGCAGCGGCTTGCCAAGTGCCAACGCACCGCACAATACCGATGCAAACAGGTCACCTGTGCCGGAAAACAGACATTTTGTACGGTGAATCGCGGAAAATTCAGGTGCATCGCCTGTATAGGTCAGGTTGCAGATCATGTCCTCGCGTACAATGCCTGTGATAACCACGGCACCGCAGCCAAGCTGTAAAAGCTGCTCAGCAAGGTTGACCGCCTCTGCCGTGTGCAAACACTCCCCATGATAGGGCGTGCGGGTAAGCAGACAGGCTTCCGTTACATTCGGCGTGATGACGTCTGCGTGAGCAACCAGTTCGCGCATCGCATCGCAAAGTGCCTGATTGTACGTAGAATAGAGCTTTCCGTCATCGCCCATAACGGTATCCAGCAGAATTTTGCAAGCGGGATTCTTTGACTTCTGTGCAGCGAAAAATTGCTGTAAAATCGACATTTGTCGCTCAGAACCTAAAAATCCGCTGTATATCATATCAAACTGCAAATCATCCCAGCTTTGCAGATAAGCAGGCAGTTCATCGGTCAGATCGGTGAAACTGTATCGCGGAAAGCCAGTGTGTTTCGAAAGAACGGCAGTCGGGACAGGGCAGGCTTGCACGCCCATGACGGATAGTACAGGCAGGGCTGTGGTCAGAGAACAGCGTCCGTAGCCCGAAAGGTCGTTGATGCAGGCTGCTTTTGGTACCAAACCCATGAGATCCCTCCTTTGCCGAAAATGGAAATAAGCAAAAACTAATTTGATTTTTCACGTATCTGAATGACTTTTCAATACCGCAAGCACGTTGCAACATGACAAACGCGGGGCTGCCAAAATGAAAGTATCTGAAAGCATCTGCGGAGATTTTGCCGCTTCTCGGTATGCAATCCCCGCTGACTCGTGCTGACACGGTTTGCGCTGTTTGCCAAAACATGGTAAAATAGGAAGGCAGACGCGCCGCAGAGAAAAGTCTTATGGTATTATAGCACACTCGCAGGGAAAAATCAAGCGGTAATTTTTGCCGCCTTCCTGACTTACAGCACGCAGTATCGCAGAAAAATGGTTTCCTTATGCCCCATTTGCCGTGAATCTTGCCACAAATGCTGTTTGTGGGGAACCGCCTTCCTGCCAAACCGCCGAATTTTTCGAAAATTCACAGTTTCAACACATTATTCTGATATACTGTATGCTGTAAAATTATTACTAGAGAAAGGGTGTTAGCTGTTGCTACAATTAAAAGGAATTAAGAAGAATTACCTCGCTGGTGACTCCGAGGTACAGGCACTCAAGGGGATTGATGTATCGTTTCGAAAAAGTGAATTTGTTGCAGTACTCGGTCCGTCCGGCTGTGGTAAAACCACACTTCTGAACATTGTCGGCGGTCTGGACCGTTATACCGACGGCGACTTGGTGATTCAAGGAAAATCCACCAAGGAATATAAGGACAGAGATTGGGACCACTACCGCAACCATACCATCGGTTTCGTGTTCCAGACCTATAACCTGATTCCGCACCAGACCGTTCTGGCAAACGTGGAACTGGCACTGACGCTTTCGGGCGTTTCCAAATCGGAGCGCAGAGAGCGTGCCAAGAAAATGCTGGAGCGCGTCGGATTGGGTGACCAGCTCAACAAAAAGCCGAATCAGATGTCCGGCGGACAGATGCAGCGTGTTGCAATTGCGCGTGCGCTCATCAATAACCCCGAAATTTTGCTTGCTGACGAGCCGACCGGTGCGCTGGATACCGAAACTTCTGTGCAGATCATGGATCTGCTGAAGGAAATTGCAAAAGATCGCCTCGTGATTATGGTCACGCACAACCCTGAACTGGCAGAACAGTACGCGACCCGTATTCTTCGTTTCCTGGACGGCAAAATGCTTTCCGACTCCGACCCCTACACCGAAAAGCATCTGGAGGAAGACCGCAAAAAGGCTGAAAAAGCTGCCAAGAAAGCCGAAAAGGATGCAAAGAAAAAAGCCAAAAAGGAAAAGCATGTATCCATGAGCCTTTTGACCGCAGGCTCGCTTTCCCTCAATAACCTGATGACCAAAAAGGGTCGTACCCTGCTGACCTCCTTTGCAGGCAGTATCGGTATTATCGGCATTGCGCTGATCCTTTCCCTGTCAGACGGCTTCCAGAGTTACATCAATGATGTGCAGGAAAATACCCTTTCTTCTTACCCGCTGACCATTCAACAGCAGGCAGCAGACCTTTCCAGTCTGATGGAGAATCTGAGCAATACCACGAAGGATGAGGAAGAATACACGCTCGATAAGGTCTATATCAGCGATACGGCATCCGAAATGATGAATGCAATGGTTTCCGAAGTCAAGGAAAACGATATGACCTCGCTGAAAAAGTACCTTGAGTCCGAGGAAAACAAGGAAAAACTCAAGGATTACAATATCGAGTACGTTTACAACATCACTCCGCAGGTCTATCTGGCAGATACCAGCGAGGATATTGTCACCGTCAACCCCAACCCGATGGTCGATGCTTACTATCAGATGCTCGGCTACGATATGAGCAGTGCATCTTCCTCCTATGCTTCCATGATGAGCATGGGTACTTCCATGATGGACGTCTGGACGCTGATGTACGGTGACCAGAAACTTCTGGATGAGCAGTACGATGTGATTGCGGGTGCATGGCCGCAGAACAAAAATGAAGTTGTACTGGTCGTGGATGAGCGCAACAAAATCACGGACCTGACCATGTACGGTCTGGGTCTGCGCGATGCCAATGAGATCTCCGCGGCATTCGAGAAGATCATGAAGGGCGAAAAACTCGAATCGCAGGCAGATTCCTTTACCTACGAGGAACTGATGAATCTCCAGTTCCGCCTGCTGCTCAACACCGATATCTATGAATACGACGAGAATCTCGGCTGCTGGGCTGACCGTGCAAAGAATGACGAATATATGGCAGAGAAAATTGAAAACGGTCTGCCGATCCACATTTCGGGCATCGTCCGTGAAAAAGCTGGCGTCACGCAGGGTGCGCTGATGAGAGGCACCATCTGCTATACGCAGGAACTGGTTGACTACCTGATCGAGAACAACTCCAAGAGCGAGATCGTCAAGGCACAGCAGGATGACCCTGATAAGGACGTTTTCACCGGCTATCCCTTTGAGGACTACGAGGACGTCACCATTGATGATGTTTATGCCTACATTGACAGCATGACCCCCGCAGAATTGGCACAGCTTCAGGGTATGTTCAAGTCGTTCTACGGCGAATCGTTTGACGGCAGCGATGTGACCTCTGCACTGGCTTCCATGAGCGATGAAGAACTGGTTGCAGCAGTCGCGCCGATGATGTTGCAGGAAACTACTGCCGAGGAAGCAAAACTGTTTGCTGCAACTGAGCAGGGTAAAATGGCAATGATGGCTGCTGTTGCACAGAGCGCAGGCGTTGAGCCGAATCCTGCACTGCTGGATAATCTGACCGATGAGCAGATGCTGGAAACCTATAAGGGCATTCTGATGTCGCAGATGACCGCAGATGCCATTCGTCAGAAGATCGCTGCCATGACTCCCGAGGAACAGGCTGCTCTGGCAGGTGCATTCAATCCCACCGATGCAGAAAGCGTCAAGGCAATGCTCCAGACCATGGATCAGGATCAGCTGCTGAAGATCTTTAAGGATCAGCTTCTGGCGCAGTCCACTGCAAACACCTATGACGGTAACCTGCAAATGATGGGTATGCGTGACCCCGATAAGCCGTTCAGCATCATGATCTATTCTCCGAGCTTTGAGGCAAAAGAGGACTTCGAGACATTGCTTGACGACTATAACAAAATGCAGGAGGAATCCGGCAACAAGGATAGCGTCATCGAATACACCGACTATATCGGCATTCTGCTTTCGGGCGTGACCAAGATTATCAACATGGTATCCTATGTCCTGATTGGTTTTGTATCCATTTCGCTTGTTGTATCGTCAATTATGATCGGTATTATCACGTACATCTCTGTTCTGGAGCGCACCAAGGAAATCGGTATTCTTCGTTCGATCGGTGCATCCAAGCGTGACGTCAGCCACGTATTCAATGCAGAAACCTTCCTTGTCGGATTGGTTGCGGGTGTGATCGGTATTGTGATCACCAAGCTGCTGGATATTCCGATTAACATGATCATCGAGCACGTTTCGGGAGTACCCGACGTGGCATTCCTGCGACCGATTTACGCATTGATTCTGATTGCAATCAGTGTCATCCTGACGTTGATCGCGGGTATTATTCCTTCTCGTCTTGCGGCGAAGAAAGACCCTGTTATTGCATTGCGTTCTGAATAAACAAAAAGCGGACGGTGTGAAACAGCCCCTCATAAAGAAGTTTTCATGATTTTCAGATAAGGTTGCGTAGGAAACCCTACGCAGCCTTATTATTTTGCCTGTATTTCTTGCTGTCCGCC
>JAZRXM010000037.1:0-8265 GCA_045600205.1 Oscillospiraceae bacterium | reverse complement strand
CCTGCGGTGCATTTGTAATGGGGACTCCGTCCCCAAACCTCTGGCAAAGGGACGGTGTCCCTTTGGAATCCCGTGATAAAGCGGCTACATCCGCGGAGCGCGAAACACCTTATTCTTTCCCCCTCTAATTCCCTGCTCGCCGCTTTTGTTGGCGAAAATGCTATATCAATCACCCTTTGGAAAAACTCGATATAGAAAGGAAAAACACATGAAACTGCAAAGTTTTGAACAATACAAATTTGTGGAGGGCGGCGTTTGCGCTGCCAAAGGTTTCAAGGCAAACGGGATTTGCTGCGGTCTGCGTCATCAGGCTTTGACCGATGAGGGCGCAACGGAACAGAATCTCGCAGCAAACGGCGTCACCGACGATGCTCCTAAAAAGAACGACCTTGCGATGATTTTCGCTGACAAAATGTGTAATGTCGCAGCGGTCTATACCACCAACAAGGTCAAGGGCGCACCGATTCTGGTCACCAAGAAAAACATCGCGGACGGTCACGCACAGGCAGTCATCGTAAACTCCGTCAACGCAAACACCTGCAACGCTGACGGCGTCGAAAAGGCAGAAGCTATGTGTAAAATCGCCGCAGATGCACTGAAAATCAATGCGTCTGATGTCGTGGTCGCATCCACGGGCGTCATCGGTCAGATCCTCCCGATCGAGCCGATCGCTGCCGCAGCCCCCAAGCTCGCAGAGGGTCTTTCCTACGAGGGCAACAAAGAGGCGATGCACGCGATTATGACCACAGATACGCGCGAAAAAGAAATCGCAGTTGAGTTTACGGTCGGCGGCAAAACCTGCCATCTTGGCGGTATGCTCAAAGGCAGCGGCATGATTCGTCCGAATATGGCAACCACGCTGACGTTCCTCACCACTGACTGCGCAATCGCTCCCGCGATGATCCAGCAGGCACTTTCCGATGTGGTTCGTTTGACCCTCAACCGCGTTTCCGTGGACGGCGATACCTCCACCAACGATATGGTTTGCGTGATGGCAAACGGTATGGCTGAAAATGCCGAAATTACGAAGGAAAACGCCGATTACGTCATGTTCCGCGATGCCCTCTACGCCATTCTTCTGAATCTGGCGAGAATGTGCGCTGCCGACGGCGAAGGCGCAACCAAGCTGATCGAATGCGTTGTCAGCAACGCGAACAGCGAGGAAACTGCCGAAACAATCGCAAAAAGCGTCATTATGTCCAGCCTGTTCAAGGCGGCAATGTTCGGCGCAGACGCAAACTGGGGCAGAATCGCCTGCGCGATGGGTTATTCCGGCGCAGAATATGACGTCAACCTCGTGGATGTCGATCTCGCATCCGCAAAGGGCGTCATCAACGTCGCAAAGAAAGGCTGCGGTGTACCGTTCTCCGAGGATAAGGCAAAGGAAATTTTGCTGGAGGACGAGATTCAGGTGCTGATCTCTCTGGGCTGCGGCGATCAGTCTGCGGTTTGCTGGGGCTGCGACCTGACCTATAATTACGTCAAAATCAATGGCGATTACAGAAGCTGATTATTCAAAAAAAGGAGTGCCGTCATTCTTATGATGCAAAATATGGAAATCCCTGAGGCAATCTCAACCCAAATCCGCTCGCAGGTGCTGATC
Organism: Oscillospiraceae bacterium; assembly: GCA_045600205.1. GTDB lineage: Bacteria > Bacillota > Clostridia > Oscillospirales > Ruminococcaceae > Firm-04. Next base: position 6,662 of record JAZRXM010000037.1, on the reverse strand, counting down.
GACGCCCTGCCCTATATTCAGCGTTACAACCAGAAGATCATCGTGGTCAAGTACGGCGGAAACGCCATGACCAACGAGGCTCTGAAAGAGTGCGTCATGAGCGATATCGTGCTGCTGTCGCTGGTCGGCATCCGCGTGGTTCTGGTACACGGCGGCGGTCCTGAGATCAGCGATATGCTCAGCCGCCTGAACATTGAGAGCAAGTTCATCGGCGGTCTGCGATACACAGATGCCGAAACTGCTGACGTTGTCCGTATGGTGCTGGCCGGTAAAGTCAACAAGGAGCTGGTTTCCCATCTGACCCGTCACCACGGTCAGGCACTGGGTCTGAGCGGTATTGACGGCGCGATGTTGCAGGCGAAGAAAAAGGAATCCAAGCCCGACCTCGGTATGGTTGGCGAGATCGTCGGTGTGGATACGAAACCGATTCTGACCGCGCTGGATAACGGCTACGTGCCTGTCATTGCAACGGTTGCCTGCGGCGAAAACGGTCAGGTTTATAACGTCAATGCGGACACTGCGGCGGCTGCGATCGCGGCGGCTCTGGGTGCGGAAAACCTCATCCTGATGACCGACATTGCGGGTCTGCTGCGTGATAAAAATGACCCGTCTACGTTGATTCCGTCAGTCAGCATCAGTGAGGTGCAGGATTTGAAGCGTCAGGGTATCATTTCGGGCGGCATGATTCCGAAAATCGACTGCTGTGTTGAGGCGATTCGCCGCGGCGTGAAAAAAGCGGTCATCATTGACGGCAGAGTACCGCACTCCATTCTGGTGGAGATTTGCAGCAACGAGGGCGTCGGCACGCAATTCCTGAGCGTGTACTGATGGAGGTGCCGGCGGCGCATTGATAATGGGGCGTTGCCCCAAACCCTACCGGAGGGAATGATTCCCTCTGGACTCCTCGTGATAGTAAGGCATCCATCTCAAAAGTTTCGTTCAACAAATCAGGAGGGGGATGGGAAACCCTATTAAGGGGTTCCCCATGACCACGATGAAGGTACGGTGGGGAATGAAATTACGGAGCAGAGGTGCCGGCGGCGCATAATAATGGGGCTTCGCCTCAAACCCTACCCAAGCGTATGAAATACCCTTTGGTATCCCGTGATGGGTATTTCATCGTAAAAACGTTAAAAATCTGTGCGGCTTCCACTGACCGCCTGATTCCATACGCAAAATCACTACATATTCCTTATTGTTCATAAAATATGTATTGATTTTTGCATATAAATTTGATACAATCATATTGGAGGGATATTACTTGAATACCATCGAAACCTCTGAACAATACCTGATGAAAACTTACGGCAGACAGCCCCTCGCCGCGAAAAACGGTCATGGCTGCGTCTGTACCGATGAGGACGGCAAACAGTACATCGACTTCGGCAGCGGCATCGGCACCAACAGTCTGGGCTACTGCAACGATGACTGGGCAGACGCCGTTTGCAAGCAGGTACGTTCTATTCAGCATACCAGTAACTACTATTACACCGCTGTACAGGCGGAATTTGCCGAGAAACTCTGCGGCATTACCGGCTACGCAAGAATGTTTCTCGGAAACTCAGGCGCAGAGGCAAATGAATGCGCCTTCAAACTTGCAAGAAAATACAGCTTCGACAAGTACGGCGAGGGCAGAGGTACCATCATTACCCTCAAAAACAGCTTCCATGGCAGAACCATGATGACCCTCACCGCAACCGGTCAGGATGTATTCCACAATTTCTTCTTCCCGTTCCCTACGGGCTTTGCCTACGCTGAAGCCAACAATATCGACGATTTGAAGGCAAAACTTGACGGTACCGTTTGTGCCGTGATGATGGAAATGATCCAGGGCGAAGGCGGCGTCTGCGCAATGGACAAAGATTTCGTACAGGCGGCTGCAAAACTTTGCGCCGAAAACGATATCCTGTTCATGGTCGATGAAGTGCAGACAGGCGTCGGACGGACGGGTACCTTCCTTGCTTCCGAACAGTACGGCGTGAAGCCGAATGTCACGACCCTCGCAAAAGGTCTTGGCGGCGGACTTCCCATCGGCTGCTGTTTGGTAGACGAAGCACACGCGGAGGTTCTGGGCGGCGGCGCACATGGCTCTACCTTCGGCGGAAACCCAGTTGTCTGCGCAGGTGCGCTTGAGGTGCTCAAACAGGTCACCGCAGACGGCTTCCTCGAAAGCGTGCAGGCAAAAGCAAAGAAAATCCGCGAAGCTGTTGCAAATTGCGATGGCGTCACCGAGGTCACGGGTCTTGGCATGATGATCGGTATTACCCTGAAAACACAGGATGCCCACGATATCATGGACAAAGCAAGAGAAAACGGTCTGCTGGTGCTGACTGCCAAGGAAAGAGTCAGACTGCTGCCGCCGTTGACCATTTCTGATACGGAAATCGAGCAGGGACTGAAAATTCTTCTTCCTCTGCTTGCAAAATAATTCATTCAATTGAAAGAAAAGAGGTGCGGAAAATGTTACGGCTTTTTATTACTCCAAATCATGGTAAATACATTGTGACTGACGACAAAGGCCGCACCATTTATTCCATCAAGCGACGAATCAGAGGCGGCTATGTCATTCGGGATGCCAATAAATACGAACTTTACGTATTGTTGGACGGCACGGAGGAACGGCATCCCGTTTACCAGATCATGCTCAATGATAAGCCAGCCGCCGAATACAAATGCCGCTCCAAATTTCTCGATCCGCGCATGGAACTCACACACGGCGAGAAAGTCGTATCATTCCGCGTGGCTGACGAAAAGCGGATGTACTACAAAATCATCTGCAAGGAAAAGGAGATCGGCTCTCTGACCGCAATTTCCGTTTCCAAAACCATTACGGGCGCTTCGAAACCCGAATATAAGTATGAGATGCGCGTGGATGAAGAATTCTTTGAGGACTTCTATCCGCTGCTGCCGCTCGCGACCCTCGACTGCATGATCATCTGATGCAGAATACTGACAACGAAAGGAATCATGTACTATGAAGCATTTATTGAAACTCCTCGACCTTTCCTCCGAGGAAATCATTGACCTTCTGAACCTCGCTGACCAGCTCAAATATGAGCGCAAACATAATATCCCGCACCCGCATTTGCAGGGCAAGACCCTCGGCATGATCTTCCAGAAGGCTTCCACCCGTACCCGCGTTTCCTTTGAAACGGGTATGACCCAGCTGGGCGGTCATCCGCTGTTCCTCTCCTCCCGCGATCTCCAGATCGGCAGAGGCGAGCCCGTTCAGGATACCGCAAGAGTCCTGTCCCGCTATCTGGACGGCATCATGATCCGTACCTTTGAACAGAAAGAGGTCGAGGACCTCGCTTCCTACGGCTCAATTCCGATCATCAACGGTCTGACCGACTTCTGTCATCCCTGTCAGGTCCTTGCCGACCTCATGACCATTCGGGAATACAAGGGCGGCTTCAACGGTCTGAAAATGTGCTATATCGGCGACGGCAACAACATGGCAAATTCCCTGATCGTCGGCGGTCTGAAAGTCGGTATGCAGGTCAGCATTGCCTGCCCGAACAACTATCAGCCTGACCAGAAGGTGCTCGATTTTGCCAATGCAAACGGCGGCTTCTCTATGACCGATTCTCCCGTACTTGCGGCTGAAAACGCAGACGTCATCTTCACGGATGTCTGGGCTTCCATGGGTCAGGAGGACGAGGCTGCTCAGCGCAGAATCGCATTCAACGGCTATCAGGTCAACGACGACGTCATGGGTGCCGCTCATGCAGATTGCATGGTTCAGCACTGCCTGCCCGCTCACCGCGGCGAGGAAATTACCGAGAAAGTGTTCGAAGCTCACGCAAATGAGATCTTCGATGAGGCGGAAAACCGTCTGCACGCACAAAAAGCCGTCATGGTCAAACTGATGGGCTGATCTCATCAGCAGGGGAGAGCAGAACCCATCCCCGACTGCCTTGACAAATCTTTGGTAATATGCTATAATCAAAAAAACGCAGTTCATGCGTTCATAAAGGAGGATTTTTTCCATGGGTTTCTTTGATAATATTGCCGCATCCGTAACCAAAACCGCCCGTGAGGTTTCTGACGGCGCGAAAAATCTCGCCGACAAGACCCGCCTGAAAAAGGAAATCACCAACTGCGAGAACGAACTCCGCAACCGCTACTGCGACATCGGAAAAAAGTTCTTCGAAGAGAACAAGAACGGTTTTCCTGAGGAATACGCTCCGCTGTTCGAGGGCATTCTCCCGCTGATCGACGAGATCAACGCGAAGAAGAAGGAACTCGATAACCTCGACGGTACCCCCAACTGCCCCAACTGCGGCGCTGCTATCGCAAAAGATGCGAAGTTCTGTCCGAGCTGCGGCAACACCATTCCGCAGCCTGAGATTCCTCAGACCCCCGCTGCCGCAAATGTCTGCCAGAAGTGTGGCGCATCGCTCGCAAACGGCGCGCTGTTCTGTGCTTCCTGCGGCGAGAAGGTCATCCCCGAAACCGTCGCTCCTGCTGCTCCGCAGGCAAATGTCTGCCCGAACTGCCATCAGGAACTCGCTCCCGATGCTCTGTTCTGCGCAAACTGCGGCAACAAGGCTCCCGGAGTCAACTGATATGTCAAAAGATACCGCTGTCCTTCTGGTGTGCGCAGGCAACGCCACCAGAATGGGCGGCATCCATAAAATCCTGCACCCCCTCGGGGATGCAACGGTTCTGGAACAATCGCTCCGCACGTTTTGCTTATCGGAAAGCGTGGCGGAGTTTCTTGTTGTTTGCAGACCGAAAGATGAACCAGAATTTGCCGAAATTATCCGCAAAATGCAGCTTCCGCTCCCGATTCGCCTTGTCATGGGCGGGGAAACCCGTCAGCAGAGCGTTTTGAACGGTTTTGCTGCCGTTTCCGATACCGTGGACTACGTTGCCATTCACGACGGCGCAAGACCCCTCGTGCGGCTTCAGGACATCGAAAAGGTCATTGCGGATGCGCGTACCCATGGGGCTGCCACGCTCGGTATGCCCGTCAAGGATACCATAAAGGTCGTAAATGGGGGATTTATCACGGATACCCCGAACCGCAGCACGCTCTACCTCACGCAGACACCACAGGTCTTTCGCCGCTCGCTCTATGAAAAAGCTGCCGCCGATGCCAAGCGCAAAGGCGTCGATTTTACCGACGACTGCCAGCTTGTGGAGGCACTCGGCGTCCGTGTGGCAATGACCTGCGGCGACTACACCAACATCAAGCTCACCACACCGGAGGACTTCGCCGTGGCAGAAGCTTTCTTACTACAAAATCACGCAAATACGGAGGAATAATCATATGGAACTGACCATGCGCATCGGTCACGGCTATGACGTACACCGCCTGACCGAGGACAGAAAACTCATTCTCGGCGGCGTGGAAATCCCGCATACACGCGGTTTGCTCGGTCACTCCGATGCAGATGTCCTGACCCACGCCATCATGGACGCGATGCTCGGCGCACTCGCACTCGGCGATATCGGACAGCATTTTCCCGATACCGACCCTCGTTACGCAGGCGCTGACAGTTTGCAGCTGCTTTACCACGTCAACGGGCTGATTCAACGCGAGGGCTGGCAAATCGGCAACCTCGATGCCACCATTCTCGCGCAGGCACCCAAACTCGCTCCGCATATCCCGCAAATGCGCAAAAATCTTGCAACCAAGCTGGGCTGCGACCTGAATCAGGTCAGCGTGAAGGCTACGACCGAGGAAAAGCTCGGATTTACGGGGAATGAGGAGGGTATTGCGGCACACTGCGTTGTCCTGTTGCAGCCGATTCCGTCCGCATTCCGTCGTCGTCCTGTCGGGCGCGTCATTCCGCTTTGAGGTGATACCGTGAATATTCAGATTTTTGGCAAATCCAAGTGCTTTGATACCAAAAAAGCCGAGCGCTTTTTTCACGAGCGCGGCATCAAATTTCAGTCCGTGGACCTGCCAAGCAAAGGCATGAGTAAACGCGAACTCGAAAGTGTGGTGCGGGCTGTTGGCGGCGTGGAGCAGCTTGTGAACGAAAAACACCCTGATGCTACACTTTTTCACTATCTGCTGCCCGATGCGCAGTTTGAAAAGCTGCTTGAGGACCCCTCGCTGCTGCGCACGCCGATTGTTCGAAACGGACAAAAGGCGACTGTCGGCGAGGCTCAGAAAATCTGGGCGGAGTGGGTGAAAGAGGGATAAGGTACGGAAACCTACGGCATCCATCTCAAAAGTTTTACTCGATTTTTTTCAAAAAATCGCGGAGTCCAGAGGCGGCGTCTCTGGGCGCGCTCCGCAGAGCGCGAAACCTCCTTTTTCCTTACAACAGGTCAGGAGGGGGCGTGGGGGAACCCTACCAAGGGGTTCCCCCATTTTTTGTCTATGGCACAGAGAGAAATGAAAAACAGTGAAAATGGTCATAAGCCGAAAATAAATTTTTAATCGTGCAGATACGTTGATTTCGTTCGCAGATATGCCTGTACGGCATCACAAACGCATCCTTACGAAAATTGTAGAAAACAGAAGATATCAGCAGGAAATGATATGAATTTTGAAAATTATATCCGTGACCGGTGCTGTTTCACTTTGCACTTTTAACTATTTTCTGGTAATATATAAACATCGGGTGAACAACCACCCGAAATCATCGAATCCACCTCATCTCACCACGCATCACACTACTATTTCACTTGTTCAGCAGCACAGG
>JAZRXM010000036.1:0-38286 GCA_045600205.1 Oscillospiraceae bacterium | reverse complement strand
TGACCTGTACGATCATATCGGAATCCGCCATGATGTCTACGCAGTATCTTGCGGTCATGGAGATTTCCAGGCAGGCAGACGGTTCTCCGACCTGCCAGACGGGAAATCCGAATTTCTTGGTTTTGTCTGTCTGCCGCAGCTTCACGCTTGCGATGGTCAGATCTTCGCTGAGAATCTGATAGGACGGAACCTCATCGGTGTAGTCGAATTTTGTGGTGAAGTGGTAGGATGGGTAGTCGGGCAAAGCCTTTTGTACGTATTCGCTGAGCAACTCAGGCGTTTCGTATTCGGTCATCTCGAAATGCTTGAGTTCCTCATCTGCAAGCTGTTTCAGCAGATCCGCGTCAATGGTCGGGAGATAGTCCTCCATGGCGTGGATCGGGCGGGATGCTTCGTACTCTCCGAGAAAATCCCAGCAGATCTTGAGTCCGATTGCAAGGGCGGAAAAGAATACGGTGATATAGCAAATCATGCCCCACTTGAACTTGTTGACACGCTTTTTCTTACGTTTTTTCTTCTTTTTTACAGCAGGATCCGAAACTGCCGCATTCGATTTTGTCTGTTCCATATGTTCTCCTTAGGGTTTGATCAGAATACAGGTGGGCATTTTGCGCGGACCATAGAGCGAGGAGCATGTGGTGATGATCTCGCCGTTGAAGATCATGTGCGCCGAGGAGCCGCCATCGAGGTTTGCGGCATTGACTGCGCCGTGTTGCTGCATGATCGTAACCAGATCATCGTATGTTGCACCGAGGCTGCTTGCCTGTCTGCCGTCAATGACGACCAGAATCACGGTGCCGTCGGAGGCCTGACCAATTGCAGTACGCGGGTTCAGACCGCCTTCCAAAGGCTTTTCAATATTTTGCGGCTTGCCGTTGACGATCAGCATCGGTCCCCAGCAGACGGCATCGCGGATACCGAGGTCGAGAGCCTGCTGAGCCGTCATTTTGCCGCAGTGGAGAATGTTGTTGTTATCAAAGCCGATGACATTATAAGACCAGCCGAGGTTACCGTAGCGAAGCTGACCTTCGGATATGACCAGTCCGTTCGGAATGCCGCCGTTTCCGACGCCGCCGTTGTCCTCAAAGCCACCGGCGTTGGTTGCACCGATCGCGCCGTAGCTGTTCATCATATCCATGACGGTTCTGCCTTCGTAATTTGGACCGTAGGCTCCCGAAATGCCGACAAATACGCGGGACGGATCATGAATCAGCATCATTTTTCCCTTGTAGGTGCTGCCAGAGATATCAATGATCTCCAGCGGTGTCTGCGGAAGTTCCGTCTGCGGGTCATCCGTGGAAGCGTGCTCATTGCCTTGTGGATTCAGCGAATCGGTTGTGATGTCTGAACTGATTTGTACCAAGGATACATCGGTTTTTTCGTCTGTGGCATTGTTGATGCCCTGCCCGACGTATTCGGCGATCTTCTCATCGGAATAGTACCAGTTTGCGAGAAATTTGAGCGCACTGGATTCCTGTACGGAGCAGACAAACCGTTTTTTTGCAGTTTCGGACGGACCCTTTGCAATGACAAGCATCAGCAGATAAAGTGCTGTCACAATCATCAAAAGGGTGGTGAAAAATACAATAAAAAACCGAGCAATATAGGTTCGGATCGGATGTTTCTTTTTTGCTTTTTTCTCAGACATATCAAAAGCCTCCCGTAAGATGTCAGAATGTCGCACAGTACATTATAACATACGGGAGGCAAAAAAGCAAGAACTTTGACGAATTGTTACGATTTTGATAATTTTGGGATTCATTGGGTCGGGGCGGTTAGTTGAATTTTTCCTCCGACACAAAATGCAGGCGGATGTCTTTCAATTGCAAGCCTTCGCCGAAGAAGTGCAGGCGGGTGATGGTGTAATCAGAAAACAGGCGCAGATTCGCAGTTTGCGTGGATTCTTCCTTTCCGAAACAGAACGTGGCGACATGGCTTCCCAACACAACTGTTTCGAAGCCTGCATGGTCACTTTCCGCGCTTGCGGTGACGCTCAGCTCATATTTACCGAGCTTCTGGAGGTAGAAGACAAATGCATGGCGTTTGCCGTCTGTGGGCTGCAATGCGTCAATCGGGAACGAAAAGTCCGTATCCACGGGATAATACATGATCGGATAGCCGTCATCTTCGGTATCCTGCGGACGGTTTTGCACCTCAATTTCGAATTCTTCGCCGCAAAGACGCTTCATGGCGTTGGTGTGCATCAAAAATCCGCACAGATTCATGGCATTTCGCTGCAATTCCGCGATGGTCAGTGTGCCGTCCTGCAATGCAGTGTGCAGATTGCCCTGCGCCATGGTGGTGTCGGGGCATACCATATAAATGTCATTCTGAGCACGTACCATTGCGGCAAGATTGGATTTGTCAGGTTCCTGTCCACGCTGGTTGATATTTGCCCACCAGTCGGTCATGGTGAAACCTGAAAAACGCCATTCATCGCGCAAAATGACCGTGTTCAGATCGTAGCTGCCTGCGGTCCACTGTCCGTTGACGCTGCCGTAGGTGGTCATGACGGAATCGGCACTGCCTTCCTTGACGGCAATTTCGAATCCGCGCAGGTATATTTCACGCAAAGCGCGGACGGAAATACAGTTTTCGGTGTAGTGACGGTTGGATTCCTGATTGTTGCCGCAGAAATGCTTGATGGTGCCTGTGACACCGCTGGTTTGCAGTCCGCGGAGAATGGCGGCTCCCATTTTACCCGTCAGCAGCGGATCTTCGGAGAAATATTCGAAATTGCGTCCGTTGCGCGGGTGACGGTGGATGTTCATACCCGGTCCCAGAAGAATATCAATGTTGTTTTCGGTCATTTCCAAGCCTGTGTAGGTATAAAGCTGTTCGATCAGTTCCGGATTGAACGTTGCGGCAAGCATTGTGCCGATGGGCAGACTTGCGACTTTTTTGCCGCTGTCCAGGCGAAGACCTGACGGACCGTCATCGCAGCAGGCACAGGGAATACCGAGCATCGCCAGTTTTTCGGTGATGCCGCCGAAAACCGCTGCGGTACCAGCCGTGGCTTTGGGGCTGCCCATGCCCTCGCCGCGCACCAGACAGCAGAGGTCATCCTCATCCAGTTGCGCGATGAAATTACGCATAGAGGCTTTGCCGTCACGGACATCTGCCAGCTTGATGCCGCAGTTGCCTGTCATTGGGATTTCCTCAGGAAGTGCGTCAATACGGCGCTTTTCTTCATCGTAGGTCATGAGCGGCACGGATTCCTTTTCCATGCGCATTCCCGTATCAGCGGCGACCGGTTTCATGCGGGCAAATGGTAAAACGGGAGCCATTGCGGAATGGCATACCTTTTGCGGCATATTTTCCCAGATGTTGACGGTCATGCATTCTGTTGCAGAACGCACATCGCTGCCGACAAAGAAGCGGTAGTCGCCCTTTTCGAGCAGGAAGCAGTCTTTACAGCTTGTCACGCCGGAATCATCGTAGGATGCACAAACGCTCATATCAAAGCTGATGCGTATAATTTCGGTTTCACTTGGTTCAAGCAGCGCGGTCTTGCGAAATCCGCAGAGAACTCTGGCTGGTTTGCCGAGTCTGCCCAGGGGTGCTTCGCAGTAGACCTGCACGACTTCCTTACCTGAAAAATCGCCGGTATTCGTGACTTTTGCTTCTACGGATACCACGCCGTCTTTCAGGGAGGCGATCACGGGTACCACGGAAAATGTTGTGTAGCTCAGACCGAATCCGAATGGATAGCGTACTTTGTCTTTTGCGACCGTTTCGAAGTAGCGGTAGCCGACATAGATATCCTCAGAATAGAAATTACGCTTCAAATCGCCAAAATTGGCATCTGACGGGTAATCGGAGAGCTGATAGGCGATGGTATCGGGAAGTTTGCCGCACGGCGAGATTTGTCCTGTCAGAACCGCTGCGGTACCGTTTCCACCCATCATGCCGCCCTGCCAGATGTACAGAATTGCATCAGGTTTGACCGCTTCGATATCGCTCATATCAATAATGTTGCCGACATTCAGCAGCACGATCATTTTTGCGAAGTGGCGGCGCACGGTTTTCAGCATATCTGTTTCGGTTTGTGTCAGGCGATAGGAGCCTTCGTCATCGAAATTATCCTGTTCCTCGCCTGCGGTACGGGCAATGATGCAGATTGCAGTGTCGGTGGATTTGGCAGCAATTTCAGCGATTTCATCGGTCAGGGGCATTTCGGGCTGCGACCATGCTTCGCCGCCCCAACCATCAGCCTTGGCGGTTGGATTTTCGGCTTCCCACGCGGTATAGATCTCGGTCAGGTCGGGATTGAGCAGAATGCCTGCCTCCATCAGTCCCTCACGGATGCCGACCACGCGGTGCACATTGACCATACCGCCTGATCCCGTGCCGCTTTTGAAGTAGTGAAACTGCATTCTGCCAAACAGTGCGACCTCGGTTGCGGTTGCCAGCGGGAGAACGTTGTTTTCATTTTTCAGCATTACAATGCCCTCAGCCACAGCCTGCACGGCGGTGTCGAGGTACGCATTCCAGTCAAGAAGTTGTTTCATAGAAGAACCTCCTTGTGCTTTTTTTTCATGGTATCATATTCGGGGCGTTTTGTCAATCGGTTTTTGCGGAAAAGTCTGCGTTTTGTTGAAAAATATGAAAAAAGCACACAGATGCAGTGAATACACCTGTGTGCCAAGGCTTCGTTTATCAGCAGAGAATTTTGCAGACGTAGAAAACAACCATCTCGTGATTGGGCAGAAAAAATCCGCGACACAACAGTATCGCGGATTTGGTGCTGCTGACCGGACTTGAACCGGTACGGTTTTTCAACCGAAAGATTTTAAGTCTTTTGCGTCTGCCGATTTCGCCACAGCAGCACATGGAACAGTAAATATTATACCATAGTGCTGCCGCATTGTCAAGCGGTTTTTGATTTTCTTTCAGCGGATAGTGTTTAATTGTCGTTTTGTTCGTCATCGCCCAGATAACGGCTGATGATAAACTTGGGTCTTGCTTTGGATTCCAGATAAATTTTGCCGATATATTCACCAATGATGCCGGTGCTGAGAAGCTGTAAGCCGCCGAGCAGCCAAACAGACATCAGTGTGGTGTTGACATAATGTCCGGTGATTTTCTTCACCAGTCCGACAATCATCATAATGATGCTGACGAACAGGACAACGGCACCGATGGTGGTGATCATGCGGATGGGTTTGGTGGTCAGCGAGGTGATGCCCTCCCAAGCAAAGGCGAGCATTTTTTTCAGCGGATACTTGGATTCGCCTGCAAAACGCTCCTTGCGGGCATAGAATACTTTGTCGCTCTTATAGCCGATCATGGGGACAACGCCGCGCAGGAACATATTGACTTCCGGGAAGTCAGCCAGACCTTCGAGCGCACGTTTGCTCATCAGGCGGTAGTCCGCATGATTGAACACGATATCCGCGCCAAGGAAATTCATCAGGTGATAGTATCCTTCTGCGGTGAATTTCTTGAAGAATGTGTCTGTTTCGCGGGAATTGCGCACGCCGTAGACGATGTCGCATCCTTCGTAGTACTTGGCGACCATGCCATCGATTGCGTCAATATCGTCCTGCAAATCTGCATCCAGAGAAATTGCCATATCGCAATGTTCTTTTGCTGTCATCAGACCTGCAAGCAGTGCATTCTGATGTCCGCGGTTGCGCGACAGGCAGACGCCCTGAAACAGCGGATTCTGTTCATGAAGCTGCTCAATGAGGCTCCATGTGGTATCTTTGGAACCGTCGTTGACGAACATGATGCGGCTTTTTTCGCTGATCTGTTCGGTTTCGATGAGCGCAGTCATTTTCTCCAGCAGTTGTCTGGAGGTTTCAGGCAGTACCTCCTGCTCGTTGTAGCAGGGGATGACGAGGTATAAAATATCACGGGTATTTATGGTAATCTCCTCCTCGGAAAAATAATTTATTTTCGGGAAAATCCCGTTATTTTTGATTTTTTGCTTCTTCGCAGCGGCGTTTGCCCCACCAGTTGGGGTAGATGTCTTTCAGCAACACGGTCTCGCGGGTGTCATAATTGACGAGAATCTCCGTATTTTCGTTGCGTTCATCCAGTTCCATGAGGAATTCCCGGCAGGCACCGCATGGCGCACCGCTGCCGCCGCCATTTGGTGCGTGTTCCACAAATGCAATCAGTCGTTTGATGTGCGTTTGACCGCTTTGGATGTACATATTCAAAGCAGCCACACGTTCTGCACAGAGGTTCATGACGCCGCTGCAACCCTCAATGCAAAAGCCTGTATAGATTTCTCCGTTTTCCGCTTCCACCGCAGATACGACATGGTGCGCGGTCAGAAACGGGGAGATCTCCTGCGGATGATATTCCGCTTTTGCTGCGTCATAGAGTTTTTCCCAGATGTCCATGCCGTTCTCCTTGTATCAGATCCAGAATTCAAAGAGTCTTGCAAAGGCGCGGGCATTTGCCTGCCATTGCTGGGACATCGAACCGAGTACCCAGTTGTAGGTCTGTGCAAACACCAACAGAACCGACAATACCGAAGAAACCGCCATGGCAGTGCTGAGGTGACGCTTCGTGTTTTCCTGACATTTCTGATAGAGCGTGAAAGCTACTACCAGCGCGCCAATGAGGATCTGCCATGCAAAATCCACGCAGTATCTTGCGCCGTAGCCGCTTTCCCAGATGGAATACATGACGGCAAACGGGGCAAGCACACTGACTGCAAGGATCATGACGGCATAGAGTTTCTTGTGTTTGCTTTCGGATGCGCGGTAAGCAGATCTTGCTTTGCACAGTGCCAGAACCGGCAAAGCTTTCCAGATCAGACCGCAGGAAGAAGAAGTTGCCACGAAATAGTAGCCCTGCGGATTGAAGGTTTCCACGGCGGTGAAATCAAAGAACGGGAAGCGCGGCATGAATTTCGGAATGGCAAACAGATAGTTGAACAGACCGATCAGTACAAAATGCGTGTGGTACTGCGAATGGGTGAAATCGTTGATCGTGAGTGAATACTGAATGCCGAATTCGAGGAACGAGCCGAATCGCACGTAGTTGTAGATCATCTGACCTGCACCGATAACGGCATAGGGCAGCAGCGCACACAGCAGATAGGTGGTGTATGCCTTGGTGCGTTTTTTCGGATTGCTTTCTTTCAGCTTCAGGAAACCTGCGAAAATGAAAATCAGCGCACAAATGCAGTAAACGGCAGTGGTTGCACGGCAGAGTACCGCAAGACTCAGTAAAACGGCGGAAAGTGCCAAACGTCCGCGCTTGATCTTGCCGTCACCAATGACATTGGAACTGAGCAGGCAGAATGCACCCGCCGTGACACAGACAAATCCTGAAGTTTGCGCAATTTCGTAGAAATTCGGTACATTGAAGCAGAACCAGATACCCGTGACCATCTGCATGAGTACCAGACCTGCGAGGATATTCGAGGATCGGATGCTGCCGAAGAATTTCTCCATGAAGCAGAGGTACAGCTTGGTCAGGAAGATGATGCCGAGAATACCGAACAGGAATACCGCCCAACTGGATGGGAAATAGCAGCCTGTCAGTTTGTAGTACGGCCAGAACAGCGTAATGACCGAGCCGATGCCGTAGTAGGAGTAGTACTTGCCGTCATAGAGCAGGTGATCCCATGCGTAGCCGCCTGTTTCGTTGGTGGCACGCTGCGAATCATCGTAGGGATTTTCGAGTTGCAGCAGCGCAGGTGAGGGCGTACCTGTCAGATAGGTGTGACCGCTTTCAAAGGCATCCACGATCTCCTGTGTGATCTGGTTGCCGTAATGTGACTTGAAATCTCTGTCAATGCTGTGATTTTTGTCTGCATAGCGACCTGCGTTGGTCAGCAGGAGTGCAGCGAGTGTCAGCACCAGTGTGAAATATCCGGCAGCTTTATTGACCACCGATTTGTTATTGGCGTAGTTCTTTTTGAGGTTTTCGTTATAGATCAGCAGATAAAGCACCATGCCGATGACGAGGAAAATCAGGCAGCGCAGCGGCGAAAAATGGAAGTTGATCGGCTGATTGATGCGGATTTTGTTGACGGTGATGTATTCGCCGCTATCCGAATGAAATGTGATCTTGAGGTTGCGCACTGTGCCGGAGAAATTACACGGAACGGTCTGGGTGCGCTCGTGACCCTGTAAAACCGTAGCATTTGCGATGTTGTTGCGGTATAAAGCAGAAAACGTGTCATCAGAGATGCTGATATTTGCGTAAACACTGGATTTTGTGGATGACTCCAAGTCCAGCGTCAAAGTACCGATGGGAACATTGATGCCTGTAAATTCAATGGAGGTGTCGCCCTCGCTGATGTTCTGGCGGGATGTGGTATCGAGATTTTCGATCACTGCCGAATCCAGAGAGAGCGTGTGTTCGGGGTAATTGCCGCCCAGCAGGTGAAAACTGTTGAACTGAAAGACAGTCATTTCCAGTACGCCCACGAACAGGAGCAGCTTTTTCAGGAAATGCAGCTCTTGGAGGGACTTTTTCTTTTCCAGAGCGGTGAGGAGCAGTTCCAGCGCAACAATGAGAAACAGAAAGAACAGTGCACCGCGAAACGGCGTGATCGGGAGGATTTTGAATAAATCAAGCACGCCGAGAAGGCAGCTTACGATAACCAGTGGAATTTGAACCTGCTTTTTTTTGAGGCAGTCGAGGCATTTCTTCATTGCAGTGAACAGCTCCTTATGTACATAATACGACAAATAACATTATACCACAGATGCCGTCAAAAGCCTAGCCACAAATATGAACAAACTGTAAACTTTTGATTGCAGAATCTTGAATACAAAAAAACATATCCCCGCCCAAAGGACGAGGATATGTTTGAAGATACATTATTTTGCTTTGGTCATGACCTCAGTGATGAGTTTGATGAACAAATCGTCTGCTTTCATCATGCCGAGTTCGCCCTCTTTTCTGGAGCGAACCGTGAAGCCGTTTTCCTCAACTTCCTTGTCGCCGATGATGACCATGTACGGGATGCGGTCAAAGCGGGCATTTTTGATCTTGGTGCCGATGTTTTCGTCCTTGGAATCAACAACGACACGCATACCGGCGGCGGTCAGTTTATCGGCAAATGCCTGTGCGTATGCGACCTGCTTTTCGTCGATCGGCATCAGGCGCACCTGCTCGGGAGCGAGCCAGAGCGGCAGGACACCTGCGTATTTTTCCAGCATATACGCAAGAGTACGCTCGTAGCAGCCAAGGGAAGTTCTGTGAATGATGTACGGCAGCTTCTTCTGACCGTCTTTATCGATATAGTACATACCGAAACGCTGTGCGAGCAGCATATCGATCTGGATTGTAACGAGGGTATCCTCCTTGCCAAATACGTTCTTATACTGGATGTCGAGTTTCGGACCATAGAAAGCAGCTTCGTCAATGCCGACGGTGTACTTGACGCCGAGTCTGTCGAGGATGTTGCCCATGACGCGCTGTGCTTCTTCCCACTGTTCTTTGGTGCCTTCGTACTTGTTCTTCGGATTTGCGGGATCCCACTGGGAGAAGCGGAAGGTGCAGTCCTCCAGCAGACCGACGGTATCGAGCATATATTTTGCGAGTTCGAGGCAGCCCTTGAATTCTTCTTCGAGCTGACCGGGACACAGGATATAGTGACCTTCGGAAATGGTGAACTGACGCACACGGATCAGACCGTGCATTTCGCCGCTGTCCTCGTTACGGAACAGGGTAGAGGTTTCGGTCAGGCGCATCGGCAGTTCCTTATAGGAACGCTGCTTGTTGAGGTAAACCTGATACTGGAACGGGCAGGTCATCGGGCGGAGTGCGAAGCATTCCTTTTCCTCATCGTAGGGGTCGCCGAGGACGAACATTCCGTCCAGATAGTGATCCCAGTGACCGGAGATCTTGTAGAGATCGCGTTTTGCAAAGAGCGGAGTTTTGGTCAGCAGGCAGCCCTTGGACTGCTCAACATCCTCGACCCAGCGCTGCAAAAGCTGAATGACTCTTGCGCCCTTCGGCAGCATGATCGGCAAGCCCTGACCGATGTAATCAACGGTAGTGAAGTATTCGAGTTCTCTGCCGATTTTGTTGTGGTCGCGCTTTTTGGCTTCTTCCAGCTGTTCGAGGTGTGCTGCAAGCTGTTCTTTTTTCGGGAATGCAACGCCGTAAACGCGCTTGAGCATCTTGTTGTTCTGGTCGCCTTTCCAGTATGCGCCGGTGCAGGAGGTCAGCTTGAATGCCTTGATCAGACCCGTTGCAAACAGGTGCGGACCTGCGCAGAGATCAGTGAATTCACCCTGCTTATAGAAGCTGATGGTTTCGCCCTCGGGGAGTTCCTCGATGAGCTGGACTTTGTACGGTTCCTCGCGCTCCTGCATGAATTTGATTGCATCTGCGCGGGAAAGGGTGAAGCGCTCAAGCTTTGCGTTCTCCTTGACGATTTTTTTCATCTCGGCTTCGAGTGCAGTCAGGGTATCGGCAGTGAACGGCATTTCGGAGTCGAAATCGTAGTAGAATCCGCGCTCAATCGCAGGACCGATGGTCAGCTTGACTTCGGGGTACAGACGCTTGACAGCCTCTGCAAGGACGTGTGCGGCAGTATGCCAGAAAACGTGCTTGCCTGCCTCGTCATCGAAGGTCAGCAGTTTGACACTGCAATCTTTCTCGATGAGGGTGGTGAGGTCGCAGGAAACGCCGTCGATCTGGGCGGCGATGACCTCGCGTGTGAGGACGCCTGCCTCTTTTGCGGCATCATAGACTGTCATGGCAGCCTGTGCTTCGAAGCAGTTGTTTTCGAACTGAATCTTCATGGTGATGGTACTCCTTTCGGATGAATAGAATGATGTTTCGCCTGAATGCGAATATAAAAACACCCGCACCCAGAACAGCTTGACCTGTTCGGGGTACGGGTTTGTAATTCTTACAAACGCGCACGGTTCCACCCGAGCGTTTTACTCATTCCCGACGGATGCACGCGGCAGCGGTGGTACCGACAGCGGGTTCCGATGAATGCCTTTCAGCGTATCAGCATTCTCTCTGGAAACGGATGACCGCAGCGACTTGTCCGATGTCTTTTCATGCGCTGCATCTTTCGATTACTATTGATTATACTTCATGCGGACGCGGAAAGTCAAGGGGTTTTGCGGCTGATTTTGATTTTCGTCAGAATGCACGAATGAAGCGAAGCTGTTGTCCCTGGATTTAACGGAAATGTGCCTTATTCTTCGTCCTGCTTTTTGCGGCGGCGGTATTCTGTTGGCGTGATGCCGACGATTTTCTTGAACTGATGCATAAAATGCACGTAGTTGCTGTATCCGCTCTGGTCTGCAATGTACGCGATGCTGAAATTCGTGCTGGAAAGCAGCCGTTTCGAAAGCTCAATGCGCGAGTTGATGACATCCTGCGTGAAACTGATACCGAAACATCTGGTATAAAGCTTCTGGAAGTAACCGCGGCTGAGGATCAGATCGCGGCACATCGTATCAATACTCCAGTCCTCCTGCGGATTGCTGTAAATGCGTTCCCGCAGATTGACAAATTCGCGGTAATATGGCGATGCTTTTTCATTCTGGCGCATCGCGCGGCTTTCTTCAATGCGGCTGCTGACAAACTCAATGATGCTTTCGAGCGTCATTTCAGGGGTGATGTATTCGCAGAAAAAGCCGTAATTTGCAGTGATTTTGTATGGCTTCAGGGAACTTTGATTATAGTGTTCCAGATAGCCGGAAATGGAATTGACAAATCGCTGCCCCGCACTCATTTCGTAGTCCTGATAGCCGATGATCGAAAATTCCGCATCTTCAATGCGTGCGCAGCGTTCGTAGGTGGTACAGCTGTTGTTCATGGCGTTTGCGAGCACCGTAACCGCGCTGTCACCCTCGGTATGTCCGTAGGTTTCATTGATCTGGCGCAGGGAATCAAAGCTTGCAAACAGCAGCAGGAAGCGTCTGTGTTCATTTTTGGCAGCTTCAAAGCATTCTTTGGAGAATTTATCAAAACCCTCGTGATTGTAAAGACCCGTCAGGGAATCGCGGATGGACGAAAGATAGATGCGGTTGTTGAAGCGCTTGAGGTAGGTCTGCATACGGATATATTCCAGTGCGATGTTCAGAATGGAGATCCAGTTGCAGTAGAGTTCATCGTAAGCATCCAGCTTATCGCCGAAGCTGAGCGCAGCCACGCCGAAGAATCGGTCATCGTGGTGGACCGGCGAGAAGAAGAATGCGGTCGGCTTATCATGCTCCTCGTGCAGACGGGGCAGCATTTTTGCGGTCGGGAACGGTTTTGTGACGATCGAGCGTTCATCGTCATTCCAGATGAGTTTGAGGAGCATATGCTGCGGGAAGCCCTGCCGTCTGTATTCTGACGGATTTTCGAGCGCACCGCCGCCTTCCCAGTCCTCGCACAGACAGAGGTAAAATTCCTTCATGCCGCGCACGAGATACAGTTTGGCACGCACGGCATCCATGCATTCGTCGAGGGTTTCGCGGGAGGTCAGGCTGACACCCATATTGCTGGTACGGAACAGGGAAAGATAGACTTCCTGTTCTGCAAGCAGGCGCATCTGGTGTTTGAGATAGTCCTGTTCATCGCCGCAGCCGCAGCTTGCACCCGTAATGATCTCAAAATGTTCGGTTTCGATGAGGTCGCAGGTTTTACCCGTCATCATTTCGTAAAGCTTGGCAAGACCCTGTGCGCCCAGACCAAAATTTTTGCGGACATAGCTGGTAATGGAGATGACATTGGGTGTTTCGGTCATGGAAACGTCGTAGCCTGCAATCAGAATCTGGTCAGGCACTTTGATGCCGTGGTCGACCAGTGTGTTGCAGAGCGATTTTGCCATGGCATCGTTTCCGCAAACGACAGCCTGTGGCATAGGGCGTTTTCCCTCAATGAATTCCATTGCGAGTTTTTGTGCGGAATCTACCCAGTAGTTTCCGTATACGATATGGTCATCGCGGACGGGAATGCCGTGTTCGCGGAGCGCATCGCAGTAGCCGTCCGCACGTTGTTTTGCGGTGAAGTGTTCCGGTTTGCCCGTCAGACAGAAAATATCGGTCAGACCGTGTTTTTCAATCAGGTGATTGGTGATGGCTTTGACACCGACGCGGTCGTCAATAATCAGATAGGGGAACGGACCGTCCACATCATCCAGTACGAGCACAGGTTTTTTCTGTGCCAGGAGCAGCTCGTCCAGGACGGGTTTTTCCTTGGCAGTGTGAATGGAATCGCGCAGATAGATAATGCCGTCAAGCATGGAGAAATTCATATAGTTGAACAGATTGAACTCCGATGCCTGATTGCTGGTCATAATGAGGTCGTTGGTCATGCATGAGAAAACGGCAACATCAATGTCGAGGGCGAATGCCTGTGCCATGATACCCTTGATGAGTCTGCGCTGCATAATCTGTTCGCTTTCGCAGCAGATTACGCCAACTAAAAGTCGCTGTTTCATCATTTTCCCTCCGATTTCTGTATAGTGAATGACAATCAATCATAAGCAGATTACAATTGCACAGTTTAACTATACCATAATCTTTGCAGAATGTCAAGAACCCGCTGAAAATATGTTCTCGGAAAGAAAAACCTGCCCGTAAAAACGGACAGGTTTGTAAGCATCAGAATCTTCGGCGCGGAAGCAGGAGCAACGCGGTGACAATAGAAAGCACCAGAGCGATCAGGAACGGGAACACCCAGCTTGTTCTCCACGGCAGTGTCGTAGTGTTCATGCCGTAGAAACCGAAAATGATGTTCGGGATCTCGATGATAACGGTGACAATGGTCAAACGCCACATGACGGAGTTCTGGTTGTTGGCAATGACATAGGAGAACGCATCCATCATGGCGGTCAGAATGCCTGTATAGATGCTGGCCATCTCGATTGCCTGCTTGAACTCGATCGTCACATCGTCCATGAGGTCCTCGTCCTCCTCGTAAAGCTTGACGACGCGTCCACGCTGGATCTTTTCGATCGTGGTGAGGTTGGCTTTGAGGGAGGTGGAAAAGTAGACCAGGGATTTTTCCAGTCCCATGAGCTGTACCAGCTCGTGATTTTTCATCGCGCCGCTGAGCTGCTGCTCCATGGAATAGGAGATCTTGTCGATCTGTTTCAGATACGTGACGAAGCCCGCAGAAATCCGCATCAGGATCTGGAGGATGAAGCGGGTTTTCATCTGCGTATATACATTCGGTACTGCGCCGTCAGCAATCGCGGCTAGAATCTGGTTGCGGCGCAGAGATATTGTAAAAACGTAATCTGCGGTGTTGATGATGCCCAGCGGTACGGTATAATAAACCAGTGTATCGCTTTCCTTCTGTTTTTCGGCAACGGCACTGTCAACGATGATCAAAGTCTGATTGTCCTCGCGCTCCACACGGGAAGATTCTTCCTCATCGAGGGAGGAACGCACAAATCCGACGTCCAGACCGTAGTCATTGGTCAGTGCGTCAATTTCTTCTTTGGTCGGCTCGTAGACGGAAATCCAGCAGCCGGGCTCAGCCTGCTCCAGTGCGCAGAGCTTGCCATTGACGGTCTTAAAAAAGTGCATCATGGGTAAGCACCCCCGTTGGTATCAGATTTTGTCACAACTTACGGGTAAAAAGTTGCAGCCGAATGACGAAATGTTCTCAAAGCGGCACAGAATCGTTACAGTTTGCAACAACGCTTGCAATTCCTGCCGCAATGTGATATTCTGTGTACAAGAGATAAGGCAGACGCAGATGTGAGTCAGGCGCGGAAGCGAAAACCTTGCTCTCTGAGCGGTGATTTATGTGTTCAATCACTTTTTTGTACATCCGAAAAGCCATTCGTATCATTTGGAGCTTGCCGTTTCACGCACGGCGGCTCCATTTTTTTGTTATTTCAGAAAATCGCGGATTTGCGCCTGTGTTGCCTGTACGGTACCTTGCAGCATGATATCGGAGCCGCCGCCGCGACCATTCATGGCAGCATTGAACTCCTTTGCCCATGCACGCAGCGGGGTGTTCTGACTGCCGATGACGTAGCGGTAGCCGTCCGCATCGCTGCCTGAGAATGCCGCACAAATGCCGTTGCATAGCGGAACACCTGCATTCACCAGATTGCGGATACCGTTTGCATCGAGGTCATTTTCGAAGAGAACGAGGTTGCCCTCTGTTTGTTGCAGTGCAGCGATCTTGCAGTCAAGGAGAACGCGGCGCAGTCTGCCCGATTCCTCATGTTCTGCCTGCATCTGCTTCATCAGCCGCTCGACTGCCGCAGCCGTTTCGAGTTGCTTGACCGACAGCTGATTCGAGATCCGCAGTGTGTTTTCGTAGCGTTTCTGGTAGTCGTCCAGCGCATCCAGACCACAGAGCATATGAATGCGGACGCCGCCTTTCCAGTTTTCGAAATCCAGCAGCTTGATTCCGCCGACCGCACCTGTGGTACGGACATGGGGCGCGCAACAGGCGCAGACATCCCAGTCCTCAATGGTTACGATACGGATATTTTCGATCAGATCCAGTTTGGAGCGGTACTCCATCGCGGATGCTTCTTCGGGTGTCGGATAGGAAACGGTAACTGCCTTATCCTCTCCGACCACACGGTTTGCGATATATTCGACAAAGGCAAGTTCTGCGCGGGAAAGTACGCCGTCAAAATCCACGGTGACACCGTCGCTGCCAAGGTGAAATCCGACATTATTATATCCAAACTGCTGGTGAACAATGCCTGAGATCAGATGCTCGCCGGTGTGATTCTGCATTTTGCGGAAGCGTTTTTCCCAGTCCAGCACACCTGTCACTTCGATGCCTTCGGGGAGAGGAACATCCAGATAGTGGACAATTTCGCCGTCTGTTTCCTGTACGTCCAGGACGACCGCGTTTCCGAGATTGCCCGTATCGGCAGTCTGACCACCGCCTTCGGGGAAAAAAGCGGTCTGATTCAGGATGACGCCGTATTCTGCGCCGTCCTCACGTTTTTTCTTGTTTTTCAGCGGGAAACATCTGAGGACTGTAGCGGTAAAATCACGGATATAGCTGTTGTTTTCGTAGATTTTTTCGGTAAGCATTGGATACACTCCGTTTCGTCTGAAATCGCACGAAGCGGCACAACGGTCGTTTCTGAAATATAGTATAACATAAAAAAACTGTCGCGTCAACAAAAAGTGAAATCTGTGTGAAAAGTTATATAATCCGCTTGACAAATTTCATAATCGTGCTATAATGTTATCAAGACGAGAACATAATTATACAAAGGATGTGAACAGTATGAACAAGGCAGTATACAGTCTGGTGCTATCCGAAGATGTGGTCGAAGCCGTGGACAGAATGGCGTATCAGCGCGGAACCAGCCGTTCCAACCTGATCAACCAGATTCTTGCGGAGGCAGTCGGCTACGTGACACCTGAGCGTCGCATGGCGGAAATTTTACAGACGCTCTCCGCGCAGATGACAGGATTATATCAGTTGCAGGAACAGGCATCGGACGGCTTGCTGACCATTCGCAGTCCGCTGCGTTACCGATACAAGCCGACGATTCGGTATCGTGTGGAACTTTCGCGGGAGCCGGAGCGGGCACTCGGCGTTTTGCAGGCATCGTTCCGTACACAAAGCAGCGCACTTTTGCAGGATGCCAACGCATTTTTCGCGTTGTGGTCAAAACTGGAGCTTGCAAGCGGTTTTTGCGGCGCGGATGATGTGCGTCTGGAAGACGGCGTGTGGACAAGGGCATTCCTGATGCGTCCGGAACTTGCCGGTGATACGCAGAAAGCAGGCGAGGCGATCAGCAGCTATATCAAGCGTGTGGATGAAGCTCTCAAACTATATTTTTCCGCGCTGCCTGATACGAAACGGGCGGCAATGCTGGTCAAGAATCAATTTTTTGCATAATAGACTCAGACGAATACACCGAAAAAGGAGTTGTTTGATATGAATGGAAACCGTATGACACAGAAATCCATTGATGCGATGCAGAGTGCGCAGTCGCTTTGCAGAGAGTATCAGAACAGCGCAGTGGAGCCGATTCATCTGTTGACGGCGTTTTTGCAGCAGCCGGATGGTCTGATTCCGCAGCTGATGCAGCGCATCGGTGTGGATGACAAGGCGATGGCAAAGGCTGCACTGCAAAAGGTCGCAGCGCTTCCGCATATTTCAGGCAGCGGATACCGTCAGGATGCTTCGTATATTTCCGCTGACATGGAGAAAGTATACTCCAATGCGGAACAGATCGCCCAGAAAATGCAGGATGAGTATGTATCGGCAGAGCATTTTCTGCTGGGCATGCTTGCTTCCAATGAACGTACACTGAAAGAAATATTTGCACAGTTTCAGGTGAAACAGGAGGCTGTCCTGAATGCGCTGAAAGAGATCCGCGGCAATGCGCGTGTGACCACGCAATCGCCTGAGGATACTTACGATGTGCTGAAAAAGTACGGCTCCGATCTGACTGAGCACGCCAGAAAGCATCAGCTGGATCCTGTAATCGGCAGAGATGCGGAAATCCGCAACGTGATTCGCATTCTTTCCCGTAAAACCAAGAACAATCCTGTGCTGATCGGTGAGCCGGGTGTCGGTAAAACCGCAATTGCGGAGGGTTTGGCACTGCGTATTGCAAGGGGCGATGTGCCTGAAAGCATCCGTGACCGCACGGTATTTTCGCTGGATCTGGGCGCATTGGTCGCAGGTGCGAAATATCGCGGCGAGTTTGAGGAACGTCTGAAAGCGGTCTTGCAGGAGGTCAAAAGTTCTGAGGGCAAAATTCTGCTCTTTATCGACGAGCTGCACACGATCGTCGGAGCAGGCAAAACAGACGGTGCAATGGACGCAGGAAATCTGCTGAAACCGATGCTTGCACGCGGCGAGCTGCACTGCATCGGCGCAACGACTCTGGACGAATACCGCAAGTACATTGAAAAAGATGCCGCTTTGGAACGTCGTTTCCAGCCGGTGCAGGTCGATGAGCCGACCGTGGAAGATACCATTTCCATTCTGCGCGGACTCAAAGAGCGTTATGAGGTGTTCCACGGCGTCAAAATCCACGATACGGCACTGATTGCCGCTGCGACCCTCTCAAACCGCTATATCACCGACCGTTTCCTGCCCGATAAGGCGATTGATCTGGTGGATGAAGCCTGTGCGGTCATCCGTACCGAAATGGACTCTATGCCGACCGAAATGGACGAAATCTCTCGTAAAATCATGCAGCTGCAAATTGAGGAAGCAGCCCTCAAAAAGGAGGACGATGCGGTTTCCCGATCGCATCTGGCGGAGCTGCAAAAGGAACTTGCCGAGCAGAATGAACGTTTTGCACAGATGAAAGTCCAGTGGGAAAACGAAAAGGGCGGTATCAGCAAAGTGCAGGAACTGCGCGCGGAACTCGAACAACTTGGCGCAGAGATCGAGATTGCCGAGCGCGACTATGATCTGAACAAAGCTGCGGAATTGAAATACGGCAAATTGCCTGAACTTCAGAAGCAAATCGCAGAAATGGAAAAACTGGCACAGGAGGATCATCCCAATCGTCTGTTGCGAGATTGCGTGACCGATGATGAGATTGCACGAATCGTCTGTCGCTGGACGGGGATTCCCGTTGCGAAACTGATGGAGGGCGACCGTGAAAAACTGCTGCATCTGGACGATACGCTGCATCAGCGCGTGATTGGTCAGGATGAAGCAGTCGAAAAGGTCAGCGAGGCAATTCTGCGTTCCCGTGCGGGCATTCAGGATCCCAATCGCCCGATCGGTTCGTTCCTGTTCCTCGGTCCGACGGGTGTCGGCAAAACGGAACTTGCAAAGGCTCTGGCAGAGGCTCTGTTTGATGACGAGAAGAACATCGTGCGGATTGACATGAGTGAGTATATGGAGAAATTCTCGGTCAGCCGCCTGATTGGAGCGCCTCCCGGATATGTCGGATACGAGGAGGGCGGTCAGCTGACGGAAGCTGTTCGCCGCAGACCATACTGTGTGGTGCTGCTCGATGAAATCGAGAAAGCGCATCCTGAGGTATTCAACCTTCTGCTGCAAGTACTCGATGACGGCAGAATCACTGATTCGCAGGGCAGAACCGTTGATTTCAAGAACACGATTCTGATTATGACCTCCAATCTCGGCGCAGATTATCTGTTGGAGGGCATTCAGCCTGACGGTACGATTTCCGATGAAGCCGTGGAGCAGACGCATACTCTGTTGCGGAAACGTTTTCGTCCGGAATTCCTGAACCGTCTGGATGAGATTGTATGCTATAAGCCGCTGACCAAGGCGGAAATCGGCAAAATTGTCGATCTGCTGATTGCAAATCTGCAAAAACGACTCGCGGACAGACAGTTCACGCTGGATCTGACCCCTGCCGCGAAAAATGCGATCATTGAGCAGGGTTACGATCCGAGCTTTGGTGCAAGACCCCTGAAGCGTCTGATTCAGCGCAAAATCGAAACGATGCTTGCAAAACTGCTGCTTTCCAAGCCGATTCCGAATGGTACGACACTGACAATTGATTTTCAGAACGAACAATTTACTTGTGAGGCATAAACAAAAGCCGCCGTCTGTATACTGTACAGGCGGCGGTTTTGCTGTTCAGAGATATTGCACCCGAATCAGCTCTGCGACTTTGGCAATGAATTCCAGATTGGTTGGGCAATACTGAAATTGCAGCATGCTTTTCATATGCGGATAATGTTCCCATGCATTGTGGATCGCAAGTCGCATTGCACGTTCCACAGACTCTGCGGTTTTGTTGAATTCTGTAGCGATTGTTCCGTAGCAGGCAGGGGCGCGTTTTCCCTGGTGTACAGGATTACTGAGCACCTGACAAATCGCACTGCGGCAGTAGGCATAGCCCATCATGTGGGGCTGCACGCCCAGATCCATCAGTTGGATGCTGGCGACCCGTTCCAGATTGTTGCGGGCAATTTGGCGCAGGGATTCCGATGATTGTGCCACAAGCTGCTCACGAAACTCTCTGGAATTGTGATGCGGAAGAATACGGGAAAGAAGATTCAGCAATACCGTTTTTTCTTGCTCCTGATAAAACATTCCAATAACCTCTTTGTACCTTTTTCTATAGTATATACTACAAGCCTACATGAAAAAACAGGATTTGTCAAGGCGTATAGCCAATATTTGGAATAATCGGAAAAAGGCGGAAAAAGAATCTTCTATGAATTGTTGAATCGCATGAAAATACGTCGAAAAACGTCGAATTATGTCGAAAGCACAAACATTGGCTAATATTGCAGAGAATTGCAAACGGTAATTTAGCATAGTTGCTGAATACGGAGGCACCGTTTGAAACAGAATTTATTGATGATATTATCGATTGTGCTTGTATTCTGTATTATGACGGGATGCAGCGGAAAAGTACAGAGTGAAACGCGGTTACCAAATCCAAACGATCTGGTTTCCGCGCTGACCCTCGGAAAAGCCGCCTTGGAACTTCCGGCGGAAAAAGGTGCTGTCGGGGAGATCACAGAGCTTTGCCGCACGAATGTCTATGCGCGGACATTGATGACAAAATATGCGTGGTGTAAACAGCAAACGGTTTTGCACTGGGATTTTACCTATGCGGAGGACTTTGGCAGGGACATCGGGCAGGTGAAGCAGGAGACGCGGCGTCTGGCAGAGGAGATTGCGGCGTCTGTTTTGTGTGAAGACCTCACGGATGGGGAACGTGCTTTGCTGCTGCATGATACACTCTGCAACCGCTGCACGTATGATGTCTTGGCAAAGCCGCAAAGTCGTTGGGGCTATGGTGCATTGTCAACAGGAATGGCGGTCTGTGAGGGCTATGCGGAGGCATATGCGATGCTGCTGGAGGCAGCGGACATTCCGTATCATTTGGTCAGTGGATACGCTTTGCCCGATATGCAGCCACATCTTTGGAATCTGGTGCAAATTGACGGGCAATGGCATCATGTGGATGTGACATGGGATGATACCGACGAAACCATCGCATATTCGTATTTTATGTTGAGCGATGCACAATTCGGCGGGACACACCGCTGGAATCAGGCAGATTATCCGGCGGCAAAAGGCTTTCTATCCGTTGCGGATATTGAAGAAAAATTGCGGACACATTTTCTGCAAGGATACTCGAATATTACGTAGATCTGAGAAAATCTGTCGTATCTTGAAGAAAACACTATAAAATTTCCAAAAAAATGAAAAAAACACTTGCTATCTTTCGAAAAAGAGGTTATAATAGAGATATTGCCCTTATCAGCGGCGGGAGGAGGAAGAAACGGTGCAGTTTTTGGAGCAGCTCTATGCAGCACAACAAAAATATGACGAATTAGCTGCAAATTTGCAGGAAAGCAGCATCGCAGGCAATCCCGAAAAGCTTGCTGCTCTGATGAAGGAGTACAAGCAGCTCACCCCGCTGATGGAAACCTTTGCGCTCTGGCAGCAGGCAGAGAAAACGCTCGAAGAAACACGGGCATTGCTCTCTGACCGCAGCATTGACGCGGAATTCCGTGCGCTGGCACAGGAGGAAGCTGAGCAGGCAAAGGCAGAGCAGGCGCGTTTGCAGGAGGAATTGCAGCGTCTTTTGCTCCCGCAGGATCCCGATAACAGCCGGAATGTCATAGTTGAGATTCGCGGCGGCGCGGGCGGCGAGGAAGCAGCACTGTTTGCACATTCGCTCCATCGGATGTACTCCATGTACGCAGACCGCCACGGCTGGAAACAGACCATTCTCAACGCCAATGAAACCGAACTCGGCGGCGTCAAGGAAATCACGTTCTCCTTGGAGGGCGAAAATGTCTATTCCCGCATGAAATTTGAAAGCGGCGTACATCGTGTACAGCGCGTGCCGGAAACCGAATCTCAGGGCAGGGTGCATACTTCAACGGTGACAGTTGCCGTATTGCCTGAGGTCGAGGAAGTTGAATTTGAGCTGGACATGAACGATCTGCGCATTGATACGTTCCGTTCAAGCGGCGCAGGCGGTCAGCACATCAACAAAACATCATCTGCGATTCGTGTGACGCATATCCCGACGGGTACCGTTGTGGAATGTCAGGATGAACGCAGTCAGTATAAAAACAAGGACAGAGCACTGTCCATTTTACGTGCGAGATTATACGCGCAGAAGCAGGCGGAACAAGATGCGGCAATTGCATCGAACCGCCGCGCACAAGTCGGTTCGGGTGACCGTTCCGAGAAAATCAGAACCTATAATTTCCCGCAAAGCCGATTGACGGACCATAGAATCGGACTGTCGATCTATCGGCTGGAGGATGTGATGAACGGCGATCTGGATGCCGTTCTCGATGCGCTGTCTGCGGCAGAGCAGGCGGCAATTCTCGCAGGACAGAAAGAAGAATCGTAAGCATGAAAACTCTATTGCTTGGTCAGGATGGAATCGAGTATGCGGCAAAATTGCTCCGCGAGGGGCAGCCTGTCGGTATGCCGACTGAAACCGTCTATGGTCTTGGCTGCGATGCTACCCAGCCCGAAGCGGTGCTGCGGGTATTTGCGGCAAAAGGTCGTCCTGCGGATAATCCGCTGATCGTACATATCGCAGATATCTCTGATTGGGACGCGCTTGTGACGGAGATCCCGCCGCTGGCACGGAAACTCGCGGAGAAATTCTGGCCGGGTCCCCTGACGATCATTCTGCCACGCTCCGAGAAGATCCCGCCCGAAACCGCAGGCGGTCTGGACAGCGTGGGCGTGCGTTTCCCTGCACATCCGATCGCACAGGCGATGATTCGTGCAGCAGGTGTTCCGATCGCAGCACCGTCAGGCAATCGCTCGGGCAGCCCGAGTCCCACTACGTCTGCCCATATGATGGCAGATATGGATGGGCGTATCCCTGCGATTGTGGAGGGCGGAAGCTGTCTTTGCGGTGTGGAATCCACAGTCGTGATTCTGGATGACGCGGAAACGGTACGCATTTTGCGCCCCGGATTTATCACCCCTGAAAATTTACAGACTGTCGCCAAAAACGTCATCGTGGATGAGGCGGTGTTGGCGCAGCTTTCTCCCGATATGCCTGCAAGGTCGCCGGGAATGAAATACAAACACTATGCTCCGAATGCACAGGTGATTCTGGTGAACGGTGAAACCGCGCATTTTCTGGAGTTTATGAAATGTCATCAGGCGGAAGGCGTCTACGCGCTGGTGTTTGATGCCGATGTGCCGCAGTTTGAAAAAATGGGTATCCGCTGCATTCCCTATGGTGACACCGATGCGGAGCGGGCGGCTGCATTCTTTGCAAGACTGCGTGAACTGGACGAAATCGGCGCAAAATGTGTGTATGTGCGTGCGCCGCGCACCGACGGCATCGGACTTGCCGTTTATAATCGGCTGATCAGAGCCGCAGGATACGAGGTGAGGACTGTTTGAATCAGGAATTGAAAACAGACGGAACGGAAAACGTACTCGTCATTGGTCTGACGGGTCAGACCGGCGCAGGAAAAACAACCGTCAGCGAGATTTTTGCGGAGAATGGATTTGAGATCCTCAACGCGGATCTGGTTGCCAGACGTGTTGTGGAGCCGCAATCGCCGTGCCTGAAAGAACTGTGTGAGTGCTTTGGCGAGAACATTCTGCTGGATGACGGCAGTATGAATCGTGCAAAGGTCGCAGAAATAGCATTTTCAGACGCTTGCAAGAACGAGATTCTCGGCAGCGTTATGTTCCCGTACATCACAAAGGAAATTCTCCATGAGATTCGTCGTTGTGCGCAGGAGGGCAAGAACTGGATCCTGCTTGATGCACCGACGCTTTTTGAGAGTCATGCAGATGATTTCTGTCAGCTGGTACTGTCGGTCCTCGCAGAGCCTGAAATTCGCAAGGCACGTATCATTGCGCGGGACGGTCTGACGGAACAGCAGGCGGAAAATCGTATGAATGCGCAGTTAACAGCAGAATACTTCAAATCGCATTCGGATTTTGTGATCTACAACAACGGCGATGCAGCATTGCTCCGCGAGGTTACGCTCGAAGCAATTGACAAAATCAAGGAATATCGCCGTATGCACGATACGTTTCAACACGAATGAGCCCAAAGGAGGAACATACTATGGCAAAGAAAACAGATGAAGCAAAAAAGCTTGAAGAATTGAGAAAATCGCTTTGCATGGAGCGCAAAAATGCCGCACTGACCCTCGATGAGAAGGAAATTGCGGCAGCAGATGCATTCTGTGAGGGTTACAAGACGTTTCTGGATCACGGTAAAACTGAGCGTGAGGCGGCAGGTTATGCTGTTTCTCTGCTCGAGAAAAAGGGCTTCCGCGCATGGAAACGCGGCGATCAGGTCAAAGCTGGCGATAAGATTTACGTCAGCAACCGTGGAAAAGCACTGGTCGCAGCAGTGATCGGTACCCGTCCGTTGGAGGAGGGCATCCGCCTGACCGCAGCACATATCGACTCTCCGCGTCTGGATCTGAAGCAGTCACCGCTTTACGAAGATAACGAGTTGGCACTGTTCAAAACACATTATTACGGCGGCATCAAGAAATATCAGTGGACAGTGATTCCGATGGCACTGCATGGTGTTGTTGTCAAAAAGGATGGCACCAAGGCAGTTGTATCCGTTGGCGAGGATGAGGGCGACCCCATTTTCTGCATTACCGATCTGCTTCCGCATCTTGCAACGGAGCAGTCCAAGCGTACACTGAGTCAGGGCATCGCAGGCGAGGAACTGAATTTGCTGATCGGTTCGCGCCCCTATCGCGCAGAGGATGGCAAAGACCTCGTGAAACTGCGTGTTTTGCAGATTTTGAATGAAAAATACGGCATTACCGAGGCGGATTTTCTTTCTGCCGAGTTGGAGGTCGTACCCGCAGGCAAGGCGCGTGATCTGGGCTTTGACCGCAGCATGATCGGCGCATATGGTCATGATGATCGTGTTTGTGCATACCCTGCACTGGCAGCTCTCATGGATACCAAAAAGCCGACCCGCACGGCTGTTTGCATCCTGACAGATAAAGAGGAAATCGGCAGTGATGGCAACACCGGTCTTTGTTCTGCGTATTTCCATGACTTTATGAAAGATCTTGCGGATGCGTTTGGTACGCAGGCACACACGGTATTTGCAAATTCCCAGTGCCTTTCCGCGGATGTGACTGCTGCATTTGACCCGACTTTCTCGGATGTCAACGACCGCCGCAACTGTGCGTATCTCAACTACGGTGTGTGCATGATGAAGTATACCGGCGCACGCGGAAAGAGTGGTTCTTCGGATGCGTCTGCTGAATTTGTGGGCGCAGTACGCGGGCTTCTGGATCAGGCGGAAGTCATCTGGCAGACGGGTGAACTTGGCAAGGTGGATATCGGCGGCGGCGGCACGGTTGCTGCTTATCTTGCAAACCTGAATATTGATACGGTCGATGTCGGTGTGCCTGTACTCTCGATGCACGCGCCGCTCGAAGTGGTCAGCAAAATTGACGTATATGAGGCGTATCGTGCATTTGCGGCATTCCAGCAGGCGAAATAATCGGATCTACAGAGGTGTGACCATTGGCTGCACCTCTGTTTTTTGATATAGGAGTCAATGATTGTGAGGGCGCCCTTCCTATGTCAAA
Source organism: Oscillospiraceae bacterium (assembly GCA_045600205.1). Classification (GTDB taxonomy): domain Bacteria; phylum Bacillota; class Clostridia; order Oscillospirales; family Ruminococcaceae; genus Firm-04. Next base: position 12,883 of record JAZRXM010000036.1, on the reverse strand, counting down.
GAAACGGTTCACTTTTGGAATCCGATTGCAGAACAAACCCCCGAAAGTAGTTTTACCTGCTTTCGGGGGTTCGTTTTTATGGTAGTACGTTCTCAAGCCAGACGAGCAATAATCTTGATGATTGCGGTTGCGTCATCCAGTGTGTAAGCGCCGTCCTTATCAACGTCTGCATTTGCACGACCTTCTGTGGTAATGGTAACCTTATCTTCGTTTGCGAAGCGGGAAACCAGTACAGCGTCTGCAATGCTGACTTTGCCATCACAGTTTGCATCGCCAAGCAGGGTTGCAGTAACAGTGCCAACGGTTGTTGTGGTGGTGACAACAGGAGCAGGTGTGGTAGTTGTGGTGACCTTCGGCTCAGTGTACTCAATACCGTCAATGATGGAATCGAATGCGGGCTTTGCCTTGTATTCGTCATCAAAGAGCAGCGGCTTCTGGGATGCACGCCAGCTGTTGGTATCGGTGACGCCCCAGAAAATGACTGCGGAAATCTTATCGGAATACTTTACGAGGACATCGAACAGGTCGCTGTAATACTTTGCCTGTGCCTTGAATGTGTTGTCATTGAAGCTCTGAATGGTTGCATCCAGCTCGGTGACCTGAACATCCAGACCGGTACCGGTGTATGCCTTGACAGCAGCTTCGTACATACTGATGGACGGGAAAGCATCGCTGCCGGAGCGGACATCGAGGTGGGACTGCATACCGATACCGTCGATGAGGTTGTCGGCTTTCAGTTCATTGACCATTTTGAGGACAGCTTCCATTTTGCCGGTCATGTACTCGTTATAGTCGTTATAGAACAGCTTGCAGCCCTTAGGTGCGTACTTTCTTGCATAGGTGAAAGCGTACTTGATGAACGAGTTGTCGCCGAACACCTTGACCCAAGAGGAGGTTTCGTAGTTGCCGTCCTGATAAGCGGAACGGGGAGTACCCTGATCATTCCATGCCTCATTGACAACGTCGCAGGCATAGAAATCAACATCCGGATACAGTTTCACGAGGGTTTCAAAGTAATTCTTGATGTAGTTTTCCATACGCTTGAGCATCTTTTCTTCAGATACCCAGTCGCCGCTCTCATCGAAGTTCTCCTTGAAGAACCAGACAGGGGTCTGGCTGTGCCATACCAGTGTGTGGACTCTGACGGGGATGTTGTTCTTCTGGCAGTAGTTCAGTACGGGCTTTGCTGCTGCAAAGGAAACCTGCGGATTGGTGTCATCGCCGGTTTCTTCCACGTATGCGAGGGTCGCATCTTTTGCCAGAACAGAATCCGGTTTCAGCTCGTTGCCGACCGTGATGCTTGCACTGAAATGCTTGTTGACCAGATCCATGAAAGACTTGGAGCTCATATCGGAAGGTGTCAGAGCGGTACCGATCTTGAAGTAATTTGCGTAGACATTCTTCAGCGAGGGAAGATCGGTTTCGATCGGCATTGCAGGTACTTCTACGATTTTGAAGTCGTCGATATAGAGGTCATCGCTGCCGCCCTCGAAGTATACATAAACGTCAGTCATATCGTCCGTGAAGCTGATTTTCTGGTTCTTGACGGTCTGCCAATCGCTGCCGCTCAGGTTCTGGACGAGGTTAGCGTAATGCACGACGCCGTCGCCGTCAGTATACTGGAAGCTGAGGGTCGCGCTGGTGTACCACTTGCCCTTGACCGATGCGCTCAGATAGTACTCGGTGTAAGGCTCACAGAGTTCATCCAGACGGAATGCGGGTCCGTTCCAGGATTCGGATCTGCCGCTTGCGAGCAGGGCGTGTGTACCGCTGACGGCACTTTCCTCTGTACAAGAGATCTCTGTGGTATCGTCGCCGCCGCGGTTGGAGAACAGAGAAACATCGCCGTCCTCAAAATCAGTGTCGATGATGACTTTGGTACCTGTGGTTTCAGCAGATACGGAGCTGCTCAGCGGCATTGCGGTCAGTGCGAGCATCGCACTGACCATGGCACAAGCAGCTTTGCGAGTAGTTGCTTTCATTGGGTATCCTCCTCTTTTTGGCTTGGTTATTCCTTTTTTGTCGATACTCCGACATCAGTATTATATCCCGAATGGAATAGGAAAGTCAAGTCGTTTTGCAGCGACAGCTTACCATTTTTTGCGATTTTTCTTAAATTTCCGTTTATTTTAAGGATTCTTTGTGGATTTTATGTTGACAATCACGCTGCATCATGGTATAATAAACAAAAATATTGCACTAGAAAGGAGAAATCGAGATGAACAAACAATTTTCAGCAATGTTCTCCGCAGCGGTACTGACCATTACTTGCTACGTATCTGCAATGCCGTGTTTGGCGGGCGCAGCGGAAACATTTCATGATTCAGGGATTTCCTATGCGGAGTCTACGGAAACGCTGTTGAATCCGGGCATGGGATATACTTCCACGGTCTGGTACAACTGCAAGCCGAATGATACGCCTGTGCTGAGCCCGACGGGTGCGCTTGCACTGCTGTTTATTGATATCGGTGCATTCTCATCGGGCGTCAACTGTCAGCGCGATGAAAATGACAAGAATATTGACGGCACGGGCACGGACTATCCGTTGGATGATGCTTTTTTTGCGGGCTTGCGCGGTACATTTGCAAATGCAAGAAAAAACGGCTGTACGCTTGCACTTCGGTTTCGTTATGATGCGGTCGGACACGAAAATCCTGAGCCTGCAACTTACGACAAAATGGTTTCTCATGTGATGCAGATCAAGGAAAGCGGGCTGCTGGAGGAATATCAGGATATCCTGATGTATGTGGAGTCGGGGCTGGTGGGCTGCTACGGCGAGCAATGGGGCGGAAAATATACTGATACCGCCACAAAAGCCAAGCTGCTGGACCTTTGGCTGGATGTAGTGCCCGATGATATTCCCGTGACAGTGCGTACACCAAACATTTTTTCGGCGTGGGCAGGCATTTCCAACAGCGAGCTTGCAGACTGGTATTCGGAGGAAGGAAGTCGTGCTGCACGTATCGGACTCTATAATGACGGATACATGGGCTCATCCAGTGACCTCGGCACTTATATCAACCGTGAAATTGAAACGGAATGGCTCAGTCATCAGTCGGTGACTTCCTATTACGGCGGTGAATTTTCGGGCAATCTGGAATATACCAAACAGTTTGAAACCTATCTGCCGCAAAATGCCATTCCTGAGATGTACAAAACACATCTGAGCTATATCAACAGCAACATATATTCGCTTTATCAGGACTATACCTTCGGGGCGGAATATGATGTCCCGAATGTGGATAACAGTGCGTACTACGGCGAAAATGTGTGGAAATTCATGCGGGACCATCTGGGATACCGTTTTTGCCTGCGACGGAGTGTGCTGAATGATGATGTACCAAAAGGCGGTACGCTGACTGTGTCATTTGACGTGGAAAACACTGGTTTTGCCAATCCGATTCGAAAACAAAAAGCTGAGATGATACTGGAAAAAGACGGCAATTACTACCGCACGCAGGTCGATCTGGATTCCCGTCAGTGGGCATCCTGTACGAAAACGAGCAATCAGTTGAAAATGCAACTTCCGTGTGGAATCGAAAGCGGAAAATGGAATGTGTATCTGAAACTTTCCGTGGGTGAGAATGCAACCTCGGAGATTTCCATGCGTTCTGTGCGTTTTTCCAATGAAGATACGTGGAATGCTACTATTGGAGCCAATTACCTCGGCAGTTTTTCGGTTTCAGCCAAGGAAACAGGAGTCTGTGATAACGGATTTCGACAAATCAACGCCAAAAACAACGTATCTGCGTCAGACGGAACGTTGTATACCTATGGGGGCATCTGCTATACGGATGGCATCATATCCCCGACCGAATCTGCGGAGGAGCGTCTGATTGCGGAAAATGCAGACGGGGCAAAACTATACATCTGGAATGATGAGGACTATTTCTACGTATCGTTTTCGTTGAAAAACAAAGCTGTTTCGCCTGTTTACAATATCCAGCTGCAAAATGCGGACCAAGATAAATGGTATTGGTATTACGTGGCGTGCAACGGCGGAACCTATTTCAACAATGGTTCTCACGCAGGTGCCATGGTAAAATATACCGACGATGCAGGCGAATACCGTATTCCCATGGGCGATATGATGGGATTGCAGCAAGGTACAAATCTTTCGTATATCCGAGTGTTTTTGCAGGATATGAGCATTGAGAACTGGCCAAGCTGCGGCGAGATCAAATCGGGAGCGGTGACGCTGCAAGGCGGCTTCACGGTCTATACCGCAGAGCGGACTGTTTATCTCGCGGAGGGAGATTCCGTTCTCCTGCACACGGAAACTTCCGCGAAAGACCCTGCGTATCAGTGGCTGATGGATGGCAAGGAGATTGCGGGTGCGACTGCGCAAAGCTATCTTGCTGCCGTACCCGGTACGTACAGCGTGCGCGTGACCTCGGCAAGCGGGCTTTCGCAGGTGATTCCGGTCAGCAAGGTGCTTTCCGCTGAGCAGTCAACAGCTCTTGGCGATGTGAATCTGGATGGAACGGTTTCCGTTGCAGATGCGGTACTGCTTACGAAATATTTACTCGCACAGACGGATTTGCGCGAAAATCAGGCGGAAAATGCTGATTTGAACGGCAGCCAAACAATCAACGCCATAGATTTGACCCTGCTGAAGCAGGTCATATCCCGTGCGAAGGAAAATTGAAGATTCTGCGCAATTGGTTAGGAGGAATGGAACATGGGAAAGGTTGATATTTTAGAACATCCGTTGTTGCAGCATAAAATCTCATTGCTGCGCGATGAAAACACCGGTACAAGAGATTTTCGCATTCTTGTTGAGGAAATTGCCATGCTGATGGGCTACGAGGCGCTCAGCGATTTGCCGACAGAACCGGTTGCGGTCAAAACACCGATTGCCACAGCAAAGGTACCGATGCTGGCGGGAAAAAAGCTGGCAGTTGTGCCGATTTTACGCGCAGGACTTGGTATGGTTGGCGGCATTCTGAATCTGGTGCCTTCTGCAAAAGTCGGGCATATCGGCTTATACCGCGACGAGGTGACCCATGAGCCGCACGAGTACTATTGTAAACTGCCCGTGCGCATTGACGAGCGTCTGGTGATTCTCTGTGACCCAATGCTTGCGACAGGCGGCTCAGCGGTGCAGGCGGTAGATTTCATCAAGGCACGCGGTTGCAGGAGCATCAAGTTTATGTGCATCATTGCGGCACCCGAGGGGCTTGCCGCTTTGCAGAAAGCGCATCCTGACATTGATATTTACGTTGGCTGTGTGGATGAATGTCTGAATGAAAATGCCTACATTGTGCCGGGGCTTGGCGATGCGGGTGACCGCATTTTCGGAACAAAGTAAAATCGCAGAGTACAGAGGCGAAACATTATATGTCAAACGAAAACGCCGCAGACAGGGGCAGTCTGCGGCGTTTGTATTTGGGAATAATCAGGCTTTGAACACAGCCTTGAAGAAGTTATAGAACAGGGGGATACCGACGCTGCCGTCGTGACCGCCGCCTGCTACGGACATCCAGATGTGGTCTGTACCGTTCTTGGTAAAGAGGTTGTGGTACTGTTCAGGGAAAGTACCGACGACGAAATCGTTTGTGCCGCCGCCGATCATTACGAGGTACGGCATTTTGTCGCTCGGAATCTTAAATTCGGATTCGCTCATGTTGCCGGGGTGCGTCATGAAGGAGTCCACACCGGGCACAACGCCGGGAGCAGGAGAAGATGCTGCCATATAGCCGAACAGATCAGGACGGCTGATGGTGATATAGAGCGACTCTCTGCCGCCCATGGAGAAACCTGCAATTGCGGTGTTATCTCTGCCTGTCTTGACAGGGTAGTTGGACTCGATATACGGCATCAGGCTTTCGGTCAGGTCATAGAGGAAATCATCGTAAAAAGGTGTTTCCTGTGCGGTGATACCCGAGCAGTTGTCCTTAGCGGGGTTGGTGTACATCATGGTAAAGACGATGATCATGGGTTCTGCATCGCCGCTCTTGATGAGGTTGGTTGCCATTTCGCGGACTGCAAAACCATTGAGCATGGAGCTTTCATCGCCCATAATACCGTGGTTCATATACAGAACGGGGTACTTTTTGTTTGCGTCGTAGTTGGGCGGGAGCCAGACATATGCACCCTTATTCTTGTTTGCCTTCTTGGAGAAATAGGAGATGTGGCTGGTTTTGCCGCCGTCGCCCTGCTGGACGTTGGAGGGGACATTTTGTGTCATGGCAGCACGGACCTTAGACATATATTCTGTAGGAGTTGCGTGGTTGCCGGTTTCGGGCACATCGGGTTCATCCGGCTCTGCGGGCGGATTGAGAATGTAGGTTTTGAGCAGACTCAGATCAATGGCATTGATTTTTCCATTTCCGTCCATATCGGCATTTTCGAGATTGATGGTTGCATTCTTGCCAAGCAGATAGCTTTGCAAAGCGGATGCATCACTTTTATCGGTCTTGCCGCTCAAATTGACATCACCTTTGATGCCGTTGCCTTTCGTATTGCCGCCGTCGCTCGGTGTCGAGCCGCCTGTGCCGTCAGAAATTACAATGTCATCTACAAAGAAATCGCAGGTGGAGTCTTCTGTTTCAATGTAAACGGACATAGAGGATGCACCGGACGGGAGGGTAAAGGAGGTGTTTTCCAGTTTTGTCCATTTGCCTGCGGAAACGTCAGCTTCGACAATGCTGTCGTAGGAGGTGCCCATTCCGCTGCTGTACTGTAAACTGAATTTGAAGTGTACAGTGGAGGAGGAATTGTGCATCACCATGGCACTGAAGCTGTAGGTTTTGCCCGCGGAGAAGGAAGAACCGAGGTCATGTGAGATACCGTTCCAAGTTTCGGTTCTGCCTGTTACGGCTGCGGACTTTGAGCCGCTTTGAGCCGCCGTCGAAGAAAGTGCAACGGATGCGCTGCCACGCCCGCTCCAACTATCCAGACCGCTCTCAAAGTCGCTTTGGATCAGGTTTGCCGCCGATACGCTCATCAGCGGGACAGAAGCTGTCGCCAGACCCATTGCGCAAAAGAGTGTGAACATCTTTTTCATTGGGAATCATCCTTTCAAAGTATATTATGATTTCCCCCCAGTGTGTGTTGCTTTCTTCTCTTTTCATGAGAATTGCTGTGGCAGAATCCGCCGCTGATGTTTGGGAAACGGCGTGACATAAAGCAATCCAATTCTATTTTAGCACAAAAATACCAAAAACGCAATTGCTGTCTGGTAGAAAAACCTGTACGCATTTTGTATATGATGCCTAAATACAAGTAAAAACAGATGCCTTAAATTGTCATTAAAGTTACGGGATGAAAAAAGGTAGCTTCCCATAATGAGAAACTACCTTTCCTGAAAATATGTCCTTAGAGAATATCCGGATAGAGCGAGCGGATGACGTTTACAAAATGATTTTGCACGGTATCAAAGAAAAACTCCTGCTTGACTTTCAGGGCATCCGTCGGGATAAATCCGCCTGCCATGGTTGCGTGACCGCCGCCGCTGCCGAGTGGCTGTAAGCCTTTGCGGGCAATTTCTCCTGCATGTACGCCGCTATGTTCGCTGCGGATGCTGAATTTATAGCCATTGGGACGTTTGGCGTAGAGGACAACGACCTCCACCTCCACCAGCGAGAGCAGAAAATCGCTCAGAATGCCGACCAGTGCATCGGGGCATTCGAAATCGAGATAAGAGAAGCCGACCACGCCGTAGATGCGGATATGTTCAATTGCAACGCCGTAAGCACGCAGGTCCTCGAATTCCATGTTATTGGTTTCCAGTTCCGCGAGCAGGTCATGGTCAGTGTATCGGAACAAATACGCGAACATTTCGATGTCAAATTCGGTGACGCCGCGGCTGAATTGCAACGTATCCATGCGCATTCCATAGAGCAGAGCGGTGGCGGTTTTCGGAGAGGGAATCACGCCAAGTTCCTTGAAATAAGATGCGATGATGGAAGCGCACGCACCCGTAATGCGCAAATCGGAGTAAAGATACGTATTTTCCTCTACAACAGGGTGGTGGTCGATCGCGGCAAGTTCCTCGCCGATCAGATCAGTGGTGATGTTGCCGCCATTTTTCTGGCAATCCACAAGGATAATCATATCAGTGGGCTTCATTTGCTGCGATATTGCGGAATAGGAGCACATTTCCGTACCGATCAGGCGTAAAAGCTTGATGCTGCTCAGTTTATCAATTTCGCCTTCGTGGCATAGTCTGGAGGGGATATCAAATTCGGAAAGCAGTTGGCATAGTCCGTAGGCAGAGGCAATGGCATCGGGGTCTGGAAAATTGTGTGTTTGAATCCATACGACTTTATTTTGGCATAGTGTAATCAATTCTTGTGGACTCATGGTGAGGTCACCTCCCTGAAAATGATGTATATTTTTATTATACCGCAGAATAAACAGAAAGTCAATTTGCGATAGTTACGAATCTGCGTGGAAAAGTTTGTGCAGCTATACAAAAGGAAAGCTGACACCGCTTGTTTGGGAAGCGATATCAGCTTGGTACATGGGCTATTGAGTGATTACTTTGCCTTGTGCTTGAGCAGACTCAAATCTGCATCTGTGATGACACCATCGAGATTGAGGTCTGCGCGGTAGGCGTAGTCAACATTCAGGGTGGTACGGTTTTGCAGATAGCCTTTCAGCAGGGCGGCATCCAATTCATCCACAGAATGGTCGTTATTGAGGTCGCCCATCAGGGTATTGCAGGTGGGTGTCCATTGCAGACCATGGTCAAAGATCTCAGCGTACTGGGAATCCCAGTAAACGTTGTTGCGGTTGACGTAAATTGCAGAATTGAAGCACTGTTCATCCGTCAGCATGAAGTGCTTGGATTTTGTTTCGATGGAAGCGTTGTTGGTATCCACCTGGAACCAGTCGTTACCGATCTTGACGTAATTCCAAGTGTGAGTCATGTCCGAGGAGATGCAGTATTCAGCATCAACACCAGCACGCTCCAGCAGGTACGCATACAGGGAAGCGTAGTAGCAGCACTGCATATTGGGGTGCAGCAGGAACGCTTCCTGGAAGCTGGTCGCACCGCCTTCATCAGAGGTGGTGTAGCCGTAATTGGTTGCGATGTAATCATACAAGCGGGAAGCCGCAAGGTATGCGGTGCTTGCGCTGAGATTCTTTTGCTCGGAAGAAAGCGGATATGCGGTCAGACCACATTCTTTCAGGATCGCCGCAGATTTCTCGCTCATCAGGTTATCCATAAAGATGGTTTTTGCAAACACGCCCAGATTTTCGGTAAACACGGGGAAAGTCTGAATGTTTTCCCAAGTGATCGGCGTTTCGTTGTGTGCAATACGAATGGTCGAGATACGGCTTTTCCCGTCAACGAGCGGCAGGCAATTCTCCAGATGAGTAATGCTGGGAGAAAGTACCAACGTGTTTGCGTTGATGCAGGTATCGAATGCGCCGTCAGCAACATTGGTGACGGCTTCCAATTCAGGTCTGCCAAGGTCAATGACAGGCTCCTTGCAGTTATATTTGATCAGCGTTCTGCCAAGAACCAAATGTGTCGGACGCGCCTCAGCACGGCATTTTTTCAATAATGCAGTACCTTTGAATGCGTCTTTACCGACGGAATCGAGAGCAAAGGCATCGGTTGCCTCCGCAAGAGCAGTACAATCACAGAAAGCATTGGCATCAATGCGCTGAATGCCGTTGAGATTGACTTTGCGCAGGGTTTCGTTACCCTCGAATGCGCTTTTGCCGATGTTGCGGATATTGGAATCCAATTCCAGAATATTGAGTTCTTCTGCATTGCCGTTATAGCGCAGCAGCCAGTTGCCGAATGTGACAACTTCATTTGTCTGACTCGTGTAGAACGGGGTACCCTCAAAGACATAAGGGCTTAACGACTTGACGCCCGTGCCATGATAGTTGACATTTTGTAAATTGCTCGCGTAGTAACAGACACCTTGACTCAGCTTTTCGAGGCTGCTGGGAAGGTTCAGGGTTTCAAGTCCCGAATAGGCGAAGAAATCGTAACTGAGGGTTTTGATTCCTTCCGGAACAGTCAGTTGCTTTACGGTCGTGTTTTCTTTGCCAAAGCCTTCGCCGAACTCGTAGACGGTTTCAAGGCTGTCATTATAGAACATTTTGGCGGGGATTTCGAGATCCGGAACTTTGGATTCAACCAATCCTTCCAGAATCAGTCCGTCCATAAAGGCATCGTATCTGACGCGGTAGATTGCAGTGCCGGTTTCAATGGTAACGGTATTTGCCGCAGATACATCAATCGGATCGTCACAGCGCAATTTTCTGCAGGTAATTGGTATTGCCACAGCAGAAATCGCAGCGACTCCTGCCAGCAGTACACAAACAACTCGAGAGCGTTTCATGTGAATCCTCCATAATACATCATTCAACAGATATGTTACACGAGCAATATTATATTATCATACTTATGTGCAAAAGTCAACAGAAAAAATGCCGATTTTTTGAGTGAATATCCTTAAAATCGCTGTAAAATTGGCTTTTTTTAACATTCATGTCATATGAAAAAACAAGCAACAACTAAGTATTTATGCACAAGATAAAATAATACAACTTGTAGAAAATTTGTAGAAAATTAAGCACTGTATAATTTGGACATACAACTGTCATTTTGCACACAAAAAGCTGTATTTTTTTGGAATACAGCTTTTGTTTTGTGCGTATTTACTTGGTTTCTCCATTTGCAATGCGCTCGGCAAGGTCATTGAGGTAGACCCAGCGATCCATTTTCTCCGCAAGGGCAGTTTCCAGTTGATTTTTCTCATCCGTGAGCTTTTGCAGTTCGACATAATCCGAAAGATTTTTGGCAATTGCCGTTTCGACATCTGCGATTTGCTGTTCAAGCTTTGCGATGTCGTCGTCAATGGTATCAAATTCGCGCTGCTCTTTAAAGGAGAATTTCAGTTTGTTTTTGCCCTGAAACACGCGCTCGGATTTCTCAGCAGGGGATTTGACCTTGGCTGCCTTCTCGGGAGATTCGTCAGGCTTTTGCGCAAGATAGTCCGAATAGTTGCCGTTATAGCGGTTGCAGACGCCGTTGCCGGCAAATTCCCAGATTTCCTCTGCCATTTTGTCGAGGAAATAGCGGTCATGGGATACCGCGAGTACGGCACCGCCAAATTGTTCGAGGTAATCCTCCAGTATGGTCAGCGTGGCGATGTCAAGGTCGTTGGTTGGCTCATCGAGCAGGAGAATATTCGGGGCAGTCATCAGAATTTTTAGCAGATACAGGCGTGTTCTTTCACCGCCGGACAGCTTCTCGATGCGGTTCCATTGCAGTTCGGGGGTAAAGAGGAAGCGTTCCAGCATTTGAGCGGCGGTCACGGTCCCGTCAGGCGTCTGAATGCGGTCAGCCGTATCGCGGATGTACTCAATGACGCGCTGTTCGGGGTTCATGGATTCGCATTCCTGCGAAAAATAGCCGATTTTGACGGTATCACCAATGACGATGCTGCCGCTGTCTGGGGTGATTTCGCCGATTATCATTTTGAGCAGTGTCGATTTTCCGGCACCGTTTTGCCCGATGATACCGATGCGTGCATTACGGGATACGAGATAGGAGAAGTTGAAAATCAGTGATTTGCCGTCAATCTCCTTGCTGATGTTTTCGATTTCGATTGTTTTTTTGCCCAGTCGGGAGGAAACGGATTGAAGCTGTAATTTTTCTGCCTGCGTAGGGAGTTCTCGGTTTTCGAGTTCCTCAAAACGTGCAATACGGTCTTTGCTTTTGGTACCTCTTGCGCGTGCGCCGCGGCGAATCCACTCCAGTTCTCTGCGGTAGAGCGTGCGATTTTTTCGTTCTGCGGCTTCCGCGTCCGCCTCGCGCTGTGCTTTCTGTTCCAGATAGGTGCTGTAATTGCCGTCGCAGAGATAGAGTTTTCCACGGTCAACCTCGGCAATGGTGCGCGTGATACTGTTCAGGAAGTAGCGGTCGTGGGTGACCATGACAATTGCACCGCGATATTTTTGAAGTTGTGCTTCTAAAAGCTGCACGGTTTCGTTGTCGATGTGGTTGGTAGGCTCATCCAGAAGGAGGATATCGCTTGGCTGAACGAGTGCGGCAGCGATAGCAGCGCGGCGTTTTTCACCGCCTGAAAGGGTGCTGATGTCGCGCTCGCAATCGGCAATTCCCATTTTCCCAAGGATGGATTTTGCCTCAAATGCCTTTGCTTCGCGTAAATCGTAGGGCAAATGTGCAAGCACCTGAGAGAGTACCGTGCCGCAGCTGTCAAACTCAGGAATTTGCGGCAGATAGGAGATGCGCACACCGTTGCTGCGGATAATTTCGCCGGAATCCGGCTCATCGGCGCCTGCAAGAATACGCAGCAGCGTGGATTTTCCGGTGCCGTTGATACCGATGATGCCGACCTTGTCACCCTCGTCGAGATAAAAGGACACATCATCGAGGATTTTGCGTTCCATGTGTGTTTTTGAAATGTTTTTGGCTGATAGGAGGATCATGGGAGAACGCCCTTTCTGATACGATTTAAGAATATTTCCCGAATATTATAGCACATTTTGCGGGAAAAAGCAACTGCGTTCCGTATATGGCTTCAGAGAAAGGAATAAAGAATCCAAAAGAATCCCCTCCGTACCGCAGAAGATACAGAGGGGATTCGTTCTTTTGAATCTGCTTACTTTTTCATCCGCTTCTTGTAGTCAGCGTCGAGTTTTGCCATTTTTTTCTTCTCGCGCTGCTGGCGGAGCATTTCGTCCTTATCGACTTCAGGTTCTGCCTCAGGCTGTTCGCCTTCGATCTTGAGGAAATCGGTCAGGCGCTGTTTGAACACGGATTGACCGTTATCGCCTGCCTGACTGCTCAGATGCTGGCTGATCTGCGCAGAATTTACGCTGTACTGCTTGGATACGAACGGTCTGGACATCGGCATACCGGGATTTGCAGCGAACTGTTGTTGGG
>JAZRXM010000035.1:0-38881 GCA_045600205.1 Oscillospiraceae bacterium | reverse complement strand
CATCCATCTCAAAAGTTTTACTCGATTTTTTTCAAAAAATCGCAGGGGGTCGAGGGGGGCAGAGCCCCATCGCCGCCGACCGCAGTCGGCGGAATTCCCTTTTCGTCCAATCTAATCAGGAGGGGTATGGGGAACCCTATTAAGGGGTTCCCCGTCGTCCTGTTTAGAGCACAGAGAAAAATAAAATATCAACAAAAAAGCTGCACCCTTTCGGATGCAGCGTTTTTGTATTAGGGATCAGGAGAACTGCCAGTAATCCAGTGTTGCGTCACCGCTGAACTCGAAGTAGAGGTCGGAAGTGCCGCTCAGACCGATCACAGGCGACTTGATCTCAGTCATCTGACCGCCGCTCGGAATCTGGATGTAAGAAACAGCCGTGCCGGTGGTAGAGCCCTTGCAGACCTTAATGACTGCACCGCTCTGAGAAGATGCCTTCATGGTGATCGTCTTGACATTGCCGCAGTCAACGCCTGCAACCTTCAGCCAGCTGCCCTTCTTACCGGTAACAGTGGTGTCGTACAGACCATTGACAACGATGCTCTTGGACTGGCTTGCCATCGTTTCAGCCTGAACCTTGGTGAACGGATCGAGGTTCTCAATCTGAGAGCAACCCTTGTGGCTGCCGTTGCAGCTGATAGAACCGTTCGAAACCGTTGCGGGGCTGATGGAAGGCGAACGATAATTCTGATTGATACCCATGCGGTTTTCAACAACACGAGTATGATACAGGACGTAATACTTGCCCTTGAACTCGATGATGGAGTGGTGGTTGTTACCGCCCTTATCCAAGTTCTGTGTTGCGGTGTTCTTGAAGCAGACGCCCTGGTAGGTGTACGGACCAAGCGGGTTGCTGGAAGTCATGAAACCGATATCGGCATTGGAGAAGTTCTTGCCGCCGGGGACGTTCCAGTTGTGGCAGAAGGAATAGATCCACTGGCTGCCAATCTTGATCAGGCTGGAATCCTCGAACAGGTACGGAGGATTCAGCGTGGTAGGAGTACCGACGATGGAAGTCATATCATCGCCAAGCTGAACGATACGACCGGTGCCGGGATCAGCTTCTCTGCCGCTCGGTACACCGCCGCCGAATGCGAGGTAGCCCTTGCCGGTATCTTCATCATAGTATACGCCCGGGTCAAACAGCCATGTAACATTGCCGCAGTTTGCGGTTCTGCTGGAGATCAGTTCGTGACCGATCGGGTCAGTGAACGGACCCACGGGGCTGTCGGAAGTCAGAACGCCGATACCGGAACCGTTGTTTGCGAAGTAGAGGAAGAACTTGGGTTTGCCGTTGACCATCTTCCAGCAAGCATCAGGTGCCCAGGAACGGGATGCCCAGTTCGATGCCCACTTTGCGCCGTTGGGAGCAGAACCTGCGCCATTGCCTGCAACAGGAATTGCGCCGTGGTCTGTCCAGTTGACAAGGTCTGCGGTGGAAACGCAGTTCAGGGTACGAACATCATAGGAGTTCTCCTGAAGCTGACCGTTTTTGTACTCGAATGCGTCGTTGGTGGTGTAAACATACAGTCTGCCGTCGTAAACCATCCAACCGGGGTCAGCACCGAAACGCTGTGTATAAAGCGGGTTGTTTTCGCCCTCTTTCTTCCAGCTGTCTTCCAGCGTGACACCAGAGAAGTTCTTTGCAAGCTCATCGAAGTTGACTTCGGGTTCTTCCACAGGGAATTCCTTGATCTGGCAGGTCAGGAACTTGTAAAGTGCCTCAACGTCCTTGTTGTCGATCTTCATGTTCTGGGTGACATCAGCATTCAGCTCTGCGATAGAGTTGTCATACTTGCCGCTCAGAACGCCCTTTTTCAGAAGCGCAAGGTCTGCTGCGGTCAGAGTACCGTCGCAGTCCACATCGCCCAGCAGAGGCTTCTTTGCCTCGCCTGCGCCCTTGACTGTTGTGCCTTTCACTGCACCGATGATCTCATCAACGTAAAAATCAATGGTGGATTCAGCGGTTTCAATGTAAAGCTGAATATTCGATGCATCGGAAGGGATGGTGTAAGCGGTATTTGCAAGCTGTACCCAATCGCCCTTGATCGCGCTGCCCTCTGCGATGGAGTCGTAGCAGGTGGTGCCGCTGGCATCCTCATACTGTAACTTCATATAGAAGGTATCCGTCGAGCCGCCTGCGTCATACATGACATTGGCACTGAAGCTGTAAGTGCCGCCTGCTTCGAATGCGGGACTCAGGGAGAGGCTGCATCCGTTCCAAGCATCGGTACGGTCAGAAACAAACAGTGACTTGCTGCCTGCAAATTTTGCACTGCTGCTGACAGCTGTTGTGTTGCTGCCGCGGTTTGTCCACGAATCATCTCCGCTTTCGAAGGTGCTGTGGAAGTAGTAGCCGTTCTCATCCGGATCATAGGACGGTGCTTCGTAAGTGCCGCCTCTGACGGCTGCCCACATTGCATCATCGGAGAGCCACTGGTTCTGCGGAACAACCTTTGTCAGCGTGTTATATGCTGCCTTCGGCTGGTTGTTGCTGTTATAAAGCAGTGCATTGGAACCTGCACTCAGCCAGGAGTTCGCATCATTCGGACCCCAGACGCAGATTGCGGTGACATTCGGGATCTCCATGCCGAGCTTGAAGATCGCCTCATATTTTCTTGCCTGATCGCTGTCGGAATATGTACCGTTTTCTACGGAGATATCCAGCTCAGTTGCCTGAACCTCACAGCCGATGGAAGCGAACTTGCGCATTGCGGTTTCGTAAGCGCTCATGCCCGAGAAGCCGTTCCAATCCGCATTGATGTGGGACTGCATACCGACACCATCGAGAACGCCCTTGTTATACAGGTTCTTGCACATATTGTAGATGCAGTCGCGCTTGTGATCCCAGTATTCGTTATAGTCGTTATAGAACAGTTTGCAGCCCTTCGGCGCATACTGTCTTGCATAGGTGAATGCCTTTTCAATGAAGCTGTTGTTTCCGTAGACCTGAACCCACGGAGATGCGCCGTTGCCGATACCGCCGACACGCGCACCGTCCTTGCCGTTGGATGTACGGCTGGAGTCATCGGAGATGCACTCGTTGCATACGTCATATGCGTAAAGATCAAGGTTCGGATACTGCGTTTTGATTGCAGTAAACATATTCTTGATGTAGCTTTCCATACGGGCATCCATTGTGGAAGCACTGACCCAGTTGTTATTCTTGTTCAAACCTTCTTTGAAGACCCATTCCGGTGTCTGGGAATGCCATACCAAAGTATGACCTCTCATACCGATACCGTTCTTCGAGCAGAAGTCCATGATTGCAGCACAGCTATCCAGCTTGACTGCAATATTGTTGCCGCTGGACTGCGACTGATTCATGGTTGCATCCGGTTTTGTTTCGTTTTCACACTCGACCGAGCTGCAATCCTTAATGATATTCGCAGTGATGGAACTGTTGCGGATCGTGCTGCCGTTTAAGATATTGCCGACACGGAAGTATGAACCGAACATATTTTTCAAACCTGCGTCCGCAGCAGAAGCGGTGTTCGCGGCTTTTTCGCCGACAATCTTGACATCATCGAAGCGGAAGTCATCGGTGCTGTCCGTTGTCACGCCGAGTTTGAAATCATAGCTGCCTGCAGGAGCGTAATATTCGCCCTTCAGTTCGGTCCAGAATCCGCCCGGAACAAACTGCTCTGCAAGCGTTACGGTCTTGGATTGTTCGGTCTTTTCGTCGGTCACAGTCAGCGTCATACGGAAGGTCTGGGGCTTTTCAGCATAGACCTTCATGCTGTACTCGTTTGTCTGTCCGCCGACCAGATAGAGTCCCTTGTAGGAGTACGCGCCTTCCGCGGGAGTCTGTCTGCCCGAAACGAGCATACCGCGAGTGCCGTTTACACCAATACCGCTTTCGGCTGTCAGCAGGACATGATCTGCACCTGCACACCAGCCTTCGTACTCCAGCTCAAAGTCATTCGACACCAGTTCTGCTGCGCAGACAGGTGTAACGACTTTGGGGAATACGGAGAGGAGCGTTACACAGCAGGATGCTGCCGTAAGGCTCGCAATCAGTTTTTTCTGTTTCATAAATCCTCCCAGTGTCTTTTTGTTTTTGTGTGGATATATATAATGTTCCCGCCTTCACACAGAGTTTCCTTCTCCGCGAAAATTCGGGAACAAACCGACAACTGTTCAGATTTCAGGGCATATTCGACCAAAGGACAACGACTCCTTGTCCTTTTTTGCTTTGCAAGCTTGTTTCAAATACCACCCTAAGAACCCAGTCACAGCAATCGGTGAAGGGGCAATAAAAATAAAAAATATAGCGTTTTTGCGTTCTCTTTTGTGCGTTTGCACATCTTGTCTGTTGTTCAGTATAACAAGTTCAAATATTCATTTCAATATATTTTTTGAAGAAAAAGTGGACAATCCGAATATTTTTGTAAGCCAAAACACATCAGGCTTTTTTCTTGCGATACTGGTTCGGCGTCTTGCCCGTTTCATGACGGAACTGCCGCAAAAAGTAATTGTCCTCGTGATATCCGCACTGCTGTGCCACTGCCGATACCGACGCCGCAGACGTTTGCAGCAGGTATTTCGCATAGCTGATTTTCGCGCGGATACAATCCTGATGAAAACTGACTTCGTAAAGCTTTTTATATCTTGCGCGGAAATAGCCCTCACTGAAACAGAACTTACGGCAGCATTCCTCGGCGGTGGGCTGCACCTGCGGCTGGTGATACAACTGGATCCGCAGCTTCACAAACCGCAGGTCCTCCGCTGACCGCGCTGCCTGTTCCGCAATGCACGCCTCCGCCCGCTCCATCAGATCGGCAAGCTGCTCCTCGGGGTGCAGATCCTGAAGCGGATAGACCTCCGTCATCAGCAGATAGGCATCGGGTGAGGTTTCCTCAAAGCAGGGCGAACTATGCAGCAGCATTGTCCGCAGGCGGTCTTTCAGATCTTCCTGCGTTTCTTTGCTATAATTGCCAATGCCCGCAAACAAATATGTATCGGAATCCAGACGCGCTATGAATTCCCGCGCATCTGTCTGGATGCTTCTCACGCACGCCGCGATCGCCTGTGCGGTACGGATATTGCCCGTTTCCATCTGCGTGCGCGAGGAAGCCGCCATACGGTTTTCCCGCACCAGCAGAAACAGCATTTCTTCGTTCTTTTCAGAGCAGACTGCCGTTGCCGCAAGTTCCCGCATCAGCGCATCCCGCTGATACAGTCCTGTCACGGTATCGTAATCCTCGGAGAGATTCTGGCATTGGATCAGATACTCGATATCATTCTTCATGCGCAGAAATTCCAGTCCGTTGGATACCGCTTTCAGCCAGTTGCGATAGATAATGTCATAGCAGTCCGGGTGACCATAGCGCAGCACCACCATGCCAAACATTCTCTCGCCAAAAAACAGCGGTGTATAATAGTATCCCGCAGCTTCGCCATAGAGGACATTGGAAAGCTGACACGGCAGGCTGCTTGTCGTCGGGCGTGAGCGCATCCACTCCACAACACTCCGAATCGTAATGCGCTCCTGAATGCTGCCGCCCTCCGGACGATACCATTTATCGTACAGGCAGACGATAATATCTGCTGCATACCGCACCATAAACTGATAATTGCCAAGCGTATCGAGGAATTCCTCCAATGTACTGCACTGCGTCAGTTTCATCTCCATCGTACTGAACAGACTCCACTGATTATACATCCGTGATGTTCGAAGTTCTTCCATCTCCTCGCTGATTTCATGCACCTGTACATGACAGCCGCAGCTTTCACCCGAAATCCATGTACCCTTCGGCGGCTTCGGTTTCTCGCCATTTTGACGCAAAAGCTGTAAAACTGCCTGCTTTCCAAGTGAAAAACGATCTCGCTGATATGTTGAGAGAATCGGTGTATGGTATATGCGCTCGTGTACGTTCTCATAGCCCGTTACGGCAACATCCTGCGGCACACGAATCCCGTTCTGCGCAAAAGTATCCAGCACACCAAACGCCATATAATCATTCGCACAGGCAATCGCCTGCGGCATCGGCAGTTCCCCGCCAACATACCGTTTGGCTAGCGCCTCGCCCGAATTCATCCAGAAATCACCATAATGCACACGTTTTTTATCAAACGCAAAGCCATGCTGTTCCATGGCACGACGATAACCCGCCACACGGCGTTCCGATGCAAGATTGCCTCTCGGACCCGTCAGCAGGTCGATTCTTGTATAATGATGCACCTCGATCAGATGCGTAATGATTTCTTCCGTGTCATTGGCATCATCCGCATTGACAAACGTTGCATTCGGCAGCATGAGCTGCGGCAGCTCCACGGAAATGACAATCAACGGGATATCCTGCCGCTGACACAATTTTGCCACGACCTCATTCAGCAGTTCCGGCTTGATAAACGATTCCGCAATCAGAATCAGCCCATCCAGTTCTGACGACTGAATCAGTTCATAGATGCGATTTTCACAATATAGATCCGCTTCTGTGTTGTACGTGTTGTAGATGTTCGTAAATACGACAATGTCTACATCATTTTCCTGTCCTGTGGTGATAACCCCCTGCAAAATCTGCCGTTGCTCGATGCTGCTGGCTTCCGCAGTCACCACACCAAAAATCTTTCTTTTTTTCAAAGTACTTCCCCCCATATATGTCTGAAACCCCAATTTCTATCTTTTTTATATATTATAGCATAGTTTTGTCCACCTCGCAAGTGTTTCTACTAAAAAAGCAAAAAATATCAAACATTTTTCGTTGATTTTACAAACATGAATACTATTTTTAATAGCAGGCAGCTCTGCATTCCCAAGTCGGGACGCAAAGCTGCCTGTTTGGTTTATTGACATTGCTCTGTCCAGATATAGCCGACATCCTCACACGAAAGCAGTCCGGACAATTCCTCTTTCGTGCCCGTGCCGACAAAGCCGTAGATCAGCAAATCATTTTGTTGCACGCTCTGTACGTAAGATTGTCCATCGTTCTCCCAACCGGGGAAACCACCCATCATCTCCATGAAGTCCTTACTGTCCACAAGATATTGCAGCATACTGACCACATGGTCATGCATCGCCGATTCCGGCGGCATCGTGTTGCTCAGCGGATCCTGCTCTTTTCGCATAGAAAACCATGTCAGATACGGATAGCGTGCATTTTCATATTCAAAGCAGCGAATACAGCCCGTTCTGAATCCGCAATGTAACTTTTTGTAATCCATTTTCCCGCCATCTGTATTCGGAACACACAATCCGCACCATTGCACGGGGATATCATCATGTGCATCCATCCACTTTGTCAGTTCATCGTAGGTGAAGATACGGTCAAACGTCACATATGCGTTATATGACGCATCTTCGTCCATTTCCGCAATTCGCGCTGCCGCTTCTTCTCCGTTTTTCACAACATTTCTGAAGCCTCTGACATGATCCTCTATGCTCAACGCCTCACAATTAAATTTCGGCACGCTCGGATATTGCAACAGATTAGGGTTATAAAGCGTCATTTTGTTTTTGTGGATTTTTCCTGCAGTATTCTCAAATTTTCCCGTATAACTCATATCCTGATAAATGGTGATATCATAATCCGCATTGCCGTTGCAGATCACACCGGCGGATTCGCGGTAGCTTGTGGGGCAGAACAGTTCCGTATATACAGAAAGATCAAATGACAGCCGATTGTCGTAGGAATCAATCATTTCCGCGGGATTATAGTAGCATTTGTCCACCAGTTTCGGCAATCCGAACACCACGCCAAGCACTGCACAAGCCGTCACCGCACCGACAATGACACCCGCCTTGCAGAACGCTCTGCGGATGGATTTTTGCATCATGAGTGCAAAATCCTCGGATTTCTCTGCGGGAAGCTCTGCATCCGATGCTAAATCCTCCAGCGCGGGAATCTCCGCTTCATCACAGAGATAATCGCTGATTGCTTCATGCTTTTCAATTTCTGCGGCAACTTCGTTCTGCTGTTCGGCATCCAGTTTGCCCTCACGGTATTGCTTCAATATTTCACGATATGTCATATCCATGCACCTCCATATAGTTTCGAATCTCACGCTTGCCACGACAGGCAAGCACCTTCACGTTTTCTGTTGTCAGTTTGAGGACTGCCGCGATCTCTTTCATCGGCATCCCGCTGAAATAATGCATCATTAAAATTTCGCGTTTGCGTACATCCAGTTGCAGCATCGCATCGTACAGCAGACGATCGCGCTCCCCACGCAGGATTTCAGAAAGCAGGTCGCCTTGCTGCGGGTCTGCGGATTCGGGCTGTTCGTCCATGTATGTCACACGTTTCTGCCTTTTGTAATCATTATAAAAGAGATTTCTTGCGACCGCATAAAGCCACGCCCGCAGATTCGATTGATTCTTTGGCAGCGACAAAATCGCTTTCAGGAATGTTTCCTGCGCGAGATCTTCTGCCAGTTCGCGGCTGCGGGAGAGAGAATACAGATACAGCACGATCTCTTTATAATATTTATGGTATAGGGATTCCAAGAGCTTCTTGTCCATATCTGCCTCCTTTCTGCGTGATGATGTTCACCGCGGTTCTGTCTATATAACAATGATGCCGCCAAAAGGTTACGGAAAAATGCATTCTATATTATAGCACACTTTCAAAAGTTTGTCGAACCGTGCGTTTTCTTTGCTTTTTCGTGCTTTTCATTGTGTAAAATAATTTTCTTAAATATGTATCAAACTATGCAACTGCTCGTTGTAGCTTCTCAACATACAATTGAGAACGTAATCGCTTGAAAAATGTGGCTTTTCGCGCCGATTCAGCACACTGTATGCTAGAACGGAATGGCTGTTTTTGGCTTCACGCCTTAATAATTTTATAATGAATTAAGAAAAATAGCAAATATCTTTCAGTCTATTTTAATTCCTCGATGCTAAGATGTTGCACGTAAGGTTAGGGGGAACCGCCTTCGCAAATGAATGAGAGAGGAAGAAAACCCATGAAAATGAAAAAAGTCATCATCCCTGCGCTTGTCGTTGCAGCACTTGCAACAACCAATGTCATTGCTTCTGCATGCATTTCACCGAAAACAGAACCCGTGAAACCCGACATCTCTACACATGGCATCATCAAGCCCGCTGAGGACTCCAAGGTCACTCCCGTCAAGCCCGAACCAACGGAAGATTCCAAGCCGGACAAGCCGACTATCGTAAAGCCGCAGGGTCCGAAGGAAGAAATTTCTGCGAAGGAAACCGAAAGCGGTTTTAACGCAAACACGCTCGTCAGCATGGAAAACGACAGCTACGAGGCTGCATGGGAAGATATTGTCGAAACCGTACTGCTGTGCAGCGGCACCAAAAGCAAAACCATCAGCGCAGAGGTGCTGCGCGGCTTCATGGACAGCACCAAAATCAGTGCATTCACCCCCTTTTCCGCAATGCTGACCAATGATGCGGTTGTTACGATTTCGTCCAATGGCTCGGTCGTCACACTGACCGCCGAGATTCCAAGCATCAAATCTGCATTCTCTGCATTTGATAAAGCCTGCACCATGACATTCACCGCTGACTGCTCTGATGTCTACGACAAAATTGTTGGCTGCAAGCTGACCTTCACCGTAGACGATCAAGTGCTTTCCGCAAAAGAACTGGTTGCGAAGATCGCGGCTGCTTACGTTGCAGCAAACGAGGAAATTCCCTCCGAGCTTTCCGATTTGAAGCAGATTTTCTCTGAGTGCGGCATTTCCGCATCTGTTCACGCAAAAGATCTGAACGACCTGTTCAAGCAGATGAACAAATGCAAGCCCGCAGCAAAGAAATTGCTGCCTCCCAATGCAAATCCGCTGATTTCCGGTAAAAACAGCGTCTGGGCTTTCCTGAACAGCTGCCTGTTCTCCGATTCGCTTTCCCTGAACACCAAGTCCTTTGAAAAATTCTGCAAGGACATGAAGGATATCACCATCTCGGCTGAAAACAATTCTGCTGTCGTCACCGCCGTCCTCAAAGATGAGGAAAGCAAGGCTGTTCTTGCATACTATCAGGAGAACCCTGACGCGCTGCTCGCACTCGCTGATGACGCTGCTGCAAATGATCTGGCTGACCTGACCGGTCTTTGCAACTACACAGAGGGCACGGAACTTTCCAAAACCGCAAAATATGCAGTGATCACTATGCCGCTCAGCCTCTTTGACGGTCAGACCGCAGAGTTTTCTCTGAATGTTTACCGCACCTACGAATTCAAGGCTGCGCACAAAAAGCCCGATACGCCTGCAAAGGAAATTGCAGAAACAACTGCACCCGAAGAAGAAACCGTAATTGTCACCGAGGATGTTTCTGAGGCGGAAACAGTCACTGAGGGAACCCGGGTTACAACTACAACCGAAACGGTTTCTGAACCTGAAATCGTAGAAGAAATCACCGAGGAAGAAGCATAATCTCCTGTTCCATTCTCCAATATAAAACAAGGATCCCGCAATGCCGTACAAGGAATTGCGGGATTTTTTCATTTATCGGTTGTATGCGGTATCTACGCCGCAGTGCGGGCATTGCGGCAGATTGGTTTTATACGCACCGCCGCAGTATCGGCATTCTACGACCTGAGCCTCAAAATCGCTGCCTGCGGAAGCTGCCCGCATTCGGACAGGTTCCATTTGTGACTGCGAAAATTGCATGGGTTGCGGGTTTGCATTGCTGATACCGATGTCTTCACTCGTACATGAGTTTGCACGCGGAGCAGAATCTTCGTATTCCTCAGGATAATATTCTGCATTTCTGTATTTCAGCTCGTTCAATCCGAGCATGAAGTAGGCGTGGAAACAAACAAACACAAGCATAAACAGTTCCGTGGCATTGCAGGTCAGCACATTGGGCTTTTTCGCCTCTGATGTTGTACATTCAAACGCATCTGCGATAGAACCGCCAACACTCAACTGTGCGTTTGACAAATTCGCATAAAGCTGCTCATTGAACTTCGCCGCTGTATATTCTGTCAGAACAGAGTCCGTATCGTTTCCCTGCATTCCCTCAAATTTCCAGTCATTTGTATCATCCATTGAGTCGGAATATACGATCAACCAGTGCATCTCATCGGAAAATTCATTCAGATAACGGCTATATGCGTATCGCTCCAGTGAATTGTAACTGCCTTGCCATGCAGATCGAGGTACTGTGACGACCGCAGGCGTGATGCCTGTTTTCTTACGAAATTGTTCCAATGCTTCTTCCAGACCATGATCCGTACTCAGAACACCAGCTTCATCCTTGATTACCAATTCGCTCTTGGAAAATCTGTTGAACCACAGCTTTTCTGTACGGAAAATGCCACTTGCTGCCACCAAAATGAACGGGATATAGAACAGACCAATCAGCAATCTTGCAGGCGACCATTTCTTGTACGTTCTGTCTGTGTAGAAATATCGTTCCTGACCACGGTAATAGTAACGATAACGTCTGGAACCTGCAAAATGACTTCTGCTGATACGCGGACCGCTGCTGCCGCCGGAACCGCCATGAGAACCACCGTGGCATCCGCCGCCGTGAGAACCACCACCTGATGAATGTGGCATATACAAAACCTCTTTTCCGATAGTTTCAGTTTGTGGTGTATGATTGATGTGCGTGATACGTATCGTCTATGGCTACAGTATAGCAGAAAAGATTCCCCATGGCAAGACGGGATAAATTCAGAGCAGGCTGATTTTTTAATAAAACGTGCTGTTTTCTTCCGATTGCTCCCGTTCTCTTATATTTTGAAGATCAATCCGATATTCGGAAATATATCGGATTTC
Organism: Oscillospiraceae bacterium; assembly: GCA_045600205.1. GTDB lineage: Bacteria > Bacillota > Clostridia > Oscillospirales > Ruminococcaceae > Firm-04. Next base: position 27,187 of record JAZRXM010000035.1, on the reverse strand, counting down.
ATCGCATTTTCTTGATAAACACGCTTATTTTCATTTTTGCTTGCAATTGCGTTCACCGCGTGGTATAATACATACGAAGCAAGACGAAGGGAACGAAAAACTATGGAAGAAAAAGTTTGCAAACACTATAAAAAATGCGGAGGCTGTCAACTGGATCTGCCCTATGAGCAGCAGCTTTCCTATAAACAGGCGGCAGAACAGCGGATGCTCGGAAAATTCTGCAAAATCGAGCCGATCATCGGGATGTACTATCCCTACCACTACCGCAACAAGGTACAGGCAGCGTTTGGCTACGACCAGCGCAGGCACCAGATCATTTCCGGCGTGTATCAGTCCAGCAGCCACAAAATCGTGTCCGTGGATTCGTGCATGATCGAGGACAAAAAAGCCGATGAACTGATCGTGTGCATCCGCAAACTGGTGTACGATTTCAAATTCATTCCGCGGCACGTATTGGTCAAGCGCGGATTTTCTACGAATGAGATCATGGTGGTCATCGTTACGGAATCCCCGATTTTCCCTGCAAAGCACAATTTTGTCAAGGCATTGCTGAAACTCCACCCTGAGATCACCACGATCATCCACAACATCAACCCCTATGACACCAGTATGGTGCTGGGAGAACGCGAAACCGTCCTCTACGGCAAGGGCTACATTGAAGATCGCCTGATGGGCTGTCTGTTCCGCATTTCGGCACGGTCGTTCTATCAGATCAACCCCACGCAAACCGAAAAACTCTACGGTACGGCAATCGAATACGCTGAACTGACAGGCAAGGAAACCTTTTTTGATGCCTACTGCGGCACAGGTACAATCGGTATCATTGCAGCGAAAAACGGCGCGGAAAAGGTCATCGGCGTGGAACTGAACCGCGATGCCGTCAAGGATGCGATTGCCAATGCGAAACGCAATCAAATCGAAAACATCCGCTTCACCTGCGCAGATGCGACAGAGTTCATCCTTGATATGGCAGAGGCAAAACAAAGCGTCGATGTGATTATGATGGATCCGCCGCGTGCAGGCAGTACGGAGCAATTCCTCGATGCCGTGGTGAAACTGGCACCGCCCCGTGTGGTGTACGTTTCCTGCAATCCCGAAACACTGGAACGAGATCTGCTCTACATCACGAAAAAAGGCTACAAGGTCACGAAAATTCAGCCTGTGGATATGTTCCCGCACACCACACATATCGAAACCGTGGTGCAGCTTGTCAGAAAGTGAGCATCCATCATGGCAAACGAAATTCGTGCAACCAACGCACAAATCAGAGATTTTTATTACGAAAAGAAACCGCACCCGCCCGTCACGGATGCCTATATGAAAACAAAATTCGGGCAGAGAAGCGGCGGCTATATCTCCTTTGCAAAGGATTGTAACGCGAAAGACCATCACAATTCCAACTTGCAGCAGCTTGAGAATTATCGTGCAATTGCAGAACTGGCATTTCTGAAAAAAGTCAAGCAAATTTCAATTCTGGATGTTGACCTGTCATCCGAATTGGAACCAAATCAGAAATGGCACCTGTATGTATCCTTATTTGCACAATCTGTGATCGAACAAAACAAATTTTCATGGGACAAAAACTTTAGAAAATACCCATGCCTGCAATTGAAACTGTGGATGGCTGAAACCGCAGGCATAGACGTATCCCATATCGGGCAGGCAATTGCCGAAAACAGAGAGAAGCGCGAAATCAATCAGATGATCAGAAAACTCTCTTGGAATGATGTCTTTCAGATTGTCTGCGAAACAAAATCCGACTGCAAAAATTACCACAAATAAAATAAAACCGCCCGCATATACTTCTATCACGACAGCAACAACCAAAAACGGACTGCATTCGGGCAGTCGTTTCATTCTATGCTGTCTGAAAAAGGAGAAACACAATATGAAGGGCGAAATGACTCAGAAGGGCAAAGAGGCTCTCGAACGTTTTAAGATGGAATCCGCAAGCGAGGTCGGTGTTACCCTCAATAAGGGCTACAACGGCGACCTGACTTCCCGTCAGGCAGGCTCCATCGGCGGTCAGATGGTCAAAAAGATGATTGATGCATACAAAATGCAGTAATCTCTGACAAAACGCAAACGGCGGCTCTGTTCTTCACAGAGTCGCCGTTTTTGTCAAGTGAAAGGATGGATTCATATGAAATATTTGCCGTATTACCTGATTTTTCTATTTTTGATGAGTATGATTGCCATGATACTCTATCAAATTGACAAGGCGAAAGCGCAAAAGCATCAGTGGCGCATCAAAGAGGCAACGCTCCTCAGCTTCGGATTCTTCGGCGGCGCAATCGGCGCACTGCTCGGTATGAAGCTCTTTCGGCACAAAACCAAGCACTGGTATTTCTGGGCGGTCAACATTCTCGGACTGCTCTGGCAAGTGGCTCTCGGCATTTTTCTTTCTCAGCACTGACGCGCCTTGCGCATGGTATCGTAGCAGAGAAAATCACCGTTTTCCGTCAAAAGCTGATTGTAGTCCATTGTCTGATAGCCGCGTCGCAGGTAGATTTGCTTTGCCGGAAGGGATGCATCCAGCACGACCGCATCATGTGTCTGATAAATGAGCTGCTCCGCAAAATCCATTAATTCCCTGCCGTATCCGTTTCCCTGCGCCTGCGGCAAAACATACAGGCGGTTCATTTCGTTGCCGTCTGCCGTCACCGTGCCGAGTGCTTCGCCTGACGCATCTTCGTACAAATACACCTTCTGTGCAGCGATATCCCTGCGGATGTTTTCCTCGCTGTGGTGTTCCAGAAAAGAAGCCACCGCCCCCGCAGGATAATAATGCGGATACACATTGCAGATTGTTTCTGTCGTGATGCGTGTGACCGTTTCCAGATCGGCTTCCAATGCCAAACGAATGCTCATGTTCGGGATTCCTCCATCGTTTTTTCCTATCATAACATATTATTCGTCAAAGTGCAACATTTGACCAGATTTATTTTTTATCACAAAATTTGAAAAAATAGCTTGCAAATCATTCTGAAATCTGCTATAATAAGAGGATAAACATGACAGCTACGAAGGGATGCTTCAAATGATTGGATTTTACAGCTACACTGTTCTGTTAACATATATCGGATTCGCCTGCGGCTCTGTCGGCATTTATTTTGCCGCGCTCGGTCATACCAAAGCTGCAATCATCGCCTTATTGCTCGCAGGATTCTGCGATATGTTCGACGGAAAAATCGCAAAAACAAAAAAAGATCGTACAGAACCCGAAAAACGCTTCGGTATCCAGATCGACTCGCTTTCGGATATGGTTTGTTTCGGCGTGCTGCCGCCCATGATCGCCTACGGTGACGGGCTGCGCGGCGCACCAATGGTCGCGGTTTACGTCTGTTTCAGCCTTGCCGCATTAATCCGCCTTGCCTACTTCAATGTCACTGAGGAAGAACGCCAAAAGGTTACCATGGAACGCCGCAAGGTCTATGAAGGATTGCCCGTGACCTCTACCGCTTTGATTATTCCGCTGCTGTTCTGCTTCCGTAAGCAGCTCGGCAATGCGTTCCAGTACGTCAGCACAGGTCTTTATGCAGCAATCGCTGCAGCATTCATCACGCGCTTTACGCTCAAAAAGCCCGGTATGCGTGCCATGCTGCTCTTTATCCTGATCGGAATTCTGGAACTGATCCTGCTGTTTGTCAACCACCGCGCATAAGGCAACACCACACAGAATCATTGTGCTTTAAGGAAAGGAAGTGCCGAAATGTCAGAAAATGCTGCTGTTCAGATCTGTGACCGCAACGGAAATCCCGCAGAGGATTCCTGTGCCGCACAGGGCAAACTCCTGTTCTGGCTTTACGACACGGGGCTTGGACAAAAAGCCCTCAAAATCCTCACAAAGCCGTTGGTTTCCGACCTGATCGGGGCTGCAATGGATCACCCGCTTTCTACGGTCGCCATTCCGTTTTTTGTCTCCAAAAAGCACATTCCCATGAAGGACTACTACCCCGATAAATATCGCAGCTTCAACGAATTCTTCACGCGTACCGCTCTGCCGCAGGCGCGCCCCGTAGATCAAACACCCGAGGCATTCATCAGCCCGTGCGATGCAAAACTCACGGTTTTACCGATCACAGAAAATCTGCGTTTTGTCGTCAAGGGCACAGAGTACGCATTACCGCGATTTTTAGGCTGCAAAAAACTCGCAGAGAAATTTGAAGGCGGCTGGTGCATGATCTTCCGCCTGACACCCGACGACTATCACCGCTATTCCTACATTGACGATGCGGAAGTCGGAAAAACACGCTATATCGAGGGGATTTTACACACAGTGAATCCCGTTGCCAATGCACACACCAAAGTCTACCACGAGAACACCCGCACGGTCACATTGCTGAAAACTACGCATTTTCAGGCAGTTGCCCAGATCGAAGTCGGCGCGATGTGTGTGGGAAAAATCGTCAATCACCCGCATGAAAAAACGGTCAGGCGCGGCGAGGAAAAGGGATATTTCGCATTCGGCGGCTCCACAATCGTGCTGCTGCTGCAAAAAGATGCGGTCATTCCTGACCCGCAGATCCTGAAAAATACCGAAAACGGCGCGGAAACCATTGTCCGCTATGGTTCGCGTATCGGCACTGCCGCAGATTTCCATGCATAACAAAGCGCTCCCTTTGACAGAATACGTCAGAGGGAGCGTGATTTTTATGTTCATGACAGGAATCCTGATTGCAGCACTCGCGGGCATTCTGATGAGCGTGCAGGGCGTTTGCAACACGGGGCTTTCGGAGAAAACCAATCTTTGGCTGACAGGCACCTTTGTTTCCATGACGGCTGCCGTAGTGTGTCTGGTGCTGTGGCTGTTGACCGGCAGGGAAAGCGGCGTTTCCGATCTGCTTGCCGTTCAACCGCGTTATCGGCTGCTGGGCGGACTGTTTGGTGCCGCTATTACCGGTTCCGTGGTCTACGCCATTGCAAGGCTCGGCACGGCAAAAGCAGAACTCGTCATCGTTGTGGCGCAACTTGCAGCCGCATATCTGCTTGCTTTGACCGGTTGGCTCGGCTCTGCGCAGGAACCGTTTTCCTTGCAGAAACTTTTCGCGCTGCTGCTTGCCTGCGGCGGCGTCATCTGGTACTGTGTCTGAGCGATCAGGCTTTCAGCGGAGTGTTTCTTGCCGACAAATCCTCCAACAGAGAACGGTCAAAATCAGGGGAACGCAGCAGCATCAGCTGACCGCGGCACGCCATGCCCAACAATTCGGAAATTTCCTTTTCCGTAAACGAGCACGCACTGGATACGCACATGACAGCCAATCCGTGCGTGTAGATCCACATATTGTGGCAAAGCCAAGCCGATTCTTTATAATCCAGACCAAATGTATCGGGAATCGTGCCCTGTATCAGTTCGTCATCCAGCGTTGGCGAAATAAAGTTTTCCATGGAAAGCGGCTGCGAAATGGTCATAAACAGCAGGCGGAACAATTCGGGTTCCTCCACACTGAATCGGATATACTGTATCGCAAAACCTTTGAACGGCGGATTCATCTGCAAGCCGCGCGCTACAAATTCATCGTAGCGTTTTCTGGCAGCTTCCACTGCCGCCTGCCGAATCTCATCTAAAGAATTGAAATGCGTAAAAACCGTTGCAGGTGCCGTACCAAGCCGTTTTCCAAGGCTGCGGGCGGTCACGGATGCAAAGCCTGATTCCCGTGTCAATTCCACGGCAGCATCAATCAGTTCTTCGCGGGTATACTTCGGTTTTCTCGGCATTTGTATCGCCTCCTTCGGAACGAAATCTAACCATATGTTATATTATATCACACCAAATTCAAAAATGCAACCTTTTCACTTGACTTTTTCGCAGTATTTATGATAAAATAAGAAAAAACGGAGGATATTTCCCCTATATGAAAGAAGAATTAACAGCCCGCCGCTTCGCAGACCTTGCAGAAATCAGTCTGCGGCAGGGGCGGTTTACTTTTACGCCGTTTCTCACAGAGGCGGAATATGCCGATTTTTACAGTATCCGCAACACTTTGCCCAATGTCGGCGTGACGGCTTTCGGCGGCTATGACAATGCGGAACGTATCATGCTGCGGTTTGGCGATGCCGAATCACTGGGATGGGAAGAACCGTTTCCCCTTTGCTGCATAAGGATTTCGCCGCTTTCGGTCAAATTTGCCGATGACCTTTCGCATCGGGATGTGCTTGGGGCAGTCATGCACTTAGGCATTGAACGCAACGAAATCGGTGATATTCTCATCAGCGAAAAAGAGGCGTTTTTGTTTTGCACGCAAACCATGGCTGAATATCTTTGCCGCGAACTGAACACCGTCCGCCACACAAGCGTCCGCTGCACGGTGACGGAAGAACTCCCGCAAAGCATCACGCAGGCGCGCAAAGAGGGCGAAATTCAAATCGCCTCAGAGCGCATTGACGCCGTAATTGCCAAAATCTACCACATCTCCCGAAATGATTGTCTGGATTTATTCCGGCGAAATCTGGTGTTTGTCAACAGCCGCAGTATGGACTCAGGCAGCCACTTGCTGAAAGAGGGTGACAAGGTTTCGGTGCGCGGATACGGAAAATTCCGTTTTTTAGGAATCGTCGGCACTACGCGCAAAGGCAACAAAATCGCCCGATATGAGCAATACATATAAAACAAACTGATGGTGGAACCCTACCAAGGGGTTCCACCATTTTTGTGGTATCAAAGAAACTGTGTCAGTGTCGCAAGAAGCTGTGCGGCATCCACAGGCTTTGCAATGTGCGCATTCATGCCGACCGCAAGGGCTTTCTGTTTATCCTCCTCAAAGGCATTGGCGGTCATCGCAATGATCGGGATGCCTGCTTTCTTCGCATCTCCGAACTTTCGGATAATCTGGGTTGCCTCATAGCCGTTCATTTTCGGCATCTGGATGTCCATGAGGATTGCCTGATAATACCCCGCCGCAGCATCCGTCAGTATCCGCACGGCACGAATACCGTCCTCTGCTTCATCCGCCTCCAGATTCCAGTCGGAAAGGAAATCCAGTACAATTTCACGGTTGAGTGCATTATCTTCCACAAGCAGTATCCGCTTGCCCGTGAAGTCCGGTTCCTCGTCATTGGGCGTATTCTGAGTGTTTACGCCCTCCAGTTCGGTCAGCTCAAAATCAAAATGCACGGTCACCGTGGTACCCTCATTCACCTTGCTGTCAATGTGAATGGTACCGCCCATCATATCCACAAGCTGTTTCGTAATTGCCATGCCGAGTCCCGTACCTTCCACGCCGCTTGTTGTGGAGTTTTTCTCGCGGGAAAAGGATTCGTAGATCTTCTCGACAAATTCAGGGCTCATACCAATACCGTTATCGCTGACAATCATATCATATCCCGCATATCCAGCCTTGTCGGACGGTGTTTCAATGATACAGTAATGCACCTTACCCTTCTGCGGCGTATACTTGATCGCATTGGAGAGAATGTTCATGATCACACGGTCTACGCGCACTTCGTCCGCCATGATCGTTTCATGCGTGATGTTGCATTCTTCCGTCAGCTCGATCTGCTTTTCGGCTACTGAAGGCTGCATGATCTCCATGAACCGCTCAGAACTCAGACGAATGTTGACAGGCGATTTTTCAATCGTAACCTTGCCGTTTTCAATACGGCTCATATCGAGAATATCGTTGATGAGGGAACGCAGATGCTTGCCGGACGTCATGACCTTGCCCAGGCAGTCGCGGACACGCTCCTTGTCATCGAGATGCTTTTGCGCCATCTCGGTAAAGCCAAGAATGACACTCATCGGTGTACGGATATCGTGGCTCATGTTGAACAGGAACCGGCTCTTTGCCTCATTTGCCGATTCTGCACGGGTACGCGCTTCCTCCAGTTGCTTCTGACGCTGCTGCTCATTGCGGATTTCTGTGTCACGGTCCGCAAAACCCAGTGCTACCGCTGACGGTTTTCCGTCACCGACCTTGACAAAACGCGCTTCGCAGTAATGCCCCTTGCTGCTGAGATAATTAATGTTGATACTCTTACGGTCTGTCAATGCCTTGCGAATTTGCGCGGCTGCACCTGCTTCCAGCAATTCCTCACGGGACTGCGGCTGCACAAATTCCCTCGTATACCGTTCCAGCAGGCTTTCATAAGTGATCTCCCACTGAATTTTCTGCTGCCCGAACAGCTTTTGTGTATCAGAATCCATACGGTAGGACGCGACACGCTGTGTCGTCAGATCGACATAGAATACCGAAGTGTACTCGGATGTCAGGATTTCAATGATCTCAAAGTTTCGCTTGATCGTTTCGCTCTGGGTCAGGTCGCGGCGTGTGACCTCATCAACATTGTGAACGCCCAGAATCACGCAGCGATGGTCTGTATCAGGGGATGCCACAACCTTAGCCTGATAATACAGCACACCACCCGTTTCATTCATCACACGATAGTTGACATACAGTACTTTCTTTTCCTGCAATTCCCGCCACATGGAATCGTACTCCAGATGTGCCAGCACGCGTTCCAGATCTTCGGGATGAACATGGGATTCCATCGTTTTTCGCAGCAACGCGCTGAATCCGACGCCTGAATCGTTGTATTTGCGATTTTTCTCCAGATCATCGCCGAAAATACGGATGACTTCAAACTTATCGGTATCCGTATCTATATAGAGCATCGCCTCAAAGTCCTCCGCCATTCCGTTAATTGCAGCGGTCTGCAATTCCAGTCGCTGACGGCTGAGTTCCTGTTCGGTGATATCATACAGGATACAAAGTGCGGTAATCTCCGCATTTGTTTCCGATTTGGAAAGGAAGTATAACTGACGCATACAGTGCCGCCCGTCCGAACGTGACACCCAGTAGACAAACTCCTGTACCATTTCTTCGCCTTTTTCAGCGCAAGCAATCAAATAATCGCGGTCAGTCATACGAGTAAAGACATCAGTATCCTTGGTATTGGAATGCAGCTTATTCTGTATCCACCAATTGCGCAGTGCCGTATAGCGGACCGGTTTGCCAAGTCCCGGAATCTCCACCGGTGCAGGAATGCCGGATTTGGAATTACGGTAATCATAAAGCTCGCCCGTAATTTCATCTTTGGTCAGATTGCATTCGAAGTAAGCACTTGCGTCAGTATTGGCGGCGTTTTTATAGACATCCTCCTTCGCCTGCAATTCCTTCATCTGCCTGTTATGCTTTTCCTGCTCCTGCCGCATCATTTCCTGCGAATTAAGGAAACGGTTGTGCTCTGCGGTATGTGCTGCAAATGCCGCCAGAAAACTGAGTACAAATGCCATGACAATGCTCAGCCATAGCGACGGCTTCTCATACCACTTTTTCAAAGAGCTCATGGAAATATTCCAGCTTGAACCGAACATCGTAAATTCAACGGAAACGTGGCGTTTCAGAACACCATCGCGGGTTTCCAGCAAAACCTGCGGTTCTCCTGTATCCGCTGACGGTTTCCAAACACGACAGCCGATTTTCTGTGCTTCCAGCTGTGCAATGGTCACGCCATCCAGAATTTCAGGGAAGTTCAGTGCAATTGCGGCAATGCCCCAGTAGGTTTCTTTCCCTTGTTCGTCCGGCAGATACACCGGCAGGCAGCCGATAATGACCATACTGCCATCCTCCAGCGTATATGGTCCAAGATAAAACTGCCTGTGTGCCAGAATCGCGGACTGCGCACTTGGATTTTCAGCAATCAGATTGGCCCCCAACACATTGGTTGCCTCCTGTGGCGGAAACACATCCATGACCACGCCCTGCGGTGCAAACATAACCGAACGTAAACCCTCGCCGGTCAGCAATCGATTCGCAATTTCGCCAAAATCGTTGATTTCTCCGCCTGTCTGCACCAGATAACTTTCCATAACACGGTTTTTACTGAGCTGTGAGGTCATCGTTTCCGTGATTTCATTGCTGAACGCCTGCGCCTCATAGTAAATATGCTGATTTTCGTTTTCGCGCACCAGATATTGAATAAACCATGCAATTGCAAGCGAAAACAGAAATACAATCACAAACGCCGCACGGGCAATCCCATGCGGCGGTCGAACAGTCAATTCCTCTTTTTTCATCTTTGCACACCGCCTATCCGAAATCAGGACTGCTGCGCTGCGCAATATTCGCGGATTGCAGCAGCCGCAAGCGTATATTGTGCTTTCACATCTTTCGTCATTTCCACGGCTGCGGGCGCGATTTCCTCCTTGCCGCGCAGTGCTTCCGTCAGAGTGCTTGCCGCCGAAGCCAGTGCTTTCAGCCCAAGCGTACCCGCCTCACCCTTGATCGTGTGGGCGGCACGGAATGCTGTATCACAATCGCCGGCGGAAACCGCCGAAAACAATTCCTCAAATATCGTATCGTCCACCAGTTTGCGCAGATACCGCGCAATGCGCTCTGTTTTGACAAGTCGTGTCAGCACATCCTGATAATCTTCGTTTAATTTTGCATAGCAATCTTCCAGCGTCATGTTTCCGCCTCCTCGTGCCGTCTGATTTTATTGAATTTGTGTGATTTTTCCGTATAATGCCACCAGTTTGATTTCCTCATCCCGTTTCCAGACCGTGTTGCAATACAGGCGGCAGCGCGTGGGATGATCGTAAATCGGCAGCGTCATTTCGTAGCTGAAGCTGGTATGATCCTCGGTTGCTGACCGAATGGCATCCAGAAAACCATTGAATTCCTCCGCCGAACAGAGTGCAGAGAAATCCATGGCGTTCATGGGGTCCACAATGGTCTTGCAAAAACCAAGCTGCTCCGATGCCGCATTGGAAAGCTGAAGCATCGCAGGACTGGAGGTATATTCGAAAATCGATGATGCGGAAACCGCAAGGAAAAACTCGAATTTCTGATGTTCGTAATCCACCATCCGCAGAACACGATTTGGGGAGGACAGGTCTGAATTGTGTTCCATTTCCGCAGACACCGTTTTGATATCTTTTGCTGCAATGCCGCCCATTGTACTGTTCGGCAAGGAACTTTTCAGTTCCTCGGAAATATCATCCAGACATTCCAGCAGCAGCGGATTGAACACACCGCACTCCCCTGCCTGAATCATTTCCATAGCACGTTCATGCGAGTAAGCTTTTTTATAAACACGCTCACTGGTCAGTGCATCGTAGACATCCGCAATGGACACGATCTGTGCTGCGATCGGAATATCCTCGCCCCGTAATCCGTCAGGGTAGCCGCCGCCGTCCCAACGCTCGTGGTGCCAACGACAAATTTCGTAAGCATACTGAATCAATGGCTCGTCCTTACCAAACGGCACGCCGTCGATCATTTCCGCACCGATCTCCGAGTGCTTCTTGATCACGACGAATTCATCCGCATTCAGACGTCCGGGTTTATTCAGGATCTCCGAAGGAATGGAGATTTTACCAATATCATGCATAGAGGATGCCGTACAGATCAGGCTGACATCGCTGGGCTTCAAACCGTAGGCATCTGTGCGGTGCATCAAAGCCTCCAGCAGCATTCCCGTGATCGTGTTGATGTGCAAAACGTGCATTCCGCTCTCACCGTTACGGAATTCCACAATATGGCTCAACACTGAAATCAGAATGCTGTTATGGCGCATTCTCTCAGAAATCTGCTCCGCGACCATATCCGCCAGACGTCTTTGCTTGGCATACAGTTTGATGGTGTTTTCCACGCGATTGCGCACGATCATCTCGTCAAACGGGCGGGAGATGAAATCCGTTGCGCCCAGTTCATAGGCGCGTCTTGCATGGGACTGCGCCGTTTCCGAGGAGATCATGATGACGGGAACATCCGTCAGCCAACCTTTTTCGTTCATCATGGAAAGTACAGCAAAGCCATCCATAGAAGGCATGATAATATCCAGCAGCACCAGTGCTATCTCCGTTTGATGCTGCTGCATCAATGCAAGACCGAATGCGCCGCTGTCGGCTTCCAGGATATCATAATTTTCTGAAAGCATATCGGCAAGTATCTCACGGTTCAGTGCTGCATCGTCAATAATAAGAATTTTCGGCTTCATTTCCGACCCATCCGTCATATCCATCCCTCACAATCCTACGAGAATTTCGGCAAGCGAGAAGCCACCTGATTGTTAATAGTATTATACCACAACGTCCCTTTCAAACTGTGAACAAACATGGTGCAATTTATGAACAAATGGTTAATTTAAACATAATCTTACTACATTTCAAATTTCTTTGGACAATATGCCACAACTAAAAGTCGGGCATTTTAGTACTAAAAAGCAATATGTATACAATATTGCAATGATTGGAGATATTAAATCATTGCATAATCTGCCAAAATCGGATATATTAATACATAGAGAGTGAAAAACTCTCACAAAAGAGAGAATATTTTATTTGGAGGGTATACTTATGAAACAAGGATTATCTGGAAAACTCGGTGTTTGTACCGCAGCAGCATTGCTGTTCAGTACGGCGGCAATGTTCCCGTCTGCAGCACCAACCAGACTTCTCGCACAAACCACACTGACCGCCTCGGCTGCCAACCCGATCACAGGTGCCGTATCGCACAATTTTACTACAAACGGGCTTTCCAGCAGCTATTTCGACATTTCAGGCAATCTTTCCAAGGAAAAAGGCACAATGTACTACAATAACCAGACCTTGACACAGTGCCTCAAAATGGAAACCGCAACCAGCATCTCGTTCACAACTTCCATCGGCGTCAACATGACGCTTGCCGTCAAGGACGGCACCACGCTGTATATCGACAGCGTCAAAACAGAAATCAACGCAAGCGGCAACACCACCGTTTCGCTCGGTGCAGGGTCGCATACCATTAAAAAGGGCAATGGTACGTCGAATCTCTACTATATCGACATCGTGCCGAATGGCAGCAATATCGGCACGACCGCCCCGCAGACCACCACAATTCCCACAGTCTATACCACAGCCGCGCAGCAGCAGCCAACCGGCGGCAATACCACAAACGGCAGCTTCCAGATGGTGCAGGCAGGCGGCTGGAACGAATGTCTGTACGGCATTTTCAAAGGCATCAACGATGCTGATGTGACCGGCGTTTCGTACAGCGGACCCGTCAGCGGCAAATTGAGCGGCGATGACCTCACCTACCTTGTCCGCAACACCTCGGACGGCAATCTCCGCGTGGATATTCCCGGTCTGAGCGCAGGTTCCTATACCCTGAAACTCACCACAGCAAAAGGCAATGCCACGGTATCGGGTATTCAGGTCGCCGCGCAGGACCGCTCAGGCTACGCGCATTTCAACTACACGGCAGGCGTCGGTGCATATAACGACAACGGCACGCTGAAAGCTGATGCCCTTGTTCTTTATGTCACCAACGACAACAAAAATACGGTCACGGTCAAATCAAAGGACGGCACGACCGTCACGGGCATCGGCAATATCCTCAATTCCAACGGTGCAGAATCCAGCGGCGGTAAAACTTCAGGCGGCGGCGCAGCAAACTCCAACAAGGGCATCATCAAAAAGCTTGCCGCAGACGGCACCCCACTCGTCATCCGCATCATCGGCAATGTCACTGCGCCAAACGGTCTGACGGCTTACGATTCCGTGGATTACGGCGGCTCTGTCGGCGATAACGGATTCATGGCACGCATGAAATCAGGCAAGGACATCACCATTGAGGGCATTGGTACAGATGCCTGCATCAACGGCTGGGGCTTCCACTTCATCGCGGAAAGCTCCAACACCAGCTTCGGAAAAAGCTTTGAGGTACGCAACATCGCATTCCGCAACGTCCCCGAGGACTGCATCGGCATGGAAGGTGTGCAGTCGGGTGACAGTCTGACCGCACCCGTAGAACGCTGCTGGGTACACAATAACGAATTCTATAAGCCAACCATTGCCAACCCTGCGGAATCCGATAAGGACGGCGGTGACGGTGCCTGCGATTTCAAACGCGGGATGTACTTTACCAACAGCTACAATTACTACGAGGGCTACCACAAAACCAATCTGGTCGGCGCATCCGATTCGAATTACCAGTACCACCTAACATTCCATCACAACTACTGGAAAAATTGCGAATCCCGCGGTCCGCTTGGCCGTCAGGCAAATATCCATATGTTCAACAACATTTTTGAGGGTCAGACCAGCTATTGTCAGAACACCCGCGCAAATTGCTACATTTTCTCCGAGTACAACCTCTTTGACAGCTGCAAGAGCCCGCAGCGCGTGGATTCGGGTGCCATCAAAAGCTACCGCGACACGCTGACCAACTGCACCAAGGATATGCAGGCAACAGTCGTCAATGATAAGAACGCCAAGGTATCCAGCGGCAACAAATATGAGAATTTCGACACAAATTCATCTGTTTCGTATATTCCGTCCGGTAATTACAATTTGCAGGAAAGCACCTCGGGACTCAAATCCTATTTCTCGACCTACGGCGGCGTGATGAAAGCGACCCAGACTTCCGGCGCTTTTGCAATGGATACCGCAGCGGTCACAACAACGACCGCATCAACCACTACCACAACCACCACAACTACAACCACAACGCTGACGACTACCACGACCACCGTGCCGGAAGTCGATATTGTATTCGCAATGGGTGATGTGGACGGCAACGGAACAGTCAAAATTGCCGATGTGGTACTGCTGAGCCGCTATATCAACGAAGAACCCGTGAGCATCAGCGCGGCAGGACGAAAAGCGGCAGATTTCAACTACGACGGCATTCTCAGCTCCGAGGATGTCACTGCGATTCTGCGCTTCATTGCAAGACTATAAGAATTCCCTTGGGCTTGCGGCGCTCCATTATGAATGCAACGCTGATACAACTTTATCTACAAGCTGTGCGGATGGTCCTTTGGGTCATCCGCATTTTTGCGTTTTTACGGGAGAATTGGCGGAATCGCCTGAGATATTTGGTTAATATTATAAAATATATTGAAATCCCTTTACTTTTATAAGTTAGTGTGTTAAAATGTGATAAGAAGTAAATCTCAGCCAGATACGGAGGTATCCAGATATGCAGAATCATCTTGACCAGCAAAGCATGGACGCACTCTATGAGGCGATTCTTTGCCTTGAAACCAAGGAGGAAGCCGCAAAGTTTCTGCGCGACCTCTGCACCATCCAGGAACTGAAAGCCATTTCCCAGCGGTATCAGGTCGCAAAATTGCTCTCCGAAGAACGCAGATACGCCGAAATCGTAGAGCTGACAGGTGCCAGCACCGCAACCATCAGCCGCGTCAACCGCTCCCTCAGTATCGACGGTGCAGGCGGGTACGAGGTCGTATTCGACCGCTTGAAACAGGCAGAGAAATAATGCACAGTTACACCGCTTTTGCGCAGTATTACGATGCGCTGACCAAAAATGTCGAATACCCGCGCCGTGCCCGAATGCTGCATCAACTGATCGAAAAACATCTTCCCGCTGAAATGCCGGACCATATTCTCCTGGACCTCGCCTGCGGCACCGGTTCGCTCTCCGAGGAACTGGCAAAACTCGGCTGGGATGTCATCGGTGTGGACGGCTCTATAGAAATGCTGAATATGGCATTGGACAAAAAATTCGACAGCGGACTGCAAATCCAGTATTTGCAGCAGGATATGCGCAGACTTGATTTGTACGGCACAGTCAGCGTAACAGTCTGTACCCTCGACAGCCTGAATCATCTCCCGACCGCCGAGGACGTTTCTCGCGTCATCTCGCGGGTTTCGCTGTTCACCAATCCCAACGGACTGTTCCTGTTTGACGTCAACACCGCCTATAAGCACCGCAATCTGCTCGCTGACCAATGCTTTGTCTACGACCTGCCCGAAGCGTACTGCGTCTGGCAGAACACACTCACGGATGAGGCTCCTGACTACCCCGTTTCCATTCAGCTTGACTTCTTCGAGCTGCTCGAAAACGGCTGCTATCAGCGAAGCACCGAACATTTTACAGAACATATCTACCCCCGCGCATTTCTGGAGCAAACTCTCGCCAACCACGGCATGACACTGCTCGAAGTGCTGGACGGGGATCATTTTGCCGCACCGTCCGATACGACACAGCGGCTTCTTTACATCGCACGAAAGGAAGCATCCCCGCAATGAAGGGCATTCTCAAACGCTATCTCTCCGCAAACGGCGCGGTCGTCTGCTCCGTACTGGACGGCACCGAAATGATCGCCGAAATGGAACGGATCCATCATCCCTCCGCAGTTGTCACTGCCGCCCTCGGCAGACTTTCCATGGCTGCCTCTCTGATCGGTTACGACCTCAAAAATATCGACGATACCGTTACCGTCCGTCTGGATGGCGGCGGTCCTGCGGGCATTCTGCTTGCCGTTGCCGATTATCACGGAAATGTCAAAAGCTACGCGGATAACAACATCGTTGAGTTGCCGCTCAACAGCCAAGGCAAACTCGATGTCGCAGGCGCAGTCGGCACAGACGGCACGCTCTATGTCATCAAGGATCTGGGGCTGAAAGAGCCGTATGCAGGACAAATCGCGCTCGTTTCCGGCGAAATCGCAGAAGATATCACCCAGTACTTCGCATCCAGTGAGCAGATTCCCTCTGCCTGCGGTCTGGGCGTACTGGTCAATCCGGATTTGACCGTCGCCAAAGCAGGCGGCTACCTGATTCAGCTGCTCCCCTTCGCGCCCGAGGAAACCATTGCACAGCTTGAGAAAAATCTCTCCGGCATCACAAGCATCACCGCGCTGCTCGAAGCAGGCTTGACCGCTGATGACATCGCCGCACGCCTGATGAACGGTCTGGACGCTGACTTGCTCGACGAATCCACTCCCGCATACTGCTGTGACTGCTCCCGTGAACGTACCGAGAAAATGTTGCGCTCGCTGGATAACAAGACCTTACAGGAAATGGCTGACGAAATGCCCGAAATCGAAGTTTGCTGCCATTTTTGTAACAATAAGTACGTATTTACACCAGATGAAGTACGTGGGATGATGCGCAAAGAAAACAGTGCAGAAAGTTAAATCAAAAAAATAATATTTTTTTGAAAAAAACGCTTGACTTTTTTCTCATACCGTAGTATAATATAAAAGCACTCGACAAACGGGTGCTTCAAAATGGGAGCTTAGCTCAGCTGGGAGAGCATCTGCCTTACAAGCAGAGGGTCACAGGTTCGAGCCCTGTAGTTCCCACCAATGGCCTGGTAGTTCAGTTGGTTAGAACGCCGCCCTGTCACGGCGGAGGTCGTGAGTTCGAGTCTCATCCAGGTCGTCAGAAGCGGATTTAGCTCATCTGGTAGAGCGCCACCTTGCCAAGGTGGAGGTAGCGGGTTCGAGCCCCGTAATCCGCTCCAATTTTTTTGGCGCGATAGCCAAGTGGTAAGGCAATGGTCTGCAACACCGTGATCACCAGTTCAAATCTGGTTCGCGCCTTCAAAAAAATAGGACTCTGCGCTGAATATCGCAAGATGTTCAGCGCATAATTCTATATAAGCGTAAGGTTGCCGCAAGGCAGCAGCCCTACGCTATATAATCGTTATTTGCATCGAACTTCGCCTTGCTTAACAAAGACAGTGCGCGGGTGCTCCGCGGGCTGCATCCATATTGGTGTTCGCTCATAAAGCCTTATCCGTTAAGCGTGGATTTCATTCAGGTTTTAATCGTTGCGCTGCCTCGCGCTACTGGAAAGTAGCATTCAGGACGTTCCTACCGGACACCCCTCTGATAGCACCAATCTTTAGGATACTCTGTTCGATCGCTATTCAATTATCAAGATATCGACCCGAAAGCGTTTCAATCGGGTACACAAAAAAATCAGCGTTTTGCATAATTGCAGACGCTGTTTTTTGTTTTTGCATACAGAAATACACACTATGTTCCTAACCAAACCGTTACATCTCAGTTTGATTTGAAGGCACAATTCTCTTGCTCCCTGCGCATAACAGTCTGATAACACCTCCAGTCCTTGCAGTTCCGCGCCGGATAATCCCTCCAGAATTTGCTTTGTGTTCATTACTTTCTGTCCTTTCATGATATAATATACCGGTCAAGATATTTCCATATCCTGACCGATGAGCAGCAAAAAAAGAAGCCGCCGTCAAAAACCTGACGGCAGCGATCGCGGACGCAGAAAACAGGGGAACGCAGCTTAATGAGGAGCTGCACGAGCTGGAACGCAAATTTCGCGCAGTATCAGATAGGCTAAATGCATTTGAAACGGTACTGAAACGATGTCCGCAACAGATTCAGGATGTGTTCAGAAAACAGATTGATGCCATTCTCGGACGCGAGCATGAGCATGACAGAGGGGGGATGCATCGGTGAATCCTTCCATCCTCCTTCGAGACATCGAAATACTATGAATTGCACGAAAAGTCATCCGTACTATTTTTTACCACTTTTCAGTAATTCAACAGGTTGCTTGCGAAGATATAGTTTCAATACCACGAAATCAATTGCAAACACAGTCAAACATACTGCAACTGCCCCGATTAAGCTGATTTTTAGATATTGAAGCGGTGCTATTTGTAAATGTACCTGCAAGAAAGAAAAAAGCATCGAGTCAGTAAAACAGATAAATCCGTAAGACAATACAGATGAACAAATCACAGCAGTGATGGTCAGCAGGGCAATTTTGATGCTTTCGACCTTTGCAATCGCAGAATCATTCATCCCCAATGCTTTCTGCATTCCGTACAGATCCGAATGTTCCCAGATGTTTTCCAGAAAAATATGGAATGACTTTACAAGCAATGAAAGCAGAATCAATGCGCCAAACACAACGACAATGCGTTCAATAATCAATTTTACACTATCAATTTTAAAGAAATCATCAACGAACAAATACACGCTGTCGCTCACAGCTACACCATTTTTCTCCAGATAATCCAGAGAATCATACATATCGGAAAAACGCTTCATGGAAATTTTCGCCACAGCATTATGAATATCGAATTCCTGATTCAATTGTGGTGTCCCACGTACCAGAATCTGCGTATCGTTCGTAAATACGTGTTCATCAAAGACACCTGCCACAGTATAGGAGTTGAGCAGAATCGTATCTTCAACCTGCACGGAAATAGACTTTCCAATAATAGATTCATATGGCACATTGGGACAAAATGCTGACAAATACGCGTTACTGATGAGCAGTTCTCCGTCTTGCAGTTCCATCTTACCAGCGAGAAGATAATTTTTGGAAGGATTTTCATACTGATAACGTATGACATTGTTCTGAGAGAGAATTTCATCGCCGTATATTTCTGTTATTGAAAGTGCATACGCCTGTTTGGAATTTTCCCTGTAAACGCTGCCATTCAGATGATAGTTTTCTCCGTTCAGTGTGATACTTGCAAATTTTAGATTTACAAACTTCCACTGTTCTTCCTTTTTCAGATATCTGACGAGATCCGGCTGCTGATACAATACGGGGGAATAAAAGTTTGGCTGTTCGGAAAGCTGCATGATTAAGTCATATTTTTCATCTTGGATGATCTCACCTTCATCATCCAAAGCTAAGTAATCCTCAACGATCCGATTATCCGCTTGTCCCATCGTAGTGAAGTCGTAGGCATTCGTTATTGCCTGCGAAAGATTCAACCAAATCATCAATATGGAACATATCAGAAAAATATTGAAAAAGAGTGAAAATGTCTTTTTGAGGTTTGCAAACAGATAGTATTTTGCAAGACGGAAAGCGTTCTGAAATGTCATATTGGCTATTCATCTCCTTGCCGCAGCATATTGGAAATCTGAATGGCATTGATTTTCCGCTTCTGGAACGAACAGGAGAGCTGCAATATCAGTGTAATGGCTCCATATAGTATTAGATTAAACAAGTTCCAGATATGTGCATCAATGTTGGTGCCATTGAATTGCTTCTCAATGATATCAGCGATATATTGGCAAATGCTCGGAGCAATCAGCATACCGCACAGGAAAGAAAGTGTTATCACAAAAAGAAGAATGTAACGGATGATACCGAACAGTTCAGCGGAACTCATTCCCATTGATTTGCATAATGCAAAAAATTCGATGCGCTTTTTGATATAATGCGATATCGCTGAGATCAAGATCAATATGGTGAATGTAATCATACAGCAGGCAACGGCATACAGCATATCTATCATGGTGACAACACTGCTTGCAAAACCAAAATTGCCGTAAACTAAGGTACACAGCGGTGAAAGTTCATTTTTGACGATTTCAAACTTGGACAGGTCCTTCGGAATGACATGAACTGTCAGATTTTGAATATCGCTCATAGATTGATAATACAGAGGCGCGGTAATGTAAAATCCGTTTAAGATGTCTTCCTGGTGATAGATGCCTGCAATCGGACAAGTAACAGTTTTGGCAGTAGTAAAATCCAACTTTATCTGAATGGAATCATCAATTTGCTTTCCCAGATATGTTGCAACCTGATCAGAAATCCAGATGGCACTGATTTCATTGCAGTTTTCCGAAACGCCGTTTCCTGCAATCAGTCTTTGATTGATCATGTCAGCAGTTGCATAGGTCCAGTGTTCCGTCCATCTCAGAACACGCCCACTCAAATCATAGGCAATGTTTTCTTCTTCATTTATGAGGAATCGATCTTGAATGCCGATGGATTGTTCCGTTAACATCGGATAATCATACCACACCACATGAACAGGTGCACTTTCAATTGCTTCGAGATTTTCAGGATTTGTTTGCAATGAAATCACGCCCTGATAATTTGTAACCATGTATTCGTTCATTTCATCAGGGATTTTTCGGGCCAGGTGCAGAATGGAAATGACCGCAGCAAACAGCAATGATAATATGATGAAAGTCATGATAAAGTCTTTCCATTGCACGCTGAATTCATAGAGCGAAAATGTCAACTTTTTGCATTTATGTTTCATGCAGAATACAGCCGTCCTTTATGGTGATATTTTTTTCGCTGCGTTTTGCATCCTCTTCATTATGTGTGACCAGCAAAATGGTTTTTCCGTTTTTATGTAAGCTATCCAGTATATCCATAATAACAGCAGAATTTTCAGAATCCAAATTACCGCATGGCTCATCTGCCAGAATGAGCTGTGGATCATTAATCAAAGCCCTTGCAATACAGATACGTTGTTTTTCGCCGCCTGACAGACTTGCGGCTTTTTGCTTCATTTTGTGGAGCATATGCACTGATTCGAGCGCACGCTCAATCATAGCATGGCGTTTGCTTTTCGGAATTCCGGAGATCAACAGCGGCAGTTCAACATTCTGATAGACCGTGAAGTCCGGTTCCAGATAAAATGACTGGAAAACATAACCGATGGTCTGATTGCGGATGCGGGCAAGTTCCTGTTCCGAGCAGGCGGTCACATCGGTATGATCATAGTATATTTTGCCTGCGGTAGGCAGGTCAATCAGTCCGATCAGATTGAGCAACGTGGATTTTCCGCTGCCCGATCTGCCGGTAATGGACAAATAATCGCCTTGGTGAATGGTCAGATCAATGTCATTCAGAGAAACTTGTTTCGTTTCACCAATCTGATACTCTTTTCTCAGCTTTTCACATACAATTGTATCCATCGTCAATCCTTCTCATCCGTCAGATAGCAATATCCATCTCCATTGGAAATGGTTTTATCGTTATAGTAATAAGTGAAAGAGAATCCGTTGATACGTTCCCCGTTTTCATCCAACGGAAAAATATTAAAGCTGTCGCCAAAATCGTCATCAATGACATAGGAATAGCTTTGGTTGTTGTAAGCTTCAAAATCGAAGTTGAAAGCCTCCTCCTTCACTTTGCTCATTTCTTCTTCTGTCGGTTTGATTCCCTCTTGCTCTGCTTCATGATTGAGGGCAGATATATTATTCAGATACAAAAATGTATTACAGTATTTCACAGACACATTTTCCAAGATGATATTCTGTTCATTGATAACAAATCGAGAGAGAGAACCATCTTCTTTTTCGCCTTCGTATGTTCCGTAGGTAATATGCGGTTCTTCCGCAGATGTGGAAGATGATTTGTTGTCGCAGCCGACAAGAAGCATCGCAAATGCGGCAGAAAGAAGAAATACAGTTTTTTTCACGGAAATACATCCTTTCGACTCATGATTTACAAGATAGCTACCAAATATGCATTGCATCATAGAAAGTTTGCCACATCCTGACCACCATACAAGACACGAATGACAGTCACACTTTGTTTATCCGAATCCAGCACATTCCGCCTGCTCTTTGATATCAGGTTCAATGCGTGCATTGTGTATGCCGGAGCAAGAACCGCACCTGCACAGGGTTTTGACCGCACGCTGCCGGACTGAGAACCGCACTCTTGCCGGACATTGACCGCATTTCCAACCGACTGCTATAATATTTACAGCACACAGTAATGTGTGACTTGAATAACAGGAGGTTCGGAAATGACGAACTATCGAAGAATCCTTGAGTTGGAAGCTCAGGGGTACAGCCGAAGAAGCATTGAAGCAAGCGTTCACAGTTCACATCAAACAGTGAAGGCGGCACTTGATCGTGCACGAGAACTGCACATCACATGGCCGCTCGACGATGATGTGACGAACGAGATGCTGGATGAGCTGTTCTACGGAAAACAGAGCGGCAGCGCTGTTCCCTACGCCGTCATCAACTATGAGTACATCCACCGCGAACTGTCTAAGAAGGGTGTCACGCTCACGCTGCTCTGGCAGGAGTACTGTGAAACTGCCTACGCAAACGGTGAAAAGCCTTACATGAGTACACAGTTCGGTGACAAGTACCGTCGCTGGGCTCGTATCACGAAGGCAACAATGCGTGTGGCACACAAGCCAGGCGAAACCATGCAGGTCGATTGGGCAGGCGGCACGATCCCGTACTTTGATCCGATCACTGGTGAGGAGCATAAAGCATACCTCTTTGTTGCTGCGCTGCCTTGCAGCAGCTACCTCTATGTTGAGGCGTGCACTGACATGAAGATTGAGAACTGGCTGATGTGCCACATCCATGCTTATGCATACTTCGGTGGCGTGACACGGATTCTGGTACCGGACAATCTTAAAACCGGCGTAACCGCTAATACGCGCTATGAAACACAGCTGAATCAAAGCTACCAGGAGCTTGCGGAATATTACGGAACGGCAATTGTACCGGCTCGTGTTCGCAAGCCGCAGGATAAGGGTCTTGTTGAAAAGTCAGTCGGTTTCTCTACGACATGGATCACAGCAGCGCTGCGTGAACACAGGTTTCTCTCTTTTTCAGAGGTGAAGGAAGCGGTTGCAGAACGCCTGGAATTCATCAACACCAAGCCGTTTCAGAAACGGCCCGGATGCCGCAGAGAGGCGTATCTTGCGGAAGAAAAGGAATATATGCTGCCGCTTCCGAAACGCCCGTATGAGCCGGCTGTATGGAAGCAGCAGACTGTGGGCAATGATTATCTCATCAGCGACGGCCTCAACAAGTATTCTGTACCGTTTGACCTGATTGGTGAACAGGTACAGATCAGATTGACACACGATCTTGTTGAGGTGTATTTCAAAGGCAGCCGTATGACCTCTCACAAACGGCTTGAAACTCGAACGCCAGACAGAGGATGCCGGCTGCTACAATCAGCTTGGATTTGAGGACAGACTGGCGTTGCTGGTTGACAGCGAGTGGAACCGCCGCCAGGATAATAAACTCGTCCGGTATATCCGGAACGCACATTTTTCCGATGCTTCCGCTACAATGGAGGGCATCGAATATATTGAAGACAGGCATCTTGATAAAGGGAAAATGTTGCGTTTTGCGACCTGCCGGTATGTTGATGAGGGTCGGCACATCATCCTCAAAGGCGCATCCGGAAATGGCAAGACCTATATTGCCTGTGCGCTTGGTAATGCTGCCTGCCGCAAGTTCAAGACAGTGCGATACATCCGTATGCCTGAACTTCTGGACGATCTGAGCGTAGCAAAAGCAAACGGCGAATTGGCAAAGGTCATCAAGGCATACAAGAAAGTTGATCTGCTGATTCTTGACGAATGGCTGATCCGCTGCCTAACGCCGAACGAAAGCTATAATCTGCTTGAGATCATCGAAGCCCGCATTGCGCGCTCAATGATCTTTTGTACGCAGTACCATACTGAGGGCTGGTATGACCGCATCAATTCCGATCCCGATAATGACAGTCCGATCTCTGATGCGATCATCGACAGAATCGTCAACACAGCATATCCGGTCATGATCGATGGAGAAGTATCCATGCGCAGACGGCACGGTCTTCAGGAAGGAGCCGAGCCATGATGGAAGATTACTGTGCTTTCAGTCAGGATCATAAGTGTCCGAAATGGGAAGACTATATGCTTACACGTCACGAACTGGAAGAGGCTGACCGTCTTTGTCACGGTAACTGGATCGAGATTCAAAGGCTGTACGAGTACATCGATGAACTCAGATCTATTCTCCAGAAGAATAATATTGATTATCCGAATATCTGAATAAGCTCGGATCAGCTCAGCTAAAACACTGTACTGCCACGTCTGAAGGGGAGCTTGTTGAATATCCCGACAGGCTCCTTCTCAGATGCGGTTTTACTCCGGCAAGAGTGCGGTTACTAGTCCGGCAAAGCGCGGTTCAAACCCCGTGCAGATGTGGTTCTTGTGGCGGCGTATACATGCATAAAGATTTGCTGTCTTTGCCATATTCAAAACCCCTTTCATAAAAAATGATTGTCCTCACCTCTATTATACACGATTGTAAGGACAAAAGCAATACATTTTAATAATTTTTCGTGAAAGCTGATTGAATGCCTTATGATAGACGTATAAAACGGAAAAGGCGTATCTTCGCACTTTCAGATTTTTACAATCTGCTCATTGTGCAAGATACGCCTATTTTTTGCTATTTTGTTCTCCGGCTGCGGACAGTTATTTGGTCACGTATATACAATCCATGATTCGATGGTAATGACGATGAAAAACTCACAGTTTCTGTTTTCTCAGAACGCGGTTTGGGAAGATAAAATAAAACAATGCGAATAACAGCAGTAGCAACAGCCCTGATATCAGAACAGCAGTCAGATAATCATGAAAGACCAAGTCAATCTGTATCTGAAGGAATTGGCTGCTGATGTAAGAAATCAATTTTAATCCTGCCAAAGAAATCAGGATCGACAATCCATATGCCCGAACAAATATCGCAGATAATTCATAGATACAGATGCGTTTGATGGACGCATCATCTGTGCCAAGAACAGAAAGCATATGATAATTGGTTTGCATTACATCATAGTAGAAATACAAACTGTTGCATACTGAAATCAGCATGATACAGACAAAAAAGAGCATCACAAACAGTACGATCTTATTTAACAGCAGCATTCCGTCATAAAGCCAGACCGCAATCAGTTGTACCGTACTAAACTGTGTCGGAAATCCTGCTTGCGCAAAGCGTTCCTGCATGGTTTCCAATTTGCCGAAATCGTCCAGATATGCTAATACAGAATAGCCTGGATTGACGGTTCCGCCGATGTCATAGCGATAACTCAGCATAGTTTCGTTCTCATCGTAGCTGAGCCACATTTGTGGTGTCATAATGCCCTTGTTTGACAGATTGAAATACTCTTTTTTGAGGATCCCTTGCAATGTATACCCTTTTATGCAGAGATACTGCTGATTCTCATAGTAGAATCCCAATGAAATTTCTTTTCCGATCAACGCACTTTGCTGTTCGGATGGGTACCCAAAACAGTTCAATATCGTTTCGCTCAAAATGATTTGTTTTCGATTTTGAAATTCAGAACCCGCTAAAAACAGGTCATTTGTGCCTGTTTTCGCTTGATATTCTTCTCGTTCACAATCCGGAATCAATTGGTATGACGAAAAATCATCGATCAGAAAGCTTGTCAGATAGATCGGAATGAAATTATTCGTCATATCCGCTTGCAACTGACCAACTGTTTCCACACCGTCAACGATGAGAAAGCTGTTATCGACAGACAATTGTATTTGCTCGGTACTGTCAATCTCAAGATCAGGAGGATCCATCACACTGACAGCAGAAACCGATACCGATGCAGTTTCCGATTGATCGCGTGCATAATCACGGAAAGCGATGGCTTCTTCTACCGTTGCAGCATCATATTCGATGTATCTCCATGCTTTGTTTGTTTGCGTGATTTGGGCATATGACCCTTTTAAAAAACTAAAAACACCGATAAATATGATAAACAGCACGGTAGAAATGGTCAGGAAGATCTGAGCTTTCATCATATTTCCACGATGTGCTTTCCGATTACGTTTTGCCAGATATTTACAGTCAATACGATTCATTCGTTCGGCTCCTTTCAATCATCCTGCAACCGCATGGCTGAAATATCTTCACTGCAAATCATCTTTCCGATCTTTGCGTGAAATGCGATGGATACGAAAATAAAGTCGATGAGAAAACAGATCAAAACAAACAAGCCAAAATGATCTGTAGAATGCAAAGAAACATGCAGAATGGAGGTATAAACAGTTTGAAAATGTAGATATACGACCCACTGCAACAACATGGCAACGATAAATGCAAGCAGAAATAACCCCATCAGAATAAAATAAAAGATGCTGCTGACAGAGATGTTCTTTGTACCCAATGTCTTGAGCAGTATAATAAATTCCCTGCGTTCTGACACAAAAATACTGCAATAATTGATCATCGAGAACACGGCAAGGAGCATACAGATCACGGATATCATCCAAAATGCTTCCGAAACAATTTCAATGAGTTCAAAAGCATGTTCAAATTCGCTGATTAGAATGATGCCTTTTTGGTCAAGGAAAGCTTTCAGATCGTAATATGTGGACGGCTCATTCACATTTACCGTGACATAAGCATAGATATACAGGCCGGAATGCTCCGTCATCGCAAGAAACGAGTCCATCCCAAATCTTGTGTAAACCTCCAAAGTAGTGTATAATGGAAGCAACACTACTTTGGAGGTAAAAATATGGCACGGAGAAAAAGAGGAACACCGGAACAGCAGGCGCGCAGAGCCTTGATCAGCGAACTGCTGTCAGCAGCAAATGTCCAGAGCATGGATGACATCCAGAATCTGTTTAAGGAAACGATTGCCGAGTTCATGGAAGGCGGCCTTGAATCAGAGCTGGATGAAGAGCTCGGCTATGAGCCTTATGATGTCAAGAACAAGGCCACAGATAACAGCCGGAACGGTCACAGCAAGAAAACGCTGAAAACCAGCATGGGCAGCGTAGAAGTGGATATCCCGCGAGACAGGAACGGCGAATTTGAGCCGCAGCTTCTCAAGAAAAATCAGACCAGTATCTCACCGGATATGGAGAACAAGATCATTTCCATGTATGCGAAGGGTATGTCTACCTCGGATATTGAGGAGCATATCCGGGAT
>JAZRXM010000034.1:0-19889 GCA_045600205.1 Oscillospiraceae bacterium | reverse complement strand
ATCGCCCCATTCAATTGCCTTACAGTTGGAAAAAGCATTTGCTTCAATTGTTTCCAATTGACTTGGGAACAATTTTCCATCAAATGAAAGCTTGTTTAAGTTCGTACAATTTTTGAATGCGGATTTTCCAATGGTCTGAATTGTATCAGGAAGAATGACTTCCTCCAGAAAATCCATCCCATAGAATGTTTCCGGTAAGATTTCTGTTCCGTTGGTTACAGTTATCTTTTTCAGGGAAACGGGATAATATGCATAAACTGAATTATTCACATGCGTTTGAGAATAAACTCCAAGCGCACCTGACGTTTTTACTTCTCTATGCTTAGAAGATCCAATATCCGGTGATTGTACATATGCTGCAATGATTGCATGGGTTCGCACTGCATTTGGATTATCATCCTCTTTGGAGTAAGAGGGTACCACATCAAACGGAATCGTCAAGCTTGCTATGGATTCACAGTTTCGGAAGATGAATGATCCGATCTTCTGTATACCATCTTCTACTACTGCTTCGGTTAAACCGGAACATCTATCAAAAATGCAAGAACCAAGTGTTTTTATGCTCTTAGGAAGCGTAATTTGACGAATACCCGTACATCTTGCAAATGCAAAATCGCCGATCTCCGACATGGTGGAAGGGAACGAGATCTGCTGGCCATCAACTTTGCCCTCGTTGTCAGAGTACACAGAAGTCAGGTTCACGCAGCCGTCAAACAGGTGTGCACCGATGTTTTCGATATACAAACCGTTTTCGGGATCGGTATCCAGGAATTCAACGGTATAGATATCCTCCGGATGGTCAAACGGACACGAACCAAAGTCTTTCATTCTGCCATAACCAGCGATAACAAGGTGATGATCGCCGTACAGATAACCTGCAATGTTGCTGTCAAACGGCTGATCATGACTAGAGAAATCTTGTTCAGAAAGCTGTTTTCTCTCAATGAGCTGCTGTGCCGGCGGACGGGTCGTGGTGGTAGTGGTCACAGTAGTTGTAACGGGTGCAGTGGTAGCAGGCGTGGTCGTAATCGCATCTGCACTGCTGATGTTCACGGTCGCCGTATCAAAGGACACCGTGCCATCTTCCGCGGCATGTTGCGTGAGATTGATCCGCACGGATTTGGCATCATCTTGTTTTTTCAGAACATCCTCCGCTTCCATGGTAAAATATCCGTCTGCAACCTTTATCTTGTCCCAGTATAGAGTATAGCTGTGTTTCATTGACGGTTTACAATACAAATGAAAATCCGAAGTATCATTGGGATGCAGCGCAAACGGGAAATCCAAACCGTCCACTTTCAAAATCAAGGATTCCGGTGCTTGTACGTCATATTCAGTATTGACACAGAAAATTTTAAAATCCACGCGATACGCTTGATGCGGACATTCTCCCCAATGGAAATCCAGTCCGGTTTTGGCATTGGAGCAGATCTTTCCACCGAGGGATTTCTCGGGTTTCAGGGTGAGAAATTTATGTTTCCATGTCACCTTAAAAATGGACGCACCGATACTTGCTTCCAGTGAAATGCCCAGAGAAGGCTGGAATGAAACCGAAATCTGACCGTCACAATAACTCAAAGACTTTTTTGACTCTGAATTATAGAATACAGTTTGATAAGACGCATCATTCGTGAGGCCGTACTGACCACCGATGTACGCGTATTTATTATTGTCATTGGAGCCTTCTGCAACCAGCGAGATCATCGGTGTAATGACCAGATTCAGCTTCATTATTTTTAGAAAATCAGGACCAATCGTGATATTGAAGCCGGCAGAGAACGAACCTTTGATGCTTCCTGAAGGAGTAAAGACCGGCGAATCTTCGGAGATGGCTGAGAAACCGTCATCTGTTGAATATTTCAGACCTTTTTTGAAATCCTTTGACAGCGACAGGTTGACAGCACCTTCAATTTTCTGGAAAAATTCAACTTTTGCATTGATTCCCAATCCGGCAACGGATGTCGCAATAAAGGTCGAAAACAGTATTTGTGTATCTTTATCATATTTTTTGAATTCGATATACGGCTCAGAGGATACCGTTTCGCCATCTCTCGTTTGGGTCTTGATACGATCATAAACAAATGCATTTGCGGTAGTACTGTTCGTATACGATGCGGAAAAAGATACTTCCGCATGGAAATCCAACGTAAATTCGATAATGATATCGTCAAATGATTTATAGAAGAACAGATCAGGCGTGACCGTCAGCTCGATATTGGCAGCAACTTTTGTTGTGACGCTGTTGTCCAGACTATTGTAGCTTTCGTTCGAGGTTTCGATTCCCATTGTGAACTTTACCTTTCCGTTGTCCACAGAAACACTCAGAGGAGTTTTGCGAACCGGCTTCTGTTCATCGTCAGAAAGGTCCTGCGCCTCAATGGATTTACAGAGAGCGTCCTTGGCAGAAAGTTCCGTATCAGCAGCTTCGTCGGATTCCTCTGCGTCCACTATCACCGCATCCTCTATGGTCGCATCGGTCGCAGTATTGGTATCAATCTTGATGAAATCGAACATATCTTCAATGTCATCATTGCCCGAAATGGTTGCACAGTCGCCGTCAATCGTGACGTCCTCAACCTGAATGGCAACGATATCGTCAGCGGTAGGCTGGATGTAGAAATAATCATTACGCTGCAAACCGCGCAAATCCTTGCTGATGCCGTCAAATACATATACATTATTGTCGTAGTCTGCGGACAGCAGAATGTTTTCGGTTTCGGTGGTTTCTGCCATGACGGTTTCTTCGTTCAGGACAAGGAAGTTAGTTTCTTCGCTCTCATCCAGATTGACGACCTTTTCGTCCTCAAAATCGTGGATATCCGTTGCAATGATTTCCTGCACCTGCTCGGTATACTTGGTGATTTTGAACACATTGCTCAACAGTTCGCCTCTGACGTTTTCAAGCCGTGCCGTAATGGTATAGTATGCAGGCAGCCTGGACACATCCGCTCTGGCAAGTGTCATGGCCGATTCGCCTTTTTGCAATTCGGTTTCAACTGTCAATGCAGTTTTTCCTGTTGATTCGTCGATAAAATCAATGACAGCCTTACAAACGGAAGTCTGCGTGGTGGACAGCACGATTTCGCCCGACTGCGGGTCAAAGCCCATGTTACCAATCGAAAAGGTTTCCTCAACCGCAGCGGATACGGGGAAATTGGCACCGGCATTGGTATTGTGTGCCGTTGCGGACTTTGCAAGATACGAACTCAACGAATTGGAACCTTCCAATCGCACGTCACTTTCATCCTGCAAAGCGGTACTGGGCGGTGCAGAGGGTGTAGCGGCTTTCAGACCTGAAAAACCATCTGACAGGATGGTTGAGCAGCAGATGACCGTGCTCAGCGCGCCGGCAATGACTTTCTTGAACATTTTCTTCGCTCCTATACATTATTTAATATGAATCACTTCATATCCGAATTGTATTATATAGTATTTTAAGCGAAATGTAAAGTCTTCCAATCATCAGTCACCGGATACAATTTTCAAATATCGCATGATTTCTCTTGCATACTCCGGATTTCTCTCGTATGCAAGATATTTTGTTTTCTCTTGTTATTTTTCATATCACGCACGAAAAGCATCGAATCTGCGCATAAAAATAATTTCAAAAGGCTTATTTTCATTTCATGGGATAAAAAACGGCTTGCAATCGGCTGCATGATGTGGTATAATACAAAGGACAATGAAATATGAAAGGAATGCATCCCCTGACGCCGAAACTGACCTTGAGGCGAAAGATACGGTGCTGACCGCAAAGAAACCGTCTTTACGATCGCCGTGTCCCTATTGGGATGCGGCGATTTTGTTATATGTTAAACAAAATGTGCAATCGGGAGCGCATTGCGCAATTGTTGCGCGAAAAGCATCTGCCGCGAAACGAATGGCGCACTCTGCTCTCAACATTTTCTGCTCAGGACAGGGCATATGCACAGTCCGTGGCAGCAGAGATCACATCCAAAAGATTTGGCAACCATGTCTTTTTTCGCGGAATCATTGAATTTTCCAACATCTGCAAAAACGACTGCCTATACTGCGGCATCCGATGCTCCAACCGGAATGCCCACCGCTATCGCCTGACCGATGAGGAGATCCTGCTCTGCTGTCGGGAGGGTCATCGCCTCGGATACAGAACATTCGTCCTGCAAAGCGGCGAGAACAACTACGTGGTATCGGAGCAGTTTTTGCAGTTGATACGACGTATTCGGACGGAATTTCCTGACTGTGCCATTACGCTTTCCGTTGGGGAATGCAGCCGCGAAACCTATGAGAAAATGTACGCAGCCGGTGCTGACCGCTATCTGCTCCGACATGAAACCGCCGATCAGGTACATTACGAAAAACTGCACCCGTCTGCAATGTCTTTTGAAAACCGCATCCGCTGCCTTTTTGACCTGAAAGCGATCGGGTTTCAGACAGGCTGCGGCATGATGGTCGGAACCCCCCATCAGACAACGGATACCTTGGCTGCCGACATGGAATTCATGAGCGAATTTCAGCCTGCAATGGTCGGAATCGGACCGTTTCTCCCGCACAGGGATACGCCCTTTGCGAACTGTCCTTCAGGAAATCAGGAACTGACGCTGTTTTTGCTGAGCCTGACCAGAATCATGCTGCCCGATGCCCTGATTCCCGCTACCACGGCACTCGGCACGGCTGCGCAGGATGGACGGATACAGGGCGTTCTGGCAGGGTGCAATGTCGTGATGCCGAATCTTTCGCCGCAAAACGTCCGGAAGAATTATCTGCTCTACGACAACAAAGCAGGCATCGCGCAAAATGCAGAGGAAAGTCTGTATCTGCTGAAAAAACAGATGCAAAGCATCGGTCGTGAGGTCATAATCGGACGCGGCGACCATCGGGACTGCGAAAGGAATGGAAAGCTATCATGATAAAAATTGCGATTTACGGAAAAGGCGGCATCGGAAAATCCACAACCGTATCCAATCTTGCGGCGGCATTGGCTGAAAAAGGACTGAAAGTCATGCAAATCGGCTGCGACCCCAAAGCGGATTCTACATACAGTCTGCACCATCAGCGGCGCATGAACACGGTTCTGGATCTGATGCGCGAGCGCAAAAACGATTTCACACTGGATGATATGGTGCAAATCGGATACGGCGGGGTCATCTGTGTCGAGGCAGGAGGCCCCACACCGGGAATGGGCTGTGCGGGACGCGGCATCATTGCTGCACTTGAGAAACTCTCCGAAAAAGGGGCATTCGAAACCTTTCAGCCGGATGTCGTGTTTTACGATGTCCTCGGCGATGTGGTCTGCGGCGGATTTTCCATGCCCATGCGCAGCGGCTACGCGGACCGCGTGTTTATCATCACATCCGGAGAAAATATGTCGCTGCACGCTGCCGCCAATATTGCCGTTGCCATCGAAAATTTCAAGGGACGCGGCTACGCAACGCTCGGCGGTCTGATCCTGAACCGCCGCGACGTCAAAAACGAAACCGAAAAGGTCGAAGAACTCGCGCAGGATATTCACTGCCGCGTCATCGGTACGCTTTCCCGCAGCGAAACCGTACAGGCGGCGGAGGACCTGAATCAAACCGTGACCGAGGCGTTCCCAAGCAGCGATATGGCGGAAGAATACCGCGTATTAGCGAGAGAAATCATGCAGGAATGCGGGGTGACTCTCCCATGATGCCAATTGGTGCGCAAACGGTCTGCCCCGCTGTACCCATCAGTACCGCATCCTATCCGACCCCTTTTGCATCAGGATTGGAATTCAGTGCGCCCGCAAGAGGCGTCTGGACCATCGTACACGTTGGAATGCTGATTCCCGAAGCGCATGAAATTTTTATCTGCGCCGCAGGATGCCTGCGCGGCGTTGTCCTTTCGGCAGCGGAAATGAACCTGACCCATCGCTTTTCGACTGTCGCCATTACAGAACAGAATATTCTGGACGGCGATATGGAACAACTCCTGACAGAAGGCGTTTCGGATATCCTGCATCGCCTGCCGCAGCTTCCGAAAGCGGTTCTGGTCTATTCCAGCTGCATTCACCACTTTATGGGCTGCGACTTTGCACTCTGCATCCGTGAATTGCGCAAGCGTTTTCCCACAGTCGATTTCACAGACTGCTATATGACCCCGACCATGCGCAAAAGCGGCTTCACGCCCGACCAACTCATGCGGCGTCAGCTATACAGCCTGCTGAAGCCGGCAACACCCGCGGAAAAACACTGCGCCATCATCGGGAACTGCTTTTCGCTATCGGAAAGCAGCGATCTCGTCAGGCTGATTCAAAACGCAGGCTGGACGCTCCATCAGATCACCGATTGCCAAACCTACGAAGACTATCAGGAAATGGCAAAATGCAGCATCTGCATCAGTACGCAGGCAACTGCCAAAATCGGCGGAGAAACGCTTGCACAAAGGCTCGGAATGCGTCATCTCTACCTCCCCGTCTGCTATGGCGCAGCGGAAATCCGAAGCAATCTCCATCTGCTGGCAGATGCCCTCGGTACCGTCTACGACGGCGGCATCACCGCGGAATCCGATGCGCATTCTGCAATGATGCACGCAAAATCTCTGCTTGGTGATACCCCGCTCGCCATCGACTACACGGTTTCGCCGCGACCGCTGGGTCTGGCAAGGCTTCTCCTCCGCTACGGCTTCCGCGTAGAAAAGCTGTTCGCGGATGCTTTCAGCGGCGAGGAGCACGAAGATTTCCTATGGCTCCAAACCCACGCGCCAAACCTCATGATTTCTCCGACGACCCATTCCGCCATGCGGCGTGTTCCCCGCGGCAGTACCGAAACCATCCTCGCGCTCGGACAGAAAGCCGCCTACTTCACGGACAGCCCCCATTTCGTAAATCTCGTGGAAAACGGCGGATTATACGGCTTTGACGGCATCAGACAACTCGCAGAGCTGCTCGAAGATGCTTTCATCACGCCAAAAAATCCGGAACAAACCATACAAATCAAAGGATTGGGGTGCGAAAGCTGCTTATGAAACAGGCAAGAACCGTTCTACCCACTTATTCGGCGGATACCTTCGGGGTCTGCTCTGCGCTCTACGAATTGGGCGGGTTGCTCGTCATGCACGATGCCTCGGGCTGCAATTCCACTTACAGTACCCACGATGAACCTCGCTGGTATCACTCGGACAGCCTTGTTTTCATCTCAGGGCTGACGGAAATGGACGCTGTCCTCGGCAATGACGAAAAACTCCTCCTCGATATGCGTACCACGATTCAGGAACAGCATCCCGCTTTTGCCGCCGTCATCGGCACACCGATTCCCATGCTGACAGGCTTTGACTACGCGGCAATCGCGGCAGAACTGGAAAATACCTCGGGAATCCCCTGCTTCGGCTTCCCGACAAACGGGATGCGCTCTTATCTCTGCGGTGCCTCGGATGCCCTCGCAGCCGTTGCACGGCGATTGACTGACCCGAATGCGCAAACACATCCCCGAAGCGTCAACATTCTCGGCGCAACGCCCCTCGATTTTTCCCTCAGCGGTACCGTCCCCTCGATCCGAAAATATCTCTCCGAAAACGGCTGGAATGTCATCGGCTGCTGGGCTATGGACACGAATCTGCAAACGCTTTCCCGCGCAGGAGAAGCACAGGTCAATCTGGTCATTTCCGCAGTCGGCTTGCAAACCGCCAATATCCTGCAACAAAAATTCGGCACACCTTATGTCATCGGTACCCCCATCGGCAGCGCATTTTCCTCGGTCATTCTGAAAAATCTTGAAGCAACTGCGGCAGACCGGATAAACCGCTGTGCATTCTCCGAAAGCATTCCGCACGCCGACAGTCGGGTTTTCATCATCGGCGAAAGCGTCATTTCGCGCTCCCTTGCGGCGGCAATCGGCATGGAGTTCGGAATCGTACCGAACATCATTCATCCGCTGGAAATGCGCCCCGAAATGGATGGGATCCTTTCTGCTGCGGATATCCCGGCCGCGGAAGAAGAAGAAATCCAAGCGGTATGCAAAAATGCGGAAATCGTCATCGCCGACCCGCTCTATCAGCCAATTCTGCCGCATACTTGCCGATTTTTCCCCTTTCCCCATGAGGCATTCTCCGGACGAATGTTTCGCAAAAACATTCCCGACCTCACCACAATCACGCTGCGAAAAGAGGCTTCCCTATGAAAAAAATCCACATCATC
This sequence comes from Oscillospiraceae bacterium, assembly GCA_045600205.1. Classification (GTDB taxonomy): domain Bacteria; phylum Bacillota; class Clostridia; order Oscillospirales; family Ruminococcaceae; genus Firm-04. Next base: position 11,755 of record JAZRXM010000034.1, on the reverse strand, counting down.
TGTCTGGCAATGGTGTTCCTGTTCAGCTGTATCTGCACGGGCTGCGCGGATATTCCAAGCTCGGAATCCGCTGCGGAAAATACCATCACCGTGACCGACCACAACGGAAATATCGTCACACTGCCCGCAAATATCGAGCGCATTGCCGTGTGCGATATTCTGCCCATGCCCTCCGTACTTGCCGTCTTTTTTGATTCCGCGGATAAAATCGTTGCCATGTCCCCTTCCAGTATGTCGGCGGCTGAAAACGGTCTGCTTGCGGAACTTTACCCTGAAATACAAAACGCCGACACCTCCGCCATCAACGGTTCCAACGTCAATACCGAAGAACTGATGAAGCTCGACCCACAACTGGTCATCTATAATGCCGCCAACGCTCAGCTCGGAGATATCCTGAAACAGGCAGGCTTTCACGCCGTCGCCATGGCTGTGAATCACTGGGAATACGATGCCGTCGAAACGCTGAATCAATGGATCGCGCTGCTTTCTCAGATTTTCCCGCAGGCGGCAAACGACCGCGCACAACTGGTACGGGAATACAGCGCAAAATCCATCGCGCTGGTGCAGGAACGCACAAAAAATCTTTCCGACGCAGAAAAGAAGAAAGTCTTTTTCCTGTATCAGTACACTGCGGAATCCATCGTGACTTCGGGGCAGAAATTCTTCGGTCAATGGTGGGCGGATACCATCGGTGCCGTCAATGCCGCAGAAGAACTCACCGAGGATAATTCCGTCAAAATCTCGCTGGAGCAAATCTACGCCTGGAATCCCGATGTGATCCTTGTGACCAATTTCACAACCGCATTTCCCGCTGACCTGTATCAGAACACGGTCGGAAACTACAACTGGAGCGGAATTCAGGCAATCGAAAACCACACTGTCTATAAAATGCCGCTGGGAATGTACAGAAGCTACACGCCCGGCATTGATACCCCGATCACACTGCTCTGGCTTGCCAAAACCGTTTATCCGGACCTGTTCGAAGATCTGAACGTCACCGAAAAAACCATCGAATACTATCAGACCGTTTTCGGTGTACAGCTTACCCGCAAGCAGGCAGAATCCATATTTTCACCCGTCAGCACAATCCCGCCAACCATTTCATAAGGAGGAAGCCCAAGTGAGTCTGAACGAAACCCCTTCCGCCGACAGAATCCACATCGGCTTTTTCGGATGCCGCAACGTCGGCAAATCCAGTTTAGTCAACGCGGTCACCAACCAGAATCTTTCTGTGGTTTCCGACATCAAAGGTACAACGACCGACCCTGTCACCAAAGCAATGGAACTGCTGCCGCTCGGTCCCGTCGTCATCATGGATACCCCCGGTTTCGACGACGAAGGCACCCTCGGAGAACTGCGCATCCGCAAAACCACACAGACCCTCAATCAAACGGATATTGCCGTCCTTGTGCTGGATGCCGTAAACGGTATGAACAGCTTTGACCGTCAGCTGATGCAGTTGTTCAGAGAGCGGAATATCCCGTATCTGCTCGTGTATCATAAATGCGATCTGCTCAATGAAGTCCCCGCAAACAACAGCAATGTCCTCTACGCCAGTGCCGTAACAGGCATCGGCATCACACAGCTCAAAGAAGCACTCGGTACGCTCGCGCCCCAAGAGAAGCTGCAAAAAATCATCGGCGACCTTCTCGAAAAAGGCGATCAGGCGGTACTGGTCTGCCCGATTGACGAAGCCGCACCAAAAGGCAGACTGATTCTCCCACAGCAACAGGTCATCCGCGATATTCTCGATGCCGATGCCCTCGCAATCGTCACAAAGGAAACCACGCTCGCCGATACGCTGAACTGCCTGCATCACCCGCCGAAAATCGTCATCGCAGACAGTCAGGTACTGGGAATCGTCAGCAAAATCGTTCCGAATGACGTTCCGCTCACAACATTCTCCATCCTGATGGCTCGTTACAAGGGCTTTCTGCATACTGCCGTGGACGGAATCAATGCCGCAAAAACACTCCGCAGCGGCGACAGAATCCTCATGGCGGAAGGCTGTACGCATCACCGTCAGTGCAACGACATCGGAACCGTTAAAATTCCGAAAATGCTGCAAAAATACTGCAATTGCGACCTCGTTATCGAAAGCTGTTCCGGCAAAGACTTCCCGCAGGACCTTTCCGGTTTTGCAATGGTCATCCACTGCGGCGCGTGCATGATCACTGACCGCGATGTTCTGTATCGTATGAAACGTGCCGCAGATCAGGGCGTTCCGTTCACAAATTACGGCATCACGCTCGCACAGATCACAGGTACGCTCGAAAGAACACTCCGCTGCTTCCCCGATCTCCACGATCTGCTGACATAAAAGAGTAAGATTAGAGATTTATTAAACTTTGTATACTATATATGATATTGTTAATAATACAACATAAACATTCATTTATATTGTAATCCCATTCATACCAAGCTCGTTTTATGCAATTGGGATTTTAGTCCGACGTCCACAGCGTACACTTGAATATAACGCAGATACGATGATTATGGATGCACTTGCTTGTCATTCCACTCATAAATCAGCAAGTCATTTTCAATTTTTCAAAAAAATATTTATAAAGGGCTTGACAAATAACTGAAAGCGTGATATAACCATAACAGTTACAAAAGTGCAACACAACATCATCTCACTAACGATTCCGCCTTTCAGAGCAATCTGTAAGGCGGAATTTGTTTTCTTATATTGACAAATTATCACGGATATGATAAAATATCCAATATCTTCGATTCATTGATGAAAGGTACGATTATGAACAAAAAAATTATCATTGCGATTGCCTCTGCTGTAGTGCTTGCAGGCGGCGGCATCACTGCTTACGCCTTGTTGAATCAGAACGGTGAGCATCCCGCATACGGCACTTACTGCGGTGCCGATTTCAACGGCGCACAATCCTACATTGAACTGGATGAAAACAATATCACCTTTACAAATGTTGATTTTTCAGGAGCAGAAAAAACGGCAGCAATGTCCATTGCTTTTAAGCAGGTGCAGAAAAACAAGGATAATCCTGAAATTGATCCCGAAACCAATACTATAGATGCGCTGCACGAGGATATTCAGGCAGCTCTGGATTATGATGCAGCTTTCAACGGAAAAACTTTCGAGGCAAAAGATTATGAAGCAAACGAGTTGGGCAATTTGAGTCTGACCGTCTACGATGAAGAGCACGATTATGAGCTGTATCTGGAATTCTTCAAGGATACGAATACAATCAGCTGCGGCAATGTATTGTATGAATACAAGGAATGACGGAATGATCATCTGCCAGAATATCATCAAGAATTTTCAGAACGGAAACGTGGAAACTCCCGTGATCCGCGATGTGTCCCTGAAAGTGGAAAAGGGCGAATTTGTCGCACTGACTGGAAAATCGGGCAGCGGCAAATCCACCCTCATGAACATGATCGGACTGATTGATACCCCAACAAGCGGAATGATCTCCCTTGCGGGAGTCGATACCAGCCGCATGAACGATGTACAGCGTGCCGAGATCCGAAACAAGAAGCTTGGCTATATTTTCCAGTCTTTCTATCTTGAAAGCAGATACTCCGTATTCAAAAACATTGAAATGCCACTGCTCATTTCCGATGTGCCCAAAACAGAACGAAAAAAACGAATCGCGGAATGCATGGAGTATGTCGGCATCGGGAAAAAAGCTGATCAGCTCGCTGAAACACTTTCCGGCGGTGAAAAGCAGAGAGTATGCATTGCGCGGGCACTTGCCAATCATCCTGAGATCATTCTGGCGGATGAACCCTGCGGAAACCTCGATTCTTCCAATACCACCAATGTGATGAATCTGCTGAAAAAGCTGAGCGAGGCAGGCAAAACCATCCTGATGGTCACACACAGCATGGAGGATGCACAGTACGCAGACAGAATCATTACGCTCAGTGACGGAGTAATTGTGAATGAAAGTCGGAAATAGTTTTGTAATTGCGAAAGAGGAGCTGAAAAACGAAAAGCTCCTTTTTCTTATATTTGAATGCATTATCATCCTGCTGTTTTCTGTTTCGACTGCCATTATGGAAGCCGCAATGTTCCTGCCCGAGCATATCTCGGAGGTCGTTCATGAAAATATGCTGGATGTTTTTATCCCAAGCGGCAATTATCTCTATCCGCACGACATTAGTTCCGTGCTGGATGACGGAAAAATCGCGTTTTGCATTGAAAACTGCGAACCGATGTTTTCCGTACAGCCCGCCAAAGAACAGTGCTTCGGCGGTGTGCTGTTTCGGGATTACCTGAATGACCGTGACAGCGATCTGGTGCAGGAAAACCATGCGGACAGTGTCTTTTTCGAGCGCAGTGCTGTTCTCATTTCAGACGAAATGGCTGCACAGAACGGGCTGCAAATCGGCAGCTTCCTGGAGATGCTCTATCGGAACGGCAACGAACAGCAAGCCATTCCGGCAGAGATTGTCGGCATTTTCCCCGCAAATCCTGCCCGAAAGGATTACTATCTCTCAGAGGGTGCATATCATGCGTTTGTGGATGTCGCACAAACCACATACTGCATCTATGAGATCAGCCCGAAAAACCTCGGTGACATCTTCAGAATGAAAAGCTGTCTCGAACAAAACGGCTATGTAATCTATTCCAAGGAAACACTCAGTACAATTCGAATGCTCTATATCACGCTGTATTCTGTGAATTTCATTTTGCTGATCGCATTGGCAGGCTCAGTCTATAACTTCATGAATATCTACTTACAGCGAAGACAAAAATACTATGCCGTGCAGTCTGCAATCGGAATGTCCGAAAAAGACATTCTGAAAATCCTGTTTGGGATATCCGAATGCGTTGTGATCATCATGCTGATCATATCCGCGCCGCTTTCGGTTGCCATTCTGCGCACAATTGCAGGTTACGGCAACGGCATTTTTGCAAATTCCAAAAGCATGAACGGTTTTCCGACAGTGCCCATCCTGGTGGATTTTCTCCTTGTACAATGCTGTCTTGCCGTTATCATGCTCAAATTCCGCAAGCGGCTCAAAGATCATCACATTATCGAGCTTCTGCATGAGAATTAAGGACAATGGTGAACCAAGATGAAAATATCAAACAGACTCAAAGTCGCTTCCTATAATTTTAGTGCAAAAAGCTCCTATTTCTTTTCCCTGAGCCGTTATCTGACATTCATTATCTCGCTGCTGCTCATCACTGCCCTGATCTCTGCTTTCATCACCAATTCCTATAACGAACTGATCTACGGTGATATATACGATTGCAAATTCACCTGTGAGCCGAATTCCGCAGAGGATCTCGAACAGCAACCTGCCATGCAGCAATTGAAAGAAATTCCTGAGCTGACGTCACCATCCGTTTACTCGCTCATTGATGCGACGGTCAGCAGCGGCAACAGTACGGATGAATATATCAATCTGAACCGTGTAACGCTTGTGACCGAAAACAAGACGTTCCGCGGCACAGACGACCGCACGTTCAACTTTGCAGGAAATACGAAAAAGCATACGATGCTCGGTATCAACTGCTATCTTTCGGGATATACGGTATTCAGTGAAATCCAGAAACAGGCTTTTTCATTTTATCACCCGAACAGAACACTGATTCGCGCAGGCAGAGAAATGTCTGATGACCACGAAATGATGATGTCTGACTACATCATCGATCATTTCGGCATCACGGATTACGTACAGGTACTGAACCAGAAAATCTCGCTGTACATCGACGATATCCCCTATCTCACGGATTACACATTGACAGGCATCGTAGATTCCGATTTTTACAAAATTATGCCTGACACCACGGAGTACGATGCGGATTTCTATTCGGCGCAGGTTTTGCTCTGCTGCAACGAGAATACGTTTTCCGAACTTGGCGCAAAACATATCAAAGCGGAGTATTATCCCAAGCAGTACGGCGATCTGCCTGAAATCATCAAAAACATCACGGAACAGAATCTGGACGAAGCACTCAGCTACGAGGCAAATGCCGGCAGCCAGTATCTCCTGACGCTCAATGTCAAGCAGATTTCAGGATTCATCATTCTGCTGCTGGTCATCTTCATTTCACTTGCAATGGCATTGCAAATCATCAGCGTTTCTTCCAATGATATGAAAGGACAGGAATCCTATCTCGCCATGCTGCGGGCAATCGGCATTCAGAAGAAAGAGTTGTTCGGCATCGTCTTTTTCGAGCATCTGCTGACGGTTCTTGCATCCGCCATAGCCGCGGTACTGCTTTCTATGTTATTCCTCCTGTTTGCGAATCTCTGCTTCATGAAAATTTTTGAAGGTGGAATCGCCGTCAATGCCGCACAGTTTATGAAAATCAATCTGCAAGTCATTCCGACATCTGTTGCGGCTTATCTCCTGCTGATTTCGCTGCTCTTTTTCTTTGAACAGCGGAAAACCATTCACGAAATGCTCAAATAAAAACGCAAAAGATACCCGCAGCTTCCGCTGCGGGTATCTTCTGCATATTCGGAAAATTGTGCGACAAATTTGTGATTGCCCGTAAAGATATGCGAGAAATTGAAAGCAGTAACGACTGCTGTTGCTGACAGTATGAAATACGACAAAAAAAGAAAGGTTGCGTAACCGTACAGGTTACGCAACCTTATCTTCAAATCTCAAATACTTCTTTACTGGCGCACCCCTTACAGCAGGGTGATTTTTTTCGCAGAATCCATCGTACCGGATGATGGAACTGTGCAATTGTATTTGCAATCTGACCAGAAAGATTCTATCCTGCTGCATATGATTGACAAACCCCCAAAAATGCGATATAATTACAATAGAATACACTTTTAGCTATACTCGAAAACAAGATGAAAAGGAATGTGTCATATGAAAAAACGAATTTTGTCCGGTATAACAGCATTGTATTGCGGCTTTGTGTTTTCTGCGTCCTTTCCGAATCTGTATGCAGATGCGGCACCGCAGCCGCATATCAGCCGCAATATCTCCACAAATAATTATACTGAATTTGCGGCACCTGTTTATTCACATTTGTATGAGCGGCAAGACGGTTTTCTAACCCGTGTGGAATATGTTCCATCGGAGGGCACACTCCAGTTTTATGAAACTTACGATCGTTTCGGGCGAATTGTTGAAACAGGCGAATATCAGATGGACGGAAGCCTGTGGGGAGGCTTTTTTCACGGCGAACAATATAATTATATTGTAACAGGCGATATCGATGAAACAGGAACTTTTCCGCAGACTGTGCTGTATGTCAGAAGATATGCGCTGGATGGAACATCAGATGAGGAAGAACAGAATCTCTGCACCATCACTTTGAAAGATGTAAGAGTACCGCTGAATGAAAGTCCGATTCGCATGGACGAGGAGAAAGGGATTCTTTTCATTTATACTATCTGTCAAAAGTATTCCCGTTCCGTATATAAAGGAAAGGGAGAAACGGAAAAAAAGGAAGAGGACACTGTCCGGCAGGCAAATTTGATGCTTGCCATTCATGAAGACCTTATGGTTCTAAAAGATCAAAGCGTAACCGCAGCGGAGAACTTGGATGACTCTGCAATCCATATACATAACTGCTTTATCAAGGTGGACCATGATACGATGTATCGCCTTGAGCAGCGTGATTCCGAACCGCGTGCAGTTTTTCTGACACAAAATCATGTTTCTGCGAAACTGGTTGACGGTCACGGAGTGAATCTGCTGGATATTGGCGGCGAATCGGGAGATCCCATCACGGCAACCACCATCGGCGGCATGGAACTGACGGAGAAAAATGTTGTTGTTGTCGGCAGTTCGGTCAGACCGAAGCAGTCTTCGTATGTGAATTACAGTAATCCGGAACCCGTTGAATGGGAGCCTGAGAAAAAAAAGGATATTTATGTGACAGTGACGAACCGCCAAACAATGTCCACATGTCAGAGATGGCTGAGTGATGATCCGTTATTCCATCTCGAGGGCGAAGAATTTACGACCGGAACACCACAGCTTGTCAAGATCAATGAAAATGCTTTCATGGTGATGTGGGAACAGGTAAGCAGCATTTATGGCGTCCGTTTGTATGTTGCGGTCATCGACGGATACGGCAGACTGATCGAAGAAATCAAACATTCTGACGGTACAAGTTTATCAGACTGTCAGCCGATTCTGAAATCAGACGGCAGAATCGAGTGGTATGTGACCGACAACAGCGAGCCTGTATTCCGCACCGTAAAAGCGGAAGATGTTGTATCGGAAGTGCCGCAGCCCAAGGAGTTTGTGTATCCCGTGACACCTCCCGATCAGTATTCCCCCTGTATCATCGGTGAGAATCTTGCGGTATCCGTAGACGAACTGAAAGAAACGGATTATGTGGTGGAATGGAAGACCTTCCTGTTTCATAACCCGGGCTTTATCAAGCTGGAATCTAACATAATATGTGATACTGAAAAAGGGCTGCAGCTTGTATTCCGACGAGAACCCAGCCAGCCGTATGAAGCTGCCGAAACTAAAGGCGAAGATTCTGCATCCTATGGTTTTAGCAGTAGATTGCTTTTCGGTTGCGATATTGCAACAAGTTTTTTACAATGCAAACATCAGGGTACTTCGGATGATTTGGCGGACGGCAGTCTGACGCGGGTACGGTACCTGATTCCTGAAACGGTGCAGGGCGGCGAAGTGTTCCGGATCAAACTGGAACTGAAAACCTGTTACAACCAATACGGCACAGATTTCACAGACAAATTTAAAGTGATCGACGGCAGCATCCGCATCACGCCGCATGGGGATATTGACAAAAATGGCAGCGTCGAAATTGCAGATGCCGTGTTGCTGAGCCGCATTTGTGCCGAAGATTCAACGCTGCAAACACCTCTGCCAAGCCGCGCTGTCTTAGATACAGACGGCGACGGCATTGTGAACAGCTGCGATATCGCAGAAGTGCTTTCATGTTTGAATGCTGCTGCAGACTAAATAGGAAATGGGGAAACACCATTGAATACATTATGGAAAAAAAACGCTGTATTTCTGACATCGTCTGTGCTGATGTGCAGCACGATATCGTTTCGGCAGGCAGATTTGTTTCATATGCTGTGTACGGCAAGCGCAGCGGATGAAACCGTGAAAAGCGGCATCTGCGGTGATCATGTCACATGGACACTTGATGATACAGGTACGCTTACGATTTCCGGAACAGGTCTGATGACAGACTATGGTTATGGCGAAACGCCGTATTATGAATATGCTGACAGTGTCAAATATGCTGTGCTTGAAGAAGGTGTCAAATCCATCGGAGATTGTGCTTTTTTTCGACTTTATAACCTGTTGGCGGTTTCCATTCCGGACACGGTGGAAAGAATCGGAGAGACTGCATTCTATGAATGCAGCCGGTTAGATGCGGTCAACATTCCGGGCAGTGTTTCCGAAATTGACAATTACGCCTTTGAATTATGCCGTTCTTTGAAATCGCTCACAATTTCAGAGGGCGTCACAAGAATCGGCTGGTATGCATTTAAAGTCTGCACCTCGCTGGAACAGCTTGTCCTTCCGGAAAGCATGGATGAAATCGGTATCGGCGCATTTGAAGAATGCTCACTCCTGAAAAATGTCACGATGCCGAAAACCATGAGCATCATGGAGGGCGGTGCTTTCGCTGAATGCAGCGCACTGGAGGAAATAATAATTCCAAACGGCGTGAAAGAGATTAATAGTTCGGCGTTTTCCGGCTGCACATCGCTGAAATCCGTACAGATACCGGACAGCATGATATCCATTGGCCCAATGGCATTTCGTGAATGTACCGCACTGACATCCGTTGTCATTCCGGACAGCGTTACCGTGATGAAATCACAGGTATTTACAGACTGCGACAATCTGCAATCCGTCACGCTTTCAGCGAATCTGACTGAAATCGGCTCCTATTCATTCCGGAACTGCAAAAGTCTGAAGAATGTGCTGATTCCGGACAGTGTGACGAAAATCGGATCTGGTACATTTATCCATTGCTCCGCTTTGGAGGCGGTCACGATGCCGAAAACCATGACCAGCATGGGAAAAGATGCGTTCTGGGGGTGCAGTATTTTGGAGGAGATCACCATTCCGGACGGCATCGAAACAATCGAAGCTACAACATTTTATGAATGTGAATCACTGAAATCCGTACAGATTCCGGACAGTGTGAAAACAATCGGTTCATCTGCATTTAAAGAATGTACTTCACTTACAAGCATTGTCATTCCGAACAGCGTAACAGGGATTGAATCAAGGGCATTCGAAGACTGCCTCAATCTGCAATCTGTCACGCTTTCAACGAATCTGACTGAAATCGAAGAATGTACATTTTCAGGCTGCAAAAGTCTGACCGCAGTGGATATTCCGGACAGTGTAACGAAAATCGGATTGGGCGCATTTATTAATTGCTTTGGTTTGACGGAAATCAAAATTCCTGACGGCGTCACGGAAATCAATGCGTCTGCGTTCAATAACTGCAATCACCTGACGATAAAGGGAAATCGTGGTTCCATTGCGGAATGCTATGCGCAAAAAAGAAACAAAGAATTTGCATCACTCGGTCTGATGAACGGCGATTTGAACGGGGACTATGCACTCTCTATTGCAGATGCCGTATTATTATTCCGCATGGTAGCGGAGGACGACACAGTCATCGCAGCACTTGTACAGGAACTGCGGTGGGATCTCAACGGGGATGATATCCTGAATATTCAGGATGTCACCAAACTGCTGGAGCGAATGGAAATGATAAATGTCTCCATGCTCCAATATTCAACTGATAAGTGAAAATGAAGCATAATAAACCGATATCAGTGTCTGCTTTGCGGATGATGTCATAAAGCAAAAAAACAGTCAAAGGATCAAAATGCGATGCTGTGACTGCTTTTGCATATAATCATGGACAGAAACGAAAGCAGCATTCATTTTCGTGCAGCTGCTTTTTCTGAAAATCAAATGCCGATGAAAATATGAGAATGCGCAAACGGCGGTCCTGCCTGAGATACCTTCTTTTACAATTTCTTGACATCTGTTTCGATTATCATTTTCTTACAGGCTGAGCAGAAAAAGGCTTCAACTGTGAAGGTAGTCAGTGAATATTTGACTGCGGTAACATTGCCCAAAACGGCAAGCTTATCACATATATCAGCCTTTTTGTCTCCTGACTTCCATCTGACCTTATCTCTTCCGTCACCGGACATCATGCCTTTTTCCATTTCTTTTCCGCAGAAAGGACAAACCATATAAAAGCCTCCTTTTTTAGGAAATCAAGACAGATACGCCCTCTTTTCATTCCTTTGCTTTCAATGCTATTATACAATAAATTCAAGAAGAAGTCAATGCTGATTATTGCCCATAGACTTAGCTGACAGAAAGGGTACTGGTTGTGATATGACTTGGTACGGTGTATGCTTCGGTAATGCACGTTATTATTAATTTTTATACGGATTGACCGAATGATTAAATTATGCATAGCTGGCGGTATAATCATTACTGCTGGCTATGTATAAAATTATAATGGAGATGAAGACATGAATGAAGTTAAAAGAATTAAAAGAATATTTATTTTATCATGGCTTATTAATTTGAATTGTATTGTTCAAATGCTGATTCTTCCTGAAAAATGTTTTGGAACAAATGCTTTATGGAAAGCGTCATCTTTTCTTTTGTTTTGTATCTATTACTTCATTATATATCTCAAAGTCATTGTTAACAAAAATAATGATGCGAAATATTTGAGTAATAAAGATGTGTTTTACTTTTATTTAGATATTTTTGTTAAACTAATAATTATTGTTTTTAGTTTGTTTTTTGT
>JAZRXM010000033.1:0-72291 GCA_045600205.1 Oscillospiraceae bacterium | reverse complement strand
AGATTTGGGATGGACTCTGTTGTTATGGGGAGATCACGGCATCACACATACACCATAGTCGCATACACAGGCTCTCTGGCAATCAGGCGATCCATGTTCTCCAGTCTTCTCGCTTTTGCAAGCTCTCCGACCGCCACAGCTCTAAGATACTCGGTATCATTTTCGAGCATCATTCCGACCTGGCGTTCAATGGCTTCCGCTACGGAACGGTCGAGGTCGGTCAGGTAACTGAGAATCGTGTCGTCATTGACGAGCTTTTTCAGTCTTGCAGGACGGTACTCTGCTGAGTAGTGCAGGTGATACTTGATGTGATCGGAGTTGAACTCTGTCACGCTCGGCTCGGCATCGGCGGTGTTGTGGGTGACGGTCAGGGCATCGGTGTCGAGAACCCATACGGGCTTGTTCTCGCCGCCCACCTGAACCTTGTCTTTGCTTCTGATAATCATAATAATTCCTCCTGTTATTCCAGTTCCCACGATTTCTTTTTTCTTGTGCTGGACTGCTGTATCTGCTGTATCTGTTGTTCATGAATATGTTCCTGTGTCTGTCTGACCTCAGCATATTTCTGAGGCTCTAAGCGCTTCAGCAGGCTCACAAACTCCGTCAGGTCATCAACCTGAGTTTTCAGAGCTGAATTACTGCGACGAAGCTCATTGCATTCTCCCGAAGACAGTTTCAAACGCTGACGGATATTGTCACATTCTTTTTGTGTGACATCGAGCTTTTCGTGAAGCGAATAAATCGTATTGCCTGACTTGTAAGCGTTATCGTTGACCTTTTTGACGACCTTGCAGAGCTTTTCCACCTTGGCAATAATATCGTCCTTGTGTTTCATAATAGACAGCTTACCGTCAAGCAAATCTTTCAGTTCCTTTGAAATCTGCTGACACTCATTCTCAATCGTATCCTCCTTTTCATAGTCGGGGATATAGTTGAGAATGACTTTGACCTGAGCGAGTTTTTCCTCAATTTCCTTATCAAGCAATTCGTTCTTGTCCTGTTTTTCAGAGATGTCTGCCACTATCTGAGCATTCTTCTCCGCCAACTCATCAGCCTGCCTGCGCTGTTCCTTGTATTCAGAAACTTCAAGCGTACCTCTGGATTTCTCAGGAATAGTTGGCTGAATATCATGTTCAAGGCAGATTTTTTTAAGGACTTCAACCTCAGATGCTCGCCAACGGGAAATTGCATTTTTACCCTCACCGAATCCCATTTCTTTGAGTGCCTGAGCGATACCGTTTTGAGTGTCCTGACCTCTTTTATAATGCCCGACAGGAATGTAATCAATGTGCAGGTGCGGAGTGGCTTCGTCCATGTGGAGTACAGCGTTGAAAACGTAAAAATTCGGACTGCGTTTCTGAAAATCAGCCATGTACTCTTTCAGGCATTCCGCAACAAGCTCAGCGTCCTCAGTTCCGATGCCAGAATCTTCTTTTTTGCCTATTTGAACACACACTTCATAGAAGCTTTTCTGGTCAAGTGCATTTACCTTGACTGTGCTGCAAGGCTTGCACCCAAAAAGATGCTCATAGTAGTTGGAAATTTTCCTGTCGTTACGTTTCTGCTTGGCGTTATATCTTGCTGTTGCTTCACCGAAAAGCAGCTCATACGCTTCTGCTATCGGCTGACGAATAAACGTCACATTATTTTTCATGCGATTGCGGTCTACATTATCCGCAATGAACTCTCGATTATTGTGAGCAAGTGAACCCTTTCCCTGACCAAAAGATATACTTTTTTCTTTCATATTTTCGCCTTTCTTTTTCGTTGGATTTGCTTCTCTCTGTCTATAAAATCCAATCAGTTTTTACATGAGCATCACTTCCTTTCCTGACCGCTGAAGCGGAGTTAGCCCTCTTGGGCTTCGATGTGCAAGCACAGTTTACAACAGCGAATGCGCTGTTTGTAACTCCATAGTACTTCCGACAGCCCTGACAGACTATCAGAAGAACTATGTCGCTCTGCGAGGCTTTTATAAGCTGAAAATGTGGGCGCAATCATACAAAAATCTGCACTACAATTTTTCAGAATCAGCTTTGCAAAAATAAAAAATTCAAGCATGATTTACTGCTCAAAATTGAACTGCTGTCTGCGCCGTTACAGGCTATCTGAACTCGGACAAAAATGTCCATGTTCAGAATCGCCACACGTCTTTGATGATGCGTGTCAGCTTGTGACGGTTGTGACGGCTTTTTACATACCGCCCCCACTCTCTAAAAACCGTCACAGCCGACACGAACTGTCACGCCTGAAAATGAAATTCAAGTTTTCTGCCATCATGTGAACGACAGCTATGATATCTGATATGATATTCATTCAACAGTCTGCCTGCATTGACGTTCAGTTTTTTTGTCAAAGCGTTGACAGGAATTTCTATTTTCAAAAGCTGTGAAAGCTCCGTTGCCGAACCTGACCACGTCGGGTTATCTGCTGTTACGATTTCAGAAATTTCGTCAAGCAGAGGTTCAGGCGGTTCTTTCCAAAGCTCCGTTTCAGCACGTTCAAGTTCCCAGATCAATTTTCCAGGATTGCGTGTCAGATGCAGCTTCTGATCTTGTTGGTCACGCCCTGAGATTTCAAGAACCGCCGTACCCGAAGTACGCTTTTCTTTGTGGAGCAGAAATGCTCCGTCAGCAGCTCCAAGCAATCCGTTAGTGCCTGAAATCATATCGAACTTATCATCAGACTGCTGTTTTCTGGTATGGTGTACCAATAGCAGACAGATTCCATATTCATCCGCAAATTGTTTGAGCTTTGTGATGATCTCATAATCATTCGCATAGCTGTATGAATCGCCGCCGACTTCACGCACTTTTTGCAGCGTATCAATGATAATTAGCGAAGTGTCTGGATATGAATGCAGAAAGCCTTTTAACTGTTCATCAAGACCGTTTCCGAGCTGACGGGCAGTTGTTGAGAAATACAGCCTGTCTGTGCTTTCCGTTCCGAACATTCTGTACAGCCGTTCCTGCAAACGCTTGTAGTCATCTTCAAGTGCAAGATACAGCACCGTTCCTTGGCGAACAGCGTAATCCCACAACGGCTGACCTGTGCTGACATGATAGGCAAGCTGTGCCATGAAAAAGCTCTTGCCAAGCTTAGGCGCACCAACAAAAAGATATGTGCCTGGGTAAAGCAGCCCGTCAATGATTGGCGGCTGCTTTGTATAGACGCAGTTGTAAAGCTCGTTCATGTTGATCGTAGGAAGATAGCTCGGATCAATCGAACGCAAAAGCTGTCTCTGCATTTCGTCAAAATAATCACATGAAGTATTGCAATCTTCCATGTTTTCTGATATAATATCAGTAGTGTTGTGAATTGGCTGCCCGACCTCTGCGCCAACAGAGGTCATAGGGGCGGTCATTTCTTTTTCTTCGGTCATTCTCTTTCTCCTTTCAGACCATTCATTGTAACTGTGATAAGCTGTATCGTGGACAGCAGCTCATCGTCCACAGCAGAGCCGTTCTCTATTCTTTTCAGCTCGCTGAGAACTTCCGCAAGTTGATTTTTCAGAGCCTTATACACTCTCGGATTGCCCTGCACAACCACATCACGGCAAAGCAGCCGCTTCACGATGTAGTCCTGCTTGGTCAGTCCTGAGAGTGCCACAGCCGAATTGATGAGCTGATCTTCTTCGGGCGAGACACGGAAACCGATCGTTCTCGCTCTGAATCTGCCCTTGCTGTCAAGGTTTTTCGCTGACATCTGAATCACCTCCCTCCGCATCATCGCTTCTCAGGTCACTGAGCCTGTCCGCCATTTCATTCTGCGTACTGGGGAACAGGTGAGCATAACGATAAGTAATATCAATGCTCTCGTGTCCAACTCTGTCCGCTATTGCCACGGCAGAGAAGCCCATTTCAATAAGCAGAGAGATATGCGAGTGCCTGAGGTCATGAATGCGGATACGCTTCACGCCTGATTCTTTCGCCCCTCTGTCCATTTCGTGATGAAGGTAGCTCTTGGTTATCATAAACATACGGTCATGTTCTCCGATACCGTAGAGCTGTCCGATGAAATCCTGAATCTCCTGAGAAAGAAAATCAGGCATCTTCACGACACGGTTGCTCTTGGCGGTTTTCGGATCGGTGATAATATCCTGCCCCTTGATACGCTGATAGGACTTTGTGATCGAGACCGTCTGCTTCTCAAAGTCGAAATCGGCAGGCGTGAGGGCGAGAAGTTCACCCTCACGGATACCGCACCAGTACAGCATCTCGAAAGCATAGAAAGAAACAGGCTTGTCCATCATCACTTCTGCGAACTTTTTGTATTCCTCCTGCGTCCAGAACAGCATCTCACGGTTCTTCGCTTTCCCCATATTGCCTGCCTTGGCTGCGGGATTGCTCGGCAGTCCGTAGAATTTCACCGCATAGTTGAACACGGCACTGAGCTGATTGTGCAGCGTTTTCAGATACACAGGTGAATACGGCTTGCCTGTCTTGGTCGAACCTTCGAGCATTTCATTCTGCCACGCTATCACGTCTTTAGGCTGAATGTCGCACATCTTTCTTTTTCCGAAGAACGGTATCAGCTTTGTGCGAAGGATATGCTCCTTGGTATGCCATGTGTTGCCTTTCAGACGCTTCTTCATATCCTCAAAGTAGATGTCCGAGAAACTCTCGAAGGTCATATCAAGGCTGGATTCCGTCTTATTCATCTGTTCACGCTCCCACGCCTGAGCTTCTTTCTTTGTGGAGAAGCCACGTTTCTGCGTCTGCTTGCGTTCTCCTCGGCTGTCGGTGTAGCGGTAGATCACACGCCACTTACTGCCGTCCTTGTAAACTGACATTGCATCACTTCCTTTCGCTGTCCTCAGCAGAACCGCCGTAGCAAGTCCTTTCGAGGAAGTATTGTCTGTTAACTCTGCCAGAGATCGTGATATATCCTTTGGCTTCAAGCTCCTTATTGAGCTTCTGCACTATCTTATATGCATAGGACTTGGATACATCAAGCTCCCTGGCAACATCTTCTACTCTCATAAAATTTTTATCTGTCATTAAGAGTATCTCCTTTCTCTGACTTAACTCTAAATCGTTAAGTTCTAATTTCATTATACTAAACATATGCCGTTATGTCAAGTATAAAATTACTAAACATTTTTATTTCTACTATCTTGACAAGCACTAAGCATATATGTTATAATTGATTTGTGAAATATGGCGGCGCAGATCGTCTGCCGATTGAAAATGGAGGACAACAATATGGCAATAGGTGAAAGGATCAGGTTTATTCGTAACCTCAGAGGTATGACACAGAAGTTCTTAGGCTTGCAGGTTGGCTTCTCGGAACGGACAGCCGATATTCGTATGGCACAGTACGAATCAGGTTCAAGAACGCCCAAAGCTGACCTTGTAGAGCAGCTTGCCGATGCACTTGATGTATCGACCGAGGCATTGAATGTCCCAAATATCGACAGCTACATCGGGCTTATGCACACGCTGTTTGCCATAGAGGACTTATACGGCTTCAAGATTGACCGTCTGGACGATGAAATATGTATCCGCATCAACAGACAGAACGGCCCGACTTTTGCGAAGATGACAGGTCTGCTCGAACCCTGGGAGGAAATGGCTCAGAAGTATCGTAATGGGGAAATTAGCCGTGAGGAATATGACCAGTGGAGATATAGGTATCCGAGGTCGGAGGCGGAGCGGAATGAAGCTGAGCGCAGGGCGATGAAAGAGGATAACAATGGATAAGTGCAGATGTCACCATATCCCCAAAGAAGGCAGTTTCAAAATCGGGGGCGAATATGAGTATTCCTATATCATTGACGGTGTGTATGTGATTGATGATAACAGCGACAGGTTTGCTTTCAATGACTATACCTTTCTATGGTATTTCACAAAGCTATAAAAACAAAAAGAGCTATCCGATTCAAATACGAATCAGATAGCTCTTATCTTTTCAGACAGAATATTTATAACTGTTGCCGATAATAGAGAAATGTTGCCAAAACGTTGCCATTCAGCTTAACTATACCACGAAAATCACGGTATTACGCCGTTTCAGGAAACGTTTGCATTATTCCCACTCAATGGTGCCGGTAGGCTTCGGGGTGATGTCGTAGAGGACGCGGTTGACGCCCTTGACCTCGTTGACGATGCGGTTGGTGATCTTGCCGAGCAGAGCCCAGTCAAGCGGCTCAATGGTGGCGGTCATAGCATCAACGGTATTGACGGCGCGGATGACAACGGGCCACTCTTCGCAGCGGTTGTTATCGCGGACGCCGACGGTTTTGAAGTCGGGGATCAGGGTGAAGTACTGCCAGACCTTGCCGCGCAGACCGGCGAGGTCGAATTCCTCACGGAGAATTGCATCGGACTCGCGGACAGCTTCAAGGCGGTCACGGGTGATGGCACCGACGCAGCGGACGCCCAGACCGGGACCGGGGAACGGCTGACGGTAAACCATGTTGTCGGGCAGACCAAGAGCCTTGCCGCACGCACGGACTTCGTCTTTGAACAGATACTTGAGCGGCTCAACCAGCTCAAACTGCAGACCTTCAGGCAGACCGCCGACGTTGTGGTGGGACTTGACAGCCTTACCGGACTGCATACCGGATTCTACGATATCGGGATAAATAGTGCCCTGTGCAAGGAACTTGATGCCATCGAGTTTTGCAGCTTCTTCTGCGAAAACGTCGATGAACTCTTTGCCGATGATTTTGCGCTTCTGCTCAGGATCGCTGACATTTGCCAGTTTATCGAGAAAACGGTCAACGGCATCGACGTAGATCAGGTCTGCGCCAAGTTCATTGCGGAAGACCTGGCAGACCTGTTCGGGTTCGCCCTTGCGGAGCAGACCGTGGTTTACGTGAACGCAGGTAAGTTGTTTGCCGATTGCACGAATCAGCAGAGCAGCAACAACGGAGGAATCTACGCCGCCGGAAAGTGCCAGAATGACGCGGGAATCGCCGATCTGGTTGCGGAGCAGTTCAATCTGGTCTGCGATGAAGTTGTCCATATTCCAGTTTTTATCACAGCCACAGTTGTCAAACAGGAAGTTGCGGAGAGTTTGCGGTGCAAATTCATCGCCGTTGAAATCTGCGGGAGCAGCGGTGATGACGGGAACGGAAAGTTCCTCTTTGCGGAATTTCGGTGCAGACGCTGCTGCATCGGTGCAGAGGATCACGCCTTTGAGGTTCGGCTTCTGAGAAAGCTCCTCGAGGGAGATGGTGCCGGGATAAACTTCGCTGTATACGCCCTCGGCACGGATTTGGCGAGCCAGTGCAGCATTTTTATCGCTGCCCAGGTCCAGAATTGCAATCAGATCCTGTTTCATGTTTCACACCATAGCCTTTCATCGAATTGATTTTTGAGGATAATATATTATAGCACGCGAAATAAAAAACTGTCAAGAAAAAATCGAAAATTTTCTGTGGATTCCCTATCCCCGCCCCATGGCGGGGAAATGTCGAAAATTTTTGTGATGATTGACAAAACCACCTCGTGACAGTTGTACATTCTAACAAAAGCCGTCCCCGAATCACAATCAGGGACGGCTTTGGTTTATGAAACTTTACGCTTTTTCAATTGAAAGGCAGCGAAGCCGCCAACGGCAAGCAAAGCAATACCTGACAAAGCCCAGATCAGTGCGTTGCTGTGGCTTTCTTTGTCGGATTGTTGTGGGGGGGCTGCGGTTTCGGCATCTTCGGGAGTATCCGGCTTGATTCCGACTCTTGAAAGAAGATTGCTCATGCCAGTGTGCTCAAGGTCATTGAAAGTGTCTATACCCCATGCGATTGCATAACGGGCTTCCCATGTTCTATATGCCTGCACCATTTGTATGCCCAATTACAGAAGATGCAATAGCATTCGACCCACAGATACTGCACCATGGAGTTGGAATCCTCCAATTGCCTCCAGACAGTCACATCTCCTCCGCCTACAGATTTGATCATATTTGTCGCGCCGGAAGCATCACCGGCGAGTTCTTTATAGCAGGGTTTATTTTGCAGGGCTACCGCCTGATCAATGAAATGGTATCAGCTTCATCGTTGTCGGTATCAACGTAGAGGCTTTCCGCAGCCGCGATTTCTCCGCGCTTCGGGAGTGCTGCCGCAAAGCACGGCATTGTGAGCTGCATCAGACAAATCAGTGTCATCAGCAGGGCGGTGAGTGCAGGGATTAACTTTTTCATAAAATGGGTCATTCTGATTTTTGTTAATAACGCGCCTGAATCACGCGGAGTTTACAGCCAAGAACAAGCTGCAGGGTGTTGATGATTTCGGAGTCGATTGGCAGCTGCGGTTCGTGAATCTCAAAGATGATGCGTGCCAGACCGCATGGCTCCTGATAGTCGATGTCTTCGAGTTTCCCTTCCTGATTGCAGCACGGAAATACAATATCGCGCACCATGAAGCCTGTTTCGGCGCAGCGGGTCATTTGCTCTGCCCACCAAGGAAAGGAAAGCTTTTTTCGACAGTGCGGACAGCCGATATAGTGCAGCATATCACCGCATTCGACAAACATCGGGGTTTCGGCAATCACGTAGATAACATCCTCGGTGCCGGCCTCGGCTTTGAGGTATTCCACAGCAGATATCGCCTGCTCCTCTGAAATGGCTGCGTTGAGATCTGCCGGGATCAGTCGGTAAAGCATTTCGGACACGGTGCAACGCTCCTTTCTGTTTCATGCGCAAAAATGCCCTTATACGTGTGTATAAGGGCGCACTTGCGTTTGGAATGGACCCGAAGGGGATCGAACCCTCCACCTCTGCGTTCCGAAGGCAGCGCTCCCCCAGCTGAGCTACGAGCCCATTTCATATTCCTGAATCAATATTATAGCATATCGTGTGGGATTTGTCAAGTGCGCATTTTGAATCAGAATTTTCTTTTGCAGCCTGCCGAAAAAGCATGGGGGAACCTCTTTTCATCAGGTTCCCCCATATCATTCACGTTACCCGCTTATTCTTCCATTGCCGCAACCAGACTGCGCAAACGAATCTTTGCAGCACCAAGGTTGTTGATCTCGTCAATTTTCAGCTGCGTGTAAAGTTTGCCCTGATTCTCCAGCAATGTGCGTACTTCATCCGTTGTGACTGCATCAATGCCGCATCCGAAGGATACCAGCTGTACAAGCTGCATATCAGGCTGTGTGGTCACATACTGTGCTGCACGATACAGTCTTGCGTGATAGGTCCACTGGTTGAGCACGCCGAGTTTTTCGGTCAGGTGCCCGAGTTCTGCCACGCTGTCCTCGCTGACGACCGCCATGCCGAGGGAGGTGATCAGCTTATGCAGACCATGGTTGATCTCTTTGTCAATGTGGTACGGACGACCGGCCAGTACGATGATTTTTTTGCCTTCTGCGCGTGCCTGTGCAATGATTTCCTGCGCTTTTTCCGCCACATCCTTGCGGTACTGCTGCTGTGCGGCGTAGGCAGCGTCAATTGCATCCGAGAGGTTGGCACTCAGGCTGTAACGTCTGAGAATATTTTTCATTGCAGCCTGCACGCTCTTGGGACGGTTCAGATCCATGTAAGGCAGACGGAAATTCTGCTCTGTCAGGCGCGGATTGTTGGCGCGGAGTAATTCGGGATAATACGCAACGACAGGGCAGTTGAAGTGGTTATCGTTTTCGCCCTCATCCACGTTATAGCTCATGCACGGCCAGAAAATAAAGTCTACGCCGCGGTCAAGCAGATCTTCGATATGTCCGTGTGCGAGTTTTGCGGGATAGCAGACAGTATCCGAGGGAATGGTGTGCTGTCCCTGATAGTAAACGCTGCGGTCGCTTTCACGGGAAATCTCTACCTTGAAGCCGAGCTTCGTAAAGAGTGTTGTCCAGAACGGCATTTGCTCGTAGAAGCTGAGGGCAAGCGGCAGTCCCACCGTACCGATCGGGGTGCCTGCGGGCTGCGTATTGCAGTTCAGGATGCGCTCGTATTTGTAGTCGTAAATAGAGGGCAGGGTGTTCTTGTTGGAAAGGCCCGCGCCGCGCTCGCAGCGGTTGCCCGAAACAAACTTGCCGCCGTCAGGGAAATGCACGATGTTGAGCGCACAATGTGCGGTACAGCCGCCGCACTTGGCATTTGTGGTTTTATAGGAGAAGTCAGCCAATTTCTCTGCGGAGATCAGTTTTGTCTGTTCGGGGCAGTGCTCCTTGGCATAGAGTGCCGCACCGAATGCGCCCATCAGCCCCGAAATTGCGGGACGAATGACGGGACGACCCAGTTCCATTTCGAAGGAACGCAGTACGGCATCATTGAGGAACGTGCCGCCTTGTACGACAATGTTCTGACCGAGTTCGTCCATGGATTTTGCACGAATGACCTTATAAACGGCATTTTTGATGATGGACGATGAAAGACCCGCAGAGATATCCTCGACGGTTGCGCCGTCCTTTTGTGCCTGCTTGACCGAACTGTTCATGAATACCGTGCAGCGCGAGCCGAGATCTACGGGATGCTCTGCAAACAGTCCCAATTGCGAGAATTCTGCGATATCATAGCCCAGTGCCTGCGCAAAACTCTGGATAAACGAGCCGCAGCCCGAGGAGCAGGCTTCATTCAGCATGATGCTGTCGATGCTGTGATTGCGGATCTTGAAGCATTTGATATCCTGACCGCCGATGTCCATGATGAAATCAACATCGGGGCAGAAGTACGAAGCTGCTTTGAAATGCGCAACGGTTTCCACAATGCCGAAGTCTACGCCCAGACCGGCACGGATGAAGTCTTCGCCGTAACCGGTGACTGCTGATGCAACAATGTGCAGATCGGGATTCATTTGCTCATAAATGGTATTCAGCTGCTTAACAATGCGGTCAAGCGGCTGACCGCGGTTTGCAGCGTAGTACTGATAAAGCAGCTCGCCGTTTTCGGTGATCAGCACCAGTTTTGTGGTAGTCGAACCTGCATCAATGCCGAGGTAGGCGTTGCCTTTTGCGGTATGCAGGTCAGCAAACGGCAAATCGTTTGCCTTGTGACGCTCAATGAACGCTTCATAATCCTTGCGGGATTCAAACAGCGGCTGTCCTGTGACGGTATTGCCGCCTGTTTTTGCGGACGCCAGTTTGTCCAGAACCTCAGAAAGCGGCTGTGCTTCCTCGGACTGCTTGGCAAACATCGCACAGCCATATGCAACGAAAACAGGTGCGTTTTCCGGGAAAACTGCGTGCTCGTCATCGAGTTTCAGTGTGCGGACAAATGCCTCGCGCAGACCCTTCAGGAAGGAAAGCGGGCCGCCTAGGAACAGCACCGTACCTTCAATTTGTCTGCCCTGCGCCAGACCCGAAACGGTCTGGTCAACCACTGCCTGAAAGATACTTGCCGCAATATCCTCGCGGCGTGCGCCCTGATTGAGCAGCGGCTGAATATCGGATTTTGCAAACACACCGCAGCGCGATGCGATCGGGTAGCGCTTTTCTGCCTGCAAAGAGAGGGCATCCATTTCATCTGCGGTGATGCCGAGCAGCGTCGCCATCTGGTCGATGAATGCGCCTGTGCCGCCTGCGCAGGAGCCGTTCATACGCTGCTCCACGCCGCCTGTCAGGAAGATGATTTTCGCATCCTCGCCGCCAAGCTCAATGACGACATCGGCGTTGGCGTAATCCTGCTTGACCGCCAGAAACGCTGCATGAACCTCCTGAACAAACGGGATTCCCGCGCTCTGAGCCAGACCAAGTCCTGCTGAACCTGTCATGCAGACGGAAAATTCCGCATCGGGATACTGTGCAGCAAGTGCCTGCACCTGCTCCGCGACTGTTTCACGGACACGCGACATATGACGCTGATAGCAGTGAGAGAGCATTTTGCCCTGTTCATCCAGCACAACGGTTTTGACAGTCGTTGAGCCAACATCTATACCAAGTGCGTATTTATGTGTATTTGACATGATTGCCTCCTGTGATGAGGATGTGTTTGTGTTTCCTGAAAAACATAGATAAATATAGTATAGCATACTTTTTCAGAAAAGAAAAGTCTTTTTCCGATTTTTCTGCAAGAAAAATGTCTGCACGGACTGCAAGAGAGCTTACAGTCTGCGCAGACATCTTGTTCAGTTTCCGAAAAATTGAAGAATCCGCTTATGGTTTTTCGCCTTGGCTTTTGCAAGGAACCATTCATAGAGGCGGACAATGCCGAATGCCGCAAAGCCCGTCATCAGGATGAAATAGGGGAGGATATACTGCGATTTCCCTTCAGAGATCAACTGGTAGAAGAATCCGCCGAGGAAAATGAGCGGGAACGGTGTCAGCAGAAATTCCTTTTTACGGAGGAGCAGCACGCAGCCGATCGCAAATCCGAAGAAAATCAGCTGCGCGAAAATATCCATATATCGCTTGGCAGCCGTAACGCCTCTGTCACAGACAAATGCCGCAATACGTCCCTTGGGTTTATACTGACGGCGCACCTGGTTGTTCCAGATGGATTCATACGAGGTTTCGTTCCATTGCGATACGATCTTGCCGTACATAAAATCATGTGCGTACTGCGGATTTCGCACAAAATAGCGGATTCTGTCGCGGATGACGGCTTTGGATTTGGCGGAAGCGACTTCTGCGTTGCAATCCGAATTGCCGAAATTGGTGAGCGTATAAGCGTAATTATACCAGCCCGGGGCATCGGCGGATTCGTTCAGCCCCATAGCGATCCACGAAACATACGGGACAGGTTCGCCGAGATCTTCACCGCAGCGTTTTTCGTACATGGATTTGACAGCGGGCTGCATCAGCGAGGCAAGCGATACGGCTGCAGCCATGTAGGTGATGTCTTTCACAAAGTGCTTTCTGCGAAACAGCATAACAAACGCAAGCAGCATCATGGCGATCAGCCAGATCAGATAATTGGGTTTCACCAACATGGCAAGCGCAATGCAGAATACCGATTTGACCGCACTGACTGTCTTTTTTTTCTTGAAATAGCAAAGTTCATGGTATAGCGCAAGGATTGCAAACATCATGCCGGGAATGATGCCGTAAATGAAGCTGCACGATACGAGGGGAGCGGCACTGAATGCCAGCAAAACAGCGGATAATTTTGCAATTCGCTTGTCCTCAAACAGCAGATCGTTGATGCGGACGATGCTGACGTGAATGACGCCTAAACAGAGGACATTGATGAATTCAAGGTACAGCAGATTGCCGGGATAAAACATCGCATTGGCGATTCGCATGATGACTTCAAGGAAAAAGACGTATCCAAGCTGAAAAGAATAGTTCTTGAAATAGTTGCCGTCCGCCAGTGTGAACGGGTTGCCCTTGGCGCATTCGGCTGCCGCACTGGATACGATATAGGAATCTTCGCTGGGCGAGGACTGCGAGGAGAATACCCAGAGCGTACCAAACAGTACCGTCCACAGAAACAGTCCGATGCAGATTACTTTCATGGAAGGCTGCTTTTTTCGATTCAGCAGCAGAAAACATAAACACAGCGATACGGCAAGAAGAATCAGATTCCATAGGAAGCTGTCGTTTCTGAAAATGACGGATTCAATGCTTTCCAGAATGTGATAAAGGGACGTATTGCTGCCGTTTCCCTCGGTGATGTTTTCGACGTTTGTGGTGTGCAGCAGGCTGACCAGACTCAGGAAACAGGCGAAAATGCCCGTCAGTCCGCCAATGACGTATACACTTAGTTTTTCGAACTTTTCTGCAAAATGATCGAGAGTCAGTTTCATGTCGATGTCCTTTCGTCTGCGAAGTTAGTGATAATATTATATCACAACACAGCAGCGATTGCAAGCTCTGTTTTTAAATCCGGTCGTATTTTCAGAATTTTTCGTCTGACAGATTCTTTTGTTTTTTGAAAAATCGTGCTTGACAATTCTTGCAAGTTGTGCTACAATTTTGAAGGGAATGTCCGAAAGACTTTTTTTCGGAAATTTTAAATCCCCGCATTTTGGAAAGGAAACGATTATGGTAACAGCAATTGTAGGCGGAAACTGGGGCGACGAAGGCAAGGGTAAGCTGACTGACGTCTTCGCTGCCGATGCAGATTATGTCATTCGATTTCAGGGAGGTGCCAACGCAGGTCATACCATCATAAATGAGTATGGTAAGTTCGTGCTGCATATCCTTCCCTCGGGTGTATTCCAGAAGGGTACCACCAATATCATCGGTTCGGGTGCTGCATTCAATTGCGAGGCGTTCAAGCGCGAACTCGAACAGATCGAACAGGGCGGCGTACCCACCCCGAAAATCCTGATCTCTGACCGCGCACAGCTTGTCATGCCGTACCATATTCTCTTTGATAAGCTGGAGGAAAAGCGTCTGGGCAAGCACAGCTTCGGCTCCACCCAGTCGGGTATTGCTCCGCACTATTCCGATAAGGCAATGAAGATCGGCTTCCAGCTTGCTGAACTTTACAACAAAAACCTGGCAGAAAAGGTCGAGCGCGTCTGCCACATCAAAAACGCAACGATTCAGGGACTTTACGGCGGCGAGGAACTGCTCGAGCCCGGCAAGATCCTTGCATATCTGCGCGAGTGCGGCGAATACCTGAAGCCGTACCTCTGCAACATGGCACAGACCATGCATGATGCCATCAAGGCAGGCAAAAATGTCCTGCTCGAAGGTCAGCTCGGCTCTCTGCGTGACCTGACCAGCGGTATCTACCCGATGACCACTTCTTCTTCCACCCTCGCAGGCTACGGCGCAGTCGGTGCCTGCATTCCGCCGTATGAGATCAAGCGCGTCATTACCGTTGTCAAGGCATATTCCTCTTGCGTTGGTGCAGGTCCTTTCACCACCGAGATCTTCGGCGACGAGGCTGATGTTCTTCGCCGCAAGGGCGGCAGCGACGGCGAGTTCGGTGCGACTACAGGTCGTCCGCGCCGTATGGGCTGGTTTGATATCGTTGCAACCCGCTATGGCTGTATGCTTCAGGGTGCAACCGATGTTGCATTCTCTCTGATTGATGTTCTGGGTTATCTCGATGAGATCCCTGTCTGTGTGGCATACGAAATTGACGGCAAGCGCACCGATGAATTCCCGAGCGGCGACCGTCTGGACGAGGCAAAGCCGATTTACGAGAAGCTGCCCGGCTGGAAATGCGATATCTCGGGCATCAAGAAGTACGAAGATCTGCCCGAAAACTGCCGCAAGTACATCGAATTTGTCGAGGAGAGAATCGGCTATCCGATTACCATGGTATCCACAGGTCCTGACCGCGCGGATATGATTTATCGCTGAGATACGATGTGCAAACGAGCGAGCCGCAAATCGGTTCGCTCGTTTCAGTCTGATAGGATCATGCTGCTTGCTCCGAATTATAGCAAGCGGATTTACCAATATATGCAGCTGTCGGCGTCGTGGCGACCCTGCTTTTGACAGCAAAACATAAAAAGTAAGAATATGGCGCAGATGCAACGATTTCCGATCTGCGCAACAGGAGGATAACCACATGAAGCTTGGTATGGTCGGTCTGCCGAATGTCGGCAAAAGTACGCTGTTCAATGCACTCACCGATGCAGGCGCGGAATCGGCAAACTACCCGTTCTGCACGATTGATAAAAACGTCGGTATTGTGTCAGTTCCCGATGCAAGACTTGAAAAACTTGCGGAAATCTATCAGCCGAAGAAATTTACCCCGGCAACTTTGATGTTTGTGGACATTGCAGGTCTGGTCAAGGGTGCATCCAAGGGTGAGGGTCTGGGCAACCGCTTTCTTGCAGATATCCGCGAGGTGGATGCGATTATCCATGTTGTACGCTGCTTTGAGGACGACAACATCGTTCACGTTGACGGTTCGATCAATCCTGCACGCGATATTGAGGTCATCAATCTGGAACTGATCTTCTCCGACATCGAGATTATTGAACGCCGCATTGACAAGACCCGTAAGCTTGCCAAGGGCGATAAGAAATACAACGCAGATGTGGAACTTCTGGAACGCTTGCAGGCACATCTTTCGGAAGGTCAGCCCGCCAGAAGCTTTGAATGCACCGAGGATGAACAGCTTGTCCTCGATGAATCCCCGCTGCTGAGCGCAAAACCTGTGATTTACGCCGCAAATCTATGCGAAGCTGATTTTTCGGGCGACCTCGCCAACAACAAGCATTATCAGGCTGTTGCGAAAATCGCAGCGGCTGAAAATGCTGCCGTTTTCCCGATCTGTGCGCAGATCGAAGCGGAAATATCGGGCATGAGCGAGGAAGATCAGGCAATGTTCCTCGAAGAACTGGGCCTTGCTGAGTCGGGTCTGAATCGTATCATCCACGCAGGCTATGAACTGCTGGGACTGATCTCGTTCCTGACGGGCGGTTCCGATGAATGCCGCGCATGGACAATCCGCAAAGGTACAAAAGCACCGCAGGCGGCAGGAAAAATTCACTCCGACTTTGAAAAAGGCTTCATCCGCGCAGAGGTCATCTCCTATGAGGATTTCATTGCCTGCGAAGGTTCTATGGCGGCTGCAAAGGAAAAAGGCCTGGTACGCATGGAGGGCAAAACCTACGAGGTGGCGGACGGCGATATCATTCTGTTCCACTTCACCGCTTAATTTTCCGTATGCTTTTGTGAGAAACGCCGAAGCACACCAAAAAACAGCAGAAATACGCAAAACCCGCTTGACAAAGCGGGTTTTTTGTGGTATGATGGTTGTACCTCTTTGCGGAGGTGCCTTTTTTGTGCCCCTACGATGTTCGGACACTCTGTTCGCTGTGCCGCGAATCATGGCTCTCACGCAGGATAAGAGGGAGGCAAACTTTCGTTTCGTCTGCAAAAAGACGGAAAAATTTTCACAGGAGGTGCCGAAAAATGCGTGTTAAAATCACACTTGCTTGCACAGAGTGCAAAAGAAGAAACTATGTTTCGAAGAAGAATAAGAAAAATGACCCTGACAGAATCGAAATGATGAAGCATTGCAGATTCTGCAACAAGCATACCCTGCATAAGGAAACGAAGTAAGAGCGCGGATTCACAGTGGCTCTACGCAGCGTTTGGCACAGAGCGCAGCACCACGAAACCACGCATAGCTGCCTGATTCCATCAGGCGGAATGCAGAAAGGAACAAACCATGGCAAAGGACAATGAGCTTGAAGTCGTTGAAAAAAACGACAAAAAAGAAAAAAAGTCCAAAAAGCAGAGCGGTATTGCCAAGTGGTTCAAAGATCTGAGATCTGAATTCAAGAAGGTCGTCTGGCCCACCAAGAAAACCGTTTTCAACAACAGCGTAGTCGTGTTTGTTACCATGATTGTATTTGCAGTCTTTACCTTCCTGCTCGATACAGGTTTCCTGAAGCTCTTCGAGTTCGCAATCAGCGGCGGCAAATCATAATCATGAATGAGTCCACGACTCGAAATTTTCGCGCTATTGCGCACATTGTAGAGGAGGAACAAAGCGATGGCAAATGAACATGGTATCGCTCAACCGCAGTGGTATGTCCTGCATACCTATTCCGGCTACGAAAATAAGGTTGCGCAAAGCATCATGAAGGTCGTCGAGTATCGGAAACTTCAGGATCAGATTCTGGAGGTTCAGATCCCCGTCGAACAGGTGCGAGAGATCACAGACGGCAAGGAAAAGGATGTCACACGCAAAATTTTCCCCGGCTATGTCCTCGTCAAAATGGTCTATACCGATGAGGTCGCTTATCACATCCGCAGCATTCGCGGCGTGACCTGCTTTGTCGGTTCCAGCCCAACAGACCCCACTCCCCTGACGGAAAAAGAGGTTGCCGCTCTGGGCGTCGATCTCGGTCAGATCGTGGAGGTCAATGTCAGCGTCGGCGATACGGTTCGCATCGTCGGTACTGCAATGGATGGCTTCACAGGCGTTGTACAGTCTGTCAACGCAGAGGAGAGTACCTGCAACGTCCTTGTTTCGATGTTTGGTCAGGAAACTCCCACGGAGCTTTCCCTCAGTCAGGTCACACGCCTCGACTGATTCGTACCCCTTTGCAAGACGGCAGCAAAAGGCAGCCGTCGTGGGAGAGATGACCGCTTTCTATGGTCGTCCCGCCATACCACATTATTTGGAGGTAATTTACCATGGCACAGAAAGTTGTAGGCTTTATTAAGCTTCAGATCGCAGCAGGCAAGGCAACTCCTGCTCCCCCTGTTGGTCCTGCACTCGGTCAGCACGGTGTTAACATCATGGGCTTCTGCAAGGAGTTCAACGAGCGCACAAAGAATGACGCAGGCATGATCATCCCTGTTGTCATCACTGTTTACGCAGATCGTTCCTTTACCTTTATTACCAAAACGCCGCCCGCAGCAGTTCTCATCAAGAAAGCAGCAGGCATCGACAAGGCTTCCGGCGTTCCGAACAAGACCAAGGTTGCTACTATTACCAAGGAGCAGGTTCAGAAGATCGCTGAAACCAAAATGCCTGACCTCAATGCTGCATCCCTTGAGGCTGCAATGAGCATGATCGCAGGTACTGCTCGTTCTATGGGCGTTGTCGTCGCAGACTAAGGGTTCATTCTGCACATTTCAGCAATGAAATGTTCTTGGAATGCCGCCACTGCGTCTGCCAGTGGGAGGAACCATTCCGCCAAACCCGACTCCGCATTTTGGCAGTCGGTGTACCACGTAAGATGATAATAAGGAGTATTCTGATATGAAACACGGAAAGAAATATGTAGACAGTGCAAAAGCACTGGACGCTACAAAGCTCTATGAGTCCAACGAGGCTCTGGGCACTGTTTGCTCGCTTGCAAAAGCAAAATTCGATGAGACCGTTGAAGTCCACATCCGCCTCGGCGTTGACTCCCGTCACGCTGACCAGCAGGTTCGTGGCGCAGTTGTTCTGCCCAACGGTACCGGTAAGTCCGTCCGCGTTCTCGTTTTCTGCAAAGAGGACAAGTACGAGGCTGCAAAGGCTGCAGGCGCTGAGTATGTCGGCGGTCTGGATTATGTCGATAAGATCACCAAGGAAGGCTTCATGGACTTCGATGTCGTCATCGCATCTCCTGATATGATGGGCGTTGTCGGTCGTCTTGGTAAGGTTCTCGGTCCGCGTGGCTTGATGCCGAACCCGAAGGCCGGTACTGTATCTCCTGACGTTGCTAAGGCAGTTTCCGAGGCAAAAGCAGGTAAGATCGAGTATCGTCTGGATAAGTCCAACATCATTCACTGCCCGATCGGCAAGGTTTCCTTCGGTGCTGATAAGCTCGAGGAGAACTTCAATACCCTGATGGAAGCAGTTGTTAAGGCAAAGCCGGCTGCTGCGAAGGGTACTTACCTGCGTTCCGTTACGGTAGCTTCTACCATGGGCGTAGGCGTTCCGGTTTCCACCTCGAAGTACGGTGTCTGATTTTTGTTGAAATTGCAGGAAGATGCGGTTTTTTCCGCATCTTCCATGTGATTTTTTAAAAAGGGCTTGACAAATCAAAAAATATGTGGTATAATATATAAGCTGTTATGAGATATGAGAAATTAGCTCAGTTGGCAGAGCATCTCCCTTTTAAGGAGAGGGTCGAGGGTTCGAGCCCCTCATTTCTCATCCATTGTGTATGGCAATCCGCACAGGATAGATATTCTATCTTGTGCGTTTTGTTTTTTTAGATCAAGTTGT
Organism: Oscillospiraceae bacterium; assembly: GCA_045600205.1. GTDB lineage: Bacteria > Bacillota > Clostridia > Oscillospirales > Ruminococcaceae > Firm-04. The sequence continues at coordinate 52,827 of JAZRXM010000033.1, read as the reverse complement.
ATGTGATGCATTCATAATGAAGCTCTGCAAGGCAACCCCGTCCGGAGAAACTCTTTCAATTATAAAGTGTTGCTTTTTTATTCGATTCGTTCAAATCCAAGTTGTCTTGCAAGATCTTCTTTTCCTTCCTGCCAGAACAGTGTACCGCCTTTTTTGGTGAATACGGCAGTACCGTCATGATATACTTCGGTGCGGGTTTCGGTTTTGTCCTCTGCTGTGGTGACATGGACAAGCGTTCCGCCCTCGGTGCCTTGCTCATTGATGACAATTGAACAGCGGTCGTACTGCCAGTGACCGGGAAAGGAATTGACAATATCATTATAGCAAATAAAACTGCATCCGGATGCAAAATTACATAATTGTAATTGTGTTCAGAAATTTGCGCTTCGCAGAATATACTCGTCATCGGTTGCAGTGATTTCGCATGATGAAAACAGGGTTCGTTTTGCGCGGTTTTTATATACAAAAAACGGACTGTATCTTTGTGCAGAAATCAGGAAAAGATGTCAGCAAAAAAGATTGACTTTTTTCACCGGTCGTGATATACTAACCTCAGAATATCAATTTCAAGGAGGGCAACGATATGCCGCAGATTCTGAATTTTACCGCAAGAGCATTTCATCTCGATGACACCATAGCTGAAAACAGCGCGTGCCGTGTCATTATCACGCAGCTTGGAAGAACCATTGAACAATATGAACTGGATGCCTCACACGGCGAAACTGCCCAGATCGTCTGTGTGCCGGAGTTGCAGCCGAATATGGAGTATATTTTCCGTTTTGCTGCGACATATGGCTACAATGATGCACAGGATGAAATCAGCCGCTGCATTCTGGTGTTTGACGGCGATTGGGAGGAGCGTTATGAATACGACCTTGCGCAGAGCCGTTTTCAGCCGATGCTCAGCAAGGGAATTGCCGATGGCGGAATGCTGCGCCTGTATGAGATCCCGTTTATGACCACGGAAACCGCAGACGTACAGATTATTTTCCTTTCCCGCCGCTGTGTGACAAAAATTTGTCCGCCGTTTGAGTATGCGGATTATGCGCCGTTGCCTGATCTGACCTATGCGCAGTGGCTTGCCAAGGGTACTGAGCAGCCGAAATCGGAGCCGTCTGCGCAGCCTGAAAAGAAAGCAGAGCCGACCAATCCTGTGGATGCGCTGGTACAAAAGCTGGATCGTCTGACCGCACCGGCAACCGCGAATTCCGCACCGCAGAAAGCAGCAACTTCTCAGGATGAGGAGGACGAAAAACTTGCCAATTTCGTACAGGAATATATGATGACACGCGGCGTGGAAATGACCGTGCCCGATGCCATGAAAACATTTTCAATCACGGAACGGCAGGCAACGAAATGTATGCGGATTTTGTTTGAGCGCAATGTCCTGAAATACGATCTGGATACGCGCAAGTACAAAATTGACGAGAAAAAGGCAGCAAAATAAGTTGTATCTGCGATGCCGTTTTCGGCACAAAGCAAAATATACGGTTTAGAAAGAGGCTTCGCTTTCATGAAAGAGAGCGAAGCCTCAGTTTGTAGATTCATTCTGTTAATTCAGCGGAACATTGTAAAGTGTGACATTGCCGTTTGCGGTAAACGTGCCGCCGTTGGAGTCACCGTAGGTTACTGCGTATTCCTTACCAAGCGAGAGGTTGCTGCCCGCATAGAGCGCATATTTAAATGTACGAGGCGAGGTGAATGAAGCGGTTTCCGTACCGCCGCAAGTGAAGCGCACCTGTGTATTGCCGGGCTGTGTTGCGGAGAATACCGCACCGATCACAGGCACCGTGGTTGCCGTTGGATTGGGTTTGGTGCAGGTATTGCCAATCGCACGGAAAGTACCGCCTGTTACAGCAAACACACCGTCGCAGTAGACAGCACCCTTTTCCTCGCGGATACCGCCGATAAATGTGGAATCGCCGCCCGTGATGTTGATATAGCCATCGGTTTTGATACCGTTGGTGCCGCCGTCACAATAAAGCTTGCCGCCGTTGATATCAATGCCGTCATTGGAGTGCAGGCAGCTTTTTACGGATTCGATGTGAATGTTTCCGCCGTTAACAACGATATCATCATCACTCTGGACGCCGTGTGCATAATTTGCCTTGATGTTGAGTGTACCTTCACCGGTCAGGACAACCGTATCTTCGGAGAAAACCGTTCCCTTGTCGGTATCGTGTGTGCCGCCGTCAGAGAGGAAATTGGTCGTACCTGCAAGCGTTTCAAGGGTAACTTTTTTCGCCTGCTGGCAGTTGATTGCAGATCCTGCCTGATTGGTGATGCTGCAATTGTCAAGCTGGAGGCGGACTTTCTTATCATCTGTGAAAATGTAGATCTGACCGTTATCCAGCGTGCCGGAAATGACGTAGGTACCGCCTTTGGAAATTGTGATCTTGCTGCCCGTTACGCTGATTCCTGAGCCGTTATACTGCGCGGAACTGCCTTTCAGGTAGATGTACTTGATTTCCTTGACGGTAGAATCCTCGTCATCGGGGTCATCATTTGTCGGGGACGAATTTGTATTTGCCTGCGACTGTTCGTTGGCGGGTTTGGTCGCGGGATTCTGCTGGGTATTATTACCGTTTGCCTTTGCGGTTGTGGCAACGGGCTCGTGATCCTTTTGAGAGGATTCCTCCGTAACCTTTGTGCCATCTGCGGGCGTTGTGGTTTTGTTGTCGGCAGGCTTCGTGGATTCCGCCTGCTGATTGGAAGAATCGCTGCTGTTCGTGCTGTCCGCAGAGGATTCGGATGTGATGGAATCCGTGCTTGGCGTACTGCTGGGATCGCCCCCACAGGCGGTCAGCATACTGACGGACAGAAGTGCTGTCAGGAGCAAGGCGCATTGTTTTGCGCGGGATCTCGTATGCTTCATAAAGTATCCTTTCCCAAATATGCAGGAAAAGACTGAGTCAGCAGATGCGGGCCCAGTCTTTTTCGGCATTTGAAAGATTATTTTTTACCGTCGTAGATCTGATCGTCATAGCGGTAAAGCACCAGTGTGACGTTCAGATTGCCGTTCAGGGCACGAATGTCGTCGATAAATTTTTTCTGGTCTGCATCATTTTTCACGCGGACGGAATAAACGAGGTCAAACAGAGTACCGAAATCGGTGGTCTTGACGCGGCGGAGCAGCCAGCTTGTGGTGTACTTCTCCATGACCTTATCGAACAGACCATTGTAGTTGAGGTTTTCGGGAATGGTGACCTTCAGGGTCATATCCTGTGTTTTCGGAGCAGCAAAATTGGTGAGGTTGAAAATCACCAGCATTGCAGCGATCAGCAGGAAGAAGATGAAAGCGTAGCCGACGTAACCGACGCCGCAAACGACACCCATGGTCATTGCGTAGAAGATGAACGCGATATCGCGGGGATCTCCGGGGGCGCTGCGGAAGCGAACCAGCGAGAATGCACCGGTCAGCGAGATGGCTGCGGTCATGCCCGTGCTGCTGTCTGCGAGGACACACATCATAATGATGACAGTGGAAACAAGCGTAGAAAGGATCGGCATTGTGAGTGCCATGCTTCTGGTGTAACCCTCCTTGCGGCGGATGAACATATAAACAAGGCTGATGAGAACGCCGATGATGAGTGCGCTGATGACACATCCGAAAATCTGACCGAAGGACGGCAGACCGAGATTGGATTCGGATTGATCGTCGAATACGCGGGCGAGGATATTTGCGGAATTAACAAGACTGGGATTATGCATAAGTAACCTTCCTTTCGGTCATCTGCTGTTGTTCAGCGATTTGACCTCTGACATAATTTTTGTAGGCGTTGCCGTATTTTGAGAAGCTGATTTTCCGGATTTCGAGCTCGGAAAGGGCTTTACTCATCCACAGCGGCAGCGAGCCGGGGACTTTGATCTCCATTAAACGCTGGTCAGGTAAAATCAGCTGTTCGCCGTAGCTTTCCCGTGAAAGGGTCAGGTCTTCGCGGCGGGCGGTGATCTGGCGGTCGAAGGTCAGGCGGAATTCGCTGTCCTCCTTGCCGAAAAACGCTGCTCGCTGGTAGCTGATATATTGACGCGGTGCAATGGAATCATAGAATCCCAGGAACACATCCAGTTCCTTGATGACCTGCTGGTCAATGAAGCGTTCATAGTAGGGCTTCACGCGGTTCTGGACATAGTTCTCTGCTTCGCTGAGCGTCATGGAAACGCGACGCTTCGTGACGATACCGCCGATTTTCTTCTTCACCTCAAGAAAAACGAGGTCGTCGGGACCTGCGGGAGAATAGTAGCTGCGGAGGCGCAGTTTTTCCTTATAATAAGGTTTCTCCAGCGATTGTCTGATCAGGAAGTTATCCGGAGTGTCGTAGTACAGGTTGTAGATACCGTACTCTTTGCCGTCTACGCAGAATTTGTCAGGATTCATGTATTCATGAATGGTCGGGAGCAGTCCATCGAACTGTTCTTTGCTGAGCAAAAACTTTACTTCACGGCGTTGAAAGGTGCTGATTGCCATACTTTCGCATTCCTGCGGAAACGGACCGCAAAAATGCCTCCCCTCCTTTACAGTATTTTATCTTTCTTTCTAATGATTCCGCAGACGAAATCACTTGTCATAAATATCCCCCTGTTTTGGAGCTTTGTATATTGTAAAGCCCGCGGCTTAAAATAACCTGAATTTGTATTTAAGAAAGCAGACAAAACAATGATGGAAAATGGCAAAAAAGCACTGTGTTGACGAAAATTCGGGAAACACAGTGCTTCGATGTAATAGAAAATTTAAGTAAAATTAATCTTTTAACGGGATATGTTCGCCATCCTCTTTGATTGCGCCTGTCAGGAGCAGAACACCCTCAACCAGCCCCCAGATGGTGGTAATGGTAGCACCGATACCGCAGGTGCAAACGGTAATCAAAAGCTGGGCAAGACCTTTATCCCTGTTTTTCAGGTAGAAATTGTGAATGCCCAACCAGCCGAGCAGAATGGCAAGAATACCGCCCACGATACGGGAACGCTGCTGCGAGGAATCGTAATATGCGGCAGGCTGTGCTTGTCTGTATTGCGGCGGGAAATCCTGCTGCTGATAGTTTGGCTGCTGATAATTTTGCTGCGGGTAGATTTGCTGCTGTTGTTGATAGGGCTGCTGATAATTCGGCTGCTGAAAAGCCCGCTGCTGATGGAATGCATCCTCATGATGCTGTTGAAATACCTGCTGTCGCTGCTGATAAGTCTGCTGCTGTTGCTGGTAATTGGGCTGCGAATACTGTTGTGCAAAAGGCTGTTGCATAAAGGCAGCGTTTTGCTGATCGCGGATAGCCTGATTCAGTTCATCCTGCGGAAGCTCACTGCCGCAGACTTCGCACACCACAGAGCCAATCAGTGCTTCCGTGCCGCAGTAGGCACAAAAGCGGGAACCTGTCCCTGCGGCAAAACCGCATCTGCTGCAGATGACTTCGGTATCGGTGAGAATTTCGCCGCAGTTTCTGCAAAACATATAGAAGAACTCCTTTCGGAAATCAAAATATCGTTATTGTAAATATTTTCCGTCCTCATCGGTGGCTTGCGGGTTATTGAGCATTGCAATGGTTTCCACAATTGCCCAGATCCATGAAACAAATGCCAAACCGCCGGAAATGGTCATACCGAGGTGGATGAGCCCTTTGACTTTGTTGCCTAGATAGAAATCGTGAATGCCGAGTGAACCGAGAATAAAACCAAGAATGGCAGCGGTCGCCTTATTTCTGGAAGATTTCATTCCCACAATGGTTGGCTGATGAGATTCACGCTGCTGATATAATTCGGCAGGTTGTTGATATTGCGGCTGTTGTTGCTGATAGAGTGTTTGCTGCTGGAAGTTGGGCTGCTGTGCGTAGGCGGACTGCTGTGCAAATTGTGGCTGCTGCGCATACTGATACGCACCATCTGTATTCTGCTGTGCGGGGTCGCGTTTGACATCCGCGCCGCAGACATCACAGACGACCGCATAGACGGGCGTTTCGGTGCCGCAGTATTCGCAAAAATGTTCGCCTGTGCCGATTGCAAATCCGCAGCGTCGGCAAACGACTTCGGTTTCTGTCAAGATTTCGCCGCAGTTTCTGCAAAACATCGAAAAACGCCTCCTTACTTCTTTTTATGATATGTGCCGAGCCTGCGTTTCTCTTTGATTTGTTTGGAACGGCTCAACAACGCGGAAATTTCGAGAAGCGAGATGCCCTCAGAAATAATCGGAAGGAACAGGAAAAACGGAAACGGAATCGTCAACAGGAACGGTGCAATGCACATCAAGAGGTGCAGGACGAAGTTTCCGTAGTATCCGAGATAGGCGTCCTGTGCGCCGACAAATCCCAATAAAATGGCAAGCCGCAGGGCTTTTTTATGGGATTTTCCTGTTTTTCTGCCATATGACGCAGGCTGTAAATTCCTTTTGGGGACCGTTTGCGGCATTTGCGTACCGCTGACGGGCATGATCGCGGCTTCCGACTGCTGCTGCATCATCTGAACAGGCTGTTGCTGTACCTGAACGGCAGCGTAAGCCTGTGCCTGTGTCGGCTGCTGCTTTTTGACCTTGTGGAAGCTGTGGCTGATTGCGGAACCGCAGGTGTCGCAGCAAACGGCGTAGGGGTAGACCTCAGAGCCGCATTCTGCGCAGAAGAGTTCTCCTGTACCGACGGCGAAACCGCATGCGCGGCAAATGGTTTCTGATTCCGTCAGGACATTGCCGCAGTTTCTGCAAAACATGAAATTTCACTCCTTATTGAATCATAAAGCTGTGTTTGAAGTTATGGTATGTTATAAATATGCAGAATACCTATTCGTATTATAACTTTTTTTCGCGTTTGTGTCAAGGGATTTCGGGAAAATGCTCCGAATTGTAACAATATCGAAAGAATTGTTCGGATTTCTTACGAATCAGGAGCAGAATGACTGCTGAATTCACAAAAAATCTATTGCGTTTTCTATGTAAATATGTTATACTGTATCATGGGATTGTGGATACTTTTTTCCGCCCGTTATCGTACCAAATATTTCATCTCGAAAGGATGTGCTTTTGATGCAGGCAGAACTTCAGCAACTTTCTGACAGTATCGGCAAGGTCATCGTCGGCAAGGACGATGTGATTCGAAATGTTCTCGCGGGCTTGCTCTGCGGCGGACATATTTTGATTGAGGACGTCCCCGGTGTGGGCAAAACGCAGTTGGCGGCAGCACTTGCCAAATCGGTTGGCGGCAGTTTCAACCGTATTCAGCTCACCCCTGACGTCATGCCCTCAGATATCACGGGTTTTTCCATGGTCAACCAGCAGACCTTTGAACTGGAATATCGCGCAGGTGCGGCAATGTGTAATTTTCTGCTCGCAGATGAGATCAACCGTGCTTCTCCGAAAGTGCAGTCTGCGCTTCTGGAGGTCATGGAGGAACATCAGATTTCTATTGACGGCGTAACGCACAAGCTGCCGAATCCGTTTATGGTGCTGGCAACGCAGAACCCTGTCGAAACTTACGGTACCTACCACCTGCCTGAGGCGCAGATGGACCGTTTCTTTATGCGCATCAGCATGGGCTATCCGACTGCAGCAGAGGAAATGATGATCCTCTCCCGCACGGAGCATCACAATCCGCTGAACAACATTACCGAGCCCGCAGTATCGCCTGAGGATATTTTGCGCCTGCAAACCATGGTGCAGAATATCTTTGTCAGCGATCCCGTCAAGGAATACATTCTTGCGATTGTCGAATCCACGAGAAAAACCGATGCACTGATCCTTGGCGCATCGCCGCGCGGTTCCATTGCAATGTATAAGGCGGCAAAAGCGGAGGCATTCCTTGCCGGCAGAGAATACGTTCTGCCCGATGATGTCAAGCGCATTGTCACGCCTGTGCTTTCGCACCGCCTGATTCTTTCTCCGAAGGGCAAAACGCAGTATACCGATGCGCAGACTTATCTGCAATCGGTTCTGGACAGTGTCCCTGTACCGATGGCAACAAAGGCATGATGCTGTTTGGTTATGCGTGCGCCGTCGGAATCGCGGTGCTGTTTATGTTGTATCTTGACGGTGAGATCGGTGTCATGATGCTGGCGTTTCTGCTGCTCATGCCGATACTTTCTCTGGGCGTGACGCTTTGGGTCAAACGCACCCTGCGCATTTCCGTGGAGATGCCCGAAAGTGTCGCCAAGCACAGAGCCTTTCCGGTCAAGATCGTAATGGAGAAGAAATCGCGGCTGCCAATGCCGTTCCTGCGCATGAAAATGGTCGCAGACCGACATTTTGCGCCGCTCAATCCTGCCGCAGAAGAACTTGCGGATGCTCCGGTTCAACAGGGCAGCGGTGTGTTCAGCTATCTGAAATATCAGAAAGCCTACAAGGCGTGGCGGAAATCCCTGTTCACGCAGCTGACGCCCGATATGCTGCCGATTTGCCTTTCCATGGGTACAGAGCGCAAAAAAGTGCTGGAACTTTCCTTGGAGGGCGATCTTTGCGGTACGGGCACTCTGACGCTTTCTGAGGGGAAAATCTCGGATTTTCTGCGGATGTTCCGTTTTTCCTACAAGCAGGAGGTCAAGGGCAAAACGCTCCTTCTCCCTGAGATTCCGCAATTAAAAGTCAGCAATGAGCTGTTTCGCACGGTATCTGATGAAGTGATGACTGCCGATGAGGAATGCGATGTCACACCGACTTATTCGGCATCCTCTACGGCAGGCTACGAGCATCGTGATTACGTGCCCGGTGACTCGCTCAAGCGCATCAACTGGAAATTATCCACGAAGAAACATCGCCTGATGGTGCGCATGGATGAGCCTGTTGCGCTTGCAAAACTTTCGGTGGTGCTGGATTTCCACAGACCCGAAAACCCGCCTGCACCGAAAATTCTCTATACATTGGAGCAGCAGCTTACCGAAACCGCACTGGGTCTGCTGATGCTTTGTATGAAGCAGGGTTTCCCGTGCGTGCTGCATTTTCAGGATGAGAACGGCACATGGGTCGCCATGTCGCTGGATACTCCGGAGCAGCTTGCCGTAGAGGCGGTGACTCTTTTGCGCGGCGGCTTCCGCAGCAGCGCAGAACTTGCAGGTTGTGAGCCTGTTCCGCCTGCTGTGCAACGGGATGGCGGTTCAACTGTGCTGTGGTTTGCATCGCATTGCAGCCCCGCAGCGAGTGCGGCAGTCAGTTCCTTGCAGGCATCGTCTGTGTATTTTGTGCTGCCCAAGCGTACGGATGCCGCCGAAAAAACGGCTGGTCTGCCAAGCAGGGCGCAAATCTGGTACGCGACCGAAGAAAATAATCTGGAAAAGAAATAACCACACTCTCTCGGAGAGGAGGGATGGATATGTCCGCAGTTTTTCAGCGGATCATGGATAACCGTTTCATCAACTGGCTGCTCAAGGCAAAACGGTTGCCGCTGCTTTACGCTATTACGGTTATGACCGCAATTATGTACCACTTCAACGCAGCATGGACCCCCATCTGGATCGTGCTGATATTTTTCATGGAACTTGCCGTATTCAAATTGTGTGAGTTTGTGGACAAGCATCATCTGTTGGGCGGTATTGCGTTTGTTCTGGCGGGCTTTGCTACGCTGGCAGTGGCATTTGTATTCATTAAAATCGGACAGGAACCTGAGATCTTTAACAACTATTTCCTGCCGGAAGGCGTCACGCGGAACATTGATTTCTATATTTGGTTCCTGACGCCGCAGTCGGTAGTGGATGCCTTTTACGGACCTTATACCATTGCACTTCTGATACTGTTTTCATTCTTTATCGGCTTTGCGACTTATTACTTCACCTTTGTGCAGTATCGCGTGCTGATGTCCTTTTCGATTCTCTGTTTTCCCTTTGCGATCTACGCAAAAGAGGCAGAGGATATGCCGATTTTGTGCATTATCATTTTGTTTGCGTGCTATTTTGCGGTCATGCTGTTTTGCCGTCAACTGCACGCCGATGACCCTGATGTGATCCACTACTACGACAAGGATCAGCGCAGCTACCCGATGACGGCAGTGACAGGTACGACACACACCAAGGAAAGCCCTGAACTTTCGGATGGTGCAGGTTGGCGTGCAGGCGCAGTGTTCCTTTGCGCAGCCTGTATTGTGGTGCTGGCAGTGCCGAAGCCCGTTGTCCGTGAGGATAGAAGCTACATCGAGGGCTTGATCAATATGGCAGCATTTACAGATTTCCTGCTCAATGCAGTCAACGGTTTTGAGGAGGAATCGGATGGCGGTACAGATGCTTTGATTCGTACCTCGCAGGTGTTGTTCTATGCGGAAACGGATAGTCCCGTCAATTTGCGGCGTGCCACGCTTTCTCACTATCACTACGACAGCGATTCATGGACCGCAGAAGCTGACTTTGACGGCAAGCTGAACGTGAATGCGGATACCCTGCATAAATATCAGACAGTGCTGAATTATAACGACTATGATTTGACGGGAGAAAAAAATACGAATGACGGTAATTTGTTCTCCTGTGAGATCACTCTGCCTACCGCCTATGATGAGTACCTGCTGCTGAAATCGGTTGCACAGGCATCGCCCGAATTTGCAGAAAAATGGGGACTCACGCCGCTGACTGCCACCAATTTGCTGTCTGAGCAGTATGAGCACGATCTTTCTCTGGAATGTTCTACGTTTAACGGCACGATCTATATGGCGCCCAACCAGACCTACAGGCTCGGAGCGACCGCACAAGTCATGCAGAACTGGAGCAAAATTCTCTATCGTGAACGTCCTGAGCGTGTGTTCCGTGAGCGATATTCCATGCGTTATCTGAGTGATGCAATCTCCCAGACCCCTGAAATACAGCATATTCTGCATACGGTTTCCATGCAAAACTGTTCGGAAATACTGCTCGATATGCAGCCGTATCTGACAGCGGAGACCGCACCGCTTTGGAGCAATATGATTGCAGATTATTATATGGCAGAGCAGTATGCGGCTGCGATTCATGCAAACTACGAAACGCCTGAAAGTGTGCGGCAGCTTGCGGCGACACTGACAGAGGGCTGTACCACCGATTACGACAAAGCAATCGCGATTGCAAAATATCTGGTCGGCGGTGAGTACATTTATGATCTGGATTATGTACGCGGGCAGGGCGCGAATGTGGAAACATTCCTGTTTGAGTCCAAACACGGCGTTTGCTATCAGTTTGCAAGTGCTATGGCGGAACTGTGCCGCAGTGCTGGTCTGATTACGCGCTATGTGGAGGGCTATTCTCTGCAAGAACCTGATAATTCCATTACGAGCGGCGCAGGAAATTATATTATCCGTACCAGCCACGCGCACGCTTTTGTGGAGGTCTATCTGGCAGGCTATGGTTGGTTTTCCATTGATGCCACTGCACCTGATTACAGTTCTCGGGTGCGGGGGGACAATGAAGGCGTGTTGGCAGCGCTGCAATTCACGGGCATTTTCCTGCTGATTGGCGGCGTACTGATATTGTTGGCATTCTATTTTGTGGTGCCTGCGGTACAGGAGAAGATTTTCCGACGCCGTTATCTGAATCGCCGTGACGGAAAAGCGATTGAAGCGGCATTTGCACGTTTACGGAAACAATGGGACGCTGATCCTGCCGTGACTGCGCGTGTACTATGCGGAGAAATGGCGGAAAAGCTGCAATGTGATACCACACCGCTGATGCAGGGTGTGGAGCAGGCAGTCTACGGGCAGGGATGCACGACGGAAATGGCGGATGCGGTCTTTGCGTGTTATTGTCAGCTGCGTGCGGCTTGGAAAGAGTGGCAGAAACGTCTGAAAAAGGAAGCAAAGAAGAAGTAGCGACAGAATTGTAAGGCATCCATCCCAAAAGTTTTACTCGATTTTTTCAAAAAATCGCAGAATCCGGAGACGTCGCCTTTGGTCACGCTCCGCAGAGCGCGTAACATCCTATTCGTCCAACAAATCAGGAGGGTACGGGAACCCTATGAAAGGGTTCCCGCCATCCTGTCGAAGGTCCGGAGAAAAACTAAATTTCAAAGTCGTAAAGCAAAAAGCACCTCGGTCAAAAACCGAAGTGCTTTTGTTTATGATACAGGAAAATTCACAGAACCGACGGTGGTCTGTCCGCTGGTGAGGGTGACCGTATCCGTGACCACATGACCGTAGATATCGGTGATGCGGAAACATTTGGTACCGCCGCTGGAAACGGAAAATATACCGTAGCGGTTGCGGCTGACGGTCTGGTAGACGCCGTTTTTATTCATGACCTCCAGCTTGTAGATCGGGTATGTATGGAACAGGATTTGCAGCGCACCGGAAGTGTATTTGTAATACATTCCCTCATCATTCGGGAAAGGAATGATTTCCCAACTGACATTTTTCAGGGTGCCGGTGCTCAAAGATGCAAGTTGTTGAAATGCCGGAGAATCAAGGTCAATGCCGCCCGATTTCTGTCCTGAAACATCCACAACGTAAACATCCACGCTTTTCCCTTTTGTGGTGGTCACCCGCAGATAAGCACCTGCGGCGTAGGGTAAGGCAAAATCTTTCTGGTTGATGGCGCAGCGGTAAGGGGGCATTTTTTCGTGTGCATGGTTGAGGTCAAAGAACGAAGTTTTTGTGCCGAGATAGTAGTAAGTTGCGGTGCCCGTATGGACCGTATGCATCGGTTCAATCAGCCAGTCGCTGACACCTAACGGGATGGTGTTGCGACCAAGCAGGTGATCATCGAGGGAAAGCAGTTCCTCATAGGTGGTATCATTGGGCTGCTCCATAAATTCACGTTTTTTCAGGATATAGTCAAAAGTAGTCAGTGTGCCGTCACCGTCCATATCGTAAACGGTGGAGGCGTCAGCAGAGAGAGTTGTCAGGAACAATGTGAGTGCAACGCCAAGGAATATGCCCTGTCGTTTCATTCTGATGTTTCATCCTCGCTTTCATGGTCAGTCGGCATATCGTAAATTCCGCGCACCAGATGACTGTTTGGGTCATCGGGATGCTTTTGTTTGGTTTGCTCGCGGATGCTGTCTACCTTTTTTGCCATGGCGGGCGTCAGAAAGCCGATGACCGTAATGACGGCAAACACCAGCAGAAATTTCAGCAGCCATTTGGTGAGGGAGGGCGTGATATTGGTCATTTCCTCCTCAGCAAGCAGCAAAAGCAGCGGCAGGGTACGCATGAGATTGCCTCCTTATGCGGTTTCAGGCGGCTGTGCGTCTTTGGTGATGAACACTGCAAAGGGCGGGTCACCTGTACGATTGGGGAATTGGCATTGCAGTACGGTAAAGTAAGTGCTGTCAATGCTGCGGAAAAATTCAAGCAGCGCATCACGCTCAGAGTAGCCGTTTGCGCCGCCGTAGTAAACACAAAGCGACATGACGCCGCCGACCCGAAGCAGCTTCATACCTGCGGTGAGTGCCGCAATGCTGGAATCTGCGTGGGTAAAAATCTCGTGACTGCCGCGCGGCAGCCAACCAAAATTGAATACAAGTGCTGCAACCGTGCCGTTTTTCGCGTATTGCGGAAGATTGGCGTGGCTGTCCAGATAGACTTCAGCATTGTGGAAGCCTTTTTCTTGCAGCAAAGCCTTGGTGCTGTCCACGGCAGGCTGTTGGATATCAAACGCAAGCACCTTGCCCGTTTCCCCGACCAGTTCACAGAGCAGTGCGGTATCAAAGCCTCTGCCCGCGGTCGCATCGATGCAAAGGTCGCCTGCCTGTACGTGCTCGCGCAGGAATTTGTGTGCAAGATTCAGAACGCTCAACTGACGCGGCGGTTTGGCATCGGACATGGTATTTCTCCTTGTTATACGTAGTAAACTGCCATATTATCCAGGCACAGGCACGCAAGTTTTCCGCCGGATTCGGTAAAGACCGCACCGCAGTCCACATTGATGTAGGTTTCCTTGAAAATGACCTCCGCCTTGCCGTGCAATTCGGGGTAGGTCAGTGTCGGGGTATGTCCGAACACCATAAATTTATCAGCGTAAAAGTTTGCATTTGGCGATGGACGCGCATTCAGGAATGCATCGGCGGGATATTCTTCAAGAGGACGGTCGGGGTCAAATTCCTCCAGACCGCTGTGGGTCAGGACAAACGGCACGCCGCGTACCTCGCAGGTTTCAAACAGCTTGAATTCCCGCATATATTCGAGCAACTCCATACGCGATTCGGGTGACAGTGCCATAAATTGCAAAAAGGTGGTTTCTCCGCCGTTTTGCATCCATGTGCCGAACAGTTCGCGCTGCGGATAGGTCAGGTAATCGTCCAGTGTATCCAAAGTGACGTCGATGGGCAGATCCATAACACATCCACGGAACATTGCCTCGTGATTGCCGAGCAACGGGTACACATTGATACGTTCCATGCAATCAAACAGCAGCGGAATCGGTTTGTCACCGCGGTCTACGAAATCACCCAGCAGATAGAGGTCGTCCTCCTCTGTGAAATGAATCTGCTCCAGCATTTGCAGGAATTTATCGTAACAGCCGTGTAAATCGCTCATTACGTATGTCATTTCGGCGGACGCCTCCCTTCTGAAAAGTCATAACTACACAATATTATAGCACATAATGTGCGCAAAGTCAACCATAAATCAATTACACGAATTTGCTTGCGTTTTGCGGGATCGTGCGAAATCCGATTGACAGCAGGGCGTTTTTGTGCTACAATGTAGGCAACATGAAAAAGGAGGGGGACCCTATGCGGCACAACTTGTTTTCCAGATTGACCGCTGCCATTTCGGCAGGCATTCTTGCGGTTTCCGCAAACAGTTTCGGATTTCCCGCAATCGCTGCGGATGAAATCGCCCATGACGCTTCCCGTGATGTACAGACTGAGGGCGTCGGAAACCCGTTTGGCTACGGCGAGCGCAACACACCCGCTGACGCATCCACTGAGGAAATTCGCGCAATCAACCACAAAATGTCCGTGCAGGAGGTCAAATATGCGCTCTACAAGGAAATTGACGAGCACTGGGATCTGCTGACGGTACGACTGGGACAGGAGGACCGCGAAAAGGTCTATGCACTGTTTCTGGGCGTTGGTACGAGAGAATCCACACTGGGCGGCAATGGCGACGGCGCAGATCTTGAAACGGCGTATTCACAGGGATTCGGCGTCAGCTCAGCGCACGCCTATGGTACCTTGCAGACGGCAGTTACCGCGTTTGCGGACTGCGACCCGACCTTTATGAAAGAGGAAGATGTTCCTGAAATGTTCCAGTATTCGCTCAGCGAATCCACTTTCTATGACGCGATCATTTCGAATCACATGGGCATCCGAAAAATACTTCATTTTGTGCATTCCGCAATTGTGGATTACAACCTGTCCGGCTATCAGGTCGTGCGTGCAGCATTGAAGGGTCATAATACCGGCTGGGCGGATTTCGACGAGAATAATGTCGGCTATTACGCCAATTACCCCGATGAGATTATCGCACAGGCAAAGTGGTACTACGAGGAAGGGCATCTTTACGACAATGCGTTCTCGTGGACGGGCAATCAGGCAATCGAGGAATACCGCAACAGTGATCCCTGGACTTGGTGGGGCGATGGTCAGCCGAGTCTGCGGGAAATTACCGTAACAGAGCCGCCTATGACTACGACCACCACGACTGTGGCGATCACCACAACAACCACAAATGTTACGACCCCGGAAGTGGATCAAAATGTTCTCATGGGCGATGTGGACCTGAATGGAGCAGTTGAAATTGCTGATGCCGTTCTGTTGTCGAAATACCTCCTTGGGAATGCAGAGCTCAACACAAAGCAGGGTAAAGCTGCGGATCTGGATTACAATCATAAGCTGACTGCGGTGGATTTTGCTATGCTGAAACGCTATCTGTTGGCGTGAAACGATGATCTAATACAAGGGGACTTTTGCAAGGAATTTGTATAAATCGCCGAATTCCTAGAAAATGCAAAAATCCCCTTGACTTTTTATCCCCATTTTGATATAATAGTCAAGTACTCGATGCGAGTG
The DNA here is from genome assembly GCA_045600205.1 of Oscillospiraceae bacterium. GTDB lineage: Bacteria > Bacillota > Clostridia > Oscillospirales > Ruminococcaceae > Firm-04. The sequence continues at coordinate 36,956 of JAZRXM010000033.1, read as the reverse complement.
TGCTGGAATTGGCAGACAGGCACGTTTGAGGGGCGTGTGCTTCGGCGTACGGGTTCAAGTCCCGTCACTCGCACCAACAATTTCATATACAGCTTGTGATTTGTTGACCGCATTTCACATATGGAAAGATGGCTGAGCTGGTCGAAGGCGCACGACTGGAAATCGTGTAGGCGTTAATAGCGTCTCGAGGGTTCGAATCCCTCTCTTTCCGTACCAATGAAGCACCATAGATTCGTTTGTAATGACGTATCTATGGTGCTTTTTCGTTTTCATGATGCAATTCTCAGGAACGAAAAAATGCGTTTCGGAGTGATAATTGGGGGAAGTGAGGGGTGCCTAGGAAAAAATCAAAATATAAGGTGCTTCCGAATCCGCTGGAAGACTATCTGTTCAGCCTGACTTGATGTTATGTGACGGATGGAGTGATTTGCGTCATGATTTTTATATTCCCATTCTATACTACCTTTCTGAATGTCAAATTCTATCACAAGGGGGAGCACAAATGTACCGCCTGTCCGGGGCATAAGTTCCCTGAGAAAATGTTGGCATCCAAACGATGCACGGTGTACATCCTTGGGAATACGCTGTTTGTCGCGGGCAGTTGTATTATCAGATATTTGTGACTGACAGAACCAGCAGTTCTTTCGGAGTATTTGTCAGGTTGCGGGGCGTGTTGCCGTCAATTACCAGCATATCTTCTATGCGCACACCGAATTTTCCCGCAATGTAAATACCGGGTTCGTTGGTCATTACAACGCCGTTTTGCAGCGGTACCGAACAAGAAGGAGCAGCTGCGGGGGATTCGTGAATCTCCAAGCCGACGCTGTGCCCCAATGCGTGCGTAAAATAGCCGCCGTAACCTGCCGCATCAATGACATTTGCGGCAGCTTTGTGCATTTCGCAGCATGGAATGCCCTCACGGGCTACTTCCGCAGCGGCTTTCTGCGCAGCAAGAACGGTGTCGTATACACGGCGCATTTCGTCCGTCACCGAGCCGCAGGCAAATGTTCGTGTCATATCCGAATGATAGCCGTGATAGACCGCGCCGAAATCCGCTGTGATGAAATCTCCTGCCTGTAATTTGCGATCGGAGGGAACACCATGCGGTTTACTCGTATTTTCGCCAAAAAGCAGAATGGTATCGAAGGAAGGTTTCTCGCTGCCGCGCATCGCCATGAGATAATTCAGGCGTGCGGCGGCTTCTTTTTCGGTCACGCCGATTTTCAGCCACGGGAGCAGTTCAGCAAAAGCGTCCTCAGCAATGCGCTGTGCCTGTTCAATATAGCCCAGTTCTTCCGTCGATTTGCACGCACGTAAATTGGAAATGCGGTCGCGAATCGGCATCAGTTCAAAGCCCTCAAAGACTTTCATCATGCTTTGATACTGCCGAACCGTCAGCACATCATCCTCATAGAGCAGTTTTTTTGCGCCATGCTCCTCCAGCAAAAGCTTTTGGATGGTCATGCTGTTCAGTTCAGCGGTGCGCAGGCGTATGGTAAAGCCCTGCGGAATCAACAGTTGCTCCGCGACTTCAATATAACGTCCGTCCGTGATGAAAACAGCGGTATCATCGGGGAAAAGCAGGCAGCTTCCCTCCAGATTCGTAACGGATGTGGCATAGACAAGATTGACTTCTCCTGTCAGCAGCATCGCATCCGCTTCCGCGTTTCGCAGGACTCCGCAAAGTGCCTGAATGCGATTCATAAGGATTCTCCTTTACTTTTTGTGCCGTGCGATAAACCGCTCGATACGGTCGGCAGCCTCCGCCAGATGTTTCAGCGAATATGCGTAAGAAATGCGGATGTTATCCTTGCCGCTTTCGCCAAATGCGCTGCCGGGAACAACCGCGACGTGTTCTTCCTGCAAAAGCTGTTCGCAGAACGTTTCGCTGTCCATGCCTGTTGCCGAAATATTCGGGAACAGATAGAATGCGCCGGCAGGCGGGAAGCAGTAAAGACCCATCTGGTTGAAGCGTTCCAGCATGAAGCGGCGGCGGTGGTCATATTCCTCCACCATGCGCTCGACTTCGCCGTCACAGGTGCGCAGCGCTTCGATTGCCGCACGCTGTGAGATCATCGGGGCGCACATGATGCCGTACTGGTGGATCTTACGTGCCTGCTCGATAATCGGCGCAGGTGCAGCCATCCAGCCCAGACGCCAGCCTGTCATGGCAAATGCCTTGGAAAAGCCGTTGACAACAATTGTGCGCTCGCGCATACCCTCAATGGAGGCAGGCGAGCAGTGTTTGGTGCCGTAGGTCAGTTCGGAATAAATCTCGTCGGAAAGCACCATGATATCGGTGCCTTCGAGTACTTTTGCAATTTCGATGTAATCCTCGCGGCGCATGATGGCACCCGTCGGATTATTCGGGAACGACATCATCAGCAGCTTGGTTTTCGGGGTGATCGCCTTGCGCAGGGATTCGGCAGTCAGGCGGAATTCGTCCTCCTGCTTGGTTGGCAGGGATACAGGAACGCCATCAGCCAATTCGATCAGCGGCGCGTAGCAGACAAAGCAAGGTTCGGTAATCAGCACCTCATCGCCGGGATTCAGCAGCGTGCGGAATGTGAGGTCCACTGCCTCAGAGCCGCCGACGGTCACGAGAATTTCGTTATCGCCGCTGTATTCAAGCTGATAGCGTCTGCGCATGAAGTTGGAGATTTCATCGCGCAGCGGCTGAATGCCTGAGTTTGCGCCGTAGAAAATTGCTTGTCGCTCCAGTGTGGCAATTGCTGCCGAGCGGATCGGCCACGGGGTACGGAAATCCGGCTCGCCGACACCCAGAGAGATGACATCCTCCATGTTTTCAGCGAGGTCGAAGAAGCGGCGAATCGGGGAGGGTTTCAAATCCTGTGTTCGCTGCGACATGATCTGTTCATAGGGTTTCAAAGATAGACACCTCTTTCGTCACGCTGCTCGTCTAAAATCGCAATACCCTTGTCCTTGTAGCGTTTGAGGACAAAATGCGTGGTGGTCGATAATACGCCGTCCAATGTGGAAAGACGCTGTGCGACGAATGCTGCGATATCCCGCAGGCTGTAGCCCGTTACGGTCAGACCAAGGTCATAGCCGCCCGACATCAGCGTAACGGATTCCACTTCTTCGTAGGAGGTGACCAGCTTTGCCAGTTCATCGAAACCGCAGTCAGGCTGCGGGGTCACTTTCAGTTCAATATAGGCGGAAACTGCCTCATGATCGGCAAGTTCTTCATCCAGAATCGCGCTGTAACCGCGAATGACGCCTTTTTGTTCCAGTTCGGCAATTTCGGCGGCGACTGCCTGCTCGGTTTTTCCGAGCATTGCGGCAAGCTCTGCATTGCTGAGTCTTGCATTTTGTTTCAAAAGCTGCAAAAGTTCCTTCATGATTGGTTTCCTCCTTATATACTCTGCGGCTGAAGGGATTCGTCCATAAAGCGGATCTCGCCGCCTGAAATTGTCAATACGGGCTTGCCTTTGAGAGCCATGCCCTTGAAAACGGTGTTGTGGGATTTGGAATGGAGTTTTTCAGGCTCAACGGTCCATTCACGCTCGGTGTCCACAAGGATGAAGTTTGCCTCCACGCCGCGGGTAATGGCGGTGTTGGGAATGCCCAGCAGTCTGCGCGGGGTGACGGACATCAGTCGTACAATGTCCTGTAATGTGAGCTTTTTCGTATGATACAGCGCGGTCAAGGCTGCCGCCAGAGAGGTTTCCAGTCCGACAACGCCGTTGGGAGCCTTTTCAAAATCGGCTTTTTCGTTTGCGGCGTGCGGCGCGTGGTCGGTGATGATGCAGTCGATCGTGCCATCCAGAATGCCCTCGATGATGGCAAGACGGTCGTCTTCGGTGCGAAGCGGCGGATTCATGCGGAAATCGGCATCGCGGGAGAGGAGTTTTTCCTCGGTCAGCATGAAGTAGTGCGGAGCGGTTTCGCAGGTGACGTTTGCGCCTGCTGCCTTGGCTTTTCGTACCGCATCCACGCTGCCGCGGGTACTGACATGGCAGATATGCAGGCGTGCGCCCGTTTTCATTGCAAGGTCAATATCGCGCTGTGTGACAGAATCCTCGGAGCGTCTGTCCATACCCTTGACGCCAAGCTGTTCGGAAATCTTACCCTTGTTGATGATGCCGCCATCAATGATTGCCAGATCTTCGCAGTGTGATACGATCAGCAGGCGGTTTTGGTCTGCCTGACGTAACGCTTCTTCCATGAGGGCAGCATTTGCAACGGGTCTGCCGTCATCGGAAAGTGCCGATACGCCTGCCTCTTTCAGCGAAGCGTAGTCTGCCAGAGCCTTACCCTGTAATCCGACCGTCAGGCAGCCTGCCTGATGAACATCAACGCCTGTTTGCTTGGCTCTTGCGAGGAATTCTGCGACCTGCGCCGGGTTATCCATGGGAGGTGTGGTATTTGGCATACAAAGCACGCCCGTGACACCGCCTGCCAAAGCTGCCGAGCAGCCTGTCTGCAAATCCTCTTTGTGCGTCTGACCGGGGTCACGGAAATGAACGTGCATATCGAACAATCCGGGCAGTGCGGTCAAACCGCTGCCGTCGATCACAATATCCGCAAAAATGTGCAGATTGCTTGCAATCTGGGTGATCTTGCCGGTTTCAATCAGGATATCGCAGATTTCATCGCGTACCGTATCCACGGCATGAACATTTTGAATCAGAATCGATTTTGCCATTTTCTCTCCTTGCTTTCACAGCAAACGCTGTATTTTCGAGATCATCGAATATCGTAGTAGAAGCTGTCAGCGGCTTTACGGTCTTTGCCCGTAAAGATAGCGTGTGTCAGCGTTCTGTTTTGGATGAGATACCAGTCACCGAAACGGTCAAATTTTCGTAAGGATTTTGCCGTTTGCAATTTTCGCACCCGCATTCCGAATACTGCTGATGCATTTTTCCTCGCAATTGCTTCGGTTTTATCGGAGCGGCGATTCAGTACCACAATGGTTTCCACGGTGCCGCAGGGATATCCCGCAGCAGCTTTTGCAATCGTGTCCGAACATTTTCCGATATAGTGTTCCTCGTTGTGGGTGGGAATCACAACCGAAAAAAGCGGCTGGCTCATGATTTCTTCCTTTTACGGAACGGCGCACGCACGATTTTTCTTGCCGTCAGCCCAACCAGTACGATTTTCCACCAGTTATCCACGCCTTTGGCAAAGAGCAATCTTGCGCCCTCCTGAATCGGGACGACATCAGAGGGTCTTTCCTCGCCGCTGCCGACAATGCTGCGGCTCTCAAATCCGACATCTAGCCAGCGTTTGCCGTCTTTACTCTGAAAGTGTTTCTCCATGTTCATCATCCTCCTGCTCCTCGCCAAAATGCTTCGGCTGATACTGCTCGGGCAGTTTTGGCTCGCCTTTTGGCGGTTTTGCAATCAGAAACTTGATTTTTTTGCCTTCCTCGGTAAACATCTGCTCATGTTCTGTGCGGATGTTGTCAGCGGGCTCATCGGCGTGGAGGTCTGTGGTCTGATAGAGAATTTCCCAGCCGCAATCCGCGAAATAGATCAGCGATTCCCGAAACAGGTCATCGTCATCGGTTTTGAAGTGCAGTTCACCGTGGAGAATCGCCTGATATTGAATGAGCTGTCTGGGGTGGGTCAGACGACGCTTTTTGTGTGAGGGCTTCGGCCAAGGATTGCAGAAATTGATATAAATGCGGTTGACATCATCTTCGGGTGTCAGAACCTCGGAAATGCGTTCAATGTTGAGAATGGACAGGCGCACGTTATCGGGTTCTCTGCCGATTTCGGCGAATTTTGCCTCTGTTTTACGCTTTGCCATGGCAAGCATTTCATTTTTGATATCCAGAGCGAGGTAGTTGTTTTCGGGGCGCATCGCGGATGCCTGTGATACCCAGCCGCCTTTTCCGCAGCCAAGTTCCACGTAAAACGGCTGCTGCGGACGCGCGAACTGTTCACGCCAATGCCCTCTCAGTGCAAAGGCGTTGTCCATGCAAAACGGAGATGCGTCAATTTCGGGCTTAGCCCATGCTTTGTGTCTGATTCTCATAAATTTCATTCCTTTTGGAGATTTCCTTATAATCCTTTTTATTATAGCACACAACTCCGAAAAATGCAATGCAAACCGCAGATTTTTGTCATATAAAAAACGGAAACGGCAGCCTTCTCAAAAAGACTGCCGTTTTGAATCCGTATTTTGGCTATGTATTTGCGATTAGCCCTGCTGGGGTGCGCCAACGGGGCAGTTTTCTGCACATGCGCCGCAATCCAGGCAAGCATCCGCATTGATGACGTACTTGCCGTCACCTTCGGAAATTGCACCAGCGGGGCAAGCATCTGCGCAAGCACCACACTGGATGCACTCATCAGAAATAATGTATGCCATTGTTGTTGTACCTCCGTCCTAGATTCCGCCTTGCAGAGATTGCAACTCGGTACTCTTATTGTAACACATATTTTGAAAAATGCAAGGGTTTTTTCAAAATCTTTTTTGCCCAAATTTACACAGATTCGATGTCCATATTTGTTCGGAAGCGCAACTTTGTTGTAATTTGGCATATAATCGCAAGAAAAATATAATTTGCTTGTGAATCGTGACGAGGATATGTTCGCTTTGGGAAACATCTTCCGTATACCTTGACAATTTTCACGGGATTTGCTATAATAGTTTAGAATAGATTATTATGGGCTTTTTATGTCCTTCTGCGGTTCTGTACATTACGGTGCGTTAAAATTTGCCGCAGATACGAAGAAATGATCAGAAAGGCGGAATTGCTTTTGAATCATCGTTTTCTCTGTCGGACTCTTGCAGCGGCAATGTCCGTGTTTCTTGCCGCAGATGCAGGGCTGTTCCGTGTATCACAAACCGCTTCCGCTGCGGAAACGGACAACCTCTACGCACTCAGTTACGAGGAAAAAATCAGATACAGCGATTATTTTGACACATACTGCAACGAACCTGCACCCGATGCGGAAATCATGTTGCAGGGATGTGACTACAAAACTGCGCAAAACGGCGATTTTTCGGTTGGCAGCCTCGATGGGAAAGATCATGTGCTGATCTGGAATTCCGCCGAGGGTGCGCTCACTTATGAGCTGAACGTCGCAGAGGCGGGCATTTACAGCGCACAGCTTGCTTACTACGCGATGGAATCACCTTCAAATGAGGTCACGCTTGCCCTTGAAATTGACGGAGAAACGCCATTTGAGTCCGCAGAGCGCATTTGCCTCAACAAGATTTTCGTCAACAAAACGGAGATCAAAACCGACTCCCGCGGCAATCAGATCCGCCCCTCACAGATTGAAAATCCTGCGTGGCAAACCGCTTTTCTCTGCGATGAGGACGGCTTGTTCAATACCCCGCTGCTGTTCTATTTTACGGCGGGCAGACATACCGTTACGCTGCGTGGTGTCAAGGCGAATATCGGCATCGAATCACTCTGCTTCTGCCAGAAAAAGGACGCGCCTGCGTACCAATCACCAACACAGGAGGTGCTTGCCGCAACGCCGTCCACGCTGGTGCGCTTAGAGGGCGAAGCCGCAAAATATAAGTCTGCCTCTACGCTTTACCCCGCCTACGACAACAACAGCTATACCGTTTCCCCCGCAGATCCTGTCAAAATGGTCTATAATACCATTGGCGGTGCAAACTGGGATCACACAGGGCAGACCATTACATGGGAAATTCCGTCAGATGCGCTCTCAGGTGACGGCTGGTACAAGCTGGGTATCAAGGCACGGCAGGACGTCATGCGCGGGTTTTACTCCAATCGCCGTATTCTGATTGACGGTGAAGTTCCATGCGATGCGCTTGGGCAGGTGCGCTTTTACTACGATACCGACTGGTGCCTGACATCTCCGAAAACAAACGAAAATGCTGATGTTTACGTCTATCTGACCGCTGGGGAAGCGCATACGCTGACGATGGAGGTCATCCCGGGCGAGATCGGAGATTATATGCGCAGATTGGAAGGTACGGTTGCCAATCTGAACGAATGTTACAAGCAGATTCTGATGATTACGGGTCCCAATCCCGATAAATATAACGATTATTACGTAGAAGAGAGCATTCCGACGCTGCTTTCGGATTTTCAGCGACTTTCGCAGCAGTTGAAAGACGCGCAGCACGGCATTGAGGAACTGTCCGGTACGCTTGGTTCGGAGGCTGCTGCTTTACAGCGTATGTACGTGATTTTGGATAAGTGCATTGCCAAACCGAGCCGCATTCCGCAGTATGTGACGCAGATCAAGGACAATATTTCCACGATTTCCACGTTCATCTGCGATTACCGCGACCAGCCCCTCGAAATCGACTACATTGAAATCGCCTCACCCGACAAGGAATTTTCCACTTTGAAGGGTAGCTTTTTCAAACAGCTCTGGTTCCGTATCAAGGCGTTTTTCGGTTCATTTGGCGAGGATTACACCACACTTTCCGATCTCGATACCGATGATGCGGACGTCATCAATGTGTGGGTCAATTCGGGCAGAGATCAGGCTCTGGTCGTCAAGGAACTCGTTGAGAACGAATTTGCGCAGCTTTATCCTGATATTCCCGTGGCGGTCAATCTGGTGGTGGGCGGCGTGGTAGAAGCAACGCTTGCGGGAAAAGGTCCTGATGTTGCGCTGTTTCTCGGCGGAGAATTTCCCGTAAACCTTGCGTGCCGCGGATTGCTTGTCGATATCAGCAAATACGATGATTTCGAAGAAGCTGTCGCACCATGCCAGAAAAACGCGACTGTTCCCTATACCTACAACGGCGGCGTGTACGGTATGCCGTTGACGCAAAGCTACACGATGCTGTTTTACCGCAAGGATATTCTGACGGAACTTGGATTTGACTCGCTGCCGCAGACTTGGGACGATTTGATTACCATGCTGCCTGCGCTTCAGCGAAATCATTTGGGCGCAGGATTGATCCTTCCCGCTGCAAATGTGTCGCCTGCAACCGAATCGGGACATACCTTTGCAACGCTTATGCTGCAATCCGGGCTTGGGTACTACACCAACGACCTGACACGTACCAAATTCGATGAAGTGACTGCGATTCAGTGTTTTGAGAAATGGACGGATTTCTACACCGACTACAAATTCATGCAGGTGTATGACGCATACAGCTATTTCCGCACGGGGCAGTATCCGCTGGTGGTTGCCAATTACAGCTTTGCGAATCAGCTTGCGGTCGCTGCACCTGAAATCAAAGGTCTATGGGATTTCACCGTCATGCCAGGTACCTTACAGGCAGACGGTATCGTGAATCACGCATCCAATTCGGGCGGTTCGGGCGCGATCATCTTCAATAAGGTGAAAAATCCTGACAATGCGTGGAAATTCGTCAAGTGGTTCAGTTCCACGGAGGTACAGACTTCCTACGGAAAGAGTCTGGAAGGACTTTTGGGGCAAATGGGTCGCTACGAAGCCGCAAACATTGATACATTGGCGCAGCTCAACTGGTCGCAGGCAGAATTTGATACCCTGCACGCGCAGTGGGAATCCTTGGAGGAAATTCCGATTTTGCCCGCATCCTACGCCGTGACGCGCAACATCATGAATGCGTTTCGTGAAACGGTCAATGCAAACGAAAATCCCCGCGATACCCTGATGTACTACAACAGCGAAATGAACGACGAGATCCAGCGCAAACGCGAGAATCTCGGACTGGAATAACTCAAAGGAGGCATTGGCTTGGACGCAGGTCAGATCGGCGTGAAATCGAAAAAAGAACAGCGCAGACAGCTCTGGCTGCGCATCAAACAGAATAAGGAAGCCTATCTGATGATGGCTCCGTTCATGATTCTGTTTTTGATTTTCACCGTCATTCCCGTCATTATGTCTTTACCGATTGCGCTGACCGACTTCGATCTGGTGCAGTATCCGCCCACATTTGTCGGATTGAGCAATTTCTATAATCTGTTTCTGAATGACAGCATTTTCATCAAATCCATTCGCGTGACACTTGTATTTGCGGTGTTTACGGGTCCTGTCAGCTATATCCTGAGTTTTCTGCTCGCATGGCTCATCAATGAGCTGTCCCGTCCGCTCAAGGTCATCTTCACGCTGATTTTCTACGCGCCGTCCATGGCATCGGGCGTTTATGCGGTCTGGCAGCTGATTTTTTCCGGTGACAGCTACGGCATTGCCAACTCTACGCTGATGAATCTGGGCATCACCACGCACGCGATCCAGTGGCTCACCGATTCCAACTACATTCTGCCTGTTGTGATTCTGGTGCAGCTGTGGGTGAGTATGGGCGCAGGCTTTCTGGCGATGCGTGCGGGTTTCCAGAATATCGACAAAAGCCAGTACGAGGCTGGTGCGATCGAGGGCATCCGCAACCGTTTTCAGGAACTGATCTACATTACGATTCCGGGCATGGGACCCTCTCTGCTGTTTGCGGCGGTCATGCAGATCGTTTCTGCGTTTACCGCAGATATTGTTGCAAGAAATCTGGTCGGATTCCCAAGCACCGACTATGCTGCCCACACCATCATGACCCATGCTTACGACTATGGCTGGGTGCGTTTTGAAATGGGCTATGCCTCCGCGATCTGTATGGTGCTGTTTGTGGCAATGTATATCTGCAACAAACTCATCAACAAATGGCTCGGCAAATATACGGATGAGGGGGGATGCTGACGATGAAAACCAAGAAAAAACAGGTCGATCCGCAGAAACTCAAGGCTTCCAATCGACGTGCAGGCAGAAAAGTCGGCGGAACGGTTGCCATTTTCCTGTTTCTGACGATTCTGGGTGTTTTTATGGTGCTGCCCATCTGGCTGATGATCGTCAACAGCATCAAGCCCGTCAACGAAATGTTTATTTTCCCGCCAAAATGGTACACCCTCAACCCGACATTTGACAATTTCAAGGACACCTACCGCGTGCTGAGTGCGATGTGGGTACCATTTTCCCGCTATGTATTCAACAGCATTTTCGTCACGGTTTCTGTGACCGTTTTGCAGTGTGTACTGGGTTCCATGGCGGCATTCTGTCTTGCAAAAGTGGATTTCCCGGGCCGGAAACTGCTCAATGCGATTGTGGTTCTGGCATTGCTCTATAACAGCAATGTCATTTACCTGATGCAGTATATCGTGATGAAAGACCTGCACATGATCAACCACTATGCTGCGCTGATTCTGCCGTCGGTCGCTTCCGCCATGGGGCTATACCTGATGCGGCAGAGCATGGCAACTGTTCCCGATTCGATGATCGAAGCTGCCAAGGTGGATGGCGCAAACCTGTTCACCATTTGCTGGCGCATCGTGATGCCGAACCAGAAGCCCGCGCTGATGACCATGGCGATTTTTGCGTTTCAGAATGCATGGAACATCACGGGCGGCAGTCTGGTTTACGATGAATCCCTCAAAACGCTCCCGACTGTCATTCAACAGGCGGCATCGGCGGGTATTTCCCGTCAGGGCGTGACCATGGCTGCGGCGGTGATTTTGTTTTTACCGCCCGTGCTGTTTTTTGTTCTGGCGCAGAGTCAGGTCATGGAAACAATGGCACATTCGGGAATCAAGGACTGAAATGTTACGGAAAGGAGGCTTGCAGATGCAGCGTTTCACGATAAAACGGCTTGCTGCCGTATGCTTTGCAGCGTGGATGACCGTATCCCTTGGCGCGCTTCCTGCGGCGGCGGACGAGCCATACGAGGTCTACAACTACAATTATCTCGGAGAAGCAGTTCCCTCGCAGGCGGGTTATTCCGCCAAGCGCAGCATTTCGGGACTGACGCTCGGTACGACCGAATTTGCAAGTCCCTCCGACCTTTTCAAGGATAAAGACGACAACTTCTATGTTGTGGATACGGGCAACAGCCGTATTTTGAAAATTGACCCCGCATTCGAGAAAGTGCTTGCGGTATACGACAGATTCACGATGTCTGACGGTTCCGTGACGACGCTGCAAAATCCCAAGGGCTGCTACATTTCCCCCGATACGGGGTTGATGTATATTGCGGACAGCGATCACGCCCGTGCCTTGGTGGTAGACGACAAGCAGCAGGTGCAAATGGTCATCGAGAAGCCGTCCTCCACGGTTTACGACCAACAGCTTACCTTCCTGCCGCAAAAAATCCTCTGCGACAATGCCGGGAATATCTATATTGTGCTTGGCAACACGACCAAGGGTGCCGCTATGTTTGACGCGGACGGCAATTTTATCGGCTACTATGGCGCAAACAGCGTGGAGAAAACCGCCTCGGTCATTGCAAACCACTTCTGGAATGCCATTGCCTCAGAGGAGGAAAAACGCTACCGTACCCGCAATACGCCGACTGCTTTTGATAATTTTGATATCGACACAGAAAAGGGCTTTATTTTTACGTCTACATCTTCCGGTTCTTCGGAAACCGATATCGTCAAAAAGGTGAACCCTGAGGGGCACAATCTGTTCTCGTATATGTCCGATTTTGTGTGGGGCGATGAGTTTTCCACATGGTATAGCGGCGTCAGCTACAAGACTCGCATCATTGATCTGGATATCGGGGATGACGGTTCGATCAACTGTCTGGATGCCGCAACGGGCAGAGTGTTCCAGTACGACAAAGAGGCGAATCTGCTGTTTATCATGGGCACGATCGGTGAGCAGGTGGGTGCTTTTGCACTGAGCGGCGTGGCTGCTGTGGAAACAAAAGGCGCATCCTGTGAGGAAATTTACGTGCTGGACGGTGTTCGAAACACCGTGACCGAATTTGTGCAGACCCCGTTTGGCGAAATTGTCCATGAGGCGACTGCACTCTATAACGGCGGCTACTACGAAGAAGCCCTCGCGCCGTGGCAGGAAGTACTTGGGCGTGATGGCAACTATCGCAGAGCCTACCTTGGAATTTCCAGTGCCTACTATAATATGGGCAGATACAAGGAGTCTATGGAATACGCCAAAAAGGCGGATTCTTCCAAACGCTATAACCGTGCATTTGAGCAGTACCGTTCTCAGCTGCTCAAATCGCACCTGACTGAAATTGTGATCGGCATTGTCGTGTTGATTGCAGCCTCGGTGGCATTCCGTATCCGCCGTAATAAGAAAAAGCATGATTCTGCATCGTAAAGGAGGTGTACCGTTTTGCTGGATCTGACACAGCCGCAGTGGGTCAAACACGTTTTGCGGCATCCGTTTGAGGGCTTTGAGGACCTCCGCTGGAAAAAAGGCGGTACACTGAAATATACTGCTATCATCGTATTTGCGCTGTTTGTGGCACTGATCGCATGGGATCGCTGGGTAGGATTTCAACTGCGTCCGCTGCCCGATTCGTTGTTTTCTGTGGTGCCGTATCTGATGCGCAGTGTGGTCTATTTTGCGGCATGGTGCGTCGGAAACTGGGCGGTCTGTACGCTGCTGGATGGTGAGGGTACGCTCCGGAATATTGCAATTTACAGCTCCTACGCGCTGATTCCGTATATTTTATCTACATTTGTCAACGTCATCCTTTCGCATATTCTGGTGCAGGATGAAGCAGTCTTTTTCCATCTTGTTTACTACACGGGGCTGCTCTGGACGGGGCTTCTGCTGTTTAACGCGGTCAAAGCCGTGCATCAGTACAGCTTCACAAAAACGGTCATCGCCATTCTCCTGACGCTTTGCGCCATGCTTGTGATTTTGTTCCTTGCGGTGCTGTTTTTGAGTCTGTTCCAGAAAGTTTACGTCTTTTTCTATTCCGTCTTTACAGAAATTCTGTATCGGATTCGTGTGTGAGGTGGCGGATATGAAGAAAAAACAACTTGCAGCCTGTCTGACCGCTTTTTTGCTGCTGTTGCAGTCTGCGGCATACGGCGGCAAAACCTTTGCAGAGGAAAACACAGAAGAATCGTCAGTTTCCGATGCGGATACCACTGGGGAAGCATGGAAACCGCGCACGGAGTCCGATGTGTTCCGAAAGATGCGCATTGCCGCAGAAAACGAAAATCTTGCACTCTGGGTATGGAATACGGATGCCCTTGCCGATGATGAGCATTCCGAGGACGTTTTTGCACTGGAAAACAAGAAAAACGGCTATATCTGGTGGTCCTCGCCGATCAATGCGGGCGGCGACCAAATCGCAACGCCTGTTCTCTGTAAGGAACTGCAATCCGCACTGGTACTGATTGCGGCAGAACCGAATGCACGTTCCACAACCAATTACCGTTCCGGAGATTTCTCCAAGTGCAAAATCGTGATGAAAGATACCAAGGACGGCGTCACAGTCACTTATCATTTCAACAAGGCGGGGATCAAAATTCCCGTCACGTATACGCTCTGCGAGGATTATCTCAACGTGCAGATCGACAGTTCCGAAATCACCGAAAAGTATGGCATTCCCGAGGATGATGACGCGAAATACATCATTACGCAGTCCCTTGAGGTGCTGAATGCCTTTGGTGCAGCGGATTCCACCGAAACAGGCAGTTTTGTCATTCCGGATGGCGCAGGCGCGGTCATTCATTTCAACAACAAAAAGTACACCGCCAAAACATACAGCCAACTGATCTACGGCGCGGATACGACCGCAGTACCGAAGGTCAAGGGCGCGACCGTGGAGGGCGTTTCACTCCCGATGTACGGCATCTGCAAGGGCGAAAACGCGATGCTGGCAGTCGCGGAAAGCGGCGACGGAAACTGCAAACTCTGCGCGGATGTGAGCGGCAAGGGACAATCCAACACCGAATACAATCGCTGCTACTTCCAGTTCATTCTGCGCAGTGAGGACGCATTCTATCTTGGCAGTGATACGCAGAATCCGTTTGCGGTCTATGAGAAAAATATGCAGCCGCTGAACATCAGCGTGCGATACTATCCGCTGTGCGCAGAGGACGAATGCAACGCAGACGGCAGCAAATTGCTGGACTACGTGGATCTGGCAGCCCGCTACCGTCAATATCTGACGGAGGAATGCGGGGTACAGAAAACTGTTGGCGCAAATTCTTCGCAGCTGATTGCAAATCTCTACTGCGGCTGTGAAAAGCAGAAAAACATCCTTGGTTTCCCGATTTTCATGAAGACCGGTATGACTAGCTTTGAGGAAGCGCAGGAGATCCTGCAAAACCTGAAAAATGCGGGTGCAGAAAACCTCGTGGCAACGCTGCACAACTGGACAAACGCAGGCATCAGCGGTAAGGTGGATTACAAAGCGAAACCTGCGGGTGTTCTGGGGGGCAAGTCTGATTTCCGCAAGCTGACCGCTTATCTGGACGCCGAACACATTGCATGGTATCCTGTGGTCAACAACACCGCATATGCCTCAGGCGGCGGCTATTTTGCACTGACCGATACCGCTGTGCGTGTTTCGGGCGCATTTGCGCGGATTGTGGACTACGAGCAGGCATTTGGCGTTCCCTACGGCAAAAAGGACACCCTTTCCTTGCTGACGCCGACCGCATTCCCGACACTCTATGAAAAGCTTGCGAAAAATTACAAATCTGCCGGGATTTCGTCTGTCAGCATCGGGGAATTATCTTCCATGCTCTATGGTGATTACAGTAAAAAATCCGCGGCATCGCGGGAAACCGCTAAGAAATACGTGGCGGACAGCGTGAAAATGCTGCAATCGGAACTGGGCAGTGTGCTTTCACAGGACCCTAACGCCTATGTCCTGCCCTATACCGACCTGATGACCGATTTGCCGCTTTCTTCCAGTGGCTTCACGATTTTTGACGAGGAAATCCCGCTTTATCAGCTCGTGATGCACGGCATTAAGCCTTACGCGACCAAAGCGGTCAACGGCAGTGCAGATGCAGAGGAACTGGTACTTCTGGCAGCGGCAACCGGCAGCAATCTCAGTTTTGATTTGCTGCATACTGAGCCGAGTGAATTCCGTGACACTGATTTTGACGTATTTTACTATGGTCTGGCGGATTACTGGACCAAACCCGCGGCGCAGTACTACCGTTTCCTGAAAGATATTACGGAGGCTGCAAGCGACAGCCCGATTATTACGTACCGGCGGGATGGCGACATCATCACCACCACTTACGAAAACGGCACGGAAACCATCGTTGACCTGCAAAATGCCTGCGTCGCACTGAACGGTGTCACGCGCAGTCTGAAAGACTATATAGAGGAAGGAGATGCGGCATCCGAATGAAAATATCATATCAGCGAAGAAAATCTCTCTACGGATACGGTTTTATCTCCATTTGGCTGATTGGTACGGTGCTGTGGTTTCTGATTCCGCTGGTGCAGTCCTTCTGCTATTGCTTCATGGATAACGATAAGCTCAAACCTGCACAGGGCGGTATGGTCCATGCGTGGCTCAGTGTGAAAGATGCGGGTTTTCTGCAAAATTTCCGCTTCGCCTTTGCGCAGGACCCGAAATTCAAGCAGGATCTGCTCACCGTTTTGAAAGACACCGCCATCAAAACACCGCTGATTTTGATTTTCTCGCTGTTTATCGCAGTCATTCTCAATCAGAAATTCAAGGGCAGAGGCTTTGCACGCGCGATTTTCTTTCTGCCCGTGATTATCGCAACAGGTCCTGTTTACAACATTATCAGCGGCAACATTGCCACGACGGGTGCCGATAGCGGCGCACAGTTTTCGACACTGTTTGAAACCAATATCGTTGATGAACTGCTCGAATATCTCGGTGTTATGAATATTTCGTCGTGGCTTTCGGATGTCATCAATACGGTCATCACCAACATTTTCGGTCTGGTATGGAGCAGCGGCATCCAGATTCTGATTTTTCTGGCTGCCTTGCAGAATATCCCGACATCTGCAAAGGAGGCTGCCTCCATGGAGGGCGCGACTGCATGGGAGTATTTCTGGAAAATTACGCTGCCATATGTCAGCCCGATGGTGCTTGCGAATTTCATCTACACGGTGATTGATTCCTTCACAGCGACCGACAACGCAGTCATGGCGCGGGTACTGGATCTTCAACTGGAATGGGATTACGCGCACGCATCTGCGATGGTGTGGAGCTATTTCGGTATTGTGATGCTGCTGGTTGGTCTGGTCACCGTCCTGATGAACCGCTTCGTCTTCTACGAAGTAGATTAAGGGGGTGTGCTGATTGGAACAAACTGATAACATTACCCCTGTGGAGGAGCAGGCAGTACCCGCCTGTGCCATCCCTGATGTCCGCGAGGAACATGAGATCGGCAGCGGCATGACTGCCAAGGATGCCATGAAGATCCGGATGCAGCACATGAATCAGGCGGAATTACGATATCTGCGGCGCAAGCGGATGATTGAGAAATGCTGGCCGATTTTCCGCTTTCTGATTCTGTTTGGATTGGGCTTCGTGATTCTCACTCCGCTGCTGTTCATGGTCAGCTACGGTTTCCGCAGCAGTGCCGACATGAACGACCCTACGATCATCTGGATTCCGCGGCATTGGACTCTCAAAGTCATGCAGCAGACCATTGATGCCATGGAGATTCTTCGTCCGCCAGCCAACCATGCCAATCCGCTGGTCAACACGCTGATCATCAATATTGGCTGTTCGCTGTGTCAGGTGGTCACCTGTGCCATTACGGGCTACGGTTTTGCGCGGTTTCGATTTAAGGGAAAAAGCCTGATGTTCGGCATTGTCATTCTGATGATTCTGGTACCGAAACAGGTCATTTCCATTCCGCTTTACATGACATTCCGTAATTTTCTGTTCGGCAGTGTCAATCTGATTGACACCTACGCTGTCATGTATCTGCCTGCAATGACCGCCAATGGCATTCGTGCGGGACTGATGATTTTCATTTTTCGTCAGTTTTTCCGCGGGCTCCCCAAGGAATTGGAAGATGCTGCTTATCTGGATGGCTGCGGTCCGCTTGCGACCTTTTTCAAGGTCATGGTACCGAATGCAGGTTCCTCGTTCCTGACGGTTTTCCTGTTTTCCATTGTGTGGTACTGGAATGATTACTACGTGGCATCCGCCTTTTTCCAGAACACCAAAACCATTGCTCTGGTACTGCAAAATCTTAGCAATACCATCAATCTTGCGGTGTTCCACAATGCCAACGCCAATGTCAGTGTCCGTGAGAAAATTGTCTGGTTGGAGGCGGGCTGCCTCATTTCCATCACCCCGATGCTGATTCTTTACGCCTTCCTGCAAAAGCAGTTCACGGAGGGCATTGAACGCTCGGGTATTGTCGGCTAAATAATCCGATCCCTCTGTCTTTTGCGGCAGAGGGATTTTTGTCAAATATTGAAAAAAGATGCTTGCTTTTTTGCCAGAAATCGTGTATAATGAAATCACCCAATTCTACAAAATAGAGAGGAATTCATAGTGGGAATGAAAATATCAAACGTATTTAACGACAAAAAATTTGCAGAACAGACCGGGCTGACCTTTGACAGCATAGAAGGGCTGCATCAGGGCACATACGCAGGGTATCCTGTCTGCGTCAAACATGATTATCAAAAGAATTATCTGGTATTTGATCTGTATGCCAAGCCGGTCGAAAATTACGACATTGATCTTGCACAGTGGTACGGGCAGTGGCAAATGGAGCACACAGGCATTTCGCAAATCAGCTTTACAGGAAAACACTTGCAGGCAAGAATCGCTTTTTCAAAAGGTGACCAGACCTCAGATGCCGTATTTTTGTTTGCGCAGCTTGCGGAGAGTGCAGCACAGCATCGTCTGATTCCGTGCTGTGGCTCCTGCGGTGCGGAGTACGGCTATGAAATGTATTCTTTTAACGGTGCAGGCATCTGTCTTTGCCCTGAGTGCTCTGAAAAATTGCAGCTGACCGCATCCGCCAATGAGGCTGTGATGTCCTCCAAAAAAGCAAATCCTCTGGGCATTCTGCTCGGCACACTGATCGGTGCGCTCGTATTGTTTGCCATGACCTACGGACTGTATCAGCTTGGCTATATCGCGTATATCACGGGCTATGTCGGCGTACTGGTGTCGCTGTTGTGCATCAAAAAATTCAGCGGGAAACTGTCATTGGGCGGTGCGTTGTTTTCGATGGCGGTCTGCCTTGTTGTGGCGGTTGCTACGCCTGTTTTCTGTATTGCAAACGATTATGCCAAGGCTTATTCCGACGAAATGACGGAAATGGCACCGCTTGCCTCCGAATATGAGGAGGTCCGTCAGATGCTGAATGAAATGACGCCGGAGGAATTTAATACGTATTTTGACGGTGAGGTCACTTATACGGAAATCAAGGAAAGCGTTGAATTCTATGATGAAGTTCGCACGCATTCCACCGTACAGGAATGCCTGAGCGATTTCAAGTCACTGGTTTCGGGTGAGGACGGTAAAAAAGCACGCGGCGAGCTTATCAAGGAAATTCTCTGGGGCGTTTGCTCCATTCTGATCGGTGCAGCTTTGACGATCCCCGGAATGTTGGGCGCAGATAACGGCAAATTCAGCTTCCGTAAAATGAACGAATGAACAAGCAGGTTATGATTGTTGGCGGCGGTGCATCCGGACTTGCAGCCGCTGTTGCAGCCGCACGCGCAGGTGCCAAGGTCACCATACTGGAGCGGCTGCCGCGCGTGGGAAAGAAAATTCTCCTGACAGGCAATGGCAGATGTAATCTGGGCAATCGTCGGCAGGATGATTCGCATTATCACGGGACGCTGCCGCAGGCGAAGCATATTTTGCAGCAGTTTGATACCGAGGAATTTTTTCATCAGTTAGGGCTTTTCACTCGCACGGACAGCGAGGGAAGAATGTATCCTTGCAGCAATGCAGCTGCCTCCGTGCTGGATGCGCTGCGTATGGAATGTGACCGCCTTTCGGTCAGCATCCGTACCGAGGAGCAGGTCACCGACTTGCAGCAGATGGATGGCAGATGGCAAATCACAACGAAAAATGCGAAATATCATGCGGATGCTGTTGTGCTGGCAACGGGCGGCAGTGCTGCCCCTGCCTGTGGTACAGACGGCAATCTGCTGCCGCTGTTGAAACGCATGGGATATACCATTTTGCAGCCGATGCCCGCACTCTGCCCGATTCCGAGCGATGCACAAATGCTCAGACCGCTGAAAGGAATTCGGGTGCGTGCCGCAGCAACCGCTCTCATTGACGGAAATGCGCGCAAAACAGAAGTCGGCGAGGTGCAGTTTACCGAAACCGCGCTTTCAGGAATCTGCCTGTTTAATCTGTCGCGCCTTGCCGCCGTATACGGCAACCGTATGAATATTTCGCTTTGTCTGCTGCCCGAGGAGCTTTCCGGACAGCAGGAGCAGCTGATGGATACCCTGCTGCAAACCCGCGGAGATGTTTCCTGCGCTGATTTGCTGACGGGTCTGCTGCCAAAGCGTGTGGCGGAGGTCCTTGTGAAACAGGCATTGGGCAAAACAAGCGGCTCTGCCCGTGAGATTTTGAATATCCCTGAAGCAAAATCCAAGCTGATGCGGATATTATCGGATTGGCGGTTCCCTGTGACGGGGACGGCAACGTTTGCGCAGGCTCAGGTGACCGCAGGCGGCATTTCAGGACAGTGCGTCACACAAGCGTTGATGTCCAAAAAGCACGCAGGTCTTTACTTTTGCGGCGAACTCCTTGACATTGACGGAGATTGCGGCGGATATAATCTGGATTGGGCATGGGCATCGGGCGCCTGTGCAGGCAGACACGCTGCTTCTGATTTTTCACTTGCCCGATCAATTGTTCAAAGATAAATATTTATTAGATAGTGTGGGGTTTTGCTGCCCACTTCCGTATACAGAAGTGAAAGGCAAAGTATTCCCCCGCAGAAAAGGGGTGAGGTTCCTTGGATGATGCAGTACTTTTGACGCAATTGCTCAAGAATCCGCAGGAAGGCTGCCAGTCATTGATGAATGAGTACACAGGGTTGGTACTATCCATTGTGCGCCGCAGACTCAGCGGACAATCCCCGCAGGAGCATGAGGAGCTGGTCAGTGATATTCTGTTCTCATTCTATCAGAAACGTGAGCAGATCGACCTTGCACGCGGAACCATTCGCAGTCTGCTGATTACCATGGCAGTGCGTATGTGCATTGATTACTACCGCGGCAAAAAAAATACTCCTGAAACTGAGGAACTGAATGAAGATGCTGTGATTGCAGATTCCGCGCCGAATCCCGAAGAACAGGTCATTCAAGCAGAAGACAAATCCAAATTGATTGCAGCGATTCGTTCTCTTGGAGAGCCCGACAGCAGCATTATCATCTGGAAGTACTACTTCGGAGAAACCGCGCTCACAATCGCTGAACGCCTTTCAATGCGCACGGGTACCGTTGAAATGCGCATTTCCCGTGCGAAGGATAAACTCAAGAAATTGTTGGGAGGTGATGCAGATGGCAATCAAGATTGAAGAAATGTTTCAGGATCTGACACCTGAGGAAACTGCCGCGTTGATGGAAGAACTCGATCTGGGTCTGACGCCGGATGAAGATGACGCCGCGATCGGCAGAATTCAGGATGCGGTGCTTGCGAAAATCAAACCTCAGAAAAGACCTGTCTGGCAGCGTCCATTCCCGATTGCGATGGCAGCAGTTGCCTGTCTGGCAGTTGTCATTTCTTCTGTTGCCATTTGGCGGCAAAAAACGCCGCAGCTCCCGATTGATCCGAATCATGGCATCACTACCACTACCCAACCTGCATCAAACCCTGTCACGACCGCTCCGCAGACAAAGCCTGCCGAAACGAATCCGCAGATTGTGACCAATACCATGCCTGTTTCGCAGGCAACACAGACAGGTACGGCAGTGACACAAACCGTTCCTGTTGTCACGCAGACCATTCCTGTTGTAACGCAGCCGCCGCAGACTACGGTATCGCCCGTTACGCAGGCTACAGTGCTTACAACGGTTGGAGTAGTGACTACAAGGGCTGTCATCGTCACCACGCAGTATATTCCGCCTTCCACGCAGGGATCGAGCGTGGTAACTACGGTCAACCACGCACAAACACATGAACATATTGGCGGAGGCGGCGGAGATGATCCCCCCACGGGTGGTGATCCAAAAGATGGCGGCGGCAGTTCCGGTCAGGGCCCGAGCGGCGGAAATTCAATGGGCACCACCAAATTCGCGGAGAATGGTGTGGATGGTGACGAAACAACCACTACAACAACGACCACGGTTTTTGATGGTGCAAACCGTAGTGTTCCGACTCGTGCCGTTGATGCCAATCATGACGGCTTGCTCACCATTGCTGATACCGTTCTGCTGATGAAAGAATCCGATACAATGTATCGTCAGTCTGCTCTGGTGTTTACACAACTGGGATAATGAAAGATTCTATCGCAGATCATACAAAAAAAGGCTTCGCTTTCCACGAAAGAAAGCGAAGCCTTTTTGTCATTATACCATAAGATCGCAAATCAAAGTGCTGAGTGCAACGGGATCCTCCAGGGGCATTCCCTCGATCAGCATTGCCTGATGATAGAGCAGTTCGGAATACTTGGCGAGTTTGTCCTGATCCTCGTTCAGCAAACGCTGCATAGTTGCGAAAATCGGGTGGTCGGGATTCAATTCCAGTACGCGCTCTGCCTGAACTTTTTCGCCGTTTGGCATGGTGTTGAGGACTTTCTCCATTTCCAGAGAAAGATTGCCTTCGGAGGTCAGGCAGACGGGATGCGTTTTCAATCTGCCGGAAAGGCGCACACTCTTGACCTTGCCGTTGAGTGCCTTCTGCATAGCCTCAAACAGGTCCTTGGATTCTTCATTTTTCGCTTCCAGTGCGGACTTATCTTCCTCAGATTCGAGTCCCAGATCGCCGGCGGAAACGTTTTTGAATTCCTTGTCGGCGTACTTACCGAGCATTTTGAGGGCAAATTCATCAACATTTTCGGTCAGATAGAGAACTTCCATGCCCTTGTCGAGTACCAGTTCGGTGGTGGGCAGCGATTTGCAGCGTGTGATATTCGCGCCTGCCGCGTAGTAGATGAACTTCTGATCCTCGCGCATACGGGAAACGTACTCTGCAAGGGTGGTGAAGCTGTCGTCGTTTTCGCCGGCAGAACTGCGGAACAGCAACAGATCCTGTAACATCTCTTTGTTGGCACCAAAGCCGTTATATACACCGAATTTGATCTGGATGCCGAATGCGTCCCAGAATTGCTCATACTTTTTGCGGTCGGTTTTGAGCATTTTGGAAAGCTCGTTTTTAATGGATTTTTCGACGGACTTGGAAATCAGTTTGAGCTGGCGGTCATGCTGGAGCATCTCACGGGAAATGTTCAGCGAAAGATCCTCGGAGTCGATCAGACCGCGGACAAAGCTGAAGTGGTCGGGAAGCAGATCAGCACATTTGTCCATGATCATGACGCCGGATGCATAAAGTTGCAAGCCTTTTTCGTACTCCTTGGTGTAGTAGTCATAGGGGGCTTTTGAGGGGATATAGAGCAGGGAATTATAGGTGACAGCACCCTCGCTGCGGCTGTGAATATGCATGAGCGGTGCGGTATAGTCATAGAACTTGTCGCGGTAGAATTTCTCGTAATCCGCATCGCTCAGCTCATTTTTATTCTTTTTCCACATCGGGGTCTGACTGTTGAGCGTTTCGAGTTCTGTGGTTTCCTCGTACTCATCCTCGGTGCCTTCTTTGAGCTGTTCGTGGGTGGTTTCCATGCGGATAGGGAAGCGGATGTAGTCGGAATATTTTTTGACGAGGGAGCGCAGGCGGTATTCTTCCAGATAATCGCTGTATTTTTCGTCATCGGTATCATCGAGCAGTTCCAGTATGATTTCCGTACCGACGCTGTCTTTTTCGCAGGTATCAATGGTGTAGCCGTCTACGCCCTCGGACTGCCAGATATAGGCGGTATCGGAGCCGTAAGCCTTGGTGCGGACAGTCACGCGCTTGGCGACCATGAATGCGGAGTAGAAGCCGACACCGAATTGTCCGATGATGTCGGTATTTTCGTCGAGCGCATTCTCGGTTTTGAAAGCACGGGAGCCGGAATGTGCGATCACACCGAGGTTCTGTTCCAGTTCCTTGTCTGTCATACCGATACCGTTATCAATGATGGTGAGGGTGCGGGTTTCCTTATCAGGCAGGAGTTGAATGCAGAAATCATTTTTTGCAATGCCGACCTTGTCATCGGTGAGGGAGCGGAAATAGAGTTTGTCGATGGCATCGGATGCATTGGAGATCAGCTCACGGAGGAAAATTTCCTTGTGGGTATAGATGGAGTGAATCATCAAGTCGAGCATACGCTTGGATTCAGCTTGAAATTGTTTTTGTTCCATGAAAATACGTCACCTTTCTGAGAAGCATAATTTGGATTTTTAGCACTCATTTGATATGAGTGCTAAATTCAGTATACCATAATATTTGAAAAAAGCAACGAAATTCATATTATGTTCACGCAATATTTACAAAACAGAAATATCTGATTGCAAAAAAACATCGCCCTCTGAGCAGAGGACGATGCTTTGTAAAATATGTAATTACATCTGTGCGTTGAACAGGCTCTTGAGGCTGTAAACAACGTCTTCGTTATCAGCGTTGATGCTTGCAGCTTCATTAATGGAGGAAAGTTCACTCAGCGCGGAAAGGTTTGCGTTGTAGCCGATCGTGTAGCAGGGGACTTCCAGACCTTCCACGATGCGGCGGATGTCTTTGAGGTTGTTTCCGACGTTGGTTTCGCCATCACTGAGGACGAACAGCAGAGGCTTAATGGTTTCACCTGTTTCCGCCTCGACCTTTGCCTTTTCTTCCATCAGCATATCCAGACCAACGAGAACAGCGTCGTAGGTTGCGGTGGAGCCGCTCGGAGAGAGGCTCTGTACGGCACCTGTGAAGTAGCTGCGCTGGTTGAGGTCAAACTTGGCAATGGGAAGATTCTTGGTGACGTTGGTGCTGTAGCTGACCAGACCAACATAGTTGGTGGTGTTGATGTACTGGGAAGCGTTGATCAGGGAAGTCTGGAGGTTCTGGAGCGGTGCACCCGCCATGGAACCTGAAACGTCAGCGATAAAGACTGCCATGACAGGCTTGCCGGAGTCTTTTTCGGTTTTCCAGAGGTGCTGTGCGCTCAGAACGGTATCGCCCTTGATGTCGTTCAGTGTGGAATCCTTGTAATCATCCTGATAGTTGAAGCCGTACTGAGAAGCCAGCTTCTGGCTCTTTTCGGTCTGGCAGTAGTCGGTGAACTGTTTGAGCAATTCCTGCTCATCGCTTCTCAGAGTGCCGACTGCATACATGGGGTTATCGTGGCGCATACCAAACGGAACAAACTCATAGTCACGCAGTTCCGCGGTATTGTGCATGCCCTGATATTCCATCAGGAACGCATCCAGCACGCCGCTGTCAGCAGCATCACGCATCTGGAGGGTGGTGTAAGCGACGAACGGTACATTTGCCTGGAACTTCTGGAATTTCTCAACGGAAGCATCACTGAACAGATCGTTGCTGTCGAATGCTTTCAGCGCGGAAAGCAGGAAGTTGATACCCGTAGAGGAGGAATAAGGGTTGGTGTAACCCATTGTGATCTCACTGTCAATGGTAGCCTGAATGATCGTGTTGATGTCTACGACACCGCCGTGTGCTTCCTGCAATTTTTTGTAGGTTTTCTTGTTGATGAGGATACCGGCGGTGTTACCGACCATGCGCTCGCGCTCCATGCGGATATCTACGCCCTGTGCTTT
Source organism: Oscillospiraceae bacterium (assembly GCA_045600205.1). Lineage (GTDB taxonomy): Bacteria > Bacillota > Clostridia > Oscillospirales > Ruminococcaceae > Firm-04. The sequence goes on along the minus strand of JAZRXM010000033.1, from coordinate 11,511 downwards.
GATCAGCTCACCGAAAATGGTGTTGGAGGGGGTATATGCCTGCGGGACATATTTGTTGGAAATGATGTAGTCCACAGCGGCACCCGAAGCGATCGAGCGGATGGATACGGTAGCCCATCTGCCGCCAATTTCGATATGTTCCTTGTTGAAAGATTCTGCGGTTTCGAGCAGCCAGCCATCCGTACCTTTGGATGCCTTTTCAGGCGAGGAGAAAATCTCAATGTTGAGGTCGCCGTAGCCGATGACGCCCAGCGGATACTTCACATCAATGTCGGGCAGTTCGTCCGCGAGGTTGTTGCTGATCTCAACGGGGGCTTTCTCTGCGGTTGCTGTTTTGACATCAATTTTCTTGAGCTTTCTTTCCATCTGCGACATGGCAGCCTCATGGGAAATCTGTGATTTGGATTTGCCTTTCTGGCTGATGATCGCAGAGCCGCCGATAATGCAAACAACCATTACTACGGCAATGATAATCAGGACCAATACATTTTTGGAAGATGATTTAGTAGACATATTACGCTCCTTTCAGATATTACATCATACGCTGTTGGTTGTGCTGTTGTTCATAGGTCTGCTGCTGCGGCATAGCAGGCATCTGAGAAGCTGTCTGTGCATCCAGTTGACTCCACATTGCAGTATCGTCGCCCACATCGCGGACACTGTGCAGTGCTTCGGTCAGTTCTTTGAGGACGGGCATTTCCGCCTGAGTGTCGTCACCGATCTGGGATACTTCAACAATGAGGTTTTCAAAATCAGACAGGACTTTTGCATCCTGTTGCAGCAGCTTTTGCAGATAGGTAATATGCATATCGAGTTTGTTGCGGTCCGTGCCGTCAAAAATCATGATGCGGTTGAGGATGCGCTTGGAGTTGCCAAGGATATACTGTTCGACCTCGTCCGCCGTGGTGAGAAACGGGCTGTCTTTGGAATCATCGAGAATGCTGCGCAGAGCTTTCTGCTTACGCTCCATGGAATCCAGATGACTGACCGCGACACGGATCATATCATTGAACGGGGTGCCTTCCTTGAGCCAAGCGGTCAGAGCTTCGCGATAATCGTGTGCATCCTTCAACTGATCGGATTTGCTGATGAAGCCTGTACTGTTCAGATACATGACCACGCCGCAGGCTGCGAGGGTAACCGCAACCGTGCCGACAAGCGCGAGGATATTTCCTTGCAGCAGGGATGAAAGCACGATTCCGCCGATGGTTCCCGCCAAAGCGATGAGTACCAGTTTCAGCGTAGTACCTTTTTTCATGGGAAGGATTTCTCCTTTCTATATTGTATATATATCATAACATAATGTGCGTAAGATGTCAAAGCTGAAATTCGTCAAAAACAACGGGATATTTGCCAAAAACAAAAAAGAGGGCGGTTTAGAACCGTCCTCTTTTCGGAAATCCGACCGGAACAGCACCGGACGATTTTCTATTTGATTATTCGTTGTCGCTGCCCTCAGCGGTTTCATCGGAGTAGACGACTTCTTCGCCTGCGTCCTCAACAGGAGCAGCATCTTCGAGCAGAGCGCGGACAGAGAGGCTGATGCGCTTCTTTTCGGTGTCAATCTCAGTGATCTTCACCTGAACGGTATCACCGACATTCAGAACGTCCTTGACGTTGGTGACACGCTTGTTGGAAAGCTGAGAAATGTGAATCAGACCGTCAACGCCGTCAGTGATGCGGGCAAATGCGCCGAAGGAAGTAACAGAAACAACAGTTGCTTCCACAACATCGTCAACGTGGTAGTTCTCGGTGAACTTGACCCAAGGATTATCCTCAGCGCGTCTGTGGCCGAGAGAAATTCTGCCGGTTTCGGGGTTGAGAGCCTTGATGTATACCTCAAGGGTATCGCCGACGGAAACAACGTCGCTCGGCTGGTGGATTCTTGCCCAGCTCAGCTCGGAAACGTGAACCATACCGTCGATGCCGCCCAGATCTACGAATGCGCCGTAGCTGGTGAGGGACTTGACTTCACCGGTGAAGGTGTCGCCGACCTTAGCGGTTTCCCAGAACTTGGACTTTGCTGCATCGCGCTCGGACTTCTGTACCTGACGGATGGAGCCGACTGCCTTTTTGCGCTGCTCGTTGACGTCGATGATGACGAAACGGACTTCCTGCTTGACCAGAGTATTGAGGTCAGCATCGCGACCAAGACCAGACTGGGATGCGGGAATGAATACACGCACGCCGTCGCAGTTGACTTCCAGACCGCCTTTGACGGCTTTCTGGACGGTGCCGGTGAGAACGGTGTCTGCTTCCTTTGCCTTGAGGATGTTTTCAAAGCCGATAGACTCATCAACGCGGCGCTTGGAAAGCTGAACAGTACCATCTGCGTCATTGACCTTAATGACGATCAGGTTGAGCTCATCGCCGACCTTAACGAGATCAGAGGGCTTCTTCGAAGAATCGTTGGTCAATTCGGAGAGGGTGACAATACCGGTCTGCTTGGCACCAACATCAACCATGACTTCGTTGTTTCCGCTAATGGACGCAACGGTGCCGACGACCCGGTCTCCTGTACGAATTTTTCTGAAAGACTTGTCAAGCTCCTCCTCAAATGCTGCTCGGAACTCTTCGCTTTCCGGGGATGTGGTATCGGTGTCAAAAATTCCAGACATATGTGTTTGAACCTCCTTAATGATGTGGTCGGGTGTACTGGCTCCGGCGGTAATGCCGATTTGCAAAACACTGTCCCTGCCCTTCCGGGTGAGCGCACTGTCCGCAGCCGCACGCAGCTCCTCAGAGAGAAGCAGCAGCTCCTGTGGCTCAGCGATATGCCATGTGGGGCAGTTTCTGCGGCACACATCATAAAGTTTCACCGTGTTGGAACTGTGTCTGCCGCCGGCAACGATCATCAGATCAGACTGCTTGGAAAGCGCGTCTGCATCGGACTGGCGTGCGGCGGTGGCGTTGCATATTGTATCGAATACGAGCAAATCGGGATGTTCCGTTGGAAGAACCTCTATACAATCCTCCCATAATAGTTTATTATACGTTGTTTGCGCGACAATTGCAAGAGGTTTTCCACAACTTTTTAATTTTCTATCAATCAAGCATTTCAGCTCTGTTTTATCATGAAAAACTGTGCAATTTTCGGCACAATGTCCGACAATGCCCTGAACCTCAGGGTGTGTGGCATCGCCTGCGATCAAAATTTCGTTTCCTTTGGCGGATTGTTCCGCGACAATTTTGTGGATACGCGATACAAACGGGCAGGTGGCATCGATATAGGGCTGCTTTGCGGCATCCAGTCGCTCGTAGACCTCTTTGCCGACGCCGTGGGAGCGAATGACGATGGTTTCATCGGGGGCTGCCTCGGAAACGTCCTCAATGATGCGTGCGCCGCGCTGTAAAAGGTCGTTGACGACCGAATCGTTGTGAATGATGGGACCGAGCGTTGCGACACGTTTTCCCTGCGCAAGTGCTTCGTAAACGAGCTTGACGGCGCGGTCTACGCCGAAGCAGAAACCTGCGGATTTTGCAGTTTCGATCTGATAGCGATATGGCATGGAACAGCCTCCTCTCAGGGGTTCATTTGTTCGGCGTCCGTTGTGACGACGGGGCGCGAGTAGGTTTTTGCGGCACAATAGGTATAGCGGTCGTAGATGGTCAGGGTATCGTAAATGGGGTTCAGCTGCTCCTCACAGCCGGCGACCACGCAAACGTATGTATTTCCGTCACAATCGGTTGCCCAAGATGCAAGGCATTGTCCTGCGTGCTTGGTAAATCCTGTTTTGCCGCCTTCCAGCTTGACATTTTCGATTTTTTTGTCACCAAGCCGCATAAATACGATACTTTTCAGCTCAATGCCTGTGGGGTGCTCCGTGGTGGCAGCAGTCATATAGGTGGGAGTTGAGAGAATTGCCTTGCATTCGGGGATGGACATTGCGTATTCCAGCAGTCTGGCGATGTCGTGAACGGTGCTGTAATGACCGTCCTCGTCCAGTCCTGTGGGATTGCAGAAATGCGTATGCGAAAGTCCGATTTCTTCTGCTTTTTCGTTCATCAGCCTGACAAATTCATCCACGGTTCCTGCCGTATAGCAGGCAAGTGTCACGGCGGCATCCGCACCTGACGGCAGAATCGTACCGTAGAGCAGGTCACGGACACAGACCGCTTCGCCGCCGACATATCCGACACGGGATGCGCCTATTGCGATCAGCGGCTTCAGCTGTTCATTTGAGATGACCGCGGCACCTTCCAATTGAGCGGGTGTCAGGGTTTCCATGGCGACCACAAGTGTCATAATTTTGGTCATGGAGGCGGGTGCAATTTCCGTATCTGCGCCCAGTTCCGCAAGCATGACCTGTTTTTTCGCATCCAGCAGGATGACATTTTTGGCGGTCATTTGCTCGCTTTGCGCAAGCTGTACGGTTTCGGTCAGGCGTGTGGCAGCCTGCGGATAACGCGAGGTAGTGGTGGTCACCGTTGTGGTGACGGTGGTTGTGGTGGTGATTGATACGGCAGAGGGCTCTTTTTTGTCGTTGGAAACCTGCCGGATGAGAATACCGATCGTACTCAGCACCACTAAAATCATCAGCACAATCAGCGTATTGACGATACGGTTGCGGCGTTCGTTTGTCATGGAAACACTCAGCCTTTCTGCGCCGCAAATGAGCCGGACGCGGGGATATTCAGGAATCAGTCGCCGTTTTTCTCCTTGAGAATTTTCTGGAGGATCTGATCGACATGTTCTGCAGCCTCATCTGCTGCGGTTTTGGGGGCAACGGTGGAAGCAGGTGCAGGAGCTTCCGCCTCGGAAACAGGTATATTTTCAATGGTTTCGGGAACGTCAGCGATCGGTGCCTCTGCGGGAATCTCTGCATTTTCCGTCGGTTCTTCGGGTGCAATGGGAGCATCATTCTGTGGTGCGCCGCAGTAGATGCAGAATTTTGCGCCTTCTTTGATGCTTTTTCCGCAGCGGATGCAGAAGCTTTCTGTTGCGGGAGCAGATGTAGGTACAGGCGCGGGTGCAGGTTCCGGCAGACGGACAGCAGGCATTTCCGCAGTACGATCAAGCGGCTTTTCCGCCTTTTCGGGACGAACTTTCTTGGGTCTGGCGGCAAGTTTTGCGGGTGCTTTCGAAAGCAGGATCAGTATGATGCCGACAGCAAGGGCCGAAAGCGTACAAATGGTAAACGGAGCGCGAATCTGCTTCATCAGCTCGGCATTTGCCTGCGCACCGTCCTTGGCAAACAGTCCTGCAACCAGCGAGATCATGCAGACCACAAACGGCAGCACCGATACAACGATCATGGTGATGCCCATACCCTTGACGCCTCTGCTGCGTGGTTTTCCGCTCTTGGCGCAAACGGAGGTCCAACGCCAGAGCAGCAGTGCAAGCAGTACGAGATCAACGATGGTACGCCAGATGCTGACGCGGAATCTTGCACAGAAGCGGAGTGCAGGAGAACCGTAGCAGGTATCGAGGACTTTGTTGACGGTATCGAACGGACCTTTCAGCTCGCTTTCCAGCTGTTCCAGATCGGAATCCTCGATGATCATATCGCTGGTTTTGCGTACCTGTACGCGGTTCTTTTCCAACATCGGCGGGATCTCCTCGGGGGAAATCCGCACGATCTTGTCGGTATCGCCGCGCAGCATATCGAAATACAGCCCGATTTTCTCGGCGGCATAATTCGTCACGCCAATACTGTTGATGGCACTGGCAACATCTTCTGTCAGAATTTCCTCATCGGTGATGTACTCCGCACGGATCTTTTCCGCAACGGTCTTGCCCGTGAACGGGATCTTGTAATTGCCGATGTCGGCAGCTGCGATGGCATTTTCGAGTTTGTCTGTTTTCAGCCAATGCCGCGCTGCTGTGGAAACGGTAATGCCGAACAGCAGGTAAATTGCCGCGATCACGCACAAAATCGTGTGAAAAACGCGGTAGCCTGCGCCGTGTGTTTTTTTCTGTTCTTCCATAGGTATCTTTTCTCCTTTTTTGATGCTTGTCCAAAAGCTCAGTAACCTCTATTATACCACAGAAAAAAAGCACTTGTCAACGATTGACGGCGGGGAAAAATTATGATATACTAAAAATTCCATGAAGAATATGTGAAAGGATGGATGATGTATGAAAAAAGGGCAGATCATTCGCCGCTTTGTGGTGCTGGCTGTCACTTTCGCTATGATAACGGGCTGCGAAAAAGAAGGGAACGGTTTTGTGTCATTCAAAGCCGTGAAAGTAGAGCAACGATATCAGCAGGTGGTAAAGGATGCGGAAGCACTGTTGAAGGATTATTACCTCGGAATGCACGCGGGTAGTTTTGAACAGTGCATGGCTCCTTATCCTGATTTCTACAAGGAAGCGGAGAAAAAATGGATCGATGCATACAATGCAGAGCAGGCATCGGACAGCAGTGTTGTTTCGGACTATGACGCTTTTATCAAAGAGGATGATGCCTATTTCAGTGAGCGATACGGCGATGACTACAAGGTTAAGCTGAGCATCGACAATCTGTATGACCTGACCGAAAGTTCCCGCACGGATATGGAGCAGGTGCTGAAAAAACATTTTGACGAAGACATTGATCTGACCGCCTGCTACGGCATTACGGTGACAGAATCCATGACGGGAAGCAAAATGAGTGAAGATACGAGCATCAGTTGGTATCTTCTCTGCTTTGATGATAAGATGTATCTCTACGACAATGCCCATGAATCTCAGGAGAGCGAAAACTCCGACGAATAATCATGCGGCTTTGCACATGATTGCTCCGTCGGAGTGTACGTTATTCGGCAAAAAATGCAGCGGGATCGCAGAATTTTCCGTTTTGCAGCACCTCAAAGTGCAGATGCGGATCCATGGTGCTTTCGGCATCGGCGGTTTCGCCAATCGTACCGATGACGGTGCCGCGTTCCAGATTTTGTCCTGCAAACACGTTCAGATTCTCGTTGAGATTGCTGTAACGTGTCACGGTGCCGTCGGGGTGCAGTACGGAAACCCGCACGCCCCAGAGCGCATCATGGTCAATGGCGGAAATGGTGCCGTCAGCTGCACAAAGCACCTCTGTGCCGAGCGGTGCGCCGATGTCCATACCGTTATGAGTCTGCCAGACACCTGTGGTCGGAGATTTGACCAGTTCTCCGCCGCTGAACGGCTGTAATACATCGCCGTCTGCGGGGATGATCGGCTTTTCAACGGGGGCTTTGGTCATAGCGGGGGCAGGCGGTGCGGTGACCGCTTCTGTGGTGGTGCGCCTGAGAATCGCAGCAGCCTCCTGCACTTCTTTGGTTGTGACGGGTGCAGGCTTGGTCTGCTGGACTGCGGTGGTCGTGGTATGTGTTTTGCTGACGGGAGCAGTGGTGACTGCCTGCGTATAGCTGCTTTCGGGCAGCGGACTGCGGCTTGGCGTACTCAGATGATTGTATGCGTAAAAGCACGCAGCTCCTACCATTGCAACGCATAGTGTCAACGCCGTATAAAAGCCCTTGCCATTCATGGCGGATGAGTGTTTCTGATCCATAGTATTTCCCTTTCTCGTGTTCGATGATGTGGCGGAAAACCGAGTCGGCTTTCGTCTTTATTGTTGCCGCTCGCCGCCGATTTATTCAGATGATATCGGAAAAACTGACGGCGGACGGGATTCTGTTTCCCATCCGCCGCTATCTCAAAGCGAAACGCACAGCTCCCGCAGCAGGGAGCTGTTCTTAGGGCACGCCTGTTGAGGATGCCACTCCCGCGTCGGTTTGGAGCGATGTTTGCCGCTTGCTGATAGTATATGCAGGATTTTTGGAAATGCGCAGGAAATTTCAGGCAAGCGCCTCAATGTCTGCGAAGGTGAGCTGCGGGTGCAGTGCCAGATTCAGAGCTGCTGCCAGCAAGTCCGATGCACGGGAAAGCAATTTGTCGATATCGCGCGGGGTCACCATCATATTGGGCAGGGTGTTTTGCTGTCTGTTGATTGCTTGCCCTGCGTAATGTGACGCAATTGTGTGCATATCCACGACCATGGGTACGCCGACTGCGATCACGGGGATGCCGAGCGTGCGCGCGCTGAGTTCTTTGCGGCTGTTTTGTACGCCGCTGCCCGGAGAAATGCCCGCATCCGAGATCTGAATGGTCGTGCCAAGGCGGTGCAGATCCGAGCAGGCAAGGGCGTCAATGGCAATGATTGCCTGCGGATGCACGGTATCACGCAGAGCCGCTATGAGTTCCGCTGTTTCGATGCCTGTTTGTCCGAGAACGCCGTTCGCAAGGACACTCACAGGACGCAGATTTCGTAAAAATCTCGTGTCTGCGTTATCTGCGGCAAGCTCTGTGCGCAAATGCCGCGTTGCAAGGATCTTTGCGGCAGTGGCAGGCCCGAGTGCATCGGGGGTGATATCGCTGTTGCCCAGCCCGACTGCCAGTATTTCCCCTGACGGCAGAAAACTGCGGAGCTCCGCAGCAAGCTCCTCTGTCTGTTCGCGGTAGTCGGCGGAAAAATGACTGAGCTGCTCCGCTTCCAATGTCAGGTATCTGCCCTTGCCGCGCCCGATTTTTGCACCGTGCTCATTGGAGTCAATCGTGATTTCCGTAATGCGGAATGCTTTTCCGCGCTCCAGCATGGCAATGCCCTCCATATCACAAAGGGTGCCAGCCTGTTCCAAAGCCAAGTCGGTACGGCTCATATGTTCCTGCATGGAAAATCGCCCCTTTCATTGTGCAAAATAGCAAAAAGAAATCTCGAAATCCGCCAAAAAATTTCTCTCTGAATGCTTGCTTTTTTCGGCGGAAAATGGTAGAATAGTATTTGGTTTTGCAGCATGGAACACTGCGGTCCCCACCCGCTTTGCAAAAAGGTCCCGCCATAACCGTTTTGCATATCCGAACGCTGCTTTTCCCAACTGATTCGATTTTATGAACATTCGAGAAAAAGGAGTAACCCAAAATGGCAAATGCAAGTGTAAACGCACCGAAGAAGCGTCCGACCCCTGAGAAAAGAGATAAGATCAACGCACTGCGTGCTGCTCGTAACCGTGCAACCCGTACTGCTCTGAAAACCGCAATCAAGAAGGCAAACATGGTTGGCGGCAAGGATAAGACTGCTGTTGTCCGTTATGCAATCAAGCGTGTTGACCAGGCTTGTGCAAAGGGTCTGCTTCACAAGAACTGCGCGGCTCGTAAGAAGTCCCAGCTGATGAAGCTTCTGAACGCTTAATTTCACACCCATTCAAAGCAGCTGTTTCCGAAAGGAAGCGGCTGCTTTTATTTTTTTACAGCACCATGAATTCTTCACGGCGCAGGCGTGAAAAAGCCGCTCCGAGGGAAGAAAGTTCTGCGGTCAGTTCATCGCAATCCGCCTGGTACATCGGCAGGAGCTTGGCAACAGAACTGTCCAGCGGTTCCAGCTCGTTGCTTGGCAGAAACAGCATCAGCCTGATACGGACGGTTTTCCAGTATGCTGCCATCTCATCCATCGCAGATACGACAATTTCATCAGGTGCTTCCTCGGAAACCAGTACGGCAATGCGGGAAATCTGTCCTGACAGCAGCCTGCACTCATTCCGAATGCACAGACCTGACCAGACAGAAAGTCCGATGATGCCGGCAAGCAGACACGATGCAATCACGACTCTCGGTTGTTTCATGCGCGGGCACGCTCCTTTCGGATCAGTTGCTCAGTGCCGTTTTCGCTGACAGTCAGCAGGAATACATCCGATGGCTTCAGTTGCTTCTTTTTCAGCAGATTCTTCAGTTTTTCCCGCGGATAGCCCGCAGCCCGCATTCCTTCACGGCTGATACAGCCGTCAGCAATCAGGATTTCAGGCGGATTGCCTGTACTTCCGCTGATTTGCAGATCTCCGCAGGTGACAGGCTGATATGCCTGTTTGGGAAAGACCGAAACGGAACCGTTGGTTTCAACAATTGCGAATTGCACCTGTGATACGTCAAAAATCTGATTGCCGCGCAGTGCGGTCATCAGATCTTCCAGAGAGAGCCGCAGTTCTGCCATGGCGGACTGGAGAATTTTTCCATCGCGGATGATGATTTGCGGCTTGCCCGATACCAGACGGCGCATTTTACGTGAACGGAGCGTCCAGAAGGACATCAGCACCTCAAAGCAGACCAGCGACAGGACGGTAATCAGTCCGTGAAGCAGGGGCAATTCCTGATTTTCCAGCGGGAGCGTTGCAATGTTGGAAATCAGAATGGTCACGACGAGTTCTGTCGGCTGCAATTCGCCGATTTGCCGTTTCCCCATCAGACGCACGGCAAAAATTACCACGGGATACAGGATCAAAGCACGCAAAAAACTGACGATCATAGAAAACCTCCGCTTATTTTCGGGCAGCCTGCCAACTTTGTGCGGTATTGCCTTAATTCTGTTGTACCCCGAAAAATGAAAAATATGCATAAAAAAGCACCGTCCCCTGATTGCTCAGAGGGCGGTGCGGTTTTGTGAAAAAATTATTCGGTGGCAGGTGTAATGCTCTGGACATAGTGCGAAACCAGATCAGGAGTGATATCGAAAAGCACCTTATCGTTGCTGTAATACTTATAAGGCGTATAAACCAGCTTCAATTCCTTATAATTAGCGGGTGCCTTGAATGTAACATAACCATTGATGGTTTCACCTGCTGCGACCTGCTGGTTGAGTGCAACCATATCGCTGTTCAGTGCAGTATAGTACTGACGAGCGAAAATTGCAGCACTGATATCGACCACATCGCTGAGGCTTTCCTCGGAATCGTCGGAAATCAGACCAAAATGTGTTGCGGTAGAGCAGTCGATCGCCTTGTCGCTCTTGTTGGAAATGGTCATTTCAGCGATCATGATCTTTCCGCCTGTACCGGACTTTGCATCCAGTTCAATGACCTTGCTGAGTGTTGCGGTGACCTTGCCGTCATAATCCAGCGTGTCGCCGGCTTTGCCTTCGGTCTTGGTACCTGCAACATCCTCGCCGATGGGGTTTGCGGGGACTACCGGCGCGTAGGTCGGCTCACCATAAGAAGATTCGTCCTTTTTATTACAACCGCAGAATGTGACTGCGGAAAGCAGCATACCTGCGGAAAGCAGAAACGCTGCGGATTTGCGAAAATGTATCATTTTGAAATCCTCCTGACGGAATTTGGTTTTCGGTATTGCGCGGCATTGCCCGCTCAATCTATATTATTATAGCACACCGTTGCGGGAAATGCAAGCATTTTTTCGGTGGATATGAAAATCATGCTGTTTCGGTTATTTTTTGTCGTACTCCTCTTGCAGGAAATCCAGCATTTGCTGAAACCCTTCCTCAGTCAGCGGTACGGTTGCAGTTGCTTCGATGGCGTCCTGCACCAACTCGTAGCAAAGATCTTTGCGCCAGACTTCGATTTTCAGTTGATTGTCGGCGGGGTCCACGCGGTAGCGCAAATGTTTGCGGCTGCCTGTATGGACATTGCCTGCCTCAAAATAGAACGTGAACGGATCCGCATAATAACCCGTGGAGTCCTTGAGGAAAACAGAGCGCCATTCGGGAGCTTCAACTTTTGTCGGGCGAAGCTCGTTTCCGTTTTTATCAACGAGGAAGCCTCTGGAAG